>NZ_BDCE01000036.1 GCF_001613345.1 Nocardia uniformis NBRC 13702 | reverse complement strand
ACGCCGGAATGACGACGGTCGCCAGTTGTCTGTGGGAGCGGGTGGCCTCCCCGGACTTGTTGGGCGCAGGCGTTATGCGGGCGGTCGGCGACCCCGGATCCTTTGGGCCGGGGCCGCTTCTCGTCGGCGTCCACTATTCAGCGCTGTTGCGGTATGTGTGCTGCGTCATAGCCGCCTCAGAAGATTGTGTGCAACTGTCGGTAACAGCTAGTCTTCCTCTACGGGTACACCGATCGGTCTAATGAGGAGGTGTCGGATGACGGTCTCAATGGCGAGCCGCAGGTCCGGAGAGGCATCGGGACTATCGCAGCGGGCGAAGATCGCGGCGTTGGTCGCGATCAGCCTGGCTGAGCTGCTGGTGGTGCTGGACAACACGCTGGTGAATGTGGCGCTGCCGTCGATGGCTGTGCAGTTGCAGGCGGATATGGCCGGGCTGCAGTGGATTGTGGACGCGTTCACCCTGGCGTTCGCCGGACTGCTGCTGGCGATGGGGCATCTGGGCGACCGGTACGGGCGCCGCCGATTCCTGCTGTGGGGTCTGGTCGGTGTGGCCGTCATGTCGGCGGCCGGAGCGCTGTCGAGCGGGCTCGGGCAGGTGATCGCGGCGCGTGCGGGTATGGGCATCTTCGCGGCCATGGTGTTCCCGGCGACGCTGGCGCTGCTGACCAATATCTTCACCACGGCGCGGGAGCGCGCCGCCGCCATCGCGGTGTGGACGGCCATGGCGGGCATAGCGATTGCCATCGGGCCGACGGTGGGTGGCTGGCTACTGGAGCACTTCTCCTGGCATTCGGTGTTCTGGATCAATGTGCCGGTGGCGTTGGTCGCCATTGTCGCCGTGTGGTGGACCGCTCCGGAATCGCGTGCTTCACATGTGAATCGGCTGGACCGCATCGGCATTGTGCTGTCGCTGCTCGGTGTGACCCTGCTGGTGTGGTCCATTATCGAAGCGCCGAAACACGGCTGGCTGTCCACGGAAAGCCTGCTGGGATACCTGATTTCGATTGTGGCGCTGGCCGCCTTCGTGGCCTGGGAGCTCCGCGTCGCGACGCCGGTATTGAATATGCGACTGTTCCGGATCCGTCGATTCGCGGTGCCCGCCATGGCGATTACCGTGTCCTACTTCTGTGCCTTCGGATTCCTGTTCCTGATCACCCAGTACTTCCAGGGTGTCAAGGAGTTGAGCCCGCTCGAATTCGGCATCCACTCACTGCCTTTCGCGCTGGCGGTGGGTATCGGAGCCCCGGCGGCGACGCTGCTGGCGCAGCGGGTCGGTGCGACTGCGGTAATTGTGAGCGGTGTGCTGATTCTGGCGGTCGCTATGTACATCGCCGGGCAGACGACGGTCGAAACCCCTTATCTGGGACCGGTAGTCATCTCCATGGTGCTCATGGGCATCGGCTTCGCGGTGGTGCAGGGTCCGGCGACGGAATCCATTATGGGATCGGTACCGCTGGAGGAGGCGGGCGCGGGTTCGGCGGTCAACGACACCACCCGCGAGGTCGGCGGCGCGCTCGGGGTGGCGCTGCTCGGCTCGATTATGAGCTCCATCTACAGCGATCGGGTGCGTGACAGGATCGCCGCCGTTCCGGACGCGATTATGAACGCGCGGCAGAAGGATCTGGCGGGCAATACGCCGATCAGCGTGCTGGAAATCATGAAGGCCCCGATCAATCCGATCCTGGAGCCGTCCCGCGACAGCCTGGTCCACGCCATGAAGGTCGCGGCCCTGGAGGGTTCCCACTCCGCGTCCATGGTTGCCGTCGGCACCCTGCTGGTGTGCGCGGTGGTGGTGGCTGTGGCCCTGCCGTGGCGGCCGGAACCCGGCCAGTCCCTACTACTCGGCTGGCGCAAGAGCGAGGATGAAAACGACTCCGACCAACCCTGATTCGGAGCTCAACCAGCTCCGGCGCCCGCGCAATAGCGGGCGCCGGAGTGCTCGTCATCATCGGCAATACGGGGCCCGTGTGTGGGGCCCTTACCCGCTGGGGCGTTCGGCCATTGCCTGCCCGAGCCCTACCTGCTCATGCCTCTGTGTGCGTGCCATGTCTGCCCAGGCGTCCGGTTGTGTCTCTCCGGGAGTTCGGCCGTTGCCTGCCGGTGTGGGCCCCTGCCTGCTCGCGCTGTGCGTGTCTGGCCGGCCCAGACGTCCGGTCGTTGCCTGCCCCGAGTCTGCGAGCCATGCTGGCTCAGGCATTCGGTCGTTGCCTGCCCGAACCGTGTGGGCTTTGCCATCTCGGGCACTCTGTCGTCGCCTGCCAGGTGCGGGCCCGTTGCTCGTGCCCGGGTGTGCGGGCCTCGTTGCTCGTGCGCGGGTGTGCGAGTCGTGTCTGCCCGGGCGTTCGGTCGTTGCCTGCCCGAACGTGTGGGCTTTGCCCGCTCGGGCGTTCGGTCGTCGTCTGCCCGGGCCCCGTTGCTCGTGTGGGAGTGTGCGAGCCGTGTCTACCCGGGCATTCGGCCATTGCCTGCCCGGGCGTGTGAGCCCCGCTACCCAGGGGTTTCAGGGGCGGAGCCCCTGAGAGTCCCGAGAGTTGGGCCCTCCCCTCAGAGGGGGGCTTCCTTCTCCGAATCCGCATCGGGCGGCAGTACGCCGGTGACGAGGAAGACGACCCGGCGGCCGATTTCGACGGCGTGGTCGGCGAACCGCTCGTAGTAGCGGCCCAGCAGCGCGACATCGACGGCGGACGGGACGCCGTAGTTCCAGTCCCGGTCCATGATCAGCGTGAACAGGTGCTTGCGCAGGTCGTCCATCGCTTCGTCGTCATCATTGAGCTTGGCGGCGCGCTCGGGATCGCGGGTCTCGAGCACCTCCTTGGCCGCCGCGCCCATCTTGACCGCGATACGGCCCATTTCGGCGAAGTAGGTGTTGACCGCCTCCGGCACCGCGTGGTTCGGGAAGCGCCGCCGGGTCATCCGGGCGACGTGCAACGCGAGCACACCCATCCGGTTGACGTCGGAGACGATCTGAATGGCGCTCACCACCTGCCGGAGATCACCGGCGACCGGCGCCTGCAGCGCGAGCAGCGCGAACGCCTTCTCCTCGGCCAGCGCGATCATCTCTGCGATTCGGTCGTATTCGGTGATCACCCGCTCCGCCAGCTCGAGGTCGGCGTCGAGCAGCGATTTGGTCGCCTGCTCCATCGCGTCGCCCGCGAGGCCGGCCATGCCACCGAGCAGGTCGGCCAGCTCGGCCATTTGTTCGTTGTAGATGACACGCATGAAACGCAACAGTAGTGGTCGCCGCTGACCAAGTCACCAACGGTTGGTGAACCGTCGGTGTTGGTCGGCCTCGCAGTGGTTGTCGCAGGTGGTGTGGGCCACTACTCGCAGGTGGCGTCCGCGGCGTTGATGTGTTCCAGGTCCGACGGAAGTGTGACCGGCGTCGCGGAAGCGGAGGTACTGACAGGGGCGTCGGGCAGCGTCTCACCGAAATCGGTCGGGGCCGTGACGGTACCGCTGAAGTTCGTGCCCAGGACGACCTCGACAATGCTGCCGAGACCGGAGGTCTCCTCGAGACTCGCGCCGGGGATGGCGCTGGCGACCGTGGCGGCGGCGGCTTCGTATCCGCTGGAGTAGCGGACTGTGGTGGCGGTCGAGGTGCCCTCGGAGAAATTGCCGGTGCTGTAGATCTGGAAGCCCTGGTACGACAGTTTGGTCGCGGCGCTCGCGGCGATGCCGGACATGCCGGAACCATTGGATACCTGTAGCGACACCATGTTCGGATCGACCGCGGTCAGCTTAGGTTTGGTCGGCGGGGCCTGTGTGGTGCTGGTGGGGTCATCGGTGGTCGGCTTTTTCTCACCGGGCAGCGGCTGATCGTCGATGACCGCCTGGAACAACGCCTTGATGTCGGATTGGCGCGGGATCTCATTGCCGTAGGAGGTGGTGCCCGCGGTGGGGATGGTCAGGAAGGTGATGGCGCCGGCATCCACCTTCTGAAGTGAGCGACCCAGCGTCAGCAGGTCTTTGGTGTTCACATTGTCCATGAAGGAGTGCTGTGCGAAGGCATTGATGAAGCCGTTGAGCTTGCCCAGGTCGAACAGCACCTTGTTGGACAGCGCGCCGCGGAGCAATGAGGCCAGGAAGCGCTGCTGCCGATTGATGCGGTCGTAGTCGCTGCGCAGGTCGCCGACCACATGGCGGGCGCGCACATAGTCCAGGGCCGTGGAGCCGTTGACCATCTGCTTACCCGACTCGGTGAGGATGGTGCCCAGGACTTCGTCCACGAGCGGTTTGGTGGTGCACACCTCAACGCCGCCAATGGTGTCCACCATGGTCTCGAATCCCGCGAAATCGATGCCGACGAAGTGATTGACCTTGAGGCCCGTCATCTTCTGAATCACCTTGGTCAGACACCTGGGCCCGCCGAGGGCGTACACGGCATTGAGCTTGTCGCCGATCGCGGACTGGAAGGTCCCGGCACTGTAGTCGGCCTTCTCGTTGTCCCAGCCTTCGCACACCGGTCGGGTCACATCGAGATCGCGGGGGAAGGAGACCGCGACGACTCGATCCCGGCTGGCGGGGATATTGACCAGCATGACGGTATCGGCACGCGCGCCCTCGGCATCCTCGGTGGTGCCCGCGCCGAGGTCGCCGTTCGCACCCGCACGGGTGTCGGTGCCGACAATGAGGAAGTTCTCGTCACCGTATTGGGCATTGGCGTCGATGATGTCGGTGGAGTTCGGGTCCAGCGCGGTTACCTGGTTGAAGCCATTGTCCTTGACCTTCAGGTAACTCCAGCCGACACCGGTGATGAGGAGCGCGATGACCGCGACGATGGTCGCGGTGCTGCGGCCCGCCATCCGTATTCGCTTGCTGCGGCGGCTGCGATTGGCGGCCAGGCGCGACAGGGGCTTGGCCCCAACGGATTTGGGCAGTGCCGTGGTCGGGTAGTCGGCCGGGGACGCGACGCCCGGAATGGCGCGGGGTTCCTCATCGAGATTGGGTTCGGCGACAGCGGGTGCGAGTACGGGCAGCTCTTCGGTGACCGGATCACCGCCCGGGCCGAACGGCGCGGCGCGGCGCCCGACGGCGGGTAATTCCGGGGCGCTATTGCGTTTGGCGCCCGGGGCGGGCCGTTGCGCCTTGGCTGTCGGGGGGACGGCGGGTACCGCCCGACGCGCACCTGTCGAATCCGCGGGGGCGGTGCGACCGGAGCCGGTGACCTCCGGTGCGGGCACGGCCTGGCGGGCGCCGGTGGTCTCCGGTGGTACTGCCCGGCGCGCACCGGTGGAGTCCGCGGGTACGGCGCGGCGAGCCCCCGTGGACTCGGCCCCGGGGGTTCGGTTGGTGGCCCCGGCTTCCGGCGGCGGGCGTCGAATCTGCCCGGACCCCATCGCATCCGGTGTCGGTGGCGGGGTACGGCGGGTGGCGGGGGGTTCGGGATCGCGGCGGACACGTCCGGAGGCGGTCGGTTCGTCGGGCTCGGGTTCGGCGCGACGGCGTCGACGGGTCTTGCGTTCGCTGTCGACGCGCTCGACGAGATCCTGCACCGAAATCGGCGCGGAACCCGGGGTGGCCTCGTCGGTGTGACGGGACCGCCGCGAGCGCGGCTCTGCCATCTCGTCCGCGGGGTAACGCTCCCACGGGGCGCGACCTCCGGGTCGTGGCGTACGCCCGTACCGATCGTCACCCACCAACGAACCTCACTTTGCTTTTCGATGCCGAGGCCATGATAACGATTTCGCCACAACGGACCACTTGAACGGAGAACCGCGAGGTCTCAGCGGTGCCGGTGTGCGGCCGCAGCCAGCACTGTGCACAACTCGCCGTCGCCGTTCCTGGATTCAGCCGCCGCTGTGCATGACATCCGCGGCGGTCGGGACCGCACAGTCGTCGGGATTGTCGAGCCAGCCGTGCGGTAGCGCGACCTTGCCGGGTGAGCCCTGTCTGCCGCGCGGTCCCTCGGCATCCTTGGGGTACGGCGCGGTCGGATCGAGTTGTCCGATGAGATCGGCCAATTCGGTGAGACTGCCCACGGTCGCGAACTTGCGGCGCAGCTCGGAGCCGACCGGGAAACCCATGAGGTACCAGGCCATATGCTTGCGCAGATCTCGCATGCCCTTGTCCTCGCCATCGTGATCGGCGAGCAGGCTGGCATGCCGGTACAGGATTTCGCCGACCTTGCCGAGATTGGGTCCGGCGGGGACGGGCTGGCCGCGCAGCGCGGCCTCCAGTTCGCCGAACAGCCAGGGGCGGCCGAGGCAGCCGCGGCCGATAACGACTCCGTCGCAACCGGTTTCGGCCATCATCTGGACACCGTCGGCGGCGCTGAAGATATCGCCGTTACCGAGCACGGGAATGGTGGTGACGGCTTCCTTGAGCCGCGCGATGGCGGTCCAGTCGGCCGCGCCGGAATACCGCTGCGCGGCGGTGCGAGCGTGCAGCGCGACAGCCGCGGCCCCTTCGGCCTCGGCGATGCGCCCGGTATCGAGATAGGTGATGAGGTCGTCGTCGATGCCGATGCGGAATTTCACCGTGATCGGCACCCCGGCCGGTTCGGCCCCGGCGACCATGGCGCGCACGATCTCCCGGAACAGTCCCCGCTTGTAGGGCAGTGCGGCACCGCCGCCGAGCCGGGTCACCTTGGGCACCGGGCAGCCGAGGTTGAGGTCGATATGGTCGGCCCAGCCCTCGCCGACAATGATGCGCACGGCCTCGCCGAGGGTCTTCGGGTCGACGCCGTAGAGCTGCATGGAGCGCGGGCTCTCGTCGGGCCCGAACGACATCATGTGCAGCGTCTTCTCATTGCGTTCCACCACCGCTCGGGCGGTGATCATCTCGCAGACGTAGATCGAGGTGGCGCTGCCGAACTCCCGGCACAGGGTGCGGAAGGCGACGTTGGTGATACCGGCCATCGGGGCCAACACGACCGGCGGATCGACCGGGCAGGGGCCGATCCGCAGGGTGGTTGCCGCGGTTTCCAGGGACGTCGTCACGAATTCAGTGTCTCATCAGGTGAGGGGTGGGCTCGGCCACACACCCGCGGGTGCGGTTGGCCGTGATCGTTTCGCGGCCGGGGTCGGGCACGAGATCGGCCCGGCGCGGTCAAGCCCCGGAGGAGGCAGCGGAGCGTAACCACGCAGGGGCTCCGCGCCGGGCCTCAATGGACACAGCCCCGGCCGAACGTGCGCGGCCGGGCCGGATCGTGCGGTTGTGGTTCAGCCGAGTCCGGCGCTCGCGAGTTCGGTGCGCTCCCGCTTGGCGGCTTCGCGGGCCAGCATGCGATCGCGCTGCTCCTCGAACTTCAGCACGTCCTTGCCCAGTCGCTCCAGGAACAGGCCCAGGCGTTCGCGGGTCTGCTCGCCACGTGCGGTGAAGTCGGTGCGCTCGAAGATCTTCCACTTCTTGAGCACCGGGTTCACCACCTCTTCGAGGTGCTGGCGCAGGTCGTAGATGCCGTGCTTGGCCATCAGTACGCCGTTGCGGCGGAAGTTGGGCATACCCGCGCCCGGCATCTGGAAGTTCTCCAGAATCAGGGTGATGGCGTCCAGGGCCTGATCGGGAGACAGATCGAGCGCCGCGCCGCACAGGTTGCGGTAGAAGATCATGTGCAGGTTCTCGTCGGCCGCGATGCGCTGCAGCATGCGATCGGCGATGGGGTCGTCGCAGACCCGGCCGGTATTGCGGTGTGAGACGCGGGTGGCCAGTTCCTGGAAGGTCACGTACGCGACCGAGTGCAGGAAGCCGGCGTCGGCCTCGGTGGGGGAGGCGAAGCCGTTCGTCATGTGGATCATGCGGGCTTCTTCGAGTGCGACCGGGTCGACGCCGCGGGTCACGACCAGGTAGTCGCGCATGGCGATACCGTGCCGGTTCTCCTCAGCGGTCCAACGGCCGACCCAGGTGCCCCAGGCGCCGTCCATCGAGAAGTTCTCGGCGATCTCGCGGTGGTAGGAGGGCAGGTTGTCCTCGGTCAGGAGGTTGGTGATCATGGCTGCCTTGGCGACCTCGCCCAACCTCGACTGCGACGGATCCCAGTCCTCGCCGCCGAGTGCGGCGAAATTGCGGCCCTCGTCCCACGGGACGTAGTCGTGCGGATTCCAGTCCTTGGCCAGGGAGAGGTGACGGTTGACGTTCTCCTCGGCAACCGGCTCCAACTCCGTCAGCAACTCGAGTTGAGTCAGATCCCTTGCCATGTAAGCGCCCTTCGTTTCGTGCGTGCGAACTTGCTAGTAGTTCCCTCGTAGGCCATGCCGCCGCGCCCATACCTTACGGCACCGTAGGGTGATGCGAAACGCATGCGCATGGCATTGCGGAAGCCGTGATGGATGTCATATGGATGCCATCGAGCTGTCATGCGGATGCCATCGAGCGGACGGCCCACGACATGAACTGCCTATCGCCGCAGGCCGTATTTCGTTAGCTGTACCCGTTTTTCACTTCTTGCCACCGAGCAGTCCACCCAGCACATTGCCGAGGACACCGCCCGCGTTCTTGCCGAGGGCGTCACCCAGTACACCGCCGAGCCCGCCGGCCGCATTGCCGCCCTGGGTCGCGCCACCGAGCAATCCCCCGAGGATATCGCCGAGTCCGCCGCCGGTGGCCTGCGTCGTCGCCCCGGCATCGGCCACGGCACCGCCACCCAGCATCTTCTTACCGATGTAGGCCAGCACGATCGGGGCCAGCATGGGCATCAGTTTGCCCATCAGGTCGTTACCTGCACCGCCGACATCGCCGAGTGCGCTGATTACGGTGCTCTTCTCGGTACCGAAGGTCTGATCGACGATCTGGTGGCCGCCGTCGACATCCACCTGCTCGATATCGACGCCGCCGTCGAGTAGGTCATCCGGCTGTTTGGCGATCTCACCCTCGATGGCGCCCGCGGCCTCGGGGTTGCTGGCTTTTGCCTGCAATCCGCCGAGCAGGACCGGGATAGCGGCGGCAATGGCGGTGTTCGCGGTCGCCTCGTCCACGCCGAGTTTGGTGGCGATCTGTGAGACGGGGACTTGGGAGAGCAGGTCATCGAAGGAAGTCATGAGCTCCGCCTGTTTTCTCGGGATTCCGGAAAATGCCCTATCAAGGTCAGGGTAGGCGAAAGCGGGATAGGTTGCCATGAATTCGCGGGCGTGGCGGCGGGCCCGGATGCCTGATCCGGGCCCGCCGACCGTGCGGTGCCCCCACCAGGGCTCGAACCTGGGACCTGCGGATTAAAAGTCCGTAGCTCTACCAACTGAGCTATAGGGGCGCGGGAGGACAGTTTAGTGTGCCGGACGCGGAAGTGTTAACCGAGTATCCGGTCGGTGGTTAGACACGGATGTTTGTGCTGGTCATCGTAGTTGGGGTGGGCTGGGCGGGTGGTCGTGTCGGGGTGTGGAGGGGATGAGGCGGCCGCAGGGGGCCGGTTCGGGTGTGGAGGGGTTCCGTACCGGATGGTTCGGGGCCGCCTCGGGGGTGGGCCGGTGGCGTACGGGGGCGGGCTGGGGTAGGGGCGGGGGTGAACCCGACTGTCGCGCGTTGGTTCCGCTGCGATGCCGAGGGGGAGTGATCGGGGTCCGTCCGGGAGATCCGGCACGTGGGCCCATTGTGGTCGGGGGTGGTGCGTAGCGTCGGGCTGCGGTGGAGTCGATCCGCCGCAATCGCGTTGACACCCAGTTTGTTTCAACGGGGCCTCGTGCGAATATCATCCAATCATGATGTGTGGCAAGCAAATTGGTGGAGGAAGTGAGAACTGGGTGGCGCGAAGCCGGATTGGGGGTGTCGGAGCGGCGGCAAAGCGGCTCGCGGGTGGGCGGCCGCGACGAAGTCCGCGGCGGGGGCGAACGCCCGTGGGATAAAGGTGAATTCGTCGATTCGGACCATTCACCCAGCCGTTTGCTGCAGAATTGCAGAATGAGATAGGGGACGTTCTGGCTAACTGACTTTCCGGTACACCTCACGCGGGGTGCGCTTTCCGGGTACGGTGACCGACTGGTGAATTCCCGCGGAACTGGGATTGCTCCGGCGGCAGGGGATTCGGCTTATCGTTGATGTGCCCGAACGTGTCGCGACCGGTCTGGCCGATCGCGGCTCCTGAAGAGAGGCTGCGGGAGGCGACCAGACGACGTGAAACGCCCGGGTGCGCACCCCCTGCGGCGCACCCGAGCGAGAAAAACTATACCAGTTGGTGTGTTTCAAGTTTTTCGCGCTTTTTCGTACCAAAAGTTTGGTAATTCGGGCAGAAGCCCGTTCAAAAGTATTTGGAAGACACGTAACTTTGCGCCGGACGACTCTTCTCATCGTGGAGAAGGGTGCTAAGGCGGTTAGCTAGCTTCGGAGGCGTTTCGAGCATGGCACGGCAGCAAGAGCGGGCCCGCCGGACACGCGCGGCGATCATAAGGTCCGCCGCCGTTGAGTTCGGGAAGAGCGGCTATGCCGCTGCATCGCTCAACCGCATATTGGAAGGGTCCCGCGCCACCAAGGGCGCAATGTACTTCCACTTCGACTCCAAGGAGGATCTCGCCCGCGCGGTCTTGGAAGCGGCCGTGGACCGCTACCGCGCATCCACTGAAAGATGGCTCACTCGAACCGATCTCGGACCCCTCGACATCCTGCACGGGATGGTCGACGAGATCGCGCTGCGCCTGGAGAACGACATCATCATCCAGGCGGAGTTCCGGCTCATTATCGAACCCGAGTTCTACCGCGACATCCAGGCGGGTGGTGGCCGCATTCTGGGCCGCGCCATCCGGCTGCTCGCGGTACGGGCCATCGAGCACAAGCAGTTGCGCGCCGATGCCGACGCGGACCGCTTCACGCGCACCCTGGCGGCCTCGCTGGCCGGCCAGCGGTACATCGTGGATGTGCTCGGCGGCCCCGCGGATCTGCGGGCTCGGTTCACCGAGGCCCTCGAGGTCATTATCGATTCGATGGCGACCACCGAGTGGTCCGAGGAGTACCGCCGCGTCGGCTGGCGCGTCACAGCCAGGCTGGAGGATCTTAATTTGGCAGTGTGACCAGCAGATTTGGGAATCACTCGGGTGCTGTCATAAGCTATCTCCGCTCCCAACGGAAGCCGTTGAGCATAACGGTCCAGAGAAATCTGGCGGGCCCCCTTCGTCTAGCGGCCTAGGACGCCGCCCTTTCAAGGCGGTAGCGCGGGTTCGAATCCCGTAGGGGGTACCAGCGGTGGAAACACCACTGGTAGGAGCAGAGCAAGGCCCTGTGGCGCAGTTGGTTAGCGCGCCGCCCTGTCACGGCGGAGGTCGCGGGTTCGAGTCCCGTCAGGGTCGCAAGACAAAGCTTGGCATTCGTACGGGTGCCTTTCGGCCAGGTAGCTCAGTTGGTACGAGCGTCCGCCTGAAAAGCGGAAGGTCGCCGGTTCAATCCCGGCTCTGGCCACGTAATCCCCTCGATCTTTCACCAGGTCGGGGGGATTTTTCGTGTCCATACCCAGTTGGGGGTATGTGCTGGGTTTGACCGTGGTTGACCGCGAAATGCCGGGCGTTGGGGCACGTGGGGGGCACGGCCGAAACTGTCGATTGGTGAGCCCTCACTTCATGGGGCGCGCTGCCTGCTTGCTGCCTCCGGACTGGCCGCGCCAGGTGTACATGGGTGACCATGCCCCGCCCGGCGGGGCTTCGCCCCCCGGGACCCCCGTTCTACCTGTCCTGGCTTGCCGTTGTGGATCTTTGGGGTGCTGCTGGTGCGCGCTCTTGTCGCCCGGTTCACTCTCGGGACCCTGGAATCGAGGGCTTCGCTGTGGACGTTCCGGTCGGCAGCGTCAAGCTTCGGCTGCAGGAAGCCGGGTGATGGTCGACCGGAAGAGGATTCATGAATCCGACCTGCTCGCCGCTGGTGAAGCTGTTGACCAGCCTGTTGGGCGCTCTCGGTACCGGATCGGCCCAGGGGGGCGGCGCGCCGAACACCTGAGTTCGCGGGACGCGCGGGTCGATTCGCCCAAGGATCGGCCCGTGTTTCCGCCGCGGTGGTGATCGTGGTGGGATGCTGGAGGTATGGCCGACGACTCGAATGATCAGTGGTACTACTGCCTCAAGCATCATCGCGCGGAACAGGGCAAACAGCACTGGGTGGGGGAGCGGCTGGGCCCTTACCCGGATCAGGCCACGGCGGAGCGGGCTCTGGAAATCGTGCGGCAGCGTAACCGGGCAGCGGACGAAGACGACAACTGATTTCGTGAGTGTCGGGGTAACTCGCCGGGTACGCCCAAAATCGGTTCGCTCGCAACCGCTGGCACGCGTGCACGAGTGTCAACGGCTCTCAGCCGCGCGCTGAAGTTTCGGGGAGGCGGGGGAGCACGCTGAAGTTTCGGGGAGGCGGGGGAGCGCGCGGAAGTTTCGGGGCGGTGGGGGAGTGCGCTTACGGCTCGGGGCGGCGGGGGAGTGTACGGTTTCTTGAGCAGAAATGACGAGGTGCCCGCCCGTGCAGAGTGCGCGAAGGGCCGGAATCGAGCGGGAGGGCGAGCCTTGAAGGTGACCGTGGTGGTGCCGACCTACAACGAGCGGGAGAACCTGCCGGTGGCGGTGGAGCGGCTGACTGCGCTCGGTATCCCTGACCTGCATGTGCTGGTGGTGGATGACAATTCGCCCGACGGGACCGGCGAGGTGGCCGACAAGCTGGCCGTGGACCTACCCAATGTGGTGGGTGTGCTGCACCGGACCGAGAAGGACGGGCTGGGGCGCGCGTACATCGCGGGAATCACCAAGGCGCTCGATGAGGGCGCCGATGTGGTGATCCAGATGGACGCCGATCTCTCGCATCCGGCGGAGGTGATTCCGGACATGCTGGCGAAGCTGACCGGTACCGACGCGGGTGTGGTGCTCGGATCCCGGTATGTGCCCGGCGGTTCCGTGGCGTCGGAGTGGAAGTGGTACCGCAAGGCGCTGTCGGCGTGGGCCAACTTCTACGTGAATATGATTCTGCGGCTCGGCGTCAAGGACGCGACCGCGGGATTCAAGGCGTGGAAGGCGGATACGCTGCGCGCCATCGACGTCGCCTCCATCAAGAGCAACGGGTACTCGTTCCAGGTGGAGATGAACTATCGGACGGTCAAGCAGGGCATCCAGATTGCCGAGGTGCCGATTCGCTTCGAGGAGCGCACCAAGGGTGCCTCGAAGATGAGCCTCAAGGTACAGCTGGAATCGGCGGCAATGCCGTGGAAGCTGCTGTTCGGAGGCAAGGTTTAAACTTCCCCGCCTCCCGGGGACTTCAGCGCGCGGCTGAGAGCCGTCGACTGTCGTGTACGCGTGCCGGCGGTTGGGCGCCGAGCCGATTTCGGGGTACCCGATGAGTTACCCCGACACTCACGAAATCAGTCGTCGCCCTGTGTGAAAACCCGGCCCCCACCCAGTTGGGGTTGCGGGGCGTATGGCCAGTCCAGCAGGGTCGCGATGAAGAGCTGACGCACCCGCTCCACATCGGCGTCCATATCGGTTGGGTTCCAGCCGCTGACGTCGATAGGCGGGAGTACAGCCACGTCTACGATTCCCTTGCGCACGATTGCTGAATTGCGCCAAGCGATTTCGCCCGCATTCCGGATGACGACCGGAATGATCGGTACGCCCGCCTGAATGGCGATATGAAACGCGCCTTTCTTGAACGGTCCGATCCGGGGTGTCAAAGAACGGGTGCCCTCGGGGGCGATGACAATGGACAATCCGGCACCCAGGGTTTCGACCACCGGTGTGAGCGCGGCTTTGGCGGCGACACTGTCGCCGCGGTCGATGAAGGTCACTTCGATGAACCGCATGAGCGGGCCGAAGATCGGATTGCGGGTGATCTCTTTCTTGGCGATGCCGGTAATTCCGCCGCCCAGTACTTCCGCCACCACCACCATGTCGAACTGACTCTGATGGTTGAACAGGAATACCGCGGGACGCGGTGCGCGGGCGTGCTCCGCCCCGACCACGCGAACCCGTACGCCGGTGCTGCGCAGGGTGGAATCGGCGGCGTGGTTCAGCAGTGAATCCGCCATCTGCCGGCGCTGTTTGGTGTGCGCCTTGGCGACCACGCCGAAGAGCGCACCACCGACCAGTGCGGTGAGTCCGGCCGCGGTGCGGGCGTAGTCGGTGATACGGGCGGTCGTCCGGGCGCGGAAATGCAGGATGGGCCAGTCTTTTTCGGTCGCCTCCAGCACGGTGCGCGGGTCCGGATTGACGGCCACCGGCCGCCCGGCGGTATTGAGCAGCGGTATATCGGCGGCGCTATCGGCGTAGATCCAGCTCTGCGCGAGATCGATGCCGTGTGCCATGGCGAAGCGGCGCACCGCGTCGGCCTTGCCATTGCGCCACAGCGGCTTCCCGTCGACGTGGCCGGTGAGCATGCCGTCCTGGGTGGACATGGCGGTGCACAGCACATTGGGGATGCCGAGTTCGTCCGCGGCGGGCCGCACCTGGAAGCGCGTCAGCGAACTGGTCAGCACCAGGGTGTGGCCCGCCGCCTCGTGTTCGCGTACCAGCCGCCAGGCCTCCGGATAGAGATGCCCGTACACGGTGCGCTGGAACAGCTTTGCGCCGAGCTCGTCGAGTTCGGTCTCCGGCAGTCCGGCCCAGGCGTGCATGGTGTGCTGGAGGAACCGTTCGTATTCGCCTTCGCTGCGTGCGCCCCGGATACTGCCGAGCAGTCCGGCGGCAATGGTGTTGCGCGTATTTCGGCGCCGCAGCGCCCGCCGGGTCAGCGAGGGCGGGTTGAATCCGTGCACCACGGTGCCACCGAAATCGAAGAAGGCGGCGATCCGAGGTCCGCGCGGTCCTGACCGAATGGCCTGCACCGCGTCGTCGAGAGTGATTGCCCGCGCGGGTTGTTCGGTGATTCCCGCGCCCGGGCGACGGCCGCGCGGACTCACCGCTCTTCCCGCCTGCGGAAGGGCAGTATCTTGGCCATCTGCTCCACTGCCGGTGGTTCCGGTTTCTTATCGAACTTCGACGGTGGGAGCTTGGGCAGGACAGCCGGGTCTATCTCGGCCATGACCTCCTCGAAGGTCGGCATCACGGGACGTTTGATCTTCGTGGGGAACTTGCGGACGACCGCATCGTGGGGCTGGTCACTCATAGCGTCTCCAGCCGGTTCGACGGGTCGAGGGTGGCGGCGCGGGAGATGCGCGAGCCGATGGCACGCAGTTCCCCGGCGAACCTGGTCCGGCGCGCGGCGAGTTCGGCCGGGTCGTCGGGGTCGGGCCGGAGCAGGCCGTGATTGTCGGCGAGTTTCAGTGCGCTGGTGAACAGTTCGGAGGAGACGGATTCGGGCGAGTGCAGGCGCTGTTGCAGCAGCATTTGGCGGCCCACATTGAGACAGTCGTCGATGAAGGTCTTCTGGTCGATCTCGGCGGTGGGATTGTGCGCCTCGAGCCGTTCGGCCACCACCAGTTGCGCATCGAAGAAGGAGCGCAGTACCCGGTGCGCCATCATGAAGCCGGATCCGGCGAGCTGGGCCAGTATTTCGGCCCCGACGGTCCCAGCGGCGGTGCGGCGGTGCCATTCCGGGTCCACCAGCAGCATTTCGGCAGTGAGCTGGGTGGTGAATTCGGTGCGCTCGGGGAAGAAGAACTCGAATTTGAGCAGATCCCGCAGCCGGTAGGCGGCCTCCCAGCCGACCCGCAGCTGATCGCCCTCGGGCGCTTCGACGGCGGTGAGGATGGCCAGTTCGAGTATGGCGCGATTGACGAACCAGTGCACGGCGCTGTTGCGGTAGAAGGCGGCCTCCAGGTGTGCACCCGCGCCGATGGAGTAAACAGGTTGCAGCCCACCGCGATACACGGTCACCACCTTGGCGATGGCGAGCTGCTCGAGCACGACCGCGAGCCCGTGATCGTCACGGAGGGTATCGAGTTCACCGCGCGGCAGCTCCTGTCGCTCGACATAGCCGAGCACCGGGATGATGGCGGCGCGCAATTCGTCACGGGTGAGGGCCCGTTCGTGCACGCCCAGCAGCACCAGCGTGGTGAGGGCATTGACGGTTATCGGGGTGACGGCATTGATACCCACGGCGATATCGAATGCCAGCCGCTGCACCGCCCGCCGCTCCTGCTCCGCCACAACGCTTTCCCGCTCCGCCACCGCATGATCTGTTATCTGCACCATATCGGCGTCGCCGCTCACCTTCCGGCTCGCATCGGCTGTGACATCCGGTCCGGTGTTCCCCGCCCCGCTCGCCGCTCCGTCGGACCGGCCCAGCGCCTTCGATGCGGAGTCGGTTGCGCCGCTGCCTGATTCGTGAGCCGGACCGGTGCCCCGCCCGCCGTGCGCGGCGGAGCCGGGCGGCGAGACCAGCGGATCGCCGTGCACCGTGAGGCGTTCGCGCGCCGAGATCGCCTCGCCGAAGCGCACATACACATGTCCGGCGGAGTGCTGTTGATTGCGGACGTAGCGGGCGAGCCAGGCGAGCCCCTCGGCCTTCTTCTTGCCGCCGGTCTGCTCGTCGGCGATCGCGCCGATCTCATTGAGCCGCTCATAGGTGATGGAGACGGGAACCAGGAGCACATCGTCCACGCGCGATGAGCGCAGTGCCGCCGCAAGGTAGTTGAGTAGTCCGTACTTCGGCGGACGGAGCTTGCCGGTACGGCTGCGCCCGCCCTCGAAGTACCACTCCAGGTTGAAGCGTTTGGCCAGCAGGTAGGCGAAATACTCCTCGACCACGGCCTTGTACACCTCGTCGTCACCGAAGCTGCGGCGAATGAAGACGGTTCCGGTGCGGCGGGCGATGGGACCCATGGGCCAGAACGAGAGGTTCGCCCCGCCGATTACGTGGTTGGGCGGGAAGTCGTTGCGTGCCAGTACGTCTCCGAGGACGAAGGCGTCGACGTAGGAGCGGTGCGAGGGCAGGAAGACGAGCGGGTAGCGGCGGTTGAGGGCGCGCAGTCGGTCGATTCCGGTGGCATCGCCGTCGACCTTCCAGGTGGAGGCGTGCACCGGCCGCATGGCCTGGGTGAACAGGTCGGAGACGAGTCTGCTCTGCGCGGCGACGAGTTCGCGCAGGGCCTTCTCGGCACGGCGGTGCACATCGCGCGGGGTGGTGTCGATCTGCTCGGCGATATCACCCAGTCGGCGCAGGAATTCGGGTGAGTCGAGAATCTCCTCGGCCACCAGCCGCGGCACCTTGTACCGGTCGCCGATAACGGCGCGTTCGGCGCGTTCCAGAGCGACGGTGCCCGCGCGCACGATGGCGCGGGCGAAGGCCTCGGGCGCCCCGACCGCCCCGGCATTATTGGCGCGCAATTCACTCAGTCGCGCGGGCTGCCCGGTGAGTACCAAATGCCGGTCGGGTGCCTTGTCGACCAGCCGCCGCTGCATCACCCGATTGGGTTTGCGCGGATTGGTCATGGTGACGAGGTCGGTGAAGGTGGTGCGCCGCACGCCATCTCGCTCCGGTGGCAGCCACAGCACGCGTACCGGTACCACCAGCGGATCGTCGCGGCGGTCGACCAGGCGTGTGGCGATGGCGTCCGGATCGAGGTCGATCTGGGTGACGGGAGCCTCGGTGCCGAACTCCTGCGTGATGCCACCCTCGGCGAGCCAATTGCCGATCAGTTCACGTTCGACGCGGGTGGTGGACTCGACTAGCGCCACCACGGAGCGCGGGGTGGTCGTGGCCGTGGGTACTCGGCTGTCGTGGTCGATCATGGGCGATCCCTCCCGCGGATGTTGGCGCCCTCCATTCAAGCGGAAACGGTGGCGTCCGGGCGGCGGGTCGGATGATTCGCCCAGCCGACTTGCGCGTTCGGGGCGAAAACCATGCTGCGGAAAGTGGTTGAGACAACATCCTGCAACCTATACAGGTAATGCTAACCTTACCTATTAAAGTTAGGTCAGCATAACCTTGGAGGCACGGTGTCGGCGACGGACGAGAGAGTACGGCTGGACTTTGTGAGTAGTCCAGCGGGAACGTCTCCGGGCCGGGTCACCGACCCGATCGCGGCAATGACGGCGCTGGCCGCAGCGGATCGATTCGGCGAGTACGTGGTGTACGAGAAGCCCGGCGAATGGGTATTCGCGGCCGACCCGGTCGGCGGTGTCGAGCTGGACGCACACGAGCTGCGGGTTACCTGGAACGGCGACACCAGCAATGGCTCCTGGGCGGGCAGCCCGGCGCAGGTGATCGATTCCGCTCTGGCAGGGCTGCCGCTGGCCGGACGGAACGCCTACGGCTGGATCGGATTCGAGTTCTGCGCCTGGTCGCTGGGTTCGACGGCGCATGTGCATCCGCGAGCCACCCTGGCCCACCTCATGATTCCGCGTATCGAGGTGCGGATCGACGCCACCGGCATTCGGGTCTCGGGCGCGACCACCGATGAGGCCGCCGATATTCTCGCGCTGATCTCGGCGGCGCAGGGCACCGCGCTGCCGCAGGCGCATCCGGTGGATGTCACCGTGGACCCGACCGACTATCAGGGCCGGGTGGCGACGGCGGTCGACGAAATCCGCGCCGGTCGCTATCAGAAGGTCATTCTGTCGCGGAAGGTGAACCTGCCCTTCGCCGTTGACGTCCCGTCGACCTACCGCCTGGGTCGGATGAACAACACCCCCGCCCGTTCCTTCGTGCTCCGCCTGGGCGGCTTGGAAGCCGCCGGATTCAGTCCGGAGCTGGTCGCGTCCGTCGACCACGACCGCGTGGTCACCACCGAACCGCTCGCCGGGACACGGGCTTTCGGCCGCGGCTCCGAGGTGGATATGGCCGCTCGCGCGGATCTGGTCCGCGATCCCAAAGAGATTGTCGAACACGCCATGTCGGTGCAGACCTCCTTCGCCGAAATCGCCACGGTCGCCGAAGTCGATAGCACCGCCGTCTCCGATTTCATGGCGGTGCGTGAACGCGGCAGCGTGCAGCACCTGGCCTCGACCGTGCGCGGCCGCCTGGCCGCCGACCGCAGCTCATGGGATGCGCTGGAGGTGCTGTTCCCCTCGGTGACGGCCTCCGGCATCCCCAAGGCGGGCGGTGTGGACGCGGTATTCCGTTTGGACCATGACCAGCGCGGCCTGTATTCGGGTGCGGTGGTGACGGTTTCGCCGACCGGGGCGATGGAGGCGACGCTGGTGCTGCGCGCCGTCTACCAGAACGGCGAGGGCGCGTGGCTGCGGGCGGGAGCCGGAGTCGTCGGACAGTCCCGGCCGGAGCGTGAATTCGAGGAGACCTGCGAGAAACTGGGCAGTGTCGCACCGTACGTGGTTCGGGCACAACAGCACTGAGCGCTGGCCCGAGGCCGGACACGGTGTATCACGGAGCCGGTGAGACGCGAGCCTGCAGGGCATCGAGGATATCGATATGACCGGGCGGCACGGTGATTCCCATCACCGTGCCGTCGGCGTCGAATTCGAAGGTGAAGAATTCACAGCACTCGGATTCCCGCTGTGCCAGATCCCGCGCGGCGGGCACGGCGTCGGCGGCGAGCCGCAATTCCAGCCGGGTGCGGTTCGGGCGGGTATGAGCGCGCACCGATTCGGATAGGAGCGCGTCGAACTCCGCGACCCGTGTCGGCTGTTGCGCGGTCGGCAGGGTGCAGGCGTCGGGAGCCCAGTTCTCGGGTATTTCGGCCGTCATGAGCCCACGGTAATCCTGTGAGTGGACTCCTGAGTCGAGGTTCGCCGAGCACCCAACCCCGCATCCCGGCATAGTCGGGTGCTCCCCGTCGTCCCGGGTCTACTGCTTCCCGTCATCCCGGCGCGCTTTTGGCCGGGATCCACTTACCCATGGGGGGTGGATTCCGGCCAAAAGCATGCCGGAATGACAGGGTGGGCTGGGGTAGCTCGGGGTCGGTTATCCGGGCTCAGGCTTCCGCGCGCAGGGCCTTCTTATCGATTTTGCCCACGGCGGTAATGGGTAGCGTGTCGGCTCGGCGCAGGATGTCCGGCAGCTTGTAGGTGGCGAGCCCGCGCTCGGCGAGGAAGCGTTTGATCTCCACCAGGCTCGGCATATCGCCGTCGACAACCAGGATGGCGCAGACTTTTTCGCCGAGCGCGGCATCGGGGATGCCGACGGCGGCGGCATGGCGGACGGCCGGATGGGCGAGCAGGTGCTCCTCGAGTTCATCGCAGGAGATGTTCTCGCCGCCGCGATTGATCACATCCTTGATCCGGCCGGAGACGATGAGGTGGCCGCTGGGCAGACGGCGGACCAGATCGCCGCTGCGGTAATAGCCGTCCGGGGTGAAAGAGCGCGAATTATGTTCGGGGGCACGGTAGTAGCCGCGCAGAGTGTACGGGCCGCGGGTGAGGAGTTCACCCTCCTCGCCCTCGGGGACGTCAGTGCCGTCGGCATCGACGATGCGTAGTTCGTCGTCCGGGGACAGCGGGCGGCCCTGCGTGGTGCAGATGATGTCGTCGGAGTCGTCCAGGCGGGTGTAATTGAGCAGGCCCTCGGCCATTCCGAATACCTGTTGGAGCGTGGTGCCCAGGGCGGGTGCGACCTCGCGGGCATTCACCTCCGCCAACCGCGCGCCGCCGACCTGGAGCAGCCGCAGTGAGGAGAGGTCGGCCTCCTCCCATTCGGTTGCCGCGCACCAGAGTTGGGCCAGCGGTGGCACCACGGCGGTGACGGTGACCCGATGTCGTTCGATGGCGGCGAAGGCGCTCTCCGGGCTGGGATCGGCGAGGAAGGCGACCGTGCCGCCGGTCGCGACCGTGCCGAGAATGCCCGGGCAGGCCAGCGGGAAGTTGTGTGCGGCAGGCAGGGTCGCGAGGTACACATCGTCGGGACCGAGCTCGCAGACCACGGCGCTGGCGGTGGCGTTGTAGGTGTAATCGTCATGGGTGCGGGCGATGAGTTTCGGCAGGCCGGTGGTGCCGCCGGAGACCAGCATCAGGGCGATATCGCTCGCATCGACCTCGGGGAGCGAATCACCCTCGGCGGATACGGAATTCAGGTCGGTGAAATGGCCCGGATCGCCCAGCACCAGTACGTGCCGCAGGGTGGGCACGGCTGCGGTGACCTCGGTGGCCAGTGCGCGGTAGTCGAAATCGCCGAGCCGGTCGGCAATGAGGTAGGCGACCGCGCCGGACAGCCGGGTGAGGTGTTCGATCTCGGCGCGGCGATGCGCGGGCAGGGTGAGGACCGGAATGATTCCGGCGCGCAGCAGGCCGAACAGGATTCGCATGAAATTGGGAACGTTGGGCAGCTGCACCACCACGCGATCGCCGGGACGCAGGCCCATGGCCAGGAACCCGTATGCGGTGCGGTCGGCGGCGGCATCGAGTTCGGCGTAGCTCAGGGCGGTGTCGCCGTCACCGAGCAGGGCCGGGCGGTCGGGCTGGGCGCGGGCGGCCTCGCGCAGGAGCTCGCCCAGGGGGCGGCCGGTCCAGTAGCCCGCGCGGCGGTAGCTCGCGGCGAGGTCGGCGGGAAAGGGGACGAAGCCGTCGCGGTGGTCCTCGGCGGTGGTTGGGGTAGTCACGTCTGGCCTCACGCTCACGCAGTAATCAGGGTCTCGTTACATAGGTTAGGCAACCCTATATTAATGGGTTAGGCTCGTTTCGGACGCATCCGGGCAGACCCGGATCGGTGGCTGCCCGGCGGCAGCCCGCAGTGAACAGCGCCCCGGCATCGCGGGTGGCGACCGCACGAGGAGTGACAACGGCAATGGAGTCAGCGCAGCGCACCGCAGGGGACGCGACCATCGACAGGACCGAGATCCGCGCCGCGGTGGCCACCCAACTCGGCCTCGATGCTACCGACATTGCCGACCACGATGACCTCATCCAGCTCGGCCTGGACTCCATCCGCACCATGAAGCTCGCGGGCGGCTGGCGCAAACGCGGCGTCGCGGTGAACTTCGCCCAGCTGGCCGCGGAACCGACCATTGCCGACTGGTACCGGCTGCTCGGCGGGACCGATCAGGATGAGTCGGTCGGGCGGGCCGCCGCTGATGCGGTCGAGGCCCATCCCGAGTCGGTGGACACGCGCGAATCCGCCGGTGTTGTGGGCACGGCGCGGATCGCAATGGCCGATGTGGATACCGAGGGTGTCGCCCCGCTGATCGGTGGCACCGGCGTACCCGCGGCTACCGCCGCCTCGGGGAGTGCGGAATCGTCCGCCGGTGGCGCGGTATCGGATGAGACCGCGTCGAGCGGTGCGACGGCGGAACTCGCTGGTGCGGAGTCGGCTTCGTCGGATCTAGACGATGGGTCGCCGTTCGGGCTCGCGCCCATGCAGCACGCGTATTGGATCGGCCGGGCCGACGGGCAGGAGCTCGGGGCGGTCGCGGCGCACCTGTATGTCGAATTCGATGGTGGCGAGGTGGATTCCGCCCGGTTGGAGCGCGCGGTGGCGGGGCTGGTGCGCCGGCATCCGATGCTGCGCACCCGATTCCTGCCGGATGGGACGCAGCAGACGCTCGACCAGCCGGGCCGACCGGTGTGGTGTGTGACCGATTTGCGCGATCGCAGCGCCGCCGAGGTCGATGTGGCGCTGGAGTCGCTGCGGGACAGTAAGACCCATCAGCTGATGGCGGTCGAGGACGGGCAGGCCATCGATATCGCGCTGACCCTGCTGCCCGGCGGCCGGACCCGCCTGCACCTGGATGTGGACATGCTCGCGGCCGATGCCATGAGCTACCGAATTCTCATCAGCGATCTGGCGCGGCTCTACCACGGCGAAGAACTGCCGCCGCAGACCTACACATTCCGGGAGTACCTGGCCGGACAGACCGCGCCCGGACCGGAACGCGAGGCCGACCGGCAGTGGTGGCAGCAGCGGCTGCCGGAACTGCCGGGCGCACCGGAACTACCGCGCGCACTGGAGGTTTCACGTCCTCAGGACACCCGCACCGCGACCAACGGCACAAATACCCGCGACGATTCGCACCGTTCCGCGACCTCATCCGTCGGCGAGGACGCGCTGCGCGCCGGGACCGCACCGGGCGGCGCGATCTCAGCTGACGGCGCCGACGCGCACGGTGGCGGGCGTGAGATGCGCACTGTTCGCTTCCACCGTTGGCTGTCGCCGGAAGCCAAGGCGCGCATGTTCGCCGCCGCACACGCGCGGGGTGTCACGCCCGCCATGGCCTTGGCGTCGGTATTCGCCGAGACCATTGGCGGTTGGTCGGCGCAGCGGCGCTTCCTGCTGAATCTGCCGCTGTTCCACCGCGAGCCGGTACATCCGCAGGTGGATGGCGTGGTCGGCGACTTCACCTCCTCGGTGCTGCTGGAGGTCGATGTGACCGAACCGGCCACCGTGACCGAGCGGGCGCAAACTCTCCAGCGTGAATTGCACGCCGCCGGTGCGCATTCCGCGTACACCGGCCTGGAGGTGCTGCGTGATCTGGGCCGTCTGCGCGGTGAGCCGGTACTCGCCCCGATCGTCTACACCAGCGCCATCAATTTGGGTGAGCTCTTCGCCGACCACGTCACCGACACCTTCGGTGACCCGGTCTGGATCATCTCCCAGGGCCCGCAGGTCCTGCTCGACGCACAGGTCACCGAGGTCCGCGGCGGCCTCCTGCTGAACTGGGACGTCCGCGCCGATGCCTTCCCGGCCGGGATGGTGGACGCCATGTTCGCCCGCTACATCGACGCCGTACTCCGGCTCGCCGGGATTACCGACAGCGCGGCGGCCACCGAGACGGTCGGCAACGCCTCTCACCTCCGCGCAACGACGGCGGCGACCCCGGAAACCGTTTCGGCCGGTACCGCTGCGGTACCGGATGTTTCGGGTAGTCCCCGCACCGTCGAGCGGGTCGGCCCCGACCGCGCCGCAGTCGCGGGTATGGCCTCGGCGACCAGCGCGGCGGCCGAAAGGTATGTCGGTCCCCCTCCGCCGGACGGCGGTTCCGACTTCGATGCGCAGCCTGTCCGCTCCGTCGATGTACCAGTCGAGTCCGATGGCCAGCCCTCCGGAATCGCAGGGGCGCACAGTGATTCGGCTGCGGAATCCACCGCGTCCGTCGGGGCTTTCGTCGACGCCGCGACAGCGGCTGTTCGAGATGCCTTCGCTGCCGCCGATGCCGCTCGCCTGACCGCGCACGAGGATTCGGGAGCGGGTTGGGATGCCGAGGCGGCGGTGCGGATTCCCCTGGAGCAGGCAGTGGTTCGGGCGCGGGTCAATGCGACCGATGGCGGCGTGAGCGGGCGGACGCTGCATGCCGGACTGTTCGCGCACGCGGCCGCGCATCCGGATGCGGCGGCGTTGATCTGGGAGATAGCCGGCGGCGAGGAGCGGGTGCTCAGCTACCGGCAGCTGGCCGGGGAGGCCCTCGCGGTGGCCGGGGCGCTGCGGGCCGCCGGGGTCGAGCCCGGCGATGCGGTGGCGGTGCAGCTTCCGAAGGGTTCGGAGCAGATTGTGGCCACGGTCGGCGTGCTCGCGGCGGGCGCCGTATATGTGCCGATCGGATTCGATCAGCCCGCGGCGCGGCGGGCGGAGATCATTCGCACCGGTGCGGTCGTGGCCGCCGTGACGGCCGGGGCCGAGGTGCCCCAGGTGCGCACGCTCGCGCTCTCGGACGCCCGGGTGTATCAGGAACCCCTGGAACTGCCGGTCTTCCCGGACCCGGAATCCATTGCCTACGTACTGTTCACCTCCGGGTCGACCGGGCAGCCGAAGGGTGTGGAGGTGCCGCATCGCGCGGCCATGAACACCATCGACGATGTGAACGAGCGGTTCGAGATCGGGAGCGCGGACCGGGCGCTGGCCCTGTCCGCCCTGGAGTTCGACCTCTCCGTATACGACATCTTCGGCCTGTTCAGCGTCGGCGGCGCTGTCGTCGCGCTGGATGAGGGGCAGCGCGGCGAGCCTGCTCGCTGGCTGGAACTGGCTCGACGGCACCGTATCTCGGTGCTCAACTGTGTGCCGAGCCTGCTGGATATGCTGCTGACGGCGGCGGCGGGGCAGCGCCTCGACAGCCTGCGCATGGTGATTCTCGGCGGCGACTGGGTCGATGTGGCGCTGCCGGGTCGGCTGCGGCAGGTGGCCCCGGACTGCCGATTCGCCGGACTGGGCGGTGCGACCGAAACCGCCATCCACTCCACCATTTGCGAGGTATTCGATGCCCGCGTACCCGTCGAGTGGTCCGCGGTGCCGTACGGCACGCCGCTGCGCAATGTGCGGTGCCGCGTGGTCGGTCCGGCCGGGCACGACTGCCCGGACTGGGTGACCGGTGAACTGTGGATCGGCGGCGAGGGCGTCGCGACCGGATACCGCAACGATCCGGACCGCACCGCCGACCGCTTCGTCACGCACGAGGGTCTGCGCTGGTACCGCACCGGTGACCTGGCGCGCTACCTTCCCGACGGCACCCTGGAGTTCCTGGGTCGCGCCGACCATCAGGTCAAGATCCGGGGCTACCGGGTGGAATTGGGTGAGGTGGAGAGCGCACTGCGCGCCCTGCCCGGCGTGCGATACGCCATTGCCGCCGTGATCGGTTCGGCCGCACCGAAACTCACGGCCGTGGTGGTCGGTGTCGATGGGGTGACCCTGAATGCGGACGCGCTGTTGGCGGCGGCTGCGGATCTACTGCCCGCCTACATGATTCCCACCCGTATCGAACTGCTGTCGGAGCTACCGTTCACCCCGAACGGCAAGCCCGACCGCAGGGCCATTGTCGCACTGCTGTCCGCCGGTGAGCAGGTGAGCGCATTCGTCTCGCCGCGAACCGATCTGGAACGCGCACTGGTGGATATCGTTGCCGCCGTACTGGAACGCGAGCAGGTGGGCGTAACCGACGATTTCTTCGCTCTCGGCGGTGATTCGGTGCTCGCCACCGCGGTGGTCGCCCGCGTTCGCGACTGGCTGGATTCCCCGAACACCGTGGTCGCCGATTTCTTCGCCGCACGCTCGGTCGCCGGCTTGGCGCGGCGACTGCTCGATCGCGAACAGCGCACCGGAACCCAGGGGCGTCTCGACGCGGTGGCGCGGATGTACCTGGAGATCTCGTCCATGACCGACGACGAGGTGCTCGCGCAGCACTGAGGGCGACCGCCCCGCCGGAATGACGGCGGGGCGAGTGGCATCCCGATCCAGCCCGGCCGCTACTCGATTACCGGGCACTCGCCGTCGATAATGCCCAGATCGTGGAACAGCTGGTAGCACGTCGGATTGTTGGGCAGGTACCAGTGGAACCCCGCCAGGCAGAACACCGCCACCAGATTGATGACAATGACGAGCCCGAGGAACCACAGCGCCAATGTGCCGATCAGCTGGTGCGCTCCGCCGGTCGGAATCCGGGCTGTCGCGGTCTCGTCCGCGAAGGCCAGCACCACGCCGATGGTCGCGATGGCGGCGACGAAGAGCACCAGTGCCCAGACGTAGAGGTGCAGTCCGAGCACCGTCCCGCCATAGCCCGGGTCGCCCGGCAGGATATGCAGCATGGTCTGCCGCCACGCGGCGAACCCACCGCCGACGCAGCCGACAATGCACAGACCCCAGCCGGTCATGTAGTGCCGTCGGGAAATGGTGCCGGTCAAGGCTTTTCGTACGATGTACGCGCCGCCGAGTGCCGCCAGGATCATGAAGTTGCGCTGCACCATACACAGCGGGCACGGATAGTCCCAGGTGCCGAACTGCACGCCGAGACCGCCGCAGACGACGCCGGTCCAGCCGATGACGAAGATGACCGCGAGCCAGTACTGCACCTGTCCGAGCGCGCCGCCGCGCCCCGCGGTGGTGGGTGCGTCGGTGGTCGTGCGGATCGCCATGTCAGCCCCAATCCCAGGCCGCTGGTGATGTGGTGTTTCAGCAGCAGGGCACTCGCGATGAACATGACCCACCAGGCCGCCAGGACGATGCGGCGGGATCGTTGTCTATAGAGCAACACCAATACGGCCAGCAAACCCGCCCATATGATCGTGTCCATAGTGTCGGACGCTACCGCTTTACCAGGTGGGCAGCGTTGGATCGCTATAGGACACGCCGTGTCACCGATTGTCGATTCATTCCCTGGCTAATATTTGGCATGACATGGTTCCCGCTGCGATATCGAGCGGCTCTCGCCGAGACCCGACGCCGCCGCGTCCCCGCACCTAGACTGTGCGCGTGAGTGGTTGGGACATAGCCGATATCCCCGATCTGGCCGGGCGCACCTATATCGTGACGGGCGCGAACGGCGGCCTGGGCGCCGTCGCCACGCGCGCGCTGGTCGATGCGGGGGCACGGGTGATCATGGCCTGTCGCAATGAGGTGAAGGCGCATGCCGTCGCCAATCGGATGGGGGAGCGGGCGCAGGTACGCCGACTCGATCTCGCCGACCTGGCTTCGGTGCGCGAATTCGCCGATTCCATCGATTCCGTCGATGTGCTGATCAACAATGCCGGGGTCATGGCGGTGCCGCAGCGCCGTACCGCCGACGGTTTCGAAATGCAGATCGGCACAAACCATCTCGGCCACTTCGCGCTGACCGGACTGCTGCTGGACAAGGTACGCGAGCGCGTGGTCACCGTATCCAGCGGTGCGCACTCGATCGGAAAAATCGATCTCGCCGACCTGAACTGGGAGCGCCGCCGCTATCAGCGCTGGGCCGCCTACGGTCAGGCCAAGCTCGCCAATCTCATGTTCGCCTACGAATTGCAGCGCCGTCTCACCGCCGCCGGTTCGTCGAAGCTGTCGGTGGCGGCCCATCCCGGCTATGCCGCAACGGATTTGCAGTCGCATACCGAGTCGGCGATGGACTTCCTCATGTCCATCGGTAATCGCCTGTTCGCTCAGAGTGCCGAGATGGGCGCGCTGCCAACGCTCTTCGCGGCCACCGCCGAGGTGCAGCCGGGTGCGTACTACGGTCCGACCGGATTGCGCGGCCTGCGGGGACATCCCGGCCGCAGCGGTTGTTCCTCCGCCTCCCGGGACGAGATGACGGCCCGCCGCCTGTGGGAACTGTCGGAGCAGCTGACCAAGGTCAGTTTTCCGTTCGCGCGGAAGTAGGGCGAATATTCGGCACGCACCGGAGGTGAGTGATCAGCGTCACTCGTCGGTGCGTGTCACAGCCGAGCTGCCTGCCTCGTCGACTCTATGAACGCGACAAACGCGATGAGTTCCTAGAGGCAGGAAGCACAATGACATTCAACGATCTGCGCCAGTCCGTCCGCGGCCGAGTGCTGCTCCCCGGTGACGCCGAGTTCGAGCAGGCCGCCCAGCCCTGGAATCTGGCAATCACCCAGCGGGTCGGCGCGGTGGTGGAAGCCGCCGCCGTCGACGATGTGGCTGCCGTGCTCACTCGGGCCCGCAAGGCCGGGGTGCCGGTGGTGACCCAGCCGACCGGACACGGCGCGACCGGTGATATCGACGGCGCGATCCTGCTGCGCACCCATCGTTTCGATGGTGTCGAGATCGACGCCGCGGCACGTATCGCCCGGGTCGGATCCGGTGTCGCTTGGGGGCAGATCCAGAAAGCCGCTGCGCCGCACGGCCTTACCGGCCTCGCGGGCAGTAACCCGGTGGTCGGTGTGACCGGCTACACCCTCGGCGGCGGCGCCGGTTGGTTCACCCGCAAATACGGCTGGGCCTCGGATGCGGTGCGCGCCTTCGACATTGTCGATGCCGATGGCCGCCCGGCCCGGGTCACCGCCGAGAACGACCCGGAGCTGTTCTGGGCGCTGCGCGGCGGCGGCGGCGACTTCGCTATCGTGACCGGCCTCGAATTCGACCTGTTCCCGGTGCCTTCCGTCTACGGCGGCCGGGTCATGTTCCCGGGCGCTCGTGCCGCCGAGGTGTGGGAGACCTTCCGGGAGCTCACCACCGACGCACCCGTCGAGCTGTCGGCATGGTTCCAGCGCTTCCAGTTCCCGAACGCGCCGGAAATGGTGGCCCTCGACGTCGCCTACCTCGGCGCCGCCGAGGCGGGTCGTGATGCGACGGCGGCCATCGACCGGCTCGGCGGACTCATGAGCGATAAGCGCGGTGCGCTGACCCCGGCGCAGATCGGTGCCATTACCGCCGAACCCACCGACCCGAGTCCGTCACTGTCGCGCGGTGATCTGCTCACCGATCTCGGTGACGAGGTGACGAAGATCCTGGTCGACGACGCGGTCGCGCCGCTGATGAATATCCAGGTCCGCGGGCTCGGCGGCGCGTTCGCCACCGCCCGTCCCGACGGTGGAGCCCGTGGTCCGGTCGCCGAGCCGTACCTGCTCTACCTGCTGGGCCTGGGTATCCCGCAGGTGCGCGACGCCGTCGCCGCCAAGCGGCAGGCCGTGGTGGACGCCCTCGGTGACCACATCAGCGGCGGCAAGCCCTACACCTTCCTCAGCCCGGGCGAGACCGCCGCGGCGGCCTTCGGCGACCTCACCCTGGCGCGGCTGCGCGATCTCAAGCGAAACCGCGACCAGCACAACGTGATCCGCGCCAACTTTCCGGTGCGGTAGTCCGCGCGGCCCGGTTCACGCAACCGGATGTCACACCCCGGCGACCCACGTCGTCGTCCTGGTAGAGCCCATGAAAACAAGAGCAAAGGACCTGATCATGGAACCGCGTTTCAGCCTCTTCGCCAATGACATCGCCAGCAAGTTCGTCAAGCGACTCATAACCGCGGGCCGCGTCGCCGAGGATTCCGAACTGCCCAAGGCCACCCAGGAGCTGGTGAAGATTCTCGCCTCCCAGATCAACGGCTGCGGACTGTGCCTCGATATGCACACCAAGGACGCCGCGCACGCCGGTGAGACCCCGGTGCGGCTGGCCATGGTCGCAGCCTGGCGCGAATCCACGGTATTCACCGAGGCCGAGCGGGCCGCGCTGGCGCTCACCGAGGAGGGCACCCGCCTCTCCGATCCGCACAATCGCGTGACCGACGAAACCTGGGCGCTGGTGCGCAAGCACTACGACGAGAACCAGATCGGCGCGCTGATCTCCCTCATCGCGAATATCAACGCCTGGAACCGGCTCAACGTGCTGGCGGGCAATGTCGGCGGGGACTACATGCCCGGCCAGTGGAGCTGACGATCAGCCGAAGCCCGGTACGGAACCGTTCCGCACCGGGCTCCGGTCTTGGGCGCACCCGGTGAGCGCGATGTCGCCCGGTCATCCTCGCGATGACGGGCTGTTCTGATCAGATGGCTACAACCTCGACAAACCAGTTGTCACTTCGCATATCCCGAGGCGCGAAAGCTCATCCCATACTATGAGACGCGCACTGTGGTAGCCAACACACGCATTTTCTGTCTCTTCTGGTACTGTCGCCGCCATGCAGCGCGTGTATTTCTGGTTTAGCCAGCCGGCCCCGGGTGGGCCGAGCGGCGTGACCGCGCGCTGACCTCCTCCACCCCGAGCCGGAAGATACAGACCGGCTCCGAGGATTTTCCGCGAATCTCCCGTGGGTCGGCCTGAGAAAAGGAACCCACGATCATGACCCTCGCCGCCGCCATCGATTCCAGGCATGCCGATCTGGACGATCAGCGCACCCTCAGCGTGAGCCCGCTGCGCTCGCCCGCCGAGGTCCGTCGCGCCCACCCCATTGACGATGCGCTCGCCGATACCGTGCGCGCGGGCCGCAAGGCCACCGTCGACGTCCTCAATGGTGCCGACGACCGTCTCATGGTGATTGTCGGCCCGTGTTCGGTGCACGACACCGGGGCCGCGCTCGACTACGCCCGCCGGTTGGCGGCCAAGGCCGATGAACTCGGGGACCGGCTGCATATCGTGATGCGGGTCTACTTCGAGAAGCCGCGCACCACGCTGGGTTGGAAGGGCCTCATCAACGACCCGCACCTGGATGGCAGCTTCGATATCAATACCGGCCTGGATCTGGGACGGCAGTTGCTGGTGGATATCACCGCCCTGGGTCTGCCGGTGGCCTGTGAATTCCTCGACCCCATTACCCCGCAGTACATCGCGGACCTGGTGTCCTACGGTGCGATCGGCGCGCGGACCGCCGCCAGCCAGGTACACCGCCAGCTGTCCAGCGCGCTGTCCATGCCGGTCGGCATCAAGAACGGCACCGACGGTGATGTGCAGGTCGCCGTGGACGGTGTGCGCGCCGCCGCCGCCAGCCACGTCTTCCCCGGCACCGATCTCGAGGGCCGCTCCGCGCTGATTCGCACCGCGGGCAACCCGGACTGCCACGTCATTCTGCGCGGCGGCACCAATGGCACCAACTTCGACGCCGCCTCCGTCGCCGAAGCCTGCCTGCGCCTGGAAAAGGCTTCGCTGCCGGAGCGAATCGTGGTCGACGCCAGCCACGGCAATAGCAAGAAGGACCACAACAAGCAGGTCGATGTCGTCACCGATATCGCCGAGCGCATCGCGGGCGGCGAGACCCACACTGTCGGTCTCATGATGGAGAGCTTCATTGTCGCGGGCCGCCAGGACCTGACCCTCGGGCGGTCCGACGACCTGGCGTACGGGCAGTCCATCACCGATGCCTGCCTCGACTGGGATACCACCGCCGTACAGCTGGAGCGCCTGGCGGCGGCGGTTGCCGAGCGCCGTACCTGCGCCTGAGACCGGTACTCGCACAAGCGGTCCCGCGTGATTCATGCACACCTGTGCACAGCTGTGGATGAATTCGCCGATCGACTTCGCGCACGTTTCCACTCCGCTCGTCGCATGATGCGGTGGGGGAACGTGCGCGAAGTCGTCTGCGGGGTCGAGCAACGCCGGAGTCAGGCGGGGGTGGCCGTAATGCAGAGAAGGTCGCCGCAGGAGCGGGTTTCGGTATCGAAGCCGGACTCCCGCAGATATTCGGCGAGCTTGCCCGGCAAGGGTTTCGGGCTGGCCGAGGTGTGGTCGGCGGGGTCGCCGTAGCCGTAGACCAGGTACAGGGTTCCGGTCGGGGCGAGTACGTCGCGGATGCGGGCGAGTTCGGTGGTGGGGCGGCGGGTCCAGAAGAGATTCACATTGACCGCGAGGATTTTGTCGAAGCGCCGACCGTCGTCGAGCACATCCTCCGGAAGGACCTGCTCCAATGCGGCCTCCACCAATCGCACCCGGCCCGAATCGATCAGCGCGGCATGCTTTTCGGTCGATCGCGCGATGGCTGTTGCCGAGCGATCGATGGCAATCACATGGCCGCTTTCCAGCGGGGCGGCCAGATATCGCACCGACGGACTGGACCCCGGCCCGATCTCCAGTATCCGGTCCCCACTCCGAATGTCCATGGTCTCGACGATCCAGTCGAAGCGCGCCTCAGTCGCCATATTCGAAATCTACGCCCGAGGCTCTTCGAACAGCGTTGGTTCGGCACTCAGCGCCCGGTCATAATTCCTGAGCGGTGACTCTCCTCGCCGGGATGACGGGGTGGATCGGTCACGAGACGTACGGCAACTCCGGCCACCCGCTCAGCCCGCTGCCCCAGGGCGGAGTCTCGATCTCCGGACGCGGCGCGCTTTCAGGTTGGTCGGCGGTGCCTCTCGTCGCCATGGTGCGCAGCTCTCCCGCCATCCCCGACCGACGGGGTGGCGGCATGGTGACGGTGGATGCCATGGGGCGGCTGTGGATGGTTGTGCATCCGGGTCAGCTGTGGATGGTTGTGGATAGCTGGGATCAGCTGGGGGAGAGCCGGGTTCGGACCTTCTCGGCCCAGCGTTCGACGTGGTCGAGGTGGCGTTGGGCCTTGGTGAGGGCTTCGTTGGCGGTGCGGTTGGCGGCGACGGTGAAGCGGCGTTCGGTCTCGGCGTGCGAGAGGTCCTCACGGAGGGCGGAGATGCGCGCCTCGATGGTGGCCAGGTCAGAGGTGGTTCGGTCGTGTTCGGAGCGGGCGGAATCGCGGGCCGCGCGGGCTGATTGCAGAGCTTCGAGGGCCTCGGTCAGCTCCTGCCGGGTCTGCGCCTGTGGGTCGGGCCGGTCAGCGGATTCGCTTGTCCGCGACCGCGATTTCGTGGTTCGGGCGTCACGACGCGCGGACCGGCTGGTGGAAGTCGGCGCGGCGGCGTCGGATTCGTCGGCCGCCGCGTCGGCACCCACCGCAGTCGTATCCGCTCCGGCGGCGGTGGCGTGCGCGGAGGCCCTATCGCGTGCGCTGGACTTGCCCCGGGTGGCGGGTCGGTCCGGGACGGACATCAGGCTGGCGGGGCCGAAGCCCTCGTAGGTGGTGGCGCTGGTGAGCGTTCCGGCACGGACCTGGTTGGCCACTTCGGGGTCGGCGAGGGCGGCATGCAGGGTTTGACCGACCTCGCGCAGCACCGTTTCGCTGAGTGGCTGTCCGTGGTCGGGTGCCAACTCCCCGGCTTTCCGGGTCAGCGCATTCACCACCTGCTGTCGCTGGGTAGTCAGGGTCCGCAACCGATCCCCGGACAGTCGCCGCTGCGCGTCGCGTAGCGCATCCCCCAGCTCCAGCAGCGCGCCCACCTCCTCGTGGGCCTGCCTGACCAGCAGATTCACCGCCCACGCCGCCACGGTCGGCCGCCGCAACTTCCCGATCGCCGCCGCCAGCTCCCGATCCCCATCCGCCCGCGCCCGCCGCACCCACTCGTCGCGCGCCGCGACGAACCCGGCCGGAGCGACGCCATACAGCTCGCCCGCGATCTCCTCGAGCGTCATATCCCCAAGCCTACGAGTGCGGGACCGACAATTCGGCTACACGCGACCGGTCGGTTGGGTTGCGTTGACGTTCCGGGACTGGACGTCCTGTCACCCCGGACGCGTTTCTCGGCCGGGATCCACACGGTGTAGCGAGGCTTCTCGGGCGTGGATTCCGGCCACAAACACGCCGGAATGACGAGGAGACGCATCACGTGCGGCTTTCGGTCAGCCGCATTGAGTCGGATCGGCACACCGCTGCCGGGCGGCGGTGTGAAGCACCGGCAACTTCGCTCAGGGCGACGAAGGCCTCCGGAAACCGCCACTGCCAGCGCACCGCGTACGAGGACCGGTCAGGGGAATTCCGCGGGCCAGTCGGTTGCCGGACCGGGCGGGTCGGTGGGGAGCCGGGAGGCGACCCAGGTGTCGTGGCGGACGCCGCGCTGAATCATGCCGCCGCGCAGCAGGCCCTCGTAGTGGAAACCAGCGCGACTGGCTACGGCGGCGGAGGCGAGGTTGCCGACGATCGCGCGCCATTCGATGCGGCCGAAACCGAAGGCGTCGGGGGCGAATCCGGTGGTGCAGACGAGGTCGACGGCCTGGGTCATGAGGCCGCGACCACGGGCGGCCGGGCTGAGCCAGAAGCCGATTTCGGCGCCTTCGTCGGCGGGGCCGCGGTACGGATTCAGGCCGATCATGCCGATGACCGGTCCATCGGCGCTGGGGCGTAGGGCCCAGGTCGGTCTGTGGGCGGCCCAGCCCGGGATGACGATATCGGTAATGAACGCTTCCGCGTGTTCGCGGTGATACGGGACGGGCATGGTTGTCCAGCGGCCGAGGGAAGGTTCCTGGCAGCAGGCGGTAATGGTGTCGATATCGTGCACCGTCGGTGGCGACAGCCAGACCGTTCCGTTCGACAGGGTGCTCGGGTCCATCGGGTCATGCTGGCACGGATTCGGGAATACGCGAGTGGATATCCGTTGTGGGTAGGGTCGCGGCGGGCGGGTCGCGGCAGCTCCGTAGCATCTTCCTGATGGTTGCCGCTCTTCTCGCCGACTTGTTCGAATCTCATCGGCCGCATCTGCTCTCGGTGGCCTACCGGTTGACGGGCAGTGTCAGCGACGCCGAGGACGCGGTGCAGGAGAGCTGGTTACGCCTGGCTACCGCACCGCAATACGAGATCGAGGATCTGCGCGCCTGGCTCACCACCGTGGTCGGCCGGATCTGCCTGGACCGGTTGCGCAGTGCCGCCGCACGGCGGGAAACCTATGTGGGGCAGTGGCTTCCGGAACCCGTGGTGACCGGGCCGACTCCGTCGAGCACCCCGGATCCGCTGGCGGCGGTGGTCCGCAAACAGGATGCGCGCTTCGCGGCCATGATCGTGCTGGACACCCTCACCCCACCGCAGCGGGTGGCCTTCGTGCTGCACGACGGATTCAGCGTCCCTTTCGATGAGATCGGCGCGATCCTCGGCATTTCCACCGATGCGGCCCGGCAGCTGGCGACACGGGCGCGAAAAACCTTGGCCCGCAGTCCGGAACCGGTGGCCGACCCGGTGCACGCGGTCGCGGTACAGCACCTCATCGAGGCGCTCTACTCCGGTGATCTGAACCGGGTGGTGGCGGCACTGCATCCGGACGCGCGCACCGTCGGCGATGCGGGCGGCACCACCGCCACCGCCATCAATGTGGTGGCGGGCCGGGGCAAGGTGGCCCGGTTCTTCCTGGGGCTGCGACGCAAGTTCGGCTTCGGCGATCCCGCCAGTATGCAGGCGGGTGTTTTCGAACCCGTACTGGTCAATGGGCAATTGGGGATTCTCGTGCACGGGCGGGAACCGGGCGATGATCATTCGGGGAATCCGCGCCGGGTGTACGGCTTCACCGTGCGGGACGGGAAGGTCTGGGGGATCTACGATCTGGCGAATCCGGCCAAGCTGACCGGTATCCGGTTGACGCACTGAGGTTTTCGAACGGGCTCTACCCGTCGCGCGAACGGCGCGGCCACGAAGATCGCGACCGCGCCGAGTGCGCATCCCTCATGGTGGGCGGCATACCCCCGACAGTTCCTGCCGCACACCGGATGTCATCAGTTGGGTGGCGTGCTCACCCCGGAACCGGACTCGCATTCCATACCGCCGGAGAGGCTGACCGATCCGGTCGGCGTGCAATTGCCGATTCCGGAACCGGTGCCGGAACCGGAATTGCCGCCGCCCGAACCCGATGGCGGGAAGCTGGAACCGGCACTGACGTCCGGGGTCGTGGATCCGGTGCCCCAGCCGATCAGCTGGTTCGCGATCTGATCCGCGAAGTCGACGACCGCTATCGGGTGTAGGAGCAGGTCGATGAAGGAGGCCATGGTGCGCCCTCTTTCGATAGTCCACCAGGGGTGGATGTGAAGTGGAACACGGGGAGGCTAGCGGCCTTTGGGTCATTGCACAATCGCGCTGGTAGGCAAGGTAATTCAAAAGTGAAACATAGGTGTTCGCTATTGAATCGCAACCATTTGTCCCGGTGGGCTACCCTCCGGACATGCCGTTGACACCCACCGTCGAACGCCTGCGCCCCTTCGCGTCGACGATCTTCGCCGAGATGACCGAACTCGCCGTCCAGCACGGCGCTGTCAATCTCGGACAGGGCTTCCCGGACAGCGACGGGCCCGCGGGCATGCTGGAGGTGGCCCGGCAGGCCATTGCGGACGGTTTCAACCAGTACCCGCCCGGCCGCGGCGTCCCGGCGCTGCGCCAGGCCATCGCCGCCGATCGCGTTCGCCGCTACGGCACCGCCTATGACCCGGACAGCCAGGTCCTGGTCACCGTCGGAGCCACCGAAGCCATTGCCGCGACCATTCTCGGCCTGGTCGAACCCGGGCAGGAGGTGGCGCTCATCGAGCCGTACTACGACTCCTATGCCGCCGCCGTCGCGCTCGCGGGGGCGCGTCGGCGCACCGCCCGGCTGGTACCCGACGGCGACGGTTTCGCGCTCGATCTGGACAGTCTGCGCGCCGCCATCACCCCCGATACCCGCATGCTGCTGGTGAATTCACCGCACAACCCCACCGGCACGGTGCTGGACCGCGACGACCTCACCGCCATTGCCGAACTCGCCATCGAACACGACCTCATTGTGATGGCGGACGAGGCGTACGAGCATCTCGCCTTCGACGGGCACGAGCACATCAGCCTGTCCACCCTGCCCGGCATGTTCGAGCGGACCGTCGTAATCTCCAGCGCCGCCAAGACTTTCAGCGTTACCGGCTGGAAGATCGGCTGGGCCTGCGCCCCCGCGCCGCTGCTCGACGCGGTGCTGGCCGCCAAACAGTTCCTCACCTTCGTCGGCGGCGGGCCCTTCCAGCCCGCCGTCGCGCACGCCATCCGGCACGAGCAGCAGTGGGTGGCGGCATTGCGAGACACCCTCGCGGATAAGCGACTCCGGCTCTCCGCGGCTCTGGCCGAGGCGGGCTTCGGTGTGAAGCGCAGTGACGGAACCTATTTCGTCTGCGCCGATATCACCCCGCTCGGTGTGACCGACGGTCTGGCCTTCTGCCGGGAACTTCCGGCGCGCCTTGGCGTCGCGGCCGTCCCGGTGAGCGTCTTCGCCGATGACAAGGCGTCCTGGAATCACCTGGTGCGCTTCGCCTTCTGCAAGCGCGACGAGACCATGGCGGAGGGTATCCGGCGGTTGCGCGCGGGGGTCAATGTGGGCTGAGGCCCGCCCGCACCCTGATCAGGCCGCCGGGACCGGGCGGGCGCGATCGGTGGCGACCAAGGCCGCTATCGCGCCCAGCATGGTTCCGGTAACCCAGCGCTGCGCCCGCAACCACAGCGGCCGCCCGGCGAGGAAGCCGGCGACCGCGCCCGCACCCAGGACGATCAGCCCGTTCACGCTCAACGCGACCGCGATCTGTACCGCGCCGAGGCCCAGGCTCTGCAACCACACCCGCCCCTGCTCCGGCGCCACGAACTGCGGAATGAGCGCCATGTACATAATGGCGATCTTCGGATTGAGTAGATTCGTCACCAGGCCCATGGTGAACAGTCGCCGCGCCGGGTCGGCGGGCAGATCCTGCGGCGCGAATGCCGATATCCCGCCGGGCCGAAGAACTTTCCACGCCAGCCAGGCGAGGTACCCCGCCCCCGCGAGCTTCAACGCCATATACAAGCCCGGCACCACGGCGAATACGGCGGTGATTCCCGCGGTCGCGGCCGCCAAATAACACCCGAACCCGAGCGCCACCCCCGCCAGCGACACGAATCCGGCCCGCCGCCCCTGCGATACCGTCCGCGACACCAGATACATCATGTTCGGCCCCGGCGTCAGCACCATCCCCAACGCCGCGGCCGCCACACCCAGCACCGCCGTCACTTCGATCATGAATCCGATGCTGCGCGATCACCGGCCTGCTGTCGCGGGCCAGTCGGCAACCGCTGGACCGCCGCGGTACCTCCGGCCACCTGCTCGCCAGGTCCCACGACCGTCCCGCACGGTTGTCGAAACCTCTGCGCCAGAGCTATCCGGTGCCCTCGCCGCTCCGGACGTTTGTGTGTGACGGGCTGGTGCTGTTGGTGTCCGGTGGCGTGTGTGTGGCGGGCTGGTGCCCTTGCTCTCCGGCGGCGTGTGCGCGGCGGGTGTCGGGAGCCGCTTCCCACTTCCCTGTTCGTGCCAGTCGCGCACCGCGCGGCCGACACGAGAGTCGAGCGGGCATTCAGGAGCGGAGCGACCCCGGGTAGAGGAATTCCTCGGCCGGGGGTTCTTCGCGGTCGAGCCAGGCTTCGAGGAAGCCGGTCAGGTCATTCGGCGATTTGGACTGTATGAACTCACGGAACTCCCGCATCGAGGCATTGCCGTAGGTGTGGGCGGAGACGAAATCGCGGATGGCGGGGAAGAACACGTCATCGCCGAGGGTGCGGCGCAGGGCGTGCAGGAAGAGCGGGCCGCGGTAGTAGACGGAGGTGAATTCATTTCCTACGCCGGGGTCGTGGAGGGTGATGCGCCAGAACTTGGGGTTGTCGTAGAACTTCGTGACCGTCTCGCGGTACTGGGTGTCGACATCCTTGCCCTCCTTGCGTTCCGGCCACAGGTAGTCGGCGGTGTAGCTGGCGAAGCATTCGTTCAGGCAGATATCGGACCACTGTTTGACCGACATGGAGTCACCCCACCACTGGTGGGCTATCTCGTGCACCACCGTCTGCAGATCCGTCCACGGCGCGTAGATGGGGCGGGTCTGGGTCTCCAGCGAGAATTCCAATTCGGTGTCGACGTAGATACCGCCCGCCGCGTCGAACGGGTAGGGGCCGTACAGCTCCTCGTTGAAGTCGAGGATCTCCGGCAGCCGCAGCTCGTTCTCCTTGGCCGCCAACGCATCCGGAGCGAAGGCGCTCAGCAGGGGCGTGCCATCGGCGCGGCGCTGCTCCAGGAATTCGAACTTCTCGATGGCCATGGTGGTCAGGTAGCCGATGACCGGTTGCCGCGATTCCCAGCGCACGGTGCGTTGGCCATCGGTCACGGTGTCCTGGGTCCTCAGGCCATTGGACATGACCTGCCACTCCTGCGGCACCGTCGCGTTCAGCGTGAATGTCGCTTTATCCAAAGGCGTGTCGTTGAGCGGGTACCAGGTGGTTGCCGAATGTGGTTCGCCCGCAACGAAAGCGCCGCCGCTGGGGGAGGTGAACCAGCCGGTGTCCTCGCCCTCGGGAACCGGGCCCGCGTATTCGACCTGCACCGACAACGGCAGACCGGGCAGCAGCGGCAGCAGGGGAGTGATCACCAGCTCGTGCTCATCGGTGCGATCGAACCAGGCGGGCAGGTTGTTCACCGACACCTTCGTCAGCTCCGGACCGTCGTAGTCCAGATTGAAGGTGCGCAGGGCCTGGGTGGCGATCGCGTCGATCCGCACCGAACCGGTGAGGTGCCGGGTGGGCGGATCGTAGGAGACGGTGACCTCGTAATGGGTGGCGTCGTAGCCGCCATTGCCGTCGAGCGGATAGTAGGGATCACCGAGCCCGGGTGCGCCGGACAGCGGATCCGACGGTTGCGCCTGCGCGGGCGCCGCCACCGCGGCGACCAGCGCCACTCCGGCCAGCGAGTACCGCCACCGCCTGTACTTTGTCACCCGAGCCGCCCCTTCCCGGCAACCCTTGCCGGCCAGCCCGATATTAGTCGTCGGCTCCGCTAGTGGCTGGTACCCGACACCGCCACACTCGCCCCCAGACCGAAGATCATTACCCCACCCGCACCGCCGACCGCCTCGAGCCGCTTCGGCGACCGCGCGAACCAGTTGCGCGCGGACCCGGCCAGCAATGCCCACGCGCTATCGGAAACCAGTGCGATCACGAGGAATACGAGGCCGAGCACCAACATCTGCCCGGCCACCGCCCCGCTGGCCGGATCCACGAACTGTGGCAGCACCGCGGAGAAGAAGATGATGGCCTTCGGATTGCTGATGCCGACCAGGAATGCCTGCCGCAGCATGCGCCCCCGCTGCGCCGGTTCGACCTCGGCCCGCAGGGCTGCCCGCAGCGACTTCCGATCACGAATCGCCTGCACGCCGAGGTACATCAGGTACAGCGCGCCGACGATCTTCACCACCGTCAGGGCGATCGCCGACGCCGCCACCACGGCACCCAGTCCGGCCGCCACGAAGACGAGCACCACCAGCACCCCCAGCGAATGGCCGAGGACGGACTGCAGTGCGGCTTTACGTCCATCGGTGAGCGCCCGTCCGATGACGAAAAGCACACCGGGACCAGGGATTACGATCAAAACAGTTGCCGCGACAAAGAACGCCAGCAGATTCGCTGCGGGGACCATCGGCCCAGTCTACGGAGATCGTCCCACCGCCGACACCCGATTTCCGGTCGCCCCGACCCCGTCATTCCCGGCGGCCCGTATCCGTCATTCCGGCGTGCTTTGGCCGGAATCCACTCCTGAGCAAAGGTGGATCCCGCCCAAAAGCACGCCGGGATGACGTGGGGCGGCACGCCGAAATGAGGCGGGTGGCCTGCTGGGATGAGGTGAGGTGCTCTCGTCCGGCGTCAGCCCTGCGCGCCGCGCAATTCTTCTGGGAGCTGCTGCGGGTCGATCAGCAGACGCTTGGAGTCGACCCGGCGGACTTTGGCGGCGAGGTCGAGATTATCGGTGAGCAGCTGCCATTCGACGTCGAGAATGGCGGTGCGGGCGCGCTCGATGACATTCAGATCCCTGGTGCCCCAGGCAATGGGCATCATGGTCACCGAATGCCAGAGCTCACCGACGGAGGCGGGTGCGCGGTCGATGCGCACAGTGACCGCCGGGACCCGCTCTCCGGCCCGGGGGCGGTGTCCGGGTAGGGATTTCACGGTGCGGGTCACCAGCGCGTACCGGGGGCCGTCGGCATTCGGCTTCGCCAGATTCACCAGTGCCAGCAGGGTGGTGCCCCTGGCGGTGCTCTCCGACACCACGGTCGGGACCAGGGTGCCGGTCGTGTACAGCTTGTCGACGCGGGCGCGGTGCGGGGTCCAGAGGCCGACGAACAACGCGGTCGCCGCCCCGAGCGCGAATGCCACGGCCAGCAGGTACGACCACGGATGGTTCAACCAGATGAGGAATCCGGTGCCCACGCCCAGCACAATGGCGGCCGCGATCGCGAGCGCACGCAACCGCCGCAGATAGGCCCCGACCTCATTGACCGCCCGGGCATGCTCGCGGTCCACCGCGAATTCGAAGCGCCGTCGCACTTGCGTCTCTCCCGCCTTCTGGAGGCTCATCCTCCAGTTATCCTATCGTCGGTCCCAGCAGATCGTCCGCATCGGTGATGCGATAGGCGTACCCCTGCTCCGCCAGGAAACGCTGCCGGTGCGCGGCGTATTCGGCGTCCAGGGTGTCACGGGCGACGACCGAATAGAAATGAGCCTGGCCGCCATCGTGTTTCGGCCGCAACAGCCGTCCCAGCCGCTGTGCCTCCTCCTGCCGCGATCCGAAGGTGCCCGAAACCTGTACGGCGACAGATGCTTCTGGCAGGTCGATGGAGAAGTTAGCGACCTTGCTCACCACAAGCACGGGAATTTCGCCCTGCCGGAAGGCCTCGAACAATGCCTCGCGCTCCTTGGTGCGGGTGGAGCCCTGGATGATGGGTGCGTTCAAATGCTCGCCCAACTCGTCGAGCTGATCCAGATATGCCCCGATGACCAGCGTCGGCGCGCCCTGGTGTTGCGCCAGAATCGATTCCACCACCGGCAGTTTGGTGCGCGCGGTGGAGCACAGCTTGTAGCGCTCCTCGGGTTCGGCGGTGGCATAGGCCATCCGCTCGGCATCGGTGAGCGTCACCCGCACCTCGACGCAGTCGGCGGGCGCGATCCAGCCCTGTGCCTCGATATCCTTCCACGGGGCGTCATAGCGCTTCGGGCCGATCAGTGAGAACACATCGCCCTCGCGGCCGTCCTCGCGCACCAGGGTCGCGGTCAGCCCCAGTCGTCGCCGTGACTGCAGATCGGCGGTCATGCGGAAGACCGGCGCGGGCAGCAGATGTACCTCGTCGTAGATGACCAGCCCCCAGTCCCGGCTGTCGAAAAGCTCGAGATGCCGGTACTCGCCCTTGGTCTTGCGGGTGACGACCTGGTAGGTGGCAATGGTGACCGGCCGGATCTCCTTGCGTTCGCCGGAGTATTCGCCGATCTCGTCCTCGGTCAGCGAGGTGCGCGCCAATAGTTCACGCCGCCATTGCCGCCCCGCCACAGTATTGGTGACCAGGATCAGCGTGGTCGCGTTCGCCTTCGCCATGGCCGCGGCGCCCACCATGGTCTTACCCGCGCCACACGGCAGCACCACCACGCCGGACCCGCCCGCCCAGAACGAGTCGACCGCCATTTCCTGGTAGTCGCGCAGATGCCATTCCTTGGAGGTGAAGTCCAGGTCGATCTCGTGCGCCTCACCGTCCACATATCCGGCGAGATCCTCGGCGGGCCAGCCGATCTTCAACAGCATCTGCTTGATGCGCCCGCGTTCGGAGGGATGCACGACAACGGTGTCGTCGTCGATGCGCGCGCCGAGCATGGGCGCGATCTTCTTGTGCCGCAATACTTCCTCGAGCACCGCGCGATCGAGCGATATCAGTGTCAGCCCATGCGTCGGATGTTTCACCAGCTGTAGCCGCCCGTACCGGGCCATAGTGTCGACAATGTCCACCAGCAGCGGCTGCGGCACCGCGTAGCGGGAGTAGGTGACGAGCGCGTCCACCACCTGTTCGGCGTCGTGCCCGGCGGCGCGGGCATTCCACAGCGCCAGTGGCGTCACCCGATAGGTGTGCACATGCTCCGGCGCCCGCTCCAATTCCGCGAACGGCGCGATCGCCTGACGCGCCGCACCGGCCGACTCGTGGTCGACCTCCAGCAGCAGCGTCTTGTCACTCTGAACGATCAATGGACCGTCGGTCACGGCACCTCCTGAGATAGGGTCCGCCCGCCCGGACCGTGGTCCATTCTCCCTGAAGCCACCGACAGGGGCGCGCGACCTGCGCACTCGTTCGCTACCGGCGCAGATCACACCGTCAGAGCCCGATTTTTTCGTTCGCCCCTGTAACGACCTGCCGACAGGTCACGACACAGTGCGCAGGGCCACACCTGGACGTGTGCCCAGATCTTCTATTGCGAACAGAGGGAACGATATGACCTACCTGAGCCTGCAGATGCTCAATAACTTCCTGCCGATGATCCTCAACCTGTCGCTGATGGGAATGCGCGGCACCGGTATGTACTACTACTGAGGTGTCGACCGGACTGATGCGGCCGTCGGTGGGGTGCGGGTACGCTCACGCCGTTCACGGCAGCCGTGAACGGTTCGGTGGGAAAGGGTTTCGCAGGTGAAGTTCGCAGGAACGAGGCCGATCGCGCGCCTCGGACTGGCACTCGTGGCGGTTGCCGCGCTGGCCGGATGTTCGATGTTCGATGATTCCAGCAAGTCCGATACCGCCAAGGCGGCCGTCGGCGACTGCATCAGTGTCCTCGAGGGGTCCACGGTCGATTCCGAGACCGAGCCGGTCGACTGCTCGTCGGAGCAGGCTGTGTACCAGGTCATGCAGGTCCACGACAGCAAGACCGAGTGCAAGGAGGAGTACACCTCCTACGAGGAGACACGCAGCGGCGAGACCACCGCTTTCCTGTGCCTGGCGCCCAACTTCAAGGAAGGCGCCTGCTACAACGAGAGCACGGTCACCGGTTACAAGAGCGTGGCGTGCACCGCTCCGGAGGCGTCGTTCAAGGTGACCAAGCGTATCGACGGCGAGGCCGATGAGTTCGCGTGCGATACCGCGGCCATCGGTTTCCGAATCGTGCCGGATCCGAAGATCACCTTCTGCCTGGGCAGCCCGCAGGCTTGAGGCAGCTCAGGGCCTGAGGCGGTTCAGTCGACCAGGGCGACCGACGCGATCCGGTGCAGTGTGAAATGCCGGACCGCGCCGGTCACCGGGTCGAGGGCGTCGAGTTGGCCGCCGCCCACCTGCAACGGTTCCACCACCCGCTGCGAGGCGACGCCCTGGGCATCCACGTAGCCGATATGTACCGGTCGCCGCACTCGCGCCGCGAGTTGTAGCAGTGCGAGGGTGGCGGCGGTACTGGTGCGGGTGCCGTCGGAGCGCACGGCCTGGCCCGAATGTGTCTGTGCGGCGCGCTCTCCCGCGCGCAGTTCCCCCACGAGCGATTGCAGCTGCTCGAGGCTCGGCGGATTCGGTCGATAGGTCGGCCGGGTATTCGGCCGCGGTGCGATGCGAATCCCGCGCGAACGCAGATCGACTATGACGCCCGAGGAGTTCTCACCGGCCGGACTGAAACCCGCCGCGCGCAATTGCGCCAGCACCTCCCCCAGTGGCACATGTGAGATGGCCACGGTGGGAGCGACGGCCCGCAGCGCCAGCTGCCCGGCGACCGGCGCGGCCAGCACCTCGGCCAGGAGTGCCGGATCCTCGCTGCGCACAAACGATTGCGCCATTCCGACCCGCAATCGACCGTGCCTGCGGGCCACATCGTCGATGAGATAGCTCAGCGACTGCGGCACCGGTGTGCGGGACCGGGTGGTGAACAGGTTGTGCAGTTCGGTGGCGGTGGCGCCCGCGTCCAGGGCGCGGCGTACGGAGGTCTCGCTGATTCGGTACACCGTTGCGGCACCGGTGGATTCGACATCGGCGACCAGTGCGATGCGGTCCTGTAGTTCCGGTATCAGTGGACCGGGTGCGATTACCGTCAGATCCGCCTGTACGAGCACATGATCCACGGGTTCGGGCAGGGCCGATGCCATGGCCGCCTCGGCATCGGCCGGACCGGATTCGTTGCCGTGCAGCAGTGCCCGTCCCGCCGAGGTGAGCGCGCCGCGCGCGACGAGGCCCAGCGTTTCCGCTTCCGCCAGTGTGCGTTCCACCGCGTCCACGCGGAAGTGCCGCCGCCAGCGCGGCTGTCGCCAGGCCAGGATCCGGCTCAGCTCGGTCGCGGAAAGTGCGGTGGCGGAGGGGTATTCGCCGAGCAGCTCGAGCATCGCGCGGCGGTCGCGTACGGCGTGCATATTTCGCAGTTCGGGCGAAAGTGCCACCAGCGGTTTGTCATTGGCGTCGCGCAGGCCGATCATCCACGGAAAGCGATCCAGCTCCAGCCAGGCGCGCGCGAGCACCACCCAGCGTTTGGCTGGCACGGCGGCGTCCCAGGCGTCCGCGGTGGTGGTGGGGGCCCAGTAGTCGTCGGCCTCGGTGTCCGGGGCCGGTTCGGGAATGCCCTTGTCCAGCAGGCGGGCCGCCGCCAAGACCTCGGCCAGCAGTCCGATCCGGGCCTCCTCGATACCGGTCTGCTTGGCCAGGCGGCGCATCTCGCGCACACCGAGCCCACCCGAGCGCAGTACCGGTGCCGGAACCTGTCCCAGTGTTTCCAGAATCGCCGCGCTGTGCCGAAGCAGTTCGCCGACCTCACCGGCGGCGGCCGCATTCACATCGGCGACAGTGAGTTTCGTCGTCTGCGGTTGCGGGGGAGTGAGGGCGTGCGGATCGGTAATGGCTTCGCCGCGCAGCACCTGGCCTACCATGGGCGGCAGCTCCACCGTCTCCGCGTCGATCCAATTCAGCAGTCGTCGGGCCAGCAGCCGCTGCACCGGACGATCGGCCGGAGTCTCGGGCGCGGCGTCACGGGTGCGCCCGCGCGGTCCCGTGGTCGCGAGTTTGTCCAGTAATGCCCGTTCCTGCGAGGTGAGCTCCGCCAGTGCGGAACCGATTTCGGGTGCGGCGAGCGCGTCGGGAATCTCGGTGGTGCTGCCCAGTGGCCACGGCAACGCCTCCTGGGCGGCGGGCGTGAGGCGCAGCTCGGTATCGAGCCCCCACACCAGGGCGCGGGAACGCAATCGGTCCACGGCCGCATTGATGGCCGTCTTCGCCACGCGATCGGAGAGCAGCTCGTGCAGGCGCTTGCGCGGCACCGGACGCCGATCGCGGGTATCGGCCGCGCCGTGCACGGCCAGTGTCTCGATCACGGCGAAATCGAGGGTGTCCAGCTCATCGGTCGCCCGCAGCACAGAGGCCCGCTGCTCGGTGCGCGCCGCCAGCACCGCCATGGAGGCGGGCAGCGGCACCGCCAGATCGGGCCGCACCTGCAGCAGCGCCACCAGATCCTCGTCGCTGCGCGACGCCAGCCATTCGGCCACGGATGTCGGCACCTTGGCGGGTGTTTTGGCGCGTGTTTTCGCCGTACCCGCCCTGGCCCTTGTTTTCGCGGGCGCGCTATCGGCCGACTCGACGGCAGACATCTCCGAACCGCCGTTGACGCTATCCGTCACGGCAAACCCGGTAAGCGCGACCCATGAAGCCTCCGACCCGTAGAGCTCCGACCCCCGTTGCTTCGCGGCGCGTCTCGGTGCCGGACCGAGTGGAGCCGGGCAGCCGTGTGAGGCAGCGGAGGGAGGGCGGAACCGAGATCCTCAACGCCGCGAATGAAACAGCGTCCTCAGCGGTTGATAACCGTGTGCGGGTGCACGTAGGGCAGCTGATCGACCGGAAGCGGGAACTCGGTTTCCTCACCGTACGGGGAGAGGCTGCCGGAGCGAGTCGACGACAGTTCGGTGACGGCATGGTCACCGTTCGCCACCTGAGGCCAGCCATTGTCGACGTAGGGTTTCTTCGATTTGTTCACCACTCGCTCATTCTGGCATGAGCCTCATTCCGGCGCGCTCTCCGGCTCCCCGGATCTCGCGACACCGCACCGCTTTCCACCAGCAACCGCCCGGGGCACAGTCGCCCGAGACGCTGTGCCCAATGCAAGAACTCCCCGCATCGCCATTGATGCGGGGAGTTGTTGTGCTGCGAACGGGCGGGTTACTGCGGCAGCAGACCCTTGTTCGCCTGATAGAAGTTCACGATCGCGGGGTCGAGAGCAACCCCGCCGCTCTTGGCAGCCTCGACGAAGTTGCGGGCTTCCTGCGGGATATTGATGCCCTGCTGCTGCGCGACCTCGAAGGCGCGGTCGACAGCGGAGAACACTTCCTGGCTGGGGTCTGCCGCCTGCACCTGCGGGGTGGAGGGATTCCAGCGCGGGGTTTCCGGCGCGGGGGCCGAGCGCGGGGTCGGGCCGCTGCTCAGGCCGAGCTTGGAGGAGCAGGAGGGCCATGCGCCCCAGCCCTGGGTGGCGAGCACCTTCTCGGCGACGGCGATCTGCTGTTCGCGGCTGGCCTGGTTGGCGGCGGGGGCGTATTCGCCGCCGCCGTGGGCCTTCCAGGTGCTCGGGGAGAACTGCAGCCCGCCCTGGTAACCGTTGCCGGTATTGATGCCCCAGTTGCCGCCTGCTTCACACTGTGCGAGGCGATCCCAGTCGGAGTCGGGTGCCGCGCTGGCGTTACCGGCCAGTGCTACTCCGGCGCCGCCGATCATGGCGCCGGTGACGGCGACCTTGGCGACAGTGCGGCCGGTGTTGCTCGGCTTGCGATGGCGTCCACTCATATTCGGGTCGTTTCCTCTCGTCCGCGCCTGCGAGGCCGGCTACCGGGAGTGAACTGAGAGGTCGTCCAACCCGGCGCGCTGGTGCGCGCTGTCCCTCGTCCTCACCCCTTGTTCCGTGTGGGGGTCCGTACCCGCGGGGTGAGGTTCGGTGCGGCGGGCCGGTGGCGTCGGGCTGACCCGACTGCGAGAGACACTACGACGCTCGCCGCGAAAAATCACCATTTGGTAACCGGCGGGTCTGTGTGGGTCGCGATCCGGCGCAACGGGTTCCGAATATCCGTCTGTGCAGGTGGTCACGGCGAGTCCGCGCCGATAGGCTCCTGTGACGGCGCTGTTATCGTCTCGTTATGTGATGAAGATCACATGTGTAGCGCGGTAACGAAGTGGGCAATATGCGGTGTCGCGCAATCATCTGGCACGGCGACCGGACCACAGCGCGAATATCACTCCGAACAGAAATCCGAGCGGTGCGCACATGGCGACGAGATAGAGCCACAGCGCCGGTTCGGAGTCGCTGAGAATTGCCCAGCCGAAGATGCCGATGATCGCCAGCAACCCAATGGCGAACAGGCCGATCGCAATTCGGAGCAGCCAGGTCCCGGACCTGCGAGACGTCGAGTGAGCAGAGGTATCGGACACCCGATGACCGTAAAACTGATGTGCTCGGGCTATTCACACCGGGGTAGACTCGAAACATTCGCGTCCCTCATCGCTGTGTGGGGCGCGTTCTTTCGCAAATGGCTAGGTTGCGGACGATTGGTCCGACAACCCTGTGCCCGGTATGCCGGGCATCGAACGACGAACGGGTGAGCGCAGTGCCGACCGGCAAGGTGAAGTGGTACGACGTCGAAAAGGGCTTCGGCTTCCTGTCCCAGGATGAGGGCGAGGACGTCTACGTTCGGTCGTCCGCGCTGCCCGAGGGCGTCGAGGCGCTCAAGCCCGGACAGCGCGTCGAATTCGGCATGGCCGCCGGACGCCGTGGCCCGCAGGCTCTGAGCCTCAAGCTGCTCGAGACCCCGACGGTGCGCAATCAGTCCGAACACGGCGGGCGGCGCGCGTCCGAACCGGCAACGCCGCGAAGGAGTCCCGACGAATTGCACGGACTCGTCGAGGACATGATCAAGCTGCTGGAAATGAAGGTGCAGCCGGATCTGCAGCGCGGTCGATACCCCGATCGCAAGATGTCGCAGCGCATCGCCGAGGCGTTGCGCGGTGTGGCGCGCGAGCTCGACGCCTGAGAAGTCCTCGCGTAAACGCGAAATGGGCCCCGGTGAGTGGAAACTCACCGGGGCCCATCGCTATTCGACGTCAGGCGTCAGTCGGCCGTGCGGACCGACCACGCGGCGTGCGGGAGGTAACCCTCTTCGCCGGTCGTCATATCGCGGGCCAGGATCGGGAGCTGCATCTCGACACCGAGCAGGGGCAGCTCGGCCGCGGACGGAATGGTGATCGCGGCCGTGCCCTCGTCGAAGTCGCGGTGCGAAAGGCGTTGCGGCATCACATTGCCGTCCGGCATGCCGTAGTACGCCACGGCCACCCAGGGGCTGTTCACAATCGACTTCGGCAGCGACAGCTGTAGCGGATAGCCCGCGGGCACATCCAGTTCGGAGGATTGGCCGATCCGGCAGTCCTTGCCCTCGGGACAGGAGAGTTCGATGGGCAGCTGCGCCTCATCGTCCTTGGGCAGCACCTGGCAGTCCTGCATCTGCACATTGCAGTACATGAACGGCTCGATGGTGATCGCTTTGCCGTGCGCGTACGCGGTGATGGCCGGTTCCGGCTTATCGGCACCCCGTACGGCGAACCCCACGACGGTCGCGACGGCGGCCACGAAGACGAGCAGGGCCGCTCCGACCAGGGCGACGATCGTGCGGGCGTTCGGTTTGCTCACCGGGTTGGCTTCCTGTCCGTCATGAGGCGGGTTCCCCGGCCCCGTGGCCGTGGATCTCCTGTTTCGCGTGCTGAGGTCGATTGCCGCCCAATCCGGGCAGCAGCGAATGTCCACGGTAGCTGACCACGGTTTGCACCAGGCCGAGCGCCATGGCCGCCGCGACCACCGCGAAACCCTTCCAGTATTCGGTCGGCAGCAGCACGCCCGCCGATCCGCCCAGCACCCACGCCAGTTGCAGCACCGTCTCCGAGCGGCCGAAACCGGAGGCGATGGACTCCGGTGGCAGGTCGTCCTGGATGGAGGCGTCGAGGGAGACCTTCGCCAGCGCGCTCGCACCCGAGGCGACCAGCGCGGCCAGCACCGCCCCGAGCAGGGTGCCCAGAATCGCCGCGACGGCCGCCGCCGCCACACAGGCGATGGTGCAGCTGAGCACGATGAGTGACGGGCGGCCCAGCTTCATGCGCGCGCCGGTGGCATTACCGGCGAAATTGCCGATGGCCGCGGCCGCACCCACCATGCCGAGCATGGCGGCCTGCTGCACCGGGCGATGTTCGGTGGCCTTGGAGACGAAGGCGACGTAGAAGGTGAGGAAGCCGGTCAGGATGCGGATGGTGCCATTGCCCCACAGCCCGGTCACCACGGCTCGGCCCAGTGGTTGGCGGCGCTTGCGCGGTGGGATCTTGTCCGCCTGGCTGGGGTCGAGGACCTCGGTGCGCGCATCGTCGCCGTGATAGCCGAGGGTGGCCGGGACTTCGCCCTCGGTGACCTCCACCCAGGACGGAATGCGCAGGCTGAGATAGGCGCCCGCACCCGCCAGGACGGCCGCGAAGATGAGCGCGCCCGGGGTGTGGAAGACCGACGCGATCACACCGGCTACGGCACCCGCGCCCAGCGTGCCACCCACCAGGCCGAAGACGGTGAGTCGAGAGTTGGTGCGCACCAGGTCGATTCCCGGTGGCAGCACCCTCGGTGTGACGGCGCTCTTCAGTACCGAGAACGATTTGCTGAGGATCATCATGCACAGGGCCAGCGGATACAGCGCCCAGTTGTCGTAGTTGAAGATCAACAGCACCGCCACCCCGACGCGCACGGCGAACGAACCGGCCAGCGCCAGCCGGCGACCGCGCTGCAGGCGGTCCAGCATGGGGCCGATCAGCGGCGCGATCAGTGCGAACGGGGCGATGGTGATGAGCAGGTAGAGCGCCACCTTGGATTTGGATTCGGCGGTGGCGCTGGCGAAGAACAGGGTGTTGGCCAGCGATACCGCGATCGCGGCGTCGGTGGCGAAATTGGCCATGGTGGCGTAGACGAGCGCGGTGAGGCCTGATTCCTCCGCGCCATCGGCCTTGGCGGCGCGCTGGAAGGTGGCGATACCGCGATTGGTGAGTTCGATACTGCGCCGCGCCGCTACCCGGGTCACGGTCAGCTTGCGCGGGGGTCGTTGCAGCCCGGGATTGGTGATCGCGCGGGTGTCCTGCGGTTGTGCTTGCTCGGTTTCCGGAGCGGAGTCGTGCCCCGGGTCCACGGCGGCGAACTTCGCGGTCGTCGGCGGTTCTGTGTCGCCTGGAAGGGCGGACGGCGGTGCGCCGTGCTGGGGCGAGCCCGGCGGCACGGGGGGTTGCGATCCACGCGGCCGAGGCGGGATCGGCTGCGATCCGCGCAGGCGCTTGAATCCACGAGTCGATCCGGCCGGAGGTGGGGGCGGCTGCGTGCCGCGTGCTCGCGGTGCCGGTGGTGTCGCACGCGGTTCTCGGCCCCGGCGCGCCAGGAACTCCGGAAGCTCCGCGCCCTCATCATGGGGCCGTGGCGCGGGGGTTTTGGGCGGGGGGTACCGGTCGTACCCCGGATGCCGTTCGATGAGCGGGTACTCCTCGTCACCCCACCGACCGGATTCGGCATCAGGGTCACGGGGAGTTGTCACGCCCCAATTCTTGCAGTGTCGACCGGCCACGTCGCGGTCCGGCCGCACGGCGTCCGCGTGCCCGACCTCAAATGGGCCGCACCGGACCATGATTCGGCAGCTCGTCGGCACCCGGACGAGATGGATGTCACCGGTTGCGACGGAGGGGTATCGCCGTTGAGCTGCGGTTGGTCACCGATCACTGCGTGGATTGCCGGAATTCGATCGGCCCGAACGAACTCGGCGCCCGGGTTGATCGGGTCGACGCAGCCCGCGCGTGTCGCCCGGTGGTTCGCGCGGGCTGCGACCGGTCTGCCGCCCAGGAACAGGTACGTCCCGGCATTCGAGCGATATCCGGGCGGCCGGTGGGTTCGTCGGTCCCGCGCCCCGGCAGCAGCGGTGTGGTCGCGACCGTTCCCGCTGCTGGAGCGATCGGCTGCCACGCGCGGCGACTATCGAGACGACCACCGATATCGAAGGCGCGGTGACGGCATCGCCCCCGTCATCCCGGCATGCTTCTGGCCGGGATCCACTACTTCGGGGTGTGGATTCCGGCCACAAACACGCCGGAATGACGAAGGCGGACATGGGCACGTCGCGACCTCGACCTCGGCGGGTGGTCGGCGACCGGCGCTGCTCAGGCGGGGACGGAGCGGACCTCGTAGGAACACGCCGGAATGACGAAGGCGGACATGGGCGCGTCGCGACTTCGATCTCGGTGGGTGGTCAGCGACCGGCGCTGCTCGGGCGGGTGAACGCGGTCCCCGGGCCGCACTCAGTCCGGAACGAAGCGGACCTCGTAGGACGTGGGCCAGTTCTTGCCGGTGAGGAGGAAGCGGTCGGTGCCGGGGAGGTGGGCTATGCCGTTGAGGACGTCGGTCGCGGGGGTGCGGGCGGTGCGGGGGAGGAGGCCGGAGGCGTCGATGACGGCCAGGACCGTGCCGGTATCCGGATCTATGCGCAGGATCTTCTCGGTGGGCCAGGCATTGGCGTAGACGGAACCGTCGGGGGCGCAGTCGAGTTCGTTGAGGCGGGTATCGGTGCGGGTGGTGAGGGTGATTTCGCCGGTGGGTTGGAAGGTTCGCGGGTCGCGGAAGGTGAGGGTGGCGCTGCCATTGCTCATGAGCAGACGGTCGCCGCGGGTGCACAGACCCCAGCCCTCGCCGTCGTAGCGGGCGCGGTGCAGTTCGGTGAGGGTGTTCGCGTCCCGGGCGATGGCGATGTGGTCCTTGTAGGTGAGCTGCCAGAGAACGTCGCCGGTGCGGGTGATGCCCTCGCCGAAGAGTGGGGCGGGCAGGTCGGCGCGCGCGAGCTCCGCGCCGGTGGCCAGATCGGTGGCCCGGACGAGCGACTCGCCCGACAGCCCGGTGCTCTCGTACAGGACCCCGTCGTGGATCTCCAGCCCCTGGGTGAAGAAGCCCGGGTCATGGGGTCGGGTGGCCACCACTTCGGCGCGTAGCCGGGGTGTGCTGTCGGGTTCGTCGGTGCCGCACGCCGTCGCCGAAATGCCGAGCGCCGTCGCCGCCAGGAACACGACAATGGACGGTCCGAACTGGCGAGTCGCTACCGATGCACGGGGTTTGCGCTCCATACGGCAAAATGTAGGGGGTGAGCGCTGTTCCTGTTTCGGAGTCCGGTGTGCGGCCGATCCTTGCGGAGGCGGTCGAACAGGCCCGCCGTGCGCTCCTGGACCTGGAGCCCGCCGGAGTCGGCCCCCATCTCGGCGTCACCGCCGAGGATGAAGCATCGGCCACCCACCACTTCGAGGCGACCCTGCCCGGGTATCGCGGTTGGCAGTGGGCGGTCGTGGTGGCGGCCCCGCCCGAGGCCGATCATGTGACCATCAGCGAGTCCGCGCTGCTGCCCGGACCCGACGCCCTGGTGGCCCCCGAGTTCATTCCCTGGGATCAGCGGGTCCGCCCCGGCGATCTGGCCCCCGGCGATCTGCTGGCCCCCCGCCCCGACGACCCGCGCCTGGTGCCCGGCTACCTGGCGACCGGAGATCCGGCCGTCGACGAGGTGGCCCTCGAACTCGGCCTCGGCCGCCCCCAGGTCCTCTCCCGCGAGGGCCGTATCGAGGCCGCCGACCGCTGGTTCGCCGAATTCGGCCCCGAGACCGAGATGGCTCGCGCCGCCCCGTCCACCTGTGGCCTCTGCGGTTTCTTCGTGCCCCTCGCGGGCGCGCTCCGCTCCGCCTTCGGCGTCTGCGCCAACGCCATGGGCGCAGACGGCCGCGTCGTCCACACCGAATACGGCTGCGGCGCACATTCCGACACGGTCCTCCCGACCGGCGGCGGCTCCCCGATCTACGAGGCCTACGACGACGCCGCGATCGACCTGATCCCGGCCTCCGAATACCGCCGGATCGAAGACAGCGCCAACGCACCTGCCGCCGAAGCGGACTCGGCCGGCACCGAGGCGGATTCGGCTCCGGCGGCGGATACGACCGCGGGAGCCGATTCGGCGATCGCGGCGGAATCCTCCGCCGACACGGTGGAAACCGCCACCGCGACGAGCACCCCGCCTACCGGTGAGACCGCGGCGGTCGACACCGAGATCCGGTCCGCGACTGATTCGCCCGCCGAGGTGGATTCAGCTCCTGCGGATGACACGACGGCGGAAGCGGATTCGAGGACCACCGAAACCACGGTGGCACCTGCGGACTCGAACCCCGGGATCGAGGCGTCCGCGCAGGCCGCTCCGGCCGCCGAGCCGGTCGGGGCCACCGCGAATCCCGCCGAGGCCGGTACGACGGTCACGCCGAGTGCGAACGAGTCCCCGGCCGCCGTCACCGAGCCCCAGCCCGCGACCGGTCCGGCCGCCGATGCGGATTCGGCTTCGGTGGCGGAATCGTCCGCCGCGACGGTGGAAACCGCTACCCCGGAAGCGGATTCAGCGGCCGTCGAAGCAACGGCGACAGCGGCGGAGCCGAATGCCGAAGCATCCGACCGGCTTGCTCCCGCTGTCGAGCCCACCGCCGCCACTGGAACAGCCGAGCCGACTGCGAATCCCGGTGCGGCCGAGGCGAGTACGACGGCTACCGACGAGACCACCTCCGCTACTGAGGAAACCTCGTCGGCTACCGGCGAGACCGAGTCGGCCCACACCGAGACTCGGCCCGCGACCGGTGCACCCACTGCGGCTACGCCGGTCGCCGAGCCCGTGACCAACCCCGCTGACGCTCATGCGAAGTCCACATCGCCCGCCGAGGAGACCCGCGAAATCACACTGTTCGACGTAGACCCTGACGCCGGGTCCTACGACGACGCCTGGGGTGTCGCTTCGGTGCGGGTTGAACGCCAGCCCGGCGACCCCGGTACGTCGGAGTTGAACTGAGCCGTCCCGCTGTGGTCGCGGACCCCACCGCAGCGGACCGGAGTGCTCGGAAGCACCCGCGCCCACTGGTCACCGAGTCCGGTGAGTCGTCCTCATACCGCGGATTCGCGCGTCAGCGCGTCGCTATCGAGGTCGGCCGCTGGTCAGCGCCGGATACTTCTCGCGTGATAGCCGGAAGAGCCGGCCACGTTCAGGTTTCGGTCCATGACGGGGCGGCGGGTTCGTGGCTTCGGTGGGTGGTCGGATACGGCCCGAGCGCTCGGGAGGGCGCGCAATCTTGGAAGAGGTGTGTCGGTTGACGGACGGTAGTGGGGTGGCGGATCCGTTCGGGACGCGGGCACTGCGGGACGGGGTGTTGGCGGCTTGGCGGGGGTCGCCTACCCGGTTGCGCGAGGATGCGGCCACCGAGGCCGATCTGGTGCGGGCGGGGTATCGGGATCGGGTGTTGACCGAGCTCGCACAGAATGCGGCTGATGCGGCGGCCAAGGCGGGGGTGGCCGGGCGGATTGCCGTATGGGGCGACGGCGGAATGCTGCACGTGGCCAATACGGGTGTGGCGCTCGATGTTTCGGGGGTGCACGCACTGACGGCGCTGCGGGCGTCGTCGAAGGTGGCCGCGACCTCGGTGGGACGGTTCGGGGTGGGGTTCACAGCGGTGCTGAGTGTGGCGGAGGAGATCGAATTCCGGTCCACGCGTGGGTCGGTGCGGTTTTCGCGGGCGGCGACCTGGGAGGCGTTGCGGGAGAGCGGGATTACCGTTCCGGAAACCGAGCATCCGTTCACCCCGCCCGCGCTGCGACTGGCCTGGCCGGTCGAGGACGGACCGGTGGCGGGGTTCGACAGCGAGATCGTGCTGCGGCTGCGCGACGGGGTCGATGGCGCGGCACTGCTGGCGGGTATGCGGGCCGAGGTTTCGGATCTGCTGCTGGAATTGCCCGCACTGCGGAGTATTCGGATCGAGGACGACGAGATCGTCAGTGCGGTCCGCGATCTCGCCGACGGTCTGCAGGAGGTGCGGATCTCGGGACCACGCGGACAGGAGCGCCGCTGGTGGCAATACCGCACCGCCCGCGCCCGCTGGCTGCTGCCGCTGCGCGACGGCGACCCGGTCGCCGCCGCACCGGATGTGCTGCGCGCTCCCACCCGCTCCGATGAGGAGCTCTCGCTCCCCGCCCTCCTCATCGCCGACATCCCCATGCAGCCGGACCGCCGCCGACTGCTTCCGGGCGTGCGCATTGCCGACTTGGCCGCCGGCTACGCGGATTTCGCCCGCGCCCTGCCGCCCCGCGCCCGTCTGACCCTCGTCCCCACGCCGGGATTCCCGCGCAGCGAGGCCGACGCCCAACTGCGTGCGGCATTGGTCGCCGAACTGCGCGAACACACCTGGTTGCCGGTGCTGCGTACCGACGACGACAGCCTGCCCGCCGCCGACCCGTTCGGCGTGGACGATGAACTCGATGGCGCCGCGCCCGGAGGCGAGGCCCTACGGCGTTTCGACACCGGACACGGCGTGTGGCGCGAGGGCGACACCGCGCTGAACATCGATGCCACGGAACGGATTCACCCGACGCTGGATGCTCGAGCCGCGTCGACTGTGGGTCAGGCGCCTGGCCTCGATCCCGAGACCATTACGTCGCGTCGTGACGATTCGGAAGTCGGCGCCCTCGCCCCGCTCGATGAGCTGGCGCACCCGCCACACCGCGGCGCGCGTGACGTCGCCGTGGAGCGGCCCGCGCGCGCCAGCGTCTTCATCGGCGTAACCGACGAATTGGCGCAGCTGCTCGCGGAAATCGTGGGGCCGCTGGTTATTCCGGATCTGTCCGGCCGCTCCACCGCCGACGCGCTCGGTGTACTGGATGTGCATCGGCTGGGCCTGGCTCGCATCGCCGAGCTGTCCGGCAGCCTGGAACGCCCCGCGCAGTGGTGGTATTCGTACTACGACGCCCTGGAACCCTTTGTCACGGACCCGTTGGCGGTCGAGGAATTGGGCGCATTGGCGGTCCCACTCGCCGATGGCCGCCTGGTCACCGGACCGCGCACCGTGGTCCTCGACGACCACCTCGAGTCGGCGGTACCGGTGCACTGGGCGCGGCTGGTGCACCCGGAGGCGGTCCATCCGCTGCTGGAGCGACTGGGCGCACGGCAGGCGGGCGCGGCCGAACTGCTCAATGATTCGGCGCTGCGTGATCAACTCGAGCACGATCCGGGCGATCCCGACACCGTCGAGGCGGTGCTGAGCCTGGCCGCGCATCTGCACCCCGACTCGGGGTACGACCACGCCAACCGCGCGACCGCGCCGGGCACACTGCCGACCTGGCTGGGGCTCATCGAATTGCCCGATGACACCGGCGAATCCGTACCCGCCGACGAACTGCTGCTGCCGGGCGCACCACTGGGTAGCGTGCTGGTCGAGGATTCACCGTTCAGCACGGTGGCCGCCGATGTGGTGGAACGCTACGGCCCCGGTGCGCTGCGTGCGGTCGGCGTCGGCTGGGGGTTCACCATTGTGGCGGAATCGGATCCGACCGGACCCGATCATCACCTCGACGACGAGGACACCTGGTGGGAGGGCTTGGCGGAGGATCCGCCGGAGCTGCTCGCCGTCCGCGATCTCGACCTGGTGGACGAGGCGACCTGGCCGGAAGCGTTGCGGCTCTTACTGTCCGATCCGGGCACCCGCCCGCTGCTCGCCGACCGGGACGGGTACACCGCCTGGTGGTTGCGACGGCACGCGCATATCGACGGCACCCCGCTGGGCCTGTTCCGGCATCCGGTCGATCCGATATTCGACGGCCTGCTCCCGCAGCTGCCCGGTATTGTCGGCCCCGACCTGGATGCCCTGCGCGCGGTCCTCGCCGATCCGGAGGTAATCACCACCGATCTGGCCGCCGAACTGCTCGCCGCCCTCGCCGATTCGTCGAAAACCCCCACTCCCGAGGCGATTTCGCGGACGCACCGCCGGCTCGCCGAGGCCACCGCCACCGGTCGTCTGGACCTGGAGGATCTGGTACTGCCCGAACGGGTACGCGCGCTGTCCGGCACGGTCATCGACGCCGCGGACGCACTCGTCCTGGATCGCCCCTGGTACGGCTCGGCACTCCCGACGGACCGCCTGGTGGTCGGCGATATCGATTCCGCCCCCGCTCTGGCATCGCTACTGGACCTGCCCCTGGCCTCCCAGGCCGTCACCGCCGAGGTGCTCGGTCCGGGCCGTCGCACCAGCTGGTCGGCGGAACCGCTGGGCGTCCTGTGGCTTATGCAGACCGGGCTGGCCACGCCCGCAGGCGATCTCGTGGTGCATGAGGAGCTCCGGGTGCGCCTGTCCGGCTCGTATGAGGCAACCGTCGCAGTCCCCTGGTGGCGAGACGGCGACGATACGCACATCGCGCAGCATCCGGCCGACTCCTACCGAGAGTGAATTCGCGATATCGCCTCGCCGCCTTCGCCGTTCCGGCGCGCGCGGCCCTCGTCATTCCGGCGCGCGCGGCCCTCGTCATTCCGGCGTGTTTGCGGCCGGGATCCACACCTCGCGGTAGCGGATCCCGGCCACAGAGCACGCCGTGATGATGGGGGAGTACCGGCATCGGCCGGATGCGGTCAGGCGCTGTACTGCGTGACCATCTGTGCGAGTACATCCAATTGCTCACGGACGGCGGCACTATCGTTGTCGACCAGCCAGCGCAGCACGATGCCGTCGATGGCCGCGAGCATGAAGCGGCTGACGACGGTGACGGGGACCGTCCACTGGCTGTCGGTGGCTTCGCGGGCGTGTTCGACGATATCGCCGATGGTGGAGTCGTTGAATGCGTACTGTTCCCGGGCAATTGCGAGTTTTGCGGGGGTTTGTTCGCTTTCACGTAGTGCGTAGGTGGTGGTTTCGTAGGTGAGTAGTTGACGTTCCGGTGTGGCTTCGACTCCTTGCCACATCAACTCGAGTCCGGCACGTATCAATTTTTGAAGTGCTTCTTTTCCGCTTCCGACGTCTTGCCACACCGTTTCGTTGGCATCGACGGAATCTCGCAATTCCATCGCCAGCGCTTTGACCAGTTCGGTCATCAGCGCGTCCTTGTTTTCGAAACAGTAATGCACCACACCGAGCGAAACACCGGCTGCCTGTGCCACATCGCGCGTGGTAACTCCTGCCACGCCCTTTTTTTCGGCAAGGCCGATGGCTGCCTCGATAAGGTGGGCCCGTCGTTCTTCGACGCTCAATCGGGAGGACACTCCAGGGAGTTAAGCCTTCAATGGCCGTGCAGTCAATTCGCACGAAGTTAATGTCTGCACTGGACGGGCGTCCAGTTCTGTGGTTCGCTGCGTATCGGTACGAAGGGAGACACGAATGGCGGTGTCGCGCAGGACTGTTCTGGCGGGGGCGGCGGCGGGCTCCGCCGCGCTCGCTGCCGTGTCGACGCTGGCGGTCCCGGGCGGCTCGGCACATGCCGACTCCGGCGACTATCTGATCGGAATCGGCATATCCGACATCACCGGCCCGGCGGCCGAATGCGGCATGATGGGCTACTCGCAATTCGGACAGGACACGGCCGGAATCCACCTGCGCCCCAGGGCTCGTGCGTACCTCATTGCCGGTGGTTCCCAACGGATCGTCTACGTGGTCGCCGATAACGGCATGATCTTCCAGTCCGTTCACCGTGGTGTCATGGAGGAGTTGGCGCGGCGTTTCGGCGACCGCTACACCGAGCGGAACGTGCTGCTCACCTCCACGCACTCGCACGCCACCTGTGGCGGTTCGGCCCACGATTACGCGTACAACCTGTCGATTCTCGGTTTCCAGCAGCAGGTGTACGACGCCGAGGTGAACGGCATCGTGGAGGCCATTGTCGCCGCGGATGCCGACCTCGCACCCGGCACGCTCGAAATCGGTCGCGGTGAACTGCACGATGCCAGCGTCAATCGCTCGCGAATCGCCTTCGACCGCAACCCCGAAGCCGATAAAGCGCACTTCCCGAATGCCATCGACCCGACCGTCACCGTGCTGTCGCTGCGCAAGGGCGGACGTCGGGTCGGCGCCATCACCTGGTTCGCCACCCACAACACCTCGATGAGCAATACCAACCGGCTCATCAGTGGTGACAACAAGGGTTACGCCTCCTTCGCCTTCGAACACGATGATCAGGGCGTCCGATACCTGGATGGCGCAGTCGATTTCGTCGCCGCCTTCCCACAGACCAATTCGGGCGATATCTCGCCCAACCTGAACCTGCGGCCCACCTCCGGACCCACCGACGACGAGTTCGAGAACACCCGGATCATCGGCGATCGCCAATACCGGGCCGGGAAGGCCGCTCTCGCCGCCGCGAGCGCTGTCCGCGGGCCGGTGGACGCGCTGCTCTGCTATATCGACCTGGCCGATATCGAGGTGGACGGACAGTTCACTCCGAACGGCCAGCCGCGTCACACCGCGCCCGCCTGTGCCGGTGTCTCACTCATCGCGGGCAGCATCGAAGACGGACCCGGACTGCCCGGCGTGCCGATCCCGGAGGGCGTGCGCAATCCCTTCGTGGACGCGCTGGGCGGGGCGAATATGCCGGTGCCCGACTGGCTCGCGGACGCGCAGGCGCCCAAGGTGATTGTCGCGCCGTTGGGCCTGCTGCCGCCCGCGGCCTGGGTGCCGAATGTGGTGCCCATTCAGCTCGTTCGCATCGGGGAGCTGTATCTGGCCTGTGGCGGAGCGGAATTCACCGTCGTCGCCGGTCTGCGCATTCGCCGCACCGTGGCCGCCGCCCTGGGGGTGCCGCTCGAGCAGGTGCTCATGCAGGGCTATGCGAACGCCTACCACCAATACGTCGTTACCCCGGAGGAATACGACGCGCAGCAGTACGAGGGCGGCTCGACGCTGTTCGGTCGCTATACGCTGCCCGCCTACCAGCAGGAATTCCACCGCCTGGCAACAGCTTTCGCCAATCGGCAAACCGTGTCCCGCGGCCCGGCACCCCGCGATATCTCCTCGGTGCAGCCCAGTTTCGTCGTCGCCCCCGGGCCGGATGCCACGCCCGCCGGGCTGGATTTCGGTGCGGCACTGCTACAACCGGCCGCGTCCTATGCCCGAGGTGAGCAGGCCGCGGTCGAATTCGTCTCCGCCCACCCGAAGCACAACACCCGCCGCAACGGCACCTTCCTGGAGGTGCAGCGCGAGACGTCCGGCGGTTGGACCCGGGTCGCCAATGAGGGCGAATGGGCGGTGAAGTACTTCTGGTCCCGCCGTGGAACCGATATTTCGGTTGCCCGCTTCACCTGGGATATCCCCGGCGACACCCCTCCCGGCCGTTATCGGTTCCAGCACTTCGCCGACCAGCTCGGCGCAGACGGCGGCCTGCATCCGTTCACCGGCTACAGCAATGACTTCGAGGTTCGCTGATCCGCTGCGGATTCGACCCGTGGCGGCGTAGCGGAGCCAGCCATCCCGTCATACCGGCATGCTTTTGGCCGGAATCCACCGGGTGTGATCGGACTGCCACAGTGTGGATCCCGGCCAAAAGCACGCCGGGATGACGGGGTGTGTGTTCGTCGTGGAGTGACGGGTGTGTTCGCTGCCGGGGTGATGGGTGTGTTCGCTGCCGGGGTGATGGGTGTGTTCGCCGTCGGGACGACGGGATGCGGCGCCCCACCCACTACAGTGTCAGCCGGGCTTCGCGGAGTTACCCCGTTACCTCAGCTACAGCCCGACCTGGGCACCCTTGTCGCCGCGGCGAGCGCCTCGACGCTGGATGGCGAAGATGGTGTAGCCGAGCACCCCTACCGCCATGCCCATGAGGCAGATGGGGCGGGCTTCGTGCCAGCGGTCGCCGCTGGCGTAGACCACGATGGTGGCGATCAGGAAGGCCAGCGTGCCGATCGCCAGGACCGGCCGCGGGTCGGTGAAGCGCGGCGGAATCTGCGGGACGGGGTTGGTCACGGCTCCTACAGTAGAGCTTGACTGGGCCGGACGGCGGTCAGCCGGGTTTGACCCGGCGAACCGCCGTCCCAGGCGCAGCCGTTCCCGTATCGTTTGCCTCTGTGACAACGCCTTCCGATATCCGAGCGCTTGCTGGTGATCTCTCGCTGGCGGTGGTGCGTTTGACGCGTCATCTGCGGGGTAGGCGCGCCGATGCCCAGATTTCGCTGACCCAGCTGTCCGCGCTCGCGACACTCAACCGTGACGGCGCCATGACCCCGGGTGCGCTCGCCGCCAAGGAGCGGGTGCAGCCGCCATCCATGACCCGGGTGATCGCATCGCTCACCGAAATGGATCTGGTCGAGCGCAAGCCGCATCCGACCGATGGGCGGCAGATCATCGTATCGCTGTCCGAGGCCGGGCGGGCCCTGATCGCCGATGAGACCCATGCCCGTGAGGCGTGGATGACCGAGCAGTTGGCCGGACTCGACCCCGAACAGTTGAAGGTGCTCGACGAGGCCGTCGGGATCATGAAGCAGATCGTCGATCAATCCGAGTAGACCGCGGTCCCGGAAGCTGTATCCCGCATTCTCAGCGATAGGCGGGCTGGGATCCGAAAGCCCGGTCGCTGGAGACGATTTCGCGTCCCAGCGGGAACAGCGAGACCGGGATCAGCTTGAGGTTCGCCCAGGCGAACGGCAGCCCGATAATGGTGATCGCCATCGCGATACTGGTGAATACATGCCCCAGCGCCAGCCACCAGCCCGCGACTATGAACCAGATGATATTGCCGATCAGCGACGGCACACCCGCGCCCGGCTTCTCCACGGCCTCCCGCCCGAACGGCCACAATACGAATGTGGCGATCCGGAACGACGCGATACCCCACGGAATGGTGATGATCAGGATGCAGCAGATCAGCCCGGCGATGATGTAGCCGACCGCCATCCAGAACCCGACCAGCACCAGCCACAGCACGTTCAACACCAACTGGATCGGTTTCACCCCTTCAGCATGCCAGTCACCCGACACCCCCGCCACCGCCGTGCGAGGCCGAACTCTCGGGGCTCTCAGGGCATCGCCCCGAACCTTCTCTCAGCCGCCGGTTCAGGCATCCCGTCATACCGGCCTGCTCCTGGCCGGGATCCACTACTGCGGACGTGTGGATTCCGGCCACAAACACGCCGGAATGACGAGGGCGGCCAGGCGATCTCGCGATATCGAGCTGGGCGGTTCCTGGTGAGCGCTTGCCCAGCCGTGGATCAGAAGAACCACCCGAGGCAGGCCTCTCGGTCAGAGGTGAAGGCCTGGTCGAAGTCGCGCAGGGCGGTGCGGTCTTTGACCTGGATTCGGTTGGCGGCGGCGAAGTTTCGGGCGCGGTAGGTGCCGAAGTAGAGGCTGCCGAGGACGTCTATCCCCAATTCCAGGTCGGCGGGGCGGGTGGTGGGTTCGCATTCGGCGATACCGTCGCGGATACGGAGGGCGAAGGTGCCGCCCGCATTGCGGAAGGGATCGTCCACGGCGAGAACGATATCCAGGTCGCGCTGGTAGGTGCGGGCGGTGAGCGCGGCGGGGACGTCCATGATTCGGGCCCACAGGGAGTCGTAGCGGCCGGTGACCTTGACCGTGCGGGGGTCGGCCAGCAGGTAGGGGAGGGGGTCGTCGTCGGCGATATCGGCTTCGACCTTCTTGACCAGATCGAGGCTCAGCAGCACCCGCCACAGCGCGGTGTGTGCTTCGCTGGTGACAGCCCGCAATTCGACCAGCAGGGCGACGGATTCGTGCTCGCGCCATTGGCGGCGGTAGAGCGCGTAGCCGTCGGCATGGAGCAGGGCGAACAGGGTGGACGCGCCGTCGCGGTAGCGCTCGGGCTCGCCGAACCAGATATTCCAATTGGCGTCGGGGCGGGCCTGCGCGCCGGGGACCAGTCGCCGCCAGCGGTCGTATACCGCCTTGATACGCGAGGTCGCCTCGGCCACCGGAGCGATGGTGACACCACCGGGATCGGGTGTGGTGGAACGGAATTCGATGGCTGCGTGTTTGTCGATCTCGATCTCGTTCGCCGCGATCGTTGGCCCGTAGCCGAACCGGCCGTAAATGGTGCCCTCGCTGACGGTGAATATGGTCAGCGGCAGACCGTCGGACTCGGTCCGTGCGTGCTGTTCGGTATAGAGCGCCCGCAGCAGGCCGCGTCGCCGGTGGGTCGGCGCGACCGCCACACCGGAGACGCCGCACGCCCCGACGGTGCGCTCCCCGGGCACGGTGACGGTCATTGTCCGGTCCACGGTATGCCCGACAATCTGGTCACCGTCGACCGCGACGAAGGCGCGCTCGGCCGGGAACAGGTCCGGAATATTGTCGAGTTCGGGCTGGTCGTAGCGGGTGCCGAAGCAGGTTTCCAGCAACTGAACGATCCCCGGCCAGTCAGCACTGGTCGCCGGGCGCACGGTAATGCCATTCGTCGATGCCATATTCGGACGATCCCACGGCGTACCCGCTCCACGCACCCGATTTTCCGGCGCGTCGCGCGTCCTCAGCTCCACAGCCCTCTGAGCCGAAGTGTCACCTGCCGCCCCCGCCGCGGCAGGTGACACTTCGTTCCCCGACTCCTGTGCGGCGCTTTCCGTCGCACAGGAACCAGACTGCCGGACGGCGCTCTAGAGGTTCTTAACAAGAACTTGTCGCCGGGAGTGGCAGTGCGCCATCGCCGCGGAAACGACGAAACCCGCCCCGGGAAGGGGCGGGTTTCGTGGGAAGCCGATAATCAGCGGCCGGTGATGTCCTTGTAGTCACGCTCGCCGTAGCCGGTGTAGATCTGGCGCGGGCGACCGATCTTCAAAGGCTCGCTGTGCATTTCGCGCCAGTGGGCGATCCAGCCGGGGAGGCGGCCCATGGCGAAGAGCACGGTGAACATGCGGGTCGGGAAGCCCATGGCCCGGTAGATGACGCCGGTGTAGAAGTCGACGTTCGGGTACAGGCGACGTTCGATGAAGTACTCGTCGGTGAGAGCCGCTTCCTCGAGCGCCTTGGCGATATCGAGGAGCTGGTCGTCGCCGCCGATCTTGCTGAGGATGGTGTCGGCGACCTGCTTGACCAGGGCCGCGCGTGGGTCGTAGTTGCGGTAGACGCGGTGCCCGAAGCCCATGAGCTTCACGCCGTCTTCCTTGTTCTTGACCTTGCGCACGAACTCCTTGACGTCACCGCCGTTCGCCTTGATCTCGTCCAGCATCTCCAGCACGGCCTGGTTGGCGCCGCCGTGCAGCGGACCCCAGAGCGCGTTGATGCCGCCGGAGACTGAGGTGAAGAGGTTGGCGTCGGAGGAGCCGACCAGGCGCACGGTCGAGGTGGAGCAGTTCTGCTCGTGGTCGGCGTGCAGGATGAGCAGCATGTCCAGCGCGGCGGCGATCTCGGGATCGACCTCGTACGGCTCGGCCGGGAAGCCGAAGGTCATGCGCAGGAAGTTCTCGACGAGCGACAGCGAGTTGTCCGGGTACAGGAACGGCTGACCGACCGACTTCTTGTAGGCGTAGGCCGCGATGGTCGGCAGCTTGGCCAGTAGTCGAGTGGTGGACAGTTCGACCTGTTCGGGGTCGCGGGGATCCAGCGAGTCCTGGTAGTACGCCGACAGCGCGTTCACCGCGGACGACAGCACCGGCATCGGGTGCGCGTTGCGCGGGAAGCCGTCGAAGAACCGCTTCAGGTCCTCGTGCAGCAGGGTGTGGCGACGGATGCGGTCGGTGAAATCGTCCAACTGCGCCTGGGTCGGCAGCTCACCGTAGATGAGCAGGTAGCTGACCTCGATGAAGGTGGACTTCCCGGCCAGCTGCTCGATCGGGATGCCGCGGTAGCGGAGGATGCCCGCCTCACCGTCGATATAGGTGATGGCCGACTTGGTCGACGCCGTGTTCATGAAACCCGGGTCGTAAGTCGTATACCCGGTACTGGCAAGCAGCTTGCCCAGGTCGATTCCGTCATTGCCCTCGACAGCCTTGGCGACGGTCATCGGGTAATCGCCACCCGGGTAGGTCAGCACCGGCTTGGCGTCGTCGTCGACGTTGATGATGTTCTCAGCGGGCACGGAAGGATCCCTCTCAGGCTTGTAACCATAGGCATCGGCGCGGTGGCGCACGGTGCGCTTACCTCAACGCTAGCCGCTGTCCAGTGGGCCCGACCAATGAGGGTCACCCTTTGCTACCTCACAGTCACCCCGCCGTGAGGTGAGGTGCGGCGCGGTCATGTGATATTGGCATGAACCGCCACCGCACCGCCTCCGGTCAGCTATTGCAAATCGACTCGACAATGCGGGAATCGGAGTACTTGCGCGCTTTCTTCTCGGCCTGAGTGCGAGTAGCGGCGGCGCCTCCGGTGTAGACCTTCGCGCTGCGGGAGTAGGCGACGGCCCCGCATGAGGTGAAGGTGACCTGTACGGCGCAGCCCCCGCGGCATTTGTTGAGCGCCGCTGTCACGGCGGCCGCCTTGGTTTTGTGGTTATAGGCGGCGTTCGTGGTCATCTTCGCCGGGTTCACCGTGATCGCGCCCCACCTCGTATCGGCGTGCGCCGCTGGTGAGAGGAGTACGGAGAGGCAGAGAAGGGCCGCTGTTAATAGGCCGATGAGAAGTTTTCGCATGGTGTTCCCCCTTGTAGATCCGGTCGTTCGATCGGGCACCAATGACGTTATGGGGCAGCGATTTCGAAGATCATGCGAAATTCTTGTGACAGCTGACGGGGTCCGGACGCCGTCGACTCAGGCCGGAGTTTCGGCGCGCGCCCGGCCGACTCGGTAGCGAATGAAGGTCGGGAACGCGATCGCCGCGATGATCATGCCGATCACCACGAGCGCGCCGCCGCCCGCCGCCGCTGCCGCGGTACCCACCGCCACCGCCGCGAAACCGTGCGCAACATCACCGATGCGCGGGCCGCCCGCGACCACCACGATGAAGACGCCCTGCAACCGTCCGCGCATTTCGTCGGTGGCGACCTGCTGCAGCATGGTGGTGCGCAGGGCGGCGGAGAACATATCGACCGCGCCGCCGAAGGCCAGGCAGGTCACCGCGATCCAGAGGCCCAGCGTTATGCCCAGGCCGTGTCCGGTGTAGCCGACGGCCAGGCCGAAACCGACCATGGCCAGACCCCACAGCACGATCAGCCAGATCACTGCCAGGCCCTGGCGGCGAATGCGGGTCAGCCAGCCGGAGAAGACGCCACCGAGCACCGCGCCCACCGACATGGCGGCGAAGAGCAGGCCCAAAGCTGTTCCGCTGGTGGCGGTATCGCCGAAGCTGTCCTGTGCCATCTCCGGGAACAGGGCGCGCGGCATGCCGAAGACCATGGCGATGATATCGACGGCGAAGGAGGCGAGCAGTACCTTCTGGGCGGCGAGATAGGCGAAACCGGCCAACACCTCCCGGATTCCGGCCCGACGGGATTCACCGATGGGGTGGATCGGTGGCAGTTTCCAGACGGCCCAGACCGTGGCCAGCAGCGCGATGGAATCCAGGAGATAGAGGGTGGCCAATCCGGTGATCGGGATGAGCATGCCCGCCGATACCGGTCCGGCAATGGCTCCGAATTGCATGACCGTCATGCTCAGCGAATTCGCCGCCGGGAGTTGATCATTCGGCAGCAGGCGCGGGTAGATGGCGCTGCGGGTGGGTTGATTCACCGCGAAGAACGCCTGCTGTAGGGCGAAAAGGCCCAGGATCAACCAGGGGTTGGTGTTTCCGGCGGCGGCCTGCGCCCAGAAGCCGAGTGCGGTGAGTCCGGTACCGGCGCTGGTGATGAGCAGCAGTTTGCGGCGGTCCATGGCATCGGCGAGGGCACCGCCCCAGAGGCCGAAGACAATGAGCGGCACCAGTCCGAACAGTCCGGCCAGACCGACATAGGACGAGCTGTGCGTAATGTCGTAGAGCTGCTTCGGTACCGCGACGACGGACAGCTGCGCCCCGATAACCGTGACGACGCCGGTGGTCCAGAGGCGCCGAAAGTCGGGGTTCTTCAGCGGCGTGACATCCGCGAGCAGCTTCACTGCGGAGAGATTAATGGGATGAATTGCGCTGTGGCTAGCAGATTTCGGTGATTCATCCCACGATTTTGGCTATTGTGAGCCCCGCTCAGGGCTGTAGACGCTCCACCTTCATCGCGGCCACATCGGTATTTCCCGGTTCCAGAAGCACGCGGAGCCGATTGTGCATACGACTGCGTCGCCCCTGCCAGAACTCCACCGTCTCGGGCTGGATCAAGAATCCGCCCCAGTGCGGCGGTACCGGAATTTCGTCAACCCCGGTGAACCGTTCTGTCATTTCCAGCATCTGGCGGTCCAGTTCCGCCCGCGACGCCACCGGCCGGGACTGGTTCGACGCCCACGCACCCAACTGCGAACCGCGCGGTCGCGACCGCCAGTACACCTCGGTCACCTCCGGCGCGACCCGGCGAACGGGACCGCGCACCGTCACCTGCCGACCCAGCACGGGCCACACCAGCGTGGCCGAGGCATAGGGCGTGACGGTCAGCGCGCGCCCCTTGAACGACTCGAAATTCGTGTAGAAGGTCACACCCTCCGGCGACAGCCCTTTGCACAGCACCGTTCGAGTGGCGGGCTTCGGACCGCTGTCGGTCTGCTCCACCGTGGCCAGCACCATGGCATTGGGATCGGCGACCAGGGCGCTGGTGGCCTGCTCGATCCAGGTGCGCAGCAACGGTTCCCAGCCGTCGGCCAACCAGGTCTCGTCCAGATCGGTTTCCGGACCCGGATGATTCTCGCCCGCGTCCACGCCGTACTCCACGCGCATCGCCGCGATATCGAGGGCGGGGACAACCGAATTTTCCAGGTCGCGCATGGGCCAGACGTTACTCCGCGGTAATGGGCGAGTTAAGGTGCAGGATGATCGGCGTGGCTGCCCCGGATCGGGTAGCCCGGTTTGCAAGGAGAGTCACAACATGACTGCCAGCGCTGCGGTTCCTGCAGTTCCGTCCGACTTCGTGAGCGGTCTCGAGGGCGTCGTGGCCTTCACCACCGATATCGCTGAACCCGACAAAGACGGGGGCGCGCTCCGATACCGCGGCGTGGATATCGACGACCTGGTTACCAATCGTGTCACCTTCGGTGATGTGTGGGCGCTGCTGGTCGACGGAGAATTCGGCCGCGGCCTGCCGCCCGCGGAACCCTTCCCCCTTCCCATTCACACCGGCGACGTACGCGTCGATGTGCAGGCCGGTCTGGCCATGCTCGCCCCGATCTGGGGCTACCAGCCGCTCCTGGATATCGACGACGAGGAAGCGCGCGAGAATCTGGCGCGCGCCTCGGTCATGGCGCTGTCGTATGTGGCGCAGTCCGCGCGCGGTATCTACCAGCCCGCGGTGCCGCAGAAGAAGATCGACGAATGCACCACCGTCACCGAGCGGTTCATGACCCGCTGGAAGGGTGACCCGGACCCGAAGCACACCGAGGCGATCGACGCCTACTGGGTCTCCGCGGCCGAGCACGGTATGAACGCCTCCACCTTCACCGCGCGGGTGATCGCCTCGACCGGCGCGGATGTCGCGGCGTCGCTCTCGGGTGCCATCGGCGCCATGTCCGGGCCGCTGCACGGCGGCGCCCCGGCCCGCGTGCTGCCCATGATCGAAGAGGTCGAGAAGGCCGGCGACGCACGGGCTCTGGTCAAGGGCATCCTCGACCGCAAGGAAAAGCTGATGGGCTTCGGACACCGGGTGTACCGGGCCGAGGATCCCCGCGCCCGCGTACTGCGGGCCACTGCCCAGCGCCTCGACGCCCCGCGCTACGAGGTGGCCGCCGCGCTGGAGCAGGCGGCACTGGCCGAACTGCGTGAGCGTCGCCCGGATCGCGCCATCGAGACCAATGTGGAGTTCTGGGCCGCGGTAATCCTGGACTTCGCCGAGGTTCCGGCGCACATGATGCCCGCCATGTTCACCTGCGGTCGCACCGCCGGTTGGTGTGCGCACATCATCGAGCAGAAGCAACTGGGCAAGCTGGTGCGCCCGGCCGCCATCTACACCGGCCCCGCGCCGCGTAAGCCGGAGAGTGTGGCCGGTTGGGAGAATGTGGTCCGAAGCTAGTCCCAAACTCCGGACCCGACACCGAAAGCGGCTCGCAGCGAAGACTTCTCGCTGCGAGCCGCTGCCGTGTCCGGGCGGATCCCCCGGCCGACCGGATCAGGCCTTGACGACGATGCTGCCGACAATCTTGTCGGCGAAGGTCTGCTTCTTGGCATCCCAGAGCGGCCACAGGAAGCCCACGTAGCAGGGGAGGGCATCCGCGATATGCGCGAGCTTGCGCCCGAACGCGGTGCCGAAACCGAGTAGCTGACCGTCGGATTCGCGAATGGTGCGAATGCCGAGAATCTTCTTACCGGGCGTCTGGCCGGTAGTGCCCTCGCGGTGGGCGAGGAAGGCCATGCCGCCGATGCCGGCCACGAAGGCGAGCAGCAGCAGGAACATTCCCAGGCCGCTGTAACCGCCACCGGTACACCGGACGGTGGTACTGGTGGTGCAGACGACCTTCTCCGTGCCGATACTGCCCGCCAGCACCTGGAGGATCACCGCGGGCAGGGCGAACATCAAGGCATCGATGAGGTAGGCGCCCGCGCGATGACCCCAATCGGCATACGCGGGCATGGGTGCGCCGTACCCGGGCTGGCCGCCATAGGGCGGCTGAGGTGCGCCGTAGCCGGATTGTGGTGCGCCATAGGGCTGTTGGGGTGCGCCATAGGGCTGTTGGGGTGCGCCATAGCCGGGCTGCGGCGCACCGTAGGCGGGTTGGGGTGCACCGTAGGCGGGTTGGGGTGCCCCCTGGCCCGGCGCGGGCTGCGGTTGGTAGCCGTATCCGGGTTGCTGGGGCTGCTGCGGCTGTTGGCCGTACGGGTTGTTCGGGTAGGACATTCGCTTCCTTGCTGAGTCGAAATTGGGTCGGCTCAGCCATGAGTCCAGCGTCTCGACCGTGTGGGCCGGTTGACTACAGGCCCACGGCGACGAGCCAGTTACAGTCTGGTGCACTCCGGCCCGAGCTGCGCGTCGAAAAATATCGAACACAGACCGCATCCGCCGGGGTGCGAGTTCACGGAGTTCGTGAACGGTGACGGATTGTGCCTTGCGGTAGGAGGTTCGGGCAATGGCTTTGCAAATGCGTACGATCTGCGAGCGGTGCGACGCGGTGGAACTGCCCGCCGACGGCAGGGCATGGATCTGCTCGTTCGAGTGCACCTTCTGCGAAAGCTGTAGCACCGCAATGGACCACAACTGCCCGAACTGCGGCGGGGAGCTGGTGGTTCGACCGCGACGGCGCGTTGCAGTCTGAAATCGCCTCTGTAGCGCGAGGTTGAGCTCGACGGAGAAGGGGCGCGGCAGTCAGCGCTCGCGCGAAGCTGCCCAGTCCACCGCTACCGATTCGCCATGGTCAACGGTGAAGAAGGCGACGTCCAGACGGCGGCCCAGGTCGACCAGCTCGATGGCGGCCAGCGGGACCGGCTGGACCACGCGGACCAGCCAGGGGGTGGGTTCATCCCAGGCACGCAGTTCCAGGTCGAGGCGTAGCACCGGGTCGTTGCGGCCGGTGTAGTCGGCGGCAATGGGGGCGGCGGCCAGCACGGTGGCGCGCGCCCGGCGGCCGTCGGCGAGGATCTTGGCGATATTGGTGCGCGACGCCTCGTCGGGGGCCGGGACATAGAGGACGACGCGATCGTGGTCGCCGGGGTCGACCCGGCAGGCGATGATACCGCCCGGATTCATCCAGTCCAGATCGGCGGCGCCGACGCGTTGGCGCACCCGGGTTTCGTACGGGTGTTGGTCCGCGAGTTGTACGCGCACCCAGAATTCATGGCCGGGTTCGGAGCGTCGGGCACGCCGGCCGAGCACGGTGGCGGTGCCGGAGACACCGTGCATGAGCAGTTCGCGACGACCCGCGTCGGTCATCTCCGGGCCGCGGCGAGTGAGGCCGCGGGAGCCGAATTGGGAGGACAGCCGGGTGAACAGGCTCGGTCGCCGCCCCGCCCGGCCGGAATCGGCCATGGCATCGACGCCTCCCCGGGCATCGGGACGACCGGCCCCGCGCGACTCGGGAAGACCAGCGCGGTCGGCGGTGCCCGGTCTGTCGCGCGCGGCCATGTTCATAGCGGTGAACCATAACCGCAGTGTGTGCCGGACCACACTGATACCCGCTGGTTGTCCGGTGGTGGTAGCTGAGTGGTGTCGCAGCGCCTACCCAGTCGCTGATGCGGCCTCCGTCACGCTCTACCCTGGTCGCCATGACCACTGCGTTCCCGAGCATCCCCGACGAACTCAAGCCCGCCGATGGACGTTTCGGCTGTGGCCCTTCGAAGGTGCGTCCCGAACAGCTGCAGTCCCTGGTGGACGTCGGCGCCTCGGTATTCGGCACCTCGCACCGGCAGAAGCCGGTCAAGGACGTGGTGGCGCGGGTGCGCTCCGGTCTGCGCGAATTGTTCGCGCTGCCCGACGGTTACGAGGTCGTCCTCGGCAACGGTGGCACCACCGCGTTCTGGGATGCCGCCGCCTTCGGTCTGATCCGCGAGAAGTCGCTGCACCTGACCAATGGCGAGTTCTCCTCGAAGTTCGCCTCGGTCGCCAAGGGCAACCCCTTCATCGGTGACCCGATCGTGGTGAAGGCCGAGCCGGGTAGCGCTCCCGAGCCGGTCTCCGATCCGTCCGTCGACCTCATCGGCTGGGCGCAGAACGAGACCTCCACCGGTGTGGCTATTCCGGTTTCGCGTCCCGCGGGGTCCGAGAACGCCCTGATCGCCATCGACGCCACCTCCGGTGCGGGCGGTCTGCCGGTGAATATGGCCGATGCCGATGTCTACTACTTCGCTCCGCAGAAGTGCTTCGCCGCTGATGGCGGTCTGTGGATCGCATTGATGAGCCCCGCCGCGCTGGCGCGCGTCGAGGAAATCAAGAACTCGGGTCGCTGGACTCCGGATTTCCTGTCGCTGCCCATCGCCATCGACAACAGCACCAAAGATCAGACTTACAACACGCCCGCGCTCGCCACGCTGTTGCTGTTCGCGAATCAGATCGAATGGCTGAACGGTAACGGCGGTCTGGATTGGGCCGTGAAGCGCACACTGGATTCTTCCTCGCGGTTGTACTCGTGGGCCGAGTCCAGCGAATACGCCACGCCGTTCGTGGTCGACCCGGCGCACCGTTCGCAGGTCGTCGGCACCATCGACTTCAATGATTCGGTGGATGCCGCCCAGGTCGCGAAGGTGCTGCGTGCCAATGGAATCGTCGACACCGAGCCGTACCGGAAGCTGGGCCGTAACCAGTTGCGTGTCGGTATGTTCCCGGCCATCGACCCCGAAGATGTGTCGCAGCTGACCCGCAGCATCGACTGGGTTGTCCAAAAACTCGCCTGAACAGTAATAATGGAGTCCATTCGCGAGAGCTGAATCCGCGAACCGAACTTCGACGCTGTGGCAGAATCGATCACAGTAATGCGGCGCGGAAGTCTGTGAGCAGATTTCCGCGCCGCGTGTCTTGCCCCAAGATGCTCAGAAGTGCACTACTGTTCCATAACGTGGGCGGTGTCGCGAGCCTGGCTGTAGCTGTGATCGACGCAGCGATAAGGAGGTAACGGTGCGTGAACTTCGAGTAATCGGATTGACGCCCGATTCCACACACATCGTGTGCATCGATACCGAAACCGGTCAAAAGTACCGGCTGGCCGCTGATGACAAACTGCGTGCGGCTGCGCGCGGAGACCTTGCCCGATTCGGCCAAATCGAGATCGAAACGGAAGCCACGATGCGTCCTCGCGATATCCAGGCCCGTATCCGTGCCGGCGCTTCGGTCGATCAGGTCACCGAAGAATCCGGTATGCCCGCCAGCCGGGTCGAGCGCTTCGCCTATCCGGTGCTGCTGGAGCGCCAGCGTGCCGCCGAACTGGCGCAGAAGGCGCATCCGGTGCGCAATGACGGCCCGTCCGTCGAAACTCTCATCGAGATCGTGGCCGCCGCCTTCGCTGAGCGCGGTCACAATATCGAGGTTGCCGAATGGGATGCCTGGAAGGACGAGAAGGGCTACTGGGTCGCCCAATTGCAGTGGCAGGCGGGTCGTTCCGTCATTGCCGCGCATTGGCGCTACCAGCCCGACGCGCACGGCGGCTCCGTCGTACCGCTCGATGATCCGGCCTCCGATCTGATCGATCCGGATTTCGGTCGGGCGCTGCGCGGTCTGGCCAGCATCCTGCCGGATCAGAACGCTCCCATCGCCGAGCCGGTGTCGGCGCCCGCGCCCGCCCCGCTCGACCGGGGCGAGTACGAGGCCGCGTCGAGCCGGGTATCGGATGAGCAGACGCTCGACAACTTCTACGAGCAGCGTGCCGCTGTCGGCGCGGATACCGTGCCGGTGCCCCCGCCCGCCGCTCCCGCGCCGTCGGCTCCGGCCGCTCCCGCCGCGCCGAAAGAACAGCCCGCTCAGACGCATTCGACTCCGGAACCGGCCACCCCGGCGCCCGCGGCCCCGGCTGCTTCGGCTCCCGCCGCTTCGGCTCCCGCCGCCGAATCCGATCCGGCCGAACCGGCTGCTCCCGCGCAGCCCGCCCCCAAGCCGAACGCGCAGAAGTCGAACCGCAGCAAGCGCGGTGGTAAAGCGCCGATGCCGTCCTGGGAAGACGTACTCCTGGGCGTCCGCAGCTCCGGTAACTGAGCCGCGGCTCGGCCCGCGCGGCCTCGTCACCCCGGGGTTCGGCCGCCTGCATCGTCCCGGGTGAGCCACCCGTCGTCGTCCTGGAACTCGAGTTATCCGTCGTCGTCCCGGGACTCGAGCCGTCATTCGTCATCCGGGCGTGCTTTTGGCCGGGATCCACGGTGACCCAGTCGAAACCGGTGTGGATTCCGGCCAAAAGCATGCCGGAATGACGGGGGATGACGGGGATGTGCGGGGGATATGCAGGGGGCATGCGGGGTATGCGCGGAGAATGTGCGAAAAGTTTGCTGAGGGCTGTTCCTGTCGTGCGCCGGTTGTCGACGCGGGAGCGGCGTTTCGCGCTCGCCGTGTCAAGATCAGTGTGACTGCCTGCTATTTCGCAGTTTCCCTACGCGTGTGCGCATCCTCGATCGATTCTCCGTTCGCTGCCAATCGCCGACGTGTCCGCCGCGCCGGGAACGTCCTTGCGTAACAGCGCCATTTCGCGCCCCACAGGCGTAGATTTTAATGGAATGGTGGTGATTGCCGAGCGGATCGCGCACCGACTGGGCATTCGACCATCTAATGTTGCTCAAGAATAGCCAATCTTGGGTCGCAATGAACTCGGGAGGTGCCGCGCAGTGCCGTCCACAGTTTCTTCGCTCTGGTACGTCGACGCTCCCGATCCGGTCGCGGTCTTGCGCGGGCACCCCGGGCCCGATCCCGATGCCGCTTTCGCGCTCGCCAAACAGCTCAATCCGGACCGCGATGTGGTGCCCGCGGCGTCCGGGACCATGAAGGTGTGGGCGGGGCCGGATCCCGAATGCGTCTATATCGGTTGCTATCCCGGCGTCACCGTCGTGTGTTCCACCCAGGCCGCGCGACCGCGGCCGACCACTCTGCCCGAATTGCTGGTGCGCCCGCTGGCCTCCGAACAGACCTATCTCATCGCCTATGACCTCGCGCAGGGCTGGGGTGCGTTCGCCCATTGGGAGCGTGGCGAATTCCGGCGATCCTTCAGTTCCACCCGCGTGAGTATCCTCGAGGACGAGGGGCTGCCGCGGGTGTGGGAGCGGCCGTACTGGGCCGGGGACCATCCCGTTCGATTGCGGGCGGGGGAGATGGCCGATCCGCAGCTGTTGCCTTTCGATCCACCGGATTTCGCCGATGCGGCCAATGCCGAATGGCTCGGATTCCGGTACCGGCCCGCGGCGGTGACTGCGCTCGGCACCGCCGCGGCGGATATCCCCCCGCCGGAGCAGCTGCCGTTGGCGCCGGAAGAGATAGCGGTGTGCGGGTTTTCGCTGTTCCCCAAGGGATACGCACCCAAGCCGCCGCGATTCGCCGAGCCCGAACCCGAGCACAATGGGAAGCGCGGACTGCTCCGCTGGCTGCGCGGCCGCGACCGCGTGTCCTGACTATCGGCTTCGGTCAGGAGGCGAGGCCGACCGCCAGCAGTGCGAGCCAACCGAGCACGACACCCGCCGCGAGTCCGGCGATCACCCAGCGGGTAACCGGTGCGAATCGCCATCGCCATGCGGTCGGCGTGGCGCCACCCACGGCGATCAGATTCACCACCACCGCGAGAATCGGATGCACCTCGGCCAGTGCCGCGCCGAATGCGTAGACACCGCAGGCCGTGAGTGCGGCGACGATGACCGCGACGGTGATTCCGGCGGCCCAGGGGGTCGGCTCCGAATATCCGTAGCCGTACGGCCCGTCGGGGGGATAGGTCACCGTGCCGGTCCTGTGGTCACTATTGCCGCCTGTGCTCAGCGAGTCTGTCTGGTGCCCATAGTGTCCGCTAAATGTCACTGTGTGCGCACTCTTTCGTAGAAGGCCATGGCGGCGGCGGTGGCGACGTTGAGTGAATCGGTGCCGGGGGTCATTGGGATGCGGGCGCGAATATCGCTGGCCCGCATGGTGTCCTCGGTCAGGCCGGGGCCTTCGGCACCGAGTAGCAGGGCGACCTTCTCGCCGGTCATGGCCTTGGCGAGATTGTCGGCCGCCGGGTCGGGGGTGAGCGCGATGATCTGGAAGCCACTGTCGCGCAGGATATCCAAACTCCCCGGTAGTTCCGGCATTGTCGCGAACGGCACGCGCAGCACATGCCCCATGGAGACTCGCACCGAACGCCGATACAGCGGATCGGAGCAGCGGTCGCCGAAGAGCACACCATCCGCGCCGAGACCGGCGGCATTACGAAAGACCGACCCGATGTTCTCGTGATCGTTCACGCCCTCCAGCACCGCCACCGTGCGCGCGCCGTCCAGCACCTCGGCGACAGTGAGTTCGGGCGGGCGATTCGCGGCGGCCAACACACCCCGATTGAGGTGGAACCCGACGATTTCCGCCATGACCTCGGCCGTGGCCCGGTAGTACGGCACCTCCACCCCGGCCAGATCGTCGGCGAGTTGCTCATATCGCCGCCCCACCCCGAGCAGCGCGGACGGCGCGAAACGCGAGGTCAGCATGCGCTGCACCACGACAACGCCCTCCGCGACGACGAGGCCCTTCCCACCCGGCAGGTCGGGCCGCCGGTCGGCATTGTTGAGGTCGCGGAAGTCGGCGACCCGAGGATCACCGGGGTCAGCGATATCGATAACTTCGGCCACGGGGCTCAATCCTGCCGCCTCCGCTGTTCACGGCCCGGTTCGGGTCCGGACTAGGCGGAGGCGGGGGACAACCCATGCGTTCCGGGGCCGCGAACAGCGAGTCCGTGAAACACGGCCCGGGTCCGGTCTCGACCAGCCGATCGTCATAAGGTGATTACCGACCTGTAGCCACAGCTATCGAAGAGGACAGCCAATGAGCACTAAGCCGGAAGTCGAGTTCCAGGACGGCCCCGCCCCCGCCACACTGGTGATCAAGGATCTCATCGAGGGCGATGGCACCGAGGCGCAGCCGGGCGATACCGTCAATGTGCACTACCTGGGCGTCGAATACGACACCGGCGAGGAGTTCGACTCGTCCTGGAACCGTGGCGAGTCCATCACTTTCCCACTGCGCAACCTGATTCAGGGCTGGCAGGAAGGTATTCCGGGCATGAAGGTCGGCGGCCGCCGACAGCTCACCATCCCGCCGGAGCTGGCCTACGGCCCGGCCGGTGCGGGCCATGGACTTTCCGGCAAGACCCTGGTCTTCATTATCGATCTGATCGACGTGGTGAACTGACCGACGTACCAACACTTGTGCCCGCCGTGCCATAGCGCGGCGGGCACAGTTGTCCGTGGGGCTATACGACCGCGTTCATAATGGTGCCCGCGCTGGTGGCCGTGGCGCCGCCGAGCATGGCATTGGCGATCATCTTGGGCGATTGCAGGCCGCCGCCGCCCCATTTCTCCCAGGCGAAGCGGCCGCCACCGTAGGTAATGGCGACGATGCCCGACATCTGGGCGAACCAGGTGAAATAGCGGAACATCTTCATGAGTTTGTCGGCCGCCGGTGGGGTTTCGGCGGTGGGATTGCCCATCTGCTGAGCCAAAACGGTCAGGTCGTGTGCGGCGGCGAGAATACTGCTCACGATCGTGTTCCTCTCCGATACCGAACGGTGTTGGGGATGGAGCGCCGTTAAACAGGTCGATCAGAGCAAATCGGACTAATCCTAAACCGGCAGATGTGGTTATTTGCGGACGATAACGACAGGGTCCGCGAGGGTGATAGCAACTTGTGATGACTGGGTGCCACTGCGCTGCGGAAGGGTGGCCAGTGCCGAATTGGCCTGGTTGTTCAGGGTGGTGGTAATGGACTGGAGTTGATCCACCCCGGCGGTGAGCGCATCCACGGCGGCGAGCAGCTGGGCCGCGCCCTCGTCGGCGATCTGCGGGATGCTCTCGGCGAGTTGTGCGCCCTGGCTCAGCTGCGCACTGGCATCGCCGAGGCGGGCCGCGGCATCGCGGAGCAGGGTGCCGATCCGGGTATCGGGGGTGACCTCGGTGCCGACGATCTCGCCGAATCCGCTCAGCTGCCCACCCGCCTGATCGGCAATGTTCTGCAAACCCTGCAATTGGGTGATGATATCGGCCAGCTGCGGGTCACCCGCGAACGGAAGCGCCCGCAGCAGCGGCAGGATGGAGTCGAGTCCGCTGCTCAGTGCCGTCGAGGTCTGTTGTACCTGACCGACCGTGACGCCGGTCGTATCCAGTGCGGTCGCAAGTTGATTCGCCTGTGTGGTGGCCGCCGAGACCGTCGAATTCAGAACCGCGATAGCCGAGGTCAACTGCCCGGCACCGGATTTCGCGGACTCCAGGAAGCCGAGCATCTGGTCGGTCCCACCGGAGAACTGTCCCGCGGCATCGGCGGCCGCGCCCACGCCCGCACCGAGCAGCGACGCCGTGAACGCCACCTGCGATACCTGGCCGCGTGCGGCGCTCGTGGCCGCGAACATGGCATCCATCCCGGCCGCGCTGATCTGTCGCGTCACCTCATTGACCGCGTCATTGACCAGATAGGGATCGGCATTGTCATGGGTGGTCGCCGTAACCTGTGCCCGCTGTGGTTTATCGGTGACCAGTGACGCGACGGAGGTCGTCAGATCGGTGGGCAGCGTGACGATAACCGCGTAGTCGGCGGTACTGGCCTCGTCGACCACATCCCACTCGTGCGTCCCGCTGTTCTGCAAGGATTTGGTAATGCGCTCACCGAGCGGTCCGGCATCGGTATTGATGAGCGCCACCGCTGTGGGCGATGCCGACCAGCGCAGGTAGCCGACCACACCGGCGGCGAGTGCCCCCGCCAGCACGAGTGCGAGCAACGCGAACCCGAGCCTGCGACGGCTCGTGGATTCCGTGCGATGCGAGGACGTTGAATTCGGGTTGCGTTTTTCGGGCACGTTCACAAACCGTACTGGTACGAATTGTCCGCGGCCCTGGCGTTTGTGTGAGGTTTCGGTAAGGGATGGGGCTGGTCAGTCCGGAACCGAACCGGGAAGTGGCAGATCCAATACGAGTCGCGCGCCGCCGAGCATGCCGTCTTCGAAGTAGGCACGACCGCCGTGTAATTGGGCTTGCTGAGCGACCAGGGCGAGCCCCAGGCCGGAGCCGCCCTTGGTGGCTTGGCTGCCACGGAAGAAGCGTTCGAAGACCGCATCGCGCTCGGCCTCGGGGATGCCGCGACCGTTATCGTCGACCGAAATCACGATATGCCCGTCGGGGGCTCGGTGCGCCGACAGCAGCGCCTCGCTGGCGCGGCCGTGCCGGACGGAATTGGTGAGCGCGTTGTCGATGGCCAGCCGCAGTCCGGTCGGCAACCCTCGGGTCACCAGTTCGGCATCGGTATCGACGTGCACCTTCAGCTCCGGGAAGTGCCGCATGGCGTCGTGGGCGGCGGCATCGCACAGCTCGGCCACATCGGTCTCCACATGGTCGCGCTGATGGGTGAGGTCACCGGCCGCGAGTCGTTCCAGTGCACCCAGGGTGGCCTCCACCCGATCCTGGCTGCGCTGCAGGTCGGTAAGGATTTCGGTGCGCTGCGCCTCGTCCAGGTCGAGGGTGCGCAGCACTTCCAGATCGGTGCGCATGGCGGTGAGCGGGGTGCGCAGCTCATGGGCGGAGACGGCGGCGAAATCGCGGGCGGTCTCCAGGGCGGCGGCGGTTTCGGTCTGCGCCCGATCCACCCGCTCCAGCATGGTGTTCACCGCTTCGGCCAGTTTCTCGGCCTCGGCCACCCCGGATCCGTCCACCGGCAGCGGCGCGCCGGAACCTCCGGTGGGTCGGCGACGGTCGACCTGCTTGGTGAGATCTTCGATGGGCCGCACCGCCCGCCCCCCGAAGAGCCAGCCCAGTCCGGCCGCCGCCACCGCCGCCACCACCGCCGCGATCAGCACCCAGCGGCGCTGATCCGCGGTGGCCTGCGCGGTCTGGGCAGTCGGAATACCCAGGGAGACAATGCGTCCCGGCGGCTGATTCGTATCGGTGGTGAGTATCCGGTAGGAGAGTCCGTTCACCTCGACAGTTTCCGAACCCAGTGGCAGTGACGGCAGCTGGACCGCGGTGCTGGCAATCTGGCCCTGGTCATTGCGGACGGTTATCGCCAAATTCTTGTTGGCTCCGAGGAATTCGAGTACACCCACCGACAGCACCGGTTCGATCAATACGATCTGCGAGGCCAATTCCAACTGCTGATCGGCCTGCTCCATATTGTTCTTCTCGATGGCGTAAATGGTGATCCAGCTCAGCGCCGCGACGATAATCGTCGCGCCCAGGGCGGCGGCCGCCGCCACTCGCGTACGCAAGGAATACGAACGGCGATGGCGGCGGGGATTGCCCGCGATCCGGCGCGAGCGCAGAAAGTGTTGCGACAGTGTGTCGTTCACTTCGGCGCTCGCAGCACGAATCCGACGCCCCGGATCGTGTGCAGCAGTCGGGGCGTGTTGTCGATCTCGAGCTTGCGTCGCAGATAACCGACAAAGACATCCACGACATTGGTGTCGGCGGCGAAGTCGTAGCCCCACACCAGTTCCAGCAGCCGTTCCCGGCTCAGCACCACCCCGGCACTGCGGGCCAGTGTGGAGAGCAGCTCGAATTCGCGTTTGGTGAGCTCGATTTCATTGCCGTGCAGCAGCGCCCGATACCCGGCCACATCCACCTCGAGCGGTCCGACGGTAATCCCGCCGGGTGTCGATGCGGCCGGGGTGTCACTGCGACGGCGCAGCAGCGCCCGAATACGCGCCACCAGTTCGGCCAGGACGAAGGGTTTCACCAAATAGTCGTCGGCCCCGGATTCCAGCCCGGAAATGCGGTCGTCGACGGAGCTGCGGGCCGAGAGCACACAGATGGGCACCTCATTGCCCATCGCCCGCAGCGCCGTCACCACACCGGCGCCGTCCAGGACCGGCATATTCATATCCAGCACGATCGCGTCGGGTGCGTGCTCGTTCACGCACCGCAGGGCCTGGGCCCCGTCCCGGGCGATCACCACCCGGAAGCCGGAGAGCCGCAGCCCGCGTTCGACGGATGCCAGGACGTCCTCGTCGTCGTCGACTACCAGGACGGTCGGGGTTTCTCCGCGTTCGGCCACGGCTTCCATCTTCGCGCAGGCGAGGTCAGTAGTTGTGGCAGGAATCGGCGACAGCCTGAATAGATGCGGCGATTCCACCCGCACGCGGGTCATTGGCGGCCTGCTCCGCGGCCTCCGGATTATCGCGCAGGTACGCGTCGACCTCGGCCTGCCGCTGTTCGATGGGCTGGTCGAACTTCGCCTGCAATTCGGCCTTGGTGCCGGGATTCTGGTCCAGGAACTGGGCCAGTGCGGGGGCCTTATCGTGCAGAGCGGCGTCGACCTGGGCGAACGAGCAGGTCGAGGTCAGCAGCGGCGCGACCATATCGACGGGTCCGGCGGAGGCGGTGGCGGGGTAGAGCCAGACCGAGACGGCGGCGAGGGTACCGAGGGTTCCGGCGGCGAAAGCCGACCGGCGCGGACGAATACGGAGGGATGACATGCATCGACCTTTCCGATTGAGCGACACGCGAATCCAGCCGATCCGCGTCCGCCCGACGTTATGGCATCGACTTGGGCGCGGGATGAACCGTGTCTGAGAGAACAGTGAGGGAAACACCGACGCCCCGGTTTGCGCCGATGCGCCCCTCCCGCATGCGCCGACGCGCTCCCTCCCGGCGTGCGCCGCATCTCGTCATCCCGGCATGCTTTTGGCCGGGATCCACCGCTCTCGACCAGAAGGTGTGGATTCCGGCCAAGAGCACGCCGGAATGACGGGGCGGACGGGACGCCGCGACGGTGTCAGCCGGTGATGGCCGGGTCGTCGGCGGGCGCGTCGGGTTTCGGGATCGCCGGGAACGGCATGGTCCGATCCCCGCTGCGCATCAGCGCGGCGGCATCGCCCACCTGTTGCTCCAGCAGGCCGAGCATGCTCGCGTCCTCGATGGTGGGTGGGATCTCGTACTCCTCGCCGGAGGCGATCTGGCGGATGGTGCGGCGCAGGATCTTGCCGGAGCGGGTCTTGGGCAGCGCACTCACGACGACCACGTCGTAGAGGCTGGCAATGGCTCCGACCCGGTCCCGCACCCGCTCGGTCACCTCCCCGCGCAGCTGTTCGAGATCGAGATCGACACCCTGTTTGAGCACCACGTACCCGATGGGCCGCTGCCCCTTCAGCTCATCCGGGATACCGATGACCGCGGTTTCGGCGACCGCCGGATGTCCGGAGATGGCGGCCTCGATACCGCCCGCGGACAAGCGGTGTCCGGCCATATTGATCACATCGTCGGTGCGGCCGAGGATGAACAGGTATCCGTCCTCGTCGAAATATCCGGCGTCCCCGGTCAGGTAGTGGCCCGGATACGCCGACAGGTAGCTGCGCTCGAAGCGCGCGTCATCACGCCAGAGGGTGGTGAGGGTTCCCGGCGGCAGCGGCAGCCCGATCACAATGGTGCCCTCGGTATTGGGCGGCACCGCATTACCTTCGGAGTCCAGCACCCGCAGCCGGTATCCGGGCACCGGCACCGAGGCCGAGCCGGGTTTGATCGGGAGCTGTTGTAATCCGAGCGGATTGGCGCAGATCGGCCACCCGGTCTCGGTCTGCCACCAGTGATCGATGACCGGGCAGTCCGGATGGTCGGCGAGCAGGGTGTTGGTGGCCCATTCGAAGGTGGCGGGATCGAGCCGCTCCCCGGCGCAGAACAGCGCGCGCAGCCGGGACAGGTCATAGCGCTTGGCGGCGGCGGCCTCCGGATCGGCGCGGCGGATGGCCCGCAGCGCGGTGGGTGCGGTGAACATCACGTCCACCTGGTATTCGTCGACCAGCCGCCAGAAGGTGCCCGCGTCCGGTGTCCCGATGGGTTTGCCCTCGTACAGAACGGTGGTCGCGCCCACCAGCAGTGGTGCGTAGACGATGTAGGAGTGCCCGACCACCCAGCCGATATCGGAGGTGGTCAGCATGACCTCGCCGGGGCCGACACCGTAGATATTGCGCATCGACCAGGCCAAAGCCGCCGCGTGGCCGCCGTTATCGCGCACCACGCCCTTCGGTTTTCCGGTGGTCCCGGAGGTGTAGAGGATGTAGAGCGGGTCGGTCGCGGCCAGGGCTACCGGTTCGGCCGGTTCGGCGTCGCGGACCGCGTCGTCCCAATCGAGCCAGCGGGCGGCCACGGTTTCCGCCGAGTCGGGCAGGATTCCGGTGGCGGCCAGCGGCGCCGGGAATCGGATGGTCGGAAAACCGTCGCGCTGTTTCACCAGCACCAGTCGCGGTGCGGTGGACTCGGCGATATCCAGGGCCTGTAGGACGATGGGCGGATATTCGATGCGGCGGCCGGGTTCCAGCCCGCCGGAGGCCGTGATTATGAGCACAGGTTCGGCGTCGTCGATGCGGGCCGCGAGTTCCGGTGCCGCGAATCCGCCGAATACCACGGAGTGGACAGCTCCGATGCGTGCGCAGGCGAGCATGGCGATCACCGATTCGGGGATCATCGGCATATATATGACGACTCGATCGCCGGTCTTAACCCCAAGTCGCAGCAGGGATCCGGCAAATCGGGCAACTTCGTCGAGTAATTCCTTATATGTGAAGACACGCCTGGCGCCCGTCATAGCGGAGTCGTATATTAAGGCGGGCTGATTAGCGCGACCCCCCTCCTGTCCACTGTTGGAGTCACCTGGGGATGTGATGTCGCGCACATGGCGGTCCAGCGCGTTGTAGGAGGTGTTGAGGCGAGCATCGGGAAACCACCGGGCCGTCGGCCGAGTCGTCGGGTCCAGAATTTGGGTGGGAGGTACCTCCCAGCTGATGAATTCGGCCGCGGCGAGCCAGAACTCCGCGGGATCGACCAGGCTCGTCTGGTAGGCCGGTCGGTACTCCTGCTTAGCGTTCAACCCCGTGACTCCCTAGCTCCCCGTCGATGCCCGCCTCGATAGATCTGCCTGATTGTGGCAGACTTCACGCGACGTCCGGGCGGACGCCGCGACCTTTGATTTTGTCTGGAACGGGCAGGTCAGCGACCGGTGGTTGCCAACAGGTCACACAAGAAGTTATTGATCCGTTAGAATCGCATGTCACATATTTTCGGCCGTCTTAGACGCAATTTCTCGGCCAGCCGCAGTTCTCGGCCAGCTCTGCCTGTCGAGCCCAGCGTGCGATCGCCGCGGCTCGTCGATAGCGCGTGGCTGGGGCCAGTTTGGAAAGTGAGTGGAGATGCGTGACGCCGCTAGTTCCGGCCGCAAGCGCTTGGCGCTGAGCAACTGGGACCTGCGCTGGAAGGTGACGGCTGTCCTAGCCGTCCCGCTGCTGGTCGCGGTGGTGCTCGGTGCATCCAGGATCTCGGCGGAGTTCGCCGAGTCCAGCCGACTTACGACCGCGGTCGACAATGTCGCTGTCATTCCGGCGATCACCGGTCTGAGTGGTGCCGCCGCCACGGTCGCGGCTGGCCAGATGACCATGGTCAACGGTCAGTCGATGACGAGTGATCCCGAGCTCGCCCAGCTGGACACCGCGATTCAATTCGCTGAGTTGGCCGTGCCGCGATTGAGCGATATTCCTAGCGCCCGGTCCGCGCTCGACAACATGATCGTCGGTGCGAAGGCCGTTCGAGCCAACGGGCTCACCCCCTCGCCGTCCGTGTCCAATTCCCTGGTTCAGGTCGAAGACATTCGCGGCCACAGCGTCCGCACCGTGGAGAACATCGTGTCCTCGGTCTCCGACCGGTTCGCGGATGCGGCGAAGCTGCGCCTGGTCGATTCACTGAACGCCCGTGCCGCGATGGTCGGCGAGATCGCCGGCGCGGCCGAGGCCCTACGTGGCAACGTGAAGGACGGCCTGCAAGATTTCACTATCGCGGCCAATACCGAACGACAGCTGCTCGGAATCCTCGCGAGTCGCTTCCCAGACGGCGATCCGATCATTTCCGAGCTGCAGCGCTTGGTCGACACCCGCATTCAGCTGGTGTCGAGTCCAGAGGTGGCCGCAGGTGTGCTGCCCGTCGTCGAGATCAAGGATCTGCTGGCGAGCAGTCTCGCGCAGTACCAGACGATCGTTAACAACGCGACCAAGGATGTCGTCTCCCGAGTCGACAACCTCGCCAGCACCGCCCGCACCGACGCCATCCGCTACGCGGTAATCGTTATCGCGACCATCCTGGGCGCGCTCGCGCTGGCCGTCCTCATGGCCCGCGCGATGATCGTGCCGCTGCGCCGACTCCGTCTGGCCGCGCTCCGCGTCGCCGAACACGACCTGGCACAGGAAGTTTCCGCGCTCCGTGAGGGCGCCGATCCCGAAGACGTACCGCTCGAGCCGATGCCGGTGGAGACCGACGAGGAGATCGGCCAGCTGGCCCGTGCTGTCGACGACATCCACGGGCAGGCGCTGCGGCTGGCCGCCGATCAGGCCGCCATGCGTACCCAGGTCAACGATATGTTCGAGACCCTGGCGCGACGTTCCAAGTCCCTGGTCGACCATCAGCTCTCGCTCATCGAGGCGATGGAGTACGACGAGAAGGACCCGCGCCTGCTCGAAAACCTCTTCCGCCTGGACCATCTCGCCGCGCGTATGCGTCGTAACGGCGACAACCTGCTGATTCTCGCGGGTACCAAGCAGCGTCGGACCAAGTCCGCGCCGGTCGAGATCGCCGACGTCCTGCGTGCCGCCATCTCCGAGGTGGAGGACTACGAGCGGGTGAAGCTGGGTGCGACGCCGCGCGGCGCGCTCACCGAACCGGCCGCCTCCGATATGGCGCACCTGTTCGCCGAGCTGCTCGATAACGCACTGCGTGCCTCCCCGCCGGAGACCGACGTGAAGTTCACCTTCGCGCAGGCACCCGACACCGGACTGCTGATCGAGGTCTCCGACCGCGGTATCGGTATGCCGCCCGCCGAGATGGCCGAGATCAACCGCCGCCTGGAGACCACCGCCGAGGTCGGCCCGGATACCGCCCGCCATATGGGTCTGTTCGTGGTCGGTCGCCTCGCCGAGCGGCACGGGCTGACCGTGCGGCTGCGGCCCACCTTCGATGTCGCCCGTGATCCCGGCGTGACCGTGACCGTGCACGTGCCGAACGCGCTCATCGTGACCGCCGCCGGTGCCGGTCTGTCGGTCCCGCCTCAGCCGGGTGGCCAGCAGCAGCCCGCGCCGATGCAGCCGGGTTCGCAGCAGGCTCCCTCGTCCATGCAGATGCGTGCGGTTACCCGCACCGCCACCGGCAATGTCATGGTCACCGTGGATCCCGGTGGGAGCGGTCCGATTCCGGCCGGTGCTCCCCAACCGGGTGCCCCGGCTCCCGCCGCCGCGAGCGCGTCCGGTGGGCTGCCACAGCGTGCACCGGGTGACGCGGGTGCGTCGGTCGGTCTGCCGCAGCGTGATCCCGGTGCCGCGGGTGCGTCCGTCGGTCTGCCCCAGCGGCAGCCGGGGACCAGCGGTCCGACCGTGCGCCATACGGTTTCCGCCCCGGGCGGTGGCGCCCCCGGTGGGCTGCCGCAGCGCGAGCCGGGTGTCAATAGTCCAGTGGCCCCGCAGTCGCAGGCGGGCGCGAATCTGCAATCACGCCAGGGCGATGCTCCGGCACAGCCGCGAGCTCAGCTGGCCGCCAATATGATGCGGCGTCAGCCGGGTCCGGGTGGGCCCGGCGGTATGCCGCCGCGTCCGGGTTCGACCGGTGCGATGCCGCAGCGTCCGGGTCCCGGTGCGCCGCAGGGTCCGGGCGGGCCGCCGCCGCAGCGCGGTGACGCGTCCGGCGGACTGCCGCCGCGCGATCCGTCCGCGGGCGGGCTGCCACAGCGCGCGCCGGGTACGAATGGCGCACCGCCGCGTGAGCCGGGTACGGGTGGTCTGCCGCAGCGTGATCCGTCCGTC
>NZ_BDCE01000035.1 GCF_001613345.1 Nocardia uniformis NBRC 13702 | reverse complement strand
GTTCCAGCGGCGCTCCGCAGCGTGATCCGAACGCGACCGGTCTGCCGGGCCGCGAGCCGGGTGGTAACGGCATGCCGCCGCGTGACGGTGGTCGGCCGCAGCGTGAGGCCGCCTCCGGTGGTCTACCGCAGCGCGATGGCGGCTTGCCGCAGCGCCCGGGTGGCCTACCGCAGCGTGAGGGCGGTCTGCCGCCACGTGACGGTGGATTGCCGCAGCGCGATAGTGGTCTGCCCCAGCGCGACAGCGGCTTGCCGCAGCGTGAGGCCGCCTCCGGTGGTCTGCCCCAGCGCGATAGCGGACTTCCCCAGCGGGACAGCGGTCTGCCACAGCGGGACAGCGGTCTGCCCCAGCGGGATACGATGCTGCCGCAGCGCGAATCGGCCCTCCCGCAGCGGGAATCGACTCCCTTGCAGCGGGATACGGGTCTGCCACAGCGCGACGCCGCTCCCTCGACCGGTTTGCCGCAGCGACCCGCACCGGGTGGTCTGCCGCAGCGTTCGGGTCCGGGTGGTCTGCCGCAGCGTGAGCCGGGTGCCGGCCTCCCGCAGCGGCCGCCGCCGGTGCCGGGTCTCGGTGGCTCGTCCGATGACGCGGCGGGGCCGGGTAAGCACAGCTTCCGCTCGAATCCGACGAAGGCGGCCTCGTTCTTCCAGACCCGGTTGCAGCCGGCGAACGAGTCCGAGCAGTCGCTGGGTACGCCGATCTTCGCCGAGATGATGTCCGCGTGGCTGGTCGATCCGAACGCGGACCGGTCCCAGGTGGCCTCCTCCTTCGAATCACCGGGTGATGAGGGTTGGCAAGCCGCGCGTCGTGCGGTGGAATCTCAGGCGGATAAGCGCACGGCGGCCGGTCTGCCGCAGCGTGATCCGGGTAACCGCCTGGTGCCCGGTGGTGTCAATGGCAATGCCGATCGCGCAGCGCGGCGTGACCCCGAATCCATCCGGTCGAGTCTGGCTCGTCACCAGCAGGGCGTCCGGGATGGCCGCGCACAGCAAGAAATGAACCTAACCGGAGATAAAGGAGACCGATGAACCCCGATCTAGGTGGTACGAAGCGACAGCTGGATTGGCTGGTTTCGAACTTCGCGAATGAGGTTCCCGGCGTCGCGCATGCCGTGCTGGTGTCGGCCGACGGCCTGCTGATGGCGGCCAGCGCGCAGCTGCCCGTTGATCGGGCGGAACAGCTGTCCGCGGTGACCGCGGGGCTAGCCAGCCTCTCGGTGGGTGTGTCGAACCTCTTCGAGGGCGGCACCGTGTTGCAGTCCGTCGTCGAGATGGAGCACGGTTACCTACTGCTCATGGCAGTCGGTGACGGCTCCTACCTCGCGGTGCTCACCAATACGTCCTGTGACATCGGACAGGTGGGATACGAAATGGCTTTGTTGGTCGAGCGCGTGGGCCAGACAGTCCAGGCCACACCTCGCGTCACGATGGGTTCCTGATGGCGGGATGGACATAGACAATCATCGCGTGGGGAGCGCCGAGCCCAGTCTCGTCCGCCCATACTCCTTAACCGCCGGCCGCACGCGGCCGACGGTGGAGTTGGCGTTGGAGGCGCTCGTCGCATCGCATCCGGTCGCCATGGAGCGGCAGTTCGAACTCACCAATATCGAGACGTCAATCGTGGAGTTGTGCAGAGAATCGCCGTCTGTCGCAGAGGTCGCGGCGCGCCTGGGCATACCGATCGGGGTAGCCCGGGTGCTCGTCGCCGATTTGATCGAAGCCGGCCACGTAAAGGTTTCGGCGACATTGAAAGACGATTCCAGCGACGATGAACGTCGCGAGCTGATCGAAAGGGTTCTCAGTGGACTCCGGCGTATTTGATTCGACGACACAGGTCGACACACGCACGAGCAAGCCGACGTCGGCGAAGATCGTTGTTGCCGGTGGCTTCGGTGTGGGCAAGACGACTTTGGTCGGTGCCGTCTCGGAGATCGTTCCGCTGCGCACCGAGGCGTTGGTGACCAATGCCAGCGTCGGCGTCGATAGCCTGACGGGCGTGCCGTCGAAGGCCACCACCACGGTGGCCATGGACTTCGGCAGGATCAGTCTTGCCGATGATCTGGTGCTGTACCTGTTCGGTACGCCCGGCCAGTACCGCTTCTGGTTCATGTGGGATGACCTGATCAAGGGTGCCATCGGCGCGGTGGTACTCGTCGACACCCGCCGTCTCGAGGACAGCTTTGCCGCTGTCGACTATTTCGAGGCGCGGAACCTACCTTTCCTGGTGGCCATCAACGAATTCGATGATGCGCCCCGCTATCCGATCGAGGACATCCGCCAGGCCCTCGCGGTCCCGGCGGATGTGCCGATCCTGTCGATCGACGCCCGCCGCCGGGAACCGGTGAAGCAGGCGCTGGTGGCGGTGACCGAATACGCCCTGCGGAAAGTTGTGCAGGGCTTCTGAGTCAGAACACGGTCTCCGGCGTTGAGGATCGCGACGCTGGAGCCGGTTAAGCTCGCGCCGTGAAGATTTCGGCGCGGGATCTCCTTGGTGGTTTGCTCGATCCCGGTTCCTTCGTGAGCTGGGATCGGCCCCCGGTGCCTATCGCGGCTTCCCCCGAATATCGGGCGGAGTTGCGTGCGGCGGAGTCCGTCGCGGGCACCGATGAAGCGGTGCTGACGGGGGAGGGGCTGCTGCGTGGGCGGCGGGTCGCCGTAATCGCCTGTGAATTCGGGTTTCTCGCTGGGTCGGTCGGTGTCGCCGCCGCCGAGCGGATTGTGTCGGCGGTCGAGCGGGCCACCGAGCTGGGTTTGCCGCTGCTGGCATCGCCGACCTCGGGTGGAACCCGAATGCAGGAGGGCACAGTCGCTTTCGTGCAGATGGTCAAGATCGCCGGTGCGGTCGCGACCCATAAGGCCGCCGGGTTCCCCTATCTCGTGTATCTGCGCGATCCGACCATGGGCGGGGTGTTCGCGTCGTGGGGGTCGCTGGGGCATATGACATTCGCCGAACCCGGGGCGTTGATCGGCTTCCTGGGTCCGCGGGTGTACAAGGCGCTCTACGATCGAGATTTCCCGCCGGGCGTGCAGACCGCCGAGAACCTGTACCGCAATGGCGTGATCGACGGTGTGGTTCCGGTGCGTGTCTTCCGTCGAATCGCGCATCGGGCGCTCAGCGTGCTGAGCGGAACGCCCAACGTGCTCAATGGAATTCCCGCCGCGCATAGTGAATATTCGCAGGGCACAGCCACACTGGATGGTTCTCTGGCAAAACCCGTTTATTCGACTGACATTCCGGCCTGGCGGTCGGTATCCATCTCGCGCCGCCCGGACCGCCCCGGTATTCGAGCGCTCCTGCGCCACGCGACCGAACGCGTTCCGCTCAGCGGCACCGGCCAGGGGGAATCCGACCGCACCGTGGTACTTGCCCTGGCCCGCTTCCGGGGTCGGCCCTGCGTGGTCTTCGGCCATGACCGCGCCGGTCAGACCACCGAAACGACCATGGGTCCGGCGGCGCTGCGCGAGGCCCGCCGCAGCATGCACCTGGCCCAGGAATTGCGGGTACCCCTCGTCCTGGTGATCGACACCGCCGGTGCGGCACTGTCGCGCGAGGCCGAGGAACGCGGTCTGGCCCCCGAAATCGCCCGCTGCCTGGCCGATCTCGTCACCCTCGACACCCCGACGGTCTCGGTGCTACTCGGTCAGGGCACCGGCGGTGGCGCGCTGGCCCTACTCCCGGCCGACCGCGTACTCGCCGCCGCGCACGGCTGGCTCGCCCCGCTCCCACCGGAGGGTGCGAGCGCCATCGTCCATCGCGATACCGACCACGCCCCGGAAATAGCCGCCGCCCAGGGCATCCGGTCGGCCGATCTACTCCGCGACGGCATAGTCGACCGCATAGTCGGCGAATACCCGGACGCGGCGGACGAACCGGTGGAATTCGCTCGCCGGATGGTCGCGGCGATCGCGGCGGAACTGGCCGATTTGACCGCCCGGCCGCTCGAGGAATTGCGATCGGACCGACGGCTCCGCTACCGCAGGCTCGGAGGGCCGGACCATTTTCTGTGAGCTGTTGCTCTCACCAGTGGGTATCGGGTGACGAACACGGCAACCAGGTCGTTGACCGGAGGGCAAACCGCTTCTACGGTCGAAGTGGTGACCTTCAGGAGTGAAACGAGCGCCGTCCCGTCCATCGTGTTGAACGACGGGCAGGTGATACCGAAGCTCGGGTTCGGGGTGTTCGAGGTGACGCCGGACCAGGCCGTCGATGCCGTCGCCACCGCTCTGGAGGTGGGCTACCGCAGTATCGACACGGCCTCCGTGTACGGCAACGAGACCGAGGTGGGGCAGGCGCTGCGTGCCTCCGGTCTACCTCGTGACCAGCTCTACATCACCACCAAGCTGTGGAATGCCGACCAGGGGTACGACGCCACCCTGCGGGCCTTCGACGCCAGTATGGAGCGGCTCGGGCTGGACTACCTGGACCTGTACCTGATTCATTGGCCGATCGCGTCGGCCAATCTGTATGTGGATACCTTCCGCGCCATGCAGTCGCTCAAGGCGGCCGGTCGGATCACCTCGATCGGCGTCTCGAATTTCACCCGCGCACACCTGGAGCGGGTCATTGCCGAAACCGGCGAGACCCCGGTGGTGAACCAGATCGAGCTGCACCCGCGGCTGACCCAGCCGGAACTGCGCGCTTTCCACGCCGAACACGGCATTGCCACCGAGGCCTGGAGCCCGCTGGGGCGCGGCGCGGTCCTCGATGACGCCACCATCGCGGCGGTCGCCGAGGAAGTCGGCCGTACCCCCGCCCAGGTGGTGCTGCGCTGGCATATTCAGCTCGGGAATGTGACCATTCCGCGTTCGGTGACACCCAGCCGGATCGCCGAGAACTTCGCAATCTTCGACTTCGAGCTCACCAATGATCAGGTGGCGCGAATCTCGGCCCTGGAGAAAGGCTCGCGCGTGGGCCCCGATCCGGAAACCTTCACCGCGGGAGCGCCCGCCTAGCGCCTACGCTCTCGGGATGACAGGGCAGCGGGCGACATTACGCTTGCTCACTCAGATACCTGGTCAGTTCGACGGCGGCGGCACGGCCCGCGCGATTGGCGCCGATGGTGCTGGCCGACGGGCCGTAGCCGATCAGGTGAATGCGCGGATCGGCGGCTACCTGGGTGGCGAGGCGGCCGGTCATGGTGATCCCGCCGCCGTGGCCGCGCAGCCGCAACGGGGCCAAATGGTCCAGGGCGCTGCGGAATCCGGTGCACCAGAGGATTACATCGGCTGGCTGTAAGGTGCCGTCGGACCAGCGGATACCTTCGGGTTCGATGTGGTCGAACATGGGCCGGCGATTCAGGACACCGCGATCACGGGCGGCCTGGACGCGGGCATCGTTGATCAGACCTGTCACCGAGACGACCGAGCCGGGCGGCAGCCCCCGGCGGACCCGGTCTTCGACGATGGCTACGGCGGCGCGGCCGTCCTCGGGCGCGAACTGGCTGTCGCGGAATACCGGTTCGCGGCGGGTGGCCCAGGTAGTGGTGGCGACCTGCGAAATCTCATCCAGCAGTTGGATGGCGGTAATGCCGCCGCCGACCACGACCACATGCTTGCCCGCGAACTCGGCGGCCGTGCGGTAGTCGTGGGCGTGAAGTTGTCGACCTGCGAAGGTTTCCGCGCCGCGGTAATAGGGAATAAAGGGTTTGTCCCAAGTACCGGTTGCGTTGATCAAGCCACGGACGCGCAGCGTGGTGTCGGGGGCAAGCACGGAACGGGGTTTGCCCACGCCGATGTCGGAGGAGGCGGGACGGGCGGCTTGTTCGGTGCGCGACGCGGCGGCGTCGTCCGCGTTCGACCCGACAGCGTCGTCGGTGTTCGGGACGGCGACGCTGCCGCCTTCGACGTTCGGGGCGGCTTCGTTATCAGGGTCGACCGGGCCGGTTTCGGCGTGCAGCAGTCCGTCGACGGCCGCCTTGGGGCAGGTGGCGGGGGTCGCGCGATCGCACACCACGGTTACCGATACCGGGCGGTGCACGCGTAGGTCGAAACGCTTCTCGTACAGCTCGAAATAGTGCGGTACGGCCGTGGCCGCCTGAGCGTTCTCCGAACCCGCCGGGAGGGCTTCGGCGAATTCCATCCCGGGCAGGTCGTGGACCCGGTTGACGGTACTCAAAGTCAGTGAGGGCCAGCGGAATTGCCATGCGCCGCCGGGTGCCGGGGAGTGGTCGACAATGAGGAAGTCTTGTTCGGGACGCATACCGAGGCGGCGCAGGTGGTAGCCGACGGATAGACCGGCCTGTCCCGCGCCGATCACCAGAATGTCCACATCGGGTGTCGCACTCACCGGCCCGACAGTACCGACGAGTCGGCGCCGACCCGACGTTCGGGAGGTCGACGTGGGGTGATGGTTGGCACCTATCGCCGCGTCGAGTACGGCTGTGCCAGTATCTCGCGCCTAAAGTGAGTACGACCAATGGGTGCCGACAGTGGGGAAGGACAGATGCTGGGAGTCAGCCGCGATGGCGAGGTCATCACCATCGAACTGCAGCGTCCGCAACGTCGGAACGCATTGAACCTCGAGCTCGTGACACAGCTGCGTGCGGCCGTCGAGGAGGCCGCCGAATCGGCGCGGGTCATCGTGCTCACCGGACAGGGATCGATCTTCAGCGCGGGCGCGGATCTCGACGGCGTCTACTCCGACGAGTTCCTGGACGGCCTGATGGGCATGCTGCACACCATCGAGACGGTGCCGGTGCCGGTGATCTCGGCCGTCAATGGCGGGGCGCTCGGCGCGGGCGTGCAGCTGACGCTCGCCTCGGATCTGCGCGTCCTCGCCCCGGATTCCTATATCGCCATCCCGGCCGCGAAACTCGGTATCTCCGTGGACCGTTGGACGGTGCGCCGACTATCGACGCTGATCGGTTCGGGCCCGGCCCGCACCATGCTGTTGGGCGCGGAGACGATTTCCGCCGCCGACGCCTACAGCTTCGGATTCGCCAACCGCCTCGGCACCCTCGCCGACGCGCAGGCCTGGGCCAAGTCCATCGCCGAACTTGCGCCGCTGTCACTTCGGCATATGAAACTGGTATTCAACGATGATGGCACCCGCGATGCGGACACCCTCGAGCAGCGAGAGGCGTTGAGAGCGGCATGGAGCAGCGAGGACGCACAGGAAGCACGCGTGGCTCGGAAGGAGAAGCGCACGGCGAGGTTTACCGGCCGATGAGTCCGGAGCAGATCGCGGCCTCGGCACGGAAGGTGGCCGGTGCGGCGGCGGGTGCGGTGGGCATCACCTGGTTGGTGCGGGCCGCGTGGGGGATTCCGTCCGCCATGGGTGCGGGCATTTCCGCCATCGCACCGACCGCGATCCGCTCGTCGCGCTATCGCCGCGGGCAGTTCCACAACACCGAGCCGAGTAGCCAGATCGCTCCGGGTTCCGGGCTGTCGCTGCTGAACAATGTGGTGAACCGCCGCAATCTGGGGCGCGCGCCGGGCCCGATTCCGCTGGTGACGCCGGAACTGCCGGAGCGGGCGGCGGAACTGGCGGTCACCTGGTACGGGCATGCCACCGCGCTGGTCGAGGTGGACGGTTACCGCGTCCTCACCGATCCGGTGTGGAGCGAACGGGTTTCGCCGTCACCGCTGGTCGGTCCGGCGCGGCAGCATCCGGTGCCGCAGCCGCTGCGCGAGCTGCCGACACTGGACGCGGTGATTATTTCGCACGACCACTACGACCATCTCGATCGCGATACCGTCAGCCAGCTCGTGGAGTCCCAGAGCGCGGTATTCGTGGTGCCGCTCGGTATCGGGGCACATCTGCGGCACTGGCAGGTGCCCGATGAGCGGATAGTCGAATTGGATTGGGGCATTTCAGTTTCCCTGTCCGACCTGGGTCGTGCCCACGACGACGGCACCGATCTGGTGATCACCTGCGCCGAGGCGCGGCATTTCTCCGGACGTGGCCTGGTGCGCAACACCACGCTGTGGGCGTCGTGGTCCATCGCCGGGCCCACCCGCCGGGTGTATTTCGGCGGCGATACCGGCTACACCAAGGCCTTCGCGGCGGCGGGCGAGCAGCTGGGGCCATTCGATGTCACGCTGCTGCCGATCGGTGCCTACGATGAGGCTTGGCCGGATGTGCATATGAATCCGGAGGAGGCGGTGCGCGCACACGCCGATCTCAATCGCGGCGAATCCGGCCACGGCCTGCTGGTGCCGATTCACTGGGCGACCTTCAATCTGGCCTTCCACGGCTGGTCGGAGCCGGTTTCGCGGATGGTCGAGGCGGCGCGCGCGGCAGGTACGCAGGTGGCTGTCCCGAAGCCGGGACAGCGGATCGACCGCATTGGCGTCCCACCGGTTGATACCTGGTGGGAGGATGTCAGCCGATGACCGAGGACCAAGTGTGAAGGAGCAGGGCTGTGAGTCTGATCGACACGCTCAAGGGATTGGTCGGCAAGGGCAAGGACGTGGCGGCCCAGAACGCCGAGAAGATCGAATCCGCAGTCGATAAGGCTGGGGACATGATCGACAAGAAGACCGGGGGGAAGTACTCCTCCCAGATCGACAAGGGAACCGGCGCCATCAAGGGGGCGATTCCAGGGGACCAGGATGCGCCGGAAGCGGCTCCCGCTCCGGAGGTCGTACCGGATCCGGCTCCGGCCCCGGAGGCTGCGGCCGAACCGGCTCCGGAACCCCCGCCGGAGGCGACTCCGCCCGCGGACAAGCCCCCGGTGTAGTTGTTCGTCGTTTCGTCCCGGGCCGTTCGAGACCGCAGTGGATTTCCACCAGCGCGGACTCGAACGGCCCGTTGGTTTTTCGCGCGGGTCCTGCGGGGATGCCGGTATCCGGCTCTAGACTGACGCTATGGGGTCCCGGCGAAGTTTCGGGGGTATCGAGGTGGCGCTGACCAACCTCGACAAGGTGCTGTATCCCGGGACCGGGACCACCAAGGGGGAGGTTATCGACTACTTCACCGCCATCGCGCCCGCATTGCTACCGCATATCGCCGATCGGGCGGTGACGCGGAAGCGCTGGCCGAATGGGGTGGACGAGTCGTCGTTCTTCGAGAAGAACCTGCCCGACCACGCGCCCAAATGGATCGAGCGGCACGGTATCGAGCATTCCGATCGCCGCGTGGTGTACCCGGTAATCGACTCGGTGGCCGGGCTGGCTTGGCTGGGGCAGCAGGCCGCCTTGGAAATCCATGTGCCGCAATGGATTTTCGATGGCGATGAACGTGGGCCGATAACCCGGCTGGTATTCGACCTCGATCCCGGGCCGGGGGCCGGATTGCCGCAGTGCGCGCAGGTGGCGCTCATGCTGCGCGATGTGGTGCGCGATGTCGGGCTGGATGCCTTCCCGGTGACCAGTGGCAGCAAGGGAATTCACGTCTACGTACCCCTCGATCGGCGATTGAGTGCGGGCGGGGCGTCCACCGTGGCCAAACAGGTCGCGAACAATCTGCAACAGCTGTACCCGGAGCTGGTCACCGCGAATATGGCCAAATCGGCGCGGGACGGAAAGGTGCTGCTGGATTGGAGTCAGAACAATCCCGCCAAGACCACCATCGCGCCGTACTCGCTGCGTGGGCGCGATGAGCCGACCGTGGCCGCGCCGCGCACCTGGGACGAGATAGGTGACCGGAAGCGGTTGCGGCACTTGCGCTTCGACGAGGTGCTGCGGCGGTGGCGGGAGAAGGGGGATCTGCTGGCGGGGTTGGATCCGCCACTGGGGGAGCAGGGGCCGGATCCGCTCAGCACCTACCGCTCCAAGCGTGATGCCGGGCGTACACCCGAACCGGTGCCCGCCGCGCGTCCCGCCGCGAGCGAGGGGAATCGCTATGTGATTCAAGAGCATCGGGCGCGGCGGCAGCATTGGGATCTGCGTTTGGAGCGCGATGGGGTGCTGGTGTCGTGGGCGGTCCCCAAGGGGCCGCCGGTCGATACGCATGAGAATCGGCTGGCGGTGCATACCGAGGACCATCCGCTCGAATACCTGGAGTTCCACGGCACCATTCCCAAGGGCGAGTACGGGGCCGGGGATATGACCATTTGGGATTCCGGGACCTACGAGACCGAGAAGTGGCGCGATGACGAGGTCATTGTGTGGCTGCGCGGGGAGCGCCTGGACGGCCGGTACGCGCTGATTCAGACCAATGGCAATCAGTGGCTCATGCATCTCATGAAGGATCAGACGCCGGATGCCTCCGCTTCGGTGAAAGGCAATGGTGCGAAAGGGGTTACGACCCCGAAGAAGCCCGCGCCGCTACCGCACGGTCTCACCCCGATGCTGGCGACCCCCGGTGATGTCGCCACCCTCGACGCCGAGGACTGGGCTTTCGAAACGAAGTGGGACGGCTTCCGGCTCATCGCCGAAATCGACGAGGGCGCAGTGACTTTGCGCAGCCGCGCCGGGCATACCGTCACCGGCAAATATCCCAGTCTGGCCGGGCTGGGCAGTGAGCTGTCCGGACATTCGGTGGTGCTCGACGGTGAGGCGGTGGTCTTCGACGAGCACGGCTCGGCCAATCTCGGCCTCTTGCGCGCACATCTCGGCAGGGCGGTCTTCATCGCCTTCGACGTGCTCTATCTGGACGGCACCTCACTGGTGCGCAAACGCTACGACGACCGCCGCCGAGTACTCGAAGCGCTGGCCGGGCGGTCGCCGTCGCTGGTGGTGCCGCCGCGCCTGGACGGTTCCGGCGCGCAGGCCCTGCGCTACAGCCAGGACCACGGCATGGAGGGCGTGATCGCCAAGCGCCGTGATTCGGTGTATCTGCCCGGACGGCGCGGGCAGTCGTGGATCAAGACCCGCAATTGGCGCACCCTCCAGGTGACGGTCGGCGGCTATCGGAAGTCGGATGTCCGCCGCTTCGCCTCCCTGCTGGTCGGTATCGAGCACGAGGGACGCCTCTACTACCTGGGCCGGGTCGGCATCGGCTTCAGCGAGCAGGAGATGAACGCTCTCGATGCCCGGCTGAGTCGGCTGGAACGCAAAACCAGCCCGTTCGACAACGACCTCACCGCCGACGAGCGCAAGGACGCCGTCTGGGTGACGCCGAAGGTCGCCGGCACCGTGCGATTCCAGAACTGGACCGAGGCCGGACGCCTATGGCATCCGACCTGGATTCCAGTCTCGGACTGAGGGTCAGAGCGACTTCTCGAGCAGCGGCGCGATGGTGTCGCTATCGGTCACCATGGCGTGCCCCTGGAATTCGAAATCCGCCCAGGCCCGATCCAGGGCTTCGGTATCGCGCCCGCCGACCGCATCCCGAATAACCACCGGAATGAACCCCAGATCGGTGGAATGGGTGACGGTGGGCGCGATTCCGATCTCCAGCGCGACACCCACAATGGCGTAGGCCCCGATCCCGAGATCCCGCAGGGTGGACGCCAACGGCGTCCCCTCGAATCCCGACATGGACGTCTTGTCGAACACGATCTCATCCGCCGTGGGCCGCAACTCCGGCACCAACTGGAATCCGGCCGTATCCCGTTGCAGGATCGGCCGAATGTCGTCCACCGAATCCACCTGCTGCCAGTTCATAGCCATCCGCAGCGCGAACGTCCCACTCAACCGCTTCGGCAGAAACATGTGCCGCAGGTAGATGATCGGATACCCGCCGCGCCGCGCCGACTCGACAATCCGAGATACCCGCTCGACGATCTCATCGCGATCGGGCAGTTGCGAGAGCACCCCCACCTGCATGTCGTAGACAATCAGCGCCATCCGATCCGGCGCACATACATCCTCTAGCGTTTCCGGAATCTCCAGGCCGTTCCCGTGCCGCATACTGATCCGCTAACCTCCGCTGCCACAAGCAATTTCGGTGTTCACCCTACCTGTCGCAGCTCCACGCGGACCGCTGCTCAGCCGAACGAGCCGGTAGTCAGGGATCGGATCAACCCGTCGATGTACTCCTCCCGCGTGTAGCACACGGCCTTCCCGGCGCTTCCGGTGACGAATCGCGGGTCCGGGTAGCAATCGTGATCATCTTCCGAAGAGCCGAACAACATCGACAACCCGAACATCGAAGAGCCGACGGGCTGGGTGTTCGGAAGAGGCTGAGCGGCAGCGGGAGTGGCGAGAAGGGCGGGGGTCATGAGCGCGGCTGCGGTGAGGAGGCTCGCGAGAATCCGCTGCATGGAGGACACCTCTTCGATCATTTCGATGTATTCCGACCGGACATTCGCAACAGGTGTCTTCCAGCCGCCTATTTGAAGCATTTGCACTTCTGATTGTTGTCGATGCCCAGGGCGGCCAAGCGTGGTGGTCGCGCCCCCGGTCGCGCGGCTCGCCCCGACATCGATGCCGTCCTGACCGCCGGTCGGCCTGGGTCATGCAACGCATGGGCTGCGTTGTGGTGGCGTTCTCGGGCGGGCGTGGCGGGATCCGAATCGGTCGCATGATCAGTTGCGACACGCGAAAGTGCTGGTGGTAGCGTATTTTCGCTAGCGTGTCGCTCGGCGGGCGGGATATAATTCGAACATGCATTCGACACCCGCCCTGATCGCCGACCCGGCGATGGTCGCGGCGCTGTCGATGCTCGAGGCCGGCCTTGCCGAGCTGCGGGCGGCTCGCACGGATAACCTGTCGAATCCGGAACGGTTGGCGGTGCTGCAACGGGTCGAAACCGTGGTGCGGGCACTGCCGGGGATCGGTTTGCAAGTGCTTGCGCAGCTGCACGAGCAGTGGGGCGCTGGCGATTTCGCCACCAACAGCCTCATCGACACCCTCGCCGACGGGCTGCGGATCAGTCCCATCGAAGCCCGCGCCCGCTGGCGCGCCTCCGACGACCTCGCCCACCACACCGATATCACCGGGGAGTTACTCGATCCGCCCATGCCCGACACCGCGGCCGCGCAATGCGAAGGCGTGATCGGCGGGGCGCACGTGAAGATCATTCGTGAAGCGCTGCACCACCTTCCATCCACTGTCGACGCCGAAACGAAAACCCTCGCCGAGGCCGAACTCGCTCAACACGCGCGCACCCTGCGCCCGGACCAACTGCGCAAGGCCGCCGACCGTCTCGAGGCCTACCTCAACCCCGACGGCACCTTCTCCGATCTCGACCGGGCACGGCGACGGTCGTTGCGGGTCGGCAAGCAGGGCCCGGATCTGATGAGTGTGTGCACCCTGATCGCCGATCCGGAACTGCGCGCCTACCTGGATGCCATGCTCGCCAAAGCCGCGAAGCCGGGATACGGCAACCCCGACGATATTGCTCCGTGCCTGGAGGATGAGCCCGATCCCGATGCGGTGCACCGTGATCGGCGTACCCCCGCCCAACGCCAGCACGACGCGTTGAAGGCCGTCCTGCGTGACACCCTCGCCTCCGGGCGTCTCGGCCAGCACCGTGGATTGCCGGTGACGGTGATCGTGTCGACCACCCTCGCCGAACTCGAGGCCGCCGGCCAGGAGGCGGTCGCGGAGACCGCCGACGCCACCGCGCCGTTCGCGACCGGGGTGCCGGTGGTGACCGGGGGTGGGAGCCTGCTGCCGATGCGGGACCTGCTGCGAATGGGCGCGCACGCCCGCCACTATCTGGCGGTGTTCGACAATGACGGTCGACCGATCTACCTGGGACGGTCCAAGCGGCTGGGTTCGGTCGATCAACGAATCGTGTTGCACGCCCGCGATATCGGCTGCACCTTCCCTGGCTGCGGCAAACCCGGGTATCTGTGCCAGGCCCATCACCGCACCGAGTGGCGCAGCGGTGGGCGCACCGACGCCGACCAGCTGACGTTGGTGTGCGAACCACACCACCGCCTCGCCGGGGTCACCAACACCGACTGGTCGGCCGGTGCCGCACCGCCAGGGCATCGGCTAGCCGGTCGGACGCAATGGATTCCGCCCGATTATTGCGACCGCCAACGCAGGCCGCGGATGAATCACTTCCATCATCCGGGGGAGTACCTGACGCCGGCCGGTCACGAGGGTCCACACCCCACCCTGTGAGTTCCAGCCGGCAGGCTATTTCGCAATGACGTCGGTCGTCGAACCACTGAGGCGGCGTCGTTCAGCCGCCCCATCGCCGATACCAGATTCAAAATGCCCGAGCGACGCCTTACCGGGCGGTCGAAGCGGCCGGCCTGTACGCCAGCAGTGAAGGAGTCCCACATGGTTGGGGTGAAGGTCAGCGCCGGGCCGGCGGGGTTCTTCGAGTCGCGGACGCCGACCTTGCTGTTTTCGAGGAAGGCGACGTCGACGCAGTCGGATCCCCCTTGGCTGTAGCTCGATTTGAACCACGCCACTCCGGTTAGGTCGCCGTTCACAACACGCATACTCCTTCGCTGCCTGCCTTACGGGCGGTCGAAGCGGCCGGCCTGTACGCCAGCAGTGAAGGCGCCCCACATGGTTGGGGTGAAGGTCAGCGCCGGGCCGCTGGGGTTCTTCGAGTCGCGGACGCCCACCTCGCCGCTTTCGAGGAAGGCGACCTCGATGCAGTCCTGTCCCCCCGAGCTGTGGCTGGACTTGTACCACTTCGCCAGGCTCAGCTCAACGGTCACTGTCGTGCTCCCTTGCTATCTCTCGGATCATGTCGCGGCTTGGGCGTGGGTCCAAGGTCGCGAGCTGGACCTTCCCGAACGCTTCACGGTACATCCGAACCTCGGTCGGCCGCTCGAAGTACATTGCCCCAGCGAAGCTTTCGGCGAATACCACCGTCGGTTCAGACAGCTTCCCACGGGCGTCACGCCCGAACTGGAAGATGATGAAGGGGGTGAGGGGCATGCCCAGCGGAAACCCGGCCCGGAAGGGCAGTACGCGCACCTCGATGTTCTCGCGGGTGCTCAGGTTCGCGACATGTCGTAACTGGGCCGCCATCACCTTCCGATCGCCGACGATCGTTCGTAGTGCCGACTCATGGAGAACCACCATCGCGTCAGCGGGATGACGCTGACGCAAGATCACATGCTGGCGCTGTGTCCGCAACTCCACGCGGCGGTCGAGTTCGGACTCCGAATCGGCTGGGAAGTAGGTCCGATCCAAAGCGCGCGCATAGTCTGCAGTCTGCAGTAGTCCACGTGATCACCGTGGATACCGAAGAGACCTACGCCCGGTGGATCATCCCTCCGGACGCACCCGCTGACATGGGTACGCGGTAACCGGTCACTCTCACCGCCAGGCGCTGCGACGCCCTGACTCACCCCGAAGTCGCAGCTCAGGTTGACCGGAAATCTCGCCGCTACCGCCCCCGCTGCTCCTAGAGTGGAGGCGGGTTCAACGCGAGGAGCTGCGCATGCCGTCGATCATTATTATCGGGGCCGGATTCGGTGGGCTCGGCATGGCCATGGAATTGCAGCGTAATGGGTTTTATGAGTTCACCATTCTTGAAAAGGCCGCTGACCTGGGCGGGGTATGGCGGGAGAACACCTATCCCGGGGCCGCGTGTGATGTGCCCTCGCCGCTGTACTCGTACTCTTTCGAGCCCAAACCGGATTGGCCGCAGCGGTATTCGAAGCGGGCGGATATCCAGGCCTATATTCACGGGGTGGCCGAGCGGCACGGGCTCGTCGAGCGGATCGTGTTCGGGGCCGAGGTCAGTGAGGCGCAGTTCGATGACAGCAGTGGGCAGTGGACGGTGCTCACGACCGATGGCACGGTGCGGACCGCGGACATCCTGATTCCCGCGGTCGGGCAGCTGTCGCGTCCCGCCTGGCCTGCTATCGCCGGAATCGACACCTTCGACGGGCAGTCCTTCCATTCGGCGCTGTGGGATCACGGCGTCGATTTGACCGGGAAGCGCGTGGCCTGCATCGGAACCGGAGCCAGCGCTATTCAATACATTCCGGAGATTCAGCCGGAGGTCGAGCACCTCACGCTGTTCCAGCGCACCGCCGCGTGGGTATTGCCCAAGTTCGATACCGACTACAAACCCGTGCACCACCGGGTCCTGCGGAAGATCCCGGGAATGCCGCTGGCGGAACGGGTCTCGTGGTGGCTGATCGGCGAGACCGTGGGGCTGGGCCTGGTGGAGTTCCCCGGAATCGTGAAGGTGGTGTCGCGGATCGCGGAGAAGCATCTGGAGGAGCAGGTGCCGGATCCGGAGCTGCGGGCCAAACTGACGCCCGACTATCCGATCGGCTGCAAGCGCGGATTGTTCTCCAACGACTACTTCCCTGCGCTGGCCGAACCCAATGTGGATGTGGTGACCACCGCCATCAGCGAGATCGTCCCCGAGGGGGTGCGCACCGCCGACGGCACCGTCTATCCGGCGGACGTCATCATCTATGGGACCGGGTTCAAGGGCACGGAATTCCTGTGGCCCATGAAGATTCGCGGGCGCGGTGGACGCAATCTCTCCGACGCGTGGGCCGACGGAGCGCACGCCTACCTGGGGATTACCGTGCCGGAGTTCCCGAATATGTTCCTGGTGTACGGCCCCAATACCAATCTCGGGGTGGGGTCCATTATCTACATGCTCGAATCGCAGGCGCGCTACATCCGCGGCGCGGTGCAGATGGTGGCAGAGCGCCCGGGGAGCCGGTTGGAGGTGCGGTCGGAGTCCGAGCGGGCCTACAACGACGCCCTGCAGGAGCGACTCGCGCTCACCCCGTGGAACTTCTGCACCAGCTGGTATCGCACGGCCTCGGGAAAGATCACCAATAACTGGCCCGGCACCACCCGCAGCTACCGTCGGCGCACCCGCAGGGTGAACCGGGAGGACTACTACCTGACCCGCGTCGACTGAATCCGCTGACTACCGGTGCGGGTATGGCATATTCGCGCCATGCGCCTCCGCTCACGGCTTGTCGTCGCGGCCGCTCTCCTCACGGCCTTCCCCTTGTTCGCGGCCTGTTCGAAGGATGCCGCCGATCCGAACGCATCGGCCACCGGTGTCACCAGCACGGTCCCCGCGACGGAGGTCTTCGATATCTACATCGCCGACCAGTTGGTGCCGTGCGCCGGGGTCGCCCCGATGGAGTGCCTCCAGGTCCGCCGTGACCCCGACTCGCCGTGGGAGCTGCACTACTTCGGCATCGAGGGCTTCGACTTCGAACCGGGATACACCTACCACCTCGAGGTGGAGGAACGGCCGTGGGTGAATCCACCCGCCGACGCACCCTCGGCAACCTGGCATCTGGTGCGGGTCATCTCGAAAGAGCCCGCCCCGTAACTACCAGGACAGCTCCTCGCACCGGCGGGCCGAATCCGCGCCCTCGACCTGCAGGGTGGCGTGCTCGATATGGAAGTCGTGCGCCAGCACGTGCTGCGAAGCTTTCAGCACATCATCTCCGGTGTGTCCGGCCTCGACGGTGATATGCGCCGACGCCACCTCCATACCGGAGGTCAGCGTCCACACGTGCAGATCGTGCACATCCGCGACACCCGGCACGGCCTGTAGCGCCGCCGCGACCTGCTCCACGTCCAGGCCCTCGGGGCTGTGCTGGAACAGGATTCGCAGTGACTTCTTGGCCAGCACATAGGTGCGCGGCAGCACCCACAGACCGATGGCCACACCGACGATCATGTCCGCGTACCGCCATCCGGTGGTGAGGGTGATGATCGCCGAGATGAGCACACCGACCGACCCGATGAGATCGGCGAAGACCTCTAGGTACGCGCCGCGCATATTCAGGCTTTCCTTCGCGCCCGACCGCAGTAGCAGCGCAGACGCGATATTGGCCACCAGGCCCAGTACACCCACGATGAGCACCGGCCAGCCCGGTACCTCCGGCGGCTCACCGATCCGCGCGATCGCCTCGTAGAGCACGTACATGGCGACACCGAACAGCAGCACCGCATTGGCCAGCGCCGCCAGCACCTCCGCGCGGTAGTAGCCGAAGGTGCGGGTGAAGGTCGGCCGACTGCGTTTGGCCAGCAGAATGGCCGATAACGCCATGCTGATGCCGACGACATCGGTCAGCATGTGCGCCGCGTCGGAGAGCAGGGCCAGCGAGGAAGTCCAGGCGGCCACCACGAATTCGGCCACCATGAACACGATCGCGATACCCAGCGCCATCACCAGACGGCTCAGATACTTACCCGATGCGCTCTCCGGCGTTATGCCGTGCGAATGATCATGTCCCACGATGATCCAACCTATGCACAGTTGCGCATGAATGCAATACGTAGCGGTGAGTTCCCGGTCACCAGCCTCGGTAATTCCACCCGCACACGGGTCGAAACCGGTCGAGCGGGCGGCGGCCTCCGGACCGACACCGTGCCGGTCGCACCTAGTGGGGGTACGTACACGGCAGACTGGGGGCGTGACCGTTTCGCCCCAACCTCCCCTTCCGCACGGCCCATTGCGGCCCATCGAGCTCGCGACCGGCGCGGTACTGGGCGGTGCGACCGTCGGCTTGGTGACCGTCGGATCGGTGGTGCCCTTCGCGGCGGCCCTGCAATTGGTGGCGGCCGTGCCGATGGGGTTGCTGGCCTATCGCCATCGGTTTCGGGCGCTGAGCTCCGCCGCCATCGCCGCCACGCTGGTGACCTTCGTGGCCGCCGGAATCGTGCCCGCGCTGAATCTGCTCTCGGTCGGAGTGATCGGCGGCATCATCGGCATCGTCAAGCGGCGACACGGTGGCCTGTTCGCGGTGCTCGGACTGTCGTTGCTGGCCGGATTGGCTGGGGCATTGTTCTCCGTCGGAATGCTGCTGCTGTTCTCCCGGGCACGCCAATTGCTGTTCGACACTATCCGCAATACCGCGGGCGGCGTGGAAAATCTGGCGGCGCGCCAATCGGCACTGGAACCGCTCGGCCGCGCCGTCGCCGACTTCACCGATATCGTGCTGCGCTGGTGGTGGGCCTGGATCGGCGGTGGCGTCGTGGCCGGGGTCCTGGTCAGCGGCATTGTCTCCTGGTACGTCCTCGGGGCGGTGCTGGATCGGCTGGCCTGGCTGCCGGGACGCGATCTGCTGGACGCCCCGGCCGACGATCGGCCGGTCGCACCGTTGCCGGTTACCCTGCGGGACGTGTCATTCCGGTATCCGGGGGCGCGCACCGACGCGCTGTCCGGCATCGACATGGCCGTGCGAATCGGCGAGTTCGTCGCGGTGGTCGGCCACAATGGCTCCGGAAAGTCCACGCTCACAAGGATTCTCGCGGGACGACCGCCCACCTCGGGGACCGTGACCCGGCCCGGATCGGCGGGACTCGGCGTAACCGGCGGCACCGCACTGGTTTTGCAACGACCCGAGAGTCAGACCCTGGGTGTGCTGGTCGCCGACGATGTGGTGTGGGGCTTGCCCACCGAGATCGCCGCGACCGTCGATATCAATGGTCTGCTGCGCGAGGTCGGGCTCGATGGAATGGGCGGCGCGGAAACCGCCACCCTCTCCGGCGGCCAGCAACAGCGGCTCGCCGTGGCCGCCGCGCTGGCACGGCGACCCACGCTGCTGATCGCCGACGAGGCCACCGCCATGATCGATCCCGGCGGGCGACGCGACCTGGTGGCGCTGCTGGCCGAACTGCCGAGGCGGCACGAGATGGCGGTCGTGCTGGTCACCCATCACGAAGCTGATGCGGCCGCGGCCAATCGCGTAATCCATCTGCGGGACGGTCGCGCCGTCGATCATCTGCCCGCCTGGCCGCGACCGGTGCACGAGCCTCGGCGTCGTCCGATGGGCGATGTCATTCTGGAATTGCGCGATGTGCGCCATACCTACAATCGCCGAACCCCGTGGGAGGCACCGGCACTGCACGGCGTGAACCTGGAGGTGCGGCGCGGGGAGGCGCTGCTCATCGTGGGCGGCAATGGCTCCGGCAAATCCACCCTCGCGTGGATTATGGCCGGGCTGACCATTCCCAGCGGCGGTAGCTGTGTGCTGCGCGAACCCACATCGGTCAAGCCGACGAATCGGCGAATCGGGGCCGTGCAGTTGGCTTTCCAGCATTCGCGCCTGCAACTTCAGCGCCAGACCGTCGGCGCGGAGATCGAGGATTGGGGCGGGCACGGCACCCTGGCCGTCAGCCGCGCTCTCGACGCCGTGCGCCTGGATCGCCGCCTCACCGGGCGCTCGATCGAGGAACTCAGCGGCGGCCAGGCCAAACGGGTGGTGCTGGGCGCCATCGCCGCCCGCCGCCCGCAGGTGGTGGTGCTGGACGAACCGCTCGCCGGACTCGATCCGGAGGGTCGCGCCGATGTGGTGGAACTGCTTGCCCGACTGCGTGATTCCGGGCTGACCCTGATTGTCATCTCACATGATGTCGAGGATATGGCAGTGCTGTGCGACCGCGCCGTGCACTTGATCGACGGACGGATACCCGAGACCGAATCACCCGCACTACCCTTCCCCGCGCCCTACCACCCGATGAACCACCCCACGCACCGGCCGGAGGCACGCCGATGAGCAGTCTGATCCTGCGCGAGGTCCCCGTCGACAGCCCGGTACACCGCCTCTGGGCCGGTACCAAGATGATCGCGGCCTTCGCCATCAGCGTGCTGCTGATGTTCATCCCGTCCTGGTCGACGCTGGGTATCTGCGTGGCCTTCCTGGTCGCGGTGTGGTTCACGGCGCGACTGCCGCTGGGCACCCTGCCGCGCTTCCCCTGGTGGTTCTGGGCCGGGCTGCTGCTCGGCGGGCTGCTCAATGTCCCCATGGGGGGATCGGCGGTACTGCGCTACCTCAATATCGCGGCACTCGGGCTCATCTTGCTGAGCACCTCCTTCCTCATCGCCTGGACCACCTCACTGGGCGATATCGCGCCCGCCCTCGCGAAACTCGGTACACCCCTGCGCCGTCTCGGGTGGACACGCAAGGGCGTGCGGCACACCGTGCCGGTGGATGAATGGGCGGTGGTGGTGGCGCTGACCCTGCGCGGACTGCCGCTGCTACTGGAGGAGATGCGCATCCTGCGGGCCGCGCGCAAACTGCGTCCGCGCGACGGGATGCTCTCGCGCGCAGCGGAGAATCCCCTCGCTGACATTCTCACCGCGGCGCTGGCGGTCTCCACCCGACGTGCGGGCGAGCTCGGCGAGGCCATTACAGCACGCGGCGGTACCGGTGAATTGGCCGCGTATCCAAGCAATCCCGGTAGGCGGGACATATTCGCTTTGGCTATCGTAGCCGCCGTCGGTGCGGCCGCGATAGTTATCGACATACTCTGACCTGGCCCGATTGTGCTGGGCCCCAGGCTTTTTCCAAAAGTCCATCGGACTGCGTCGAAAATGCCTACGGCGTGTCGGTACCTCACGCTACCGTGACCAGTTGAAGATCGGTGCGGAACGAGATGCGTACCGCATCATGGCTTCATACGTCCAGGGGTGAGGAATCAGGCGTGTGAAGCGAGCGTTACTCGACACACCTGATGAAGATTGGAACACCGAGATGTTGCGTAAGATCACTGCCGTCGCCGCACCTGTAATCACGGCACTGGCCATCGGCACGGGCGCCATGGGAACCGCGCACGCCGAGCTGCCCGATGTGGGCTACGAGGCCAACCTGGTCGGCAATACCGTCGTCACCACACTGACCAATGGGTCCTTCCAGCTGGCCGGAAGTACGGTGAACATCAACGACGCCGCGGGCAATACGCTGGTGACCCTCCCGCTGTCCTTCCAGCAGGACGGCCTGGAGTACTCGCTGCCGCACAATGTCAGCGGTGATGGCAGCACGCTGTCGCTGACCGCGGTCAAGGATGTCTCCACGGCGCGCCCGGCCGGTATCCGGCCGGTGGCCTCCACCCAGGAGAACCTGGAGGCACAGCAAACCTTCGTCAGCCAGTTCGGTATCGCCACCGCCATCGGTGGCTTCATCGGCACCGCGATCGGTGCGCTGGTCGGCCTGACCGGCATTGTCGGCGGCCCGACCGTGGTCGCCAGCGTTATCGCCGGTGCGGCCATCGGCGGCATTATCGGCACCCTGGTGGTCGGCGGCCCGACACTGATCATCGCGGGTATCGACCTGATCAATACTCTGATGGCACCTCCCGGCACCACCAAGTTCGCGCGCTGATCGGACCCATCGGGTTCGCGCGCTGATCGGATTGCGGGTCGCGCACCGTGCGGTACGTCCCACGGTGCGCGACCCGTACTGCACTACTGAGATCGGCGTCGCTATGTCGCCTGGCCATCTCGTCATTCCGGCGGGGGTATGCCGACACTGCGGCTTCAACCTCGATAACGCGTGGTATCGCGCTAACGCGTCGTACAGCCTTGCGGGGCAGGGATTCCGGCGAATCTGTCGGACAGATAGCTCATCGCGCCAATGGATTCCACCAGGGCGGCGGGATTATGTCCCGGCACTCCGGAGTGCACCGAGGTGACGGTCGCACCGCCCGCGCAGTAGCGGTCGCGCAGGGCGGTGAAGGCCGCCACGGGAGTCACGTCGTCACTGGTGCTGTGATACAGGTACAGCGGCACGTCGGGAATGGCCCCGCCCAATTCCTGCCGCGCTGCGGTCGCTTCGAATACCGGGTGCGACAACAGGTTCGGAACCGACGAGTAGTCGTCCATCCGCGTGAACAGATAGCGCACCACCAGATCCACCCCGCAGGCATCGACCTCCTGCGCCAACGCTGCCCGGCCCCGATCATTGAGCAGTTCCATCATTCCCGAGCCGGGATCATTGCGGGTCAGGGCCAGCACTATCAGCATGGCCAATCCGGCCTGCAATTCACCATCCACGCCCCGAGCCAATTCCGGGATATTCGCTGGCACACCACCGGCACTCACGCCTGACAGCCACAGATCGGGTGCGTACGTCGCTCGCAGCTGCGCCGCCCACAGTGTCGCGAACGCACCACCGGAATACCCCCACGCGCCGATCGGGCTACTGGCGGTTATGCCGAGCGGTGGAAAGTCACGCGCGGCCCGAATCCCATCCAGCACACCGCGTCCCGAGGTAATGCCGTCGAAGAATCGCGATTGCGGCCCTTGATAATCCGACACCACCACCGCCCACCCGCGACGCAGCGACTCGGTCAGGAACGGTACATCCAACAGGGTGTGGACGATTGAGAAGTCCCGCCCGCCCCGCAGCGCATACGAAGGCGCGCAACGTGTTCCGAGACTGTCCTCGGCGATCTGATAGGACAGCAGTGGCCGATCACCGCCGCCACTCCACTGCCCAGGCGGCACTATGACCGTGGCCACCTCGGCCACCGCCTGCCCCAGGGAATCCGTACTCCGGTACTGCACCTGCCAACCGGCAACCGGCAATGGCAACCCGAATACCGCGATCGGCCGCGAATTCAAGATCGCGCCATTCCCGAACTGCGCCAACGACTCCGGCGGCGCATAGAACGGATCGGCGTCCGGCACCGGAATCTGCGGCCGCGCCATCGGCGCCACAGCGGCCGTCAAGGCGATGGCCACCGCGATAAGCACCCCCCACCAACACCTACGGCCGCACACGAACCCACGAACCCGTACGCCGCCCTGCCGCATCCCGCCTCCAGCGTCATATCAACCGACGCTCCGGGCACCCCAGGTCCGGTCGCACCAACCTACGTCCAGCGCATCGGAGCTTCAACGTACTTCGGCTATCATCCCCGGTCAAGGCCACTTCCGTGCTCCGATTGCCCAGAGTTGCGGCTTTGGCGCGGGTTACCGCATCGCAGAACCTGGGCGGTGAGGGCGCCCGCAGGCTCACCACCGCCCCGCGAGCCACCGGCTGGACAGTCGGACGCCGTCTGCACGTCGAACGCCGGGTGAGCCCGGATTCGCTCGGTCGCGAGGTGTGGAAATCTGGTTCAGATTGAGATTTTCGGCCATACTCGGGTTATGACGACCGTGCAGGAACCGGAGATCAGCGATTGGGACTTCCCGCGTGGGGGCGCGAGTGCGGCGTTGATGGTGGGTTTCGCGCGGGAGCGGGGGGTGTCGGCGGGGCGGATGTTGCAGGGGACCGGGCTTACCGAGCAGACCCTCGCGGACCCCGATGTGCAGATCGACGCGCATATCGAGCTGGCGGTTATTCGGAATCTGGTGCGTGAGCTGGGGGATGGGCCGCTGCTGGGGGTGGAGGTGGGGCGGCGGTACCGGATCACCACCTTCGGGATCTTCGGGTTCGCGTGTGTGAGCAGTCCTACTCTGGGGGAGGCGATTTCGTTCGCACTGCGGTATCTGGAATTGAGCTTCACATTCTGCATTCCGGTAGCGCGGTTCCAGCCGGGGGAGTTCGTGGCCCGGGTGCACGATGAGCGGGTTCCGGCCGATGTGCGGCGGTTCCTGGTGCAGCGCGATGTGACGGCCATGCATCAGATGCTCTGTGACCTGCTGGGGCGGCGGGTGGAACTGGTGCGGGCGGAATTCGATTTCGCACAGCCGCCGAATGTCGAATTGTTGACCGAGATCTACGGTGTGCTACCGCGTTTCGAGCAACCGCACAACCTGTTCGCGCTGAATCCGACCGAGCTGGAGCAACCGCTGCCGCAGGCCAATGAGTCGACCTGGGCCATGTGTTTGGCGCAGTGCCGGGACCTGGTGTCGCGACGACGGGCCCGGACGGGGATCGCGGCCGAGGTGCGCGAGCGTCTGGTTCCGCGCGGCGGGGTGGACGGTTTCGCCGCGCCGCTCGGAATCGACGCGGTGGCAAGGGACCTCAATATGAGCACCCGCACCCTGCGGCGTCATCTGGATGCCGCGGGTACCAGTTATCGGGCGCTGCTCGATGAGGTGCGTCGCGCGCTGGCGGAGGAAATGCTCACGGCCACACCGCTATCGGTGAGCGATGTGGCCATTCGGCTGGGATATGCGGAGGCGTCGACCTTTATCCACGCCTTCAAGCGCTGGACCGATACGACGCCGTCGGCCTATCGCCGCACCCGGGCCGAGCGCGCGATTACTCCAGCGGTTCGCTGAGCGAGCCGCCCATGGGCACCGGCCGCAGGGCGGTCAGCAGGCGGCCGTCTGCGATGAAGTGGAAGAACAGCGCGGGGTCGGTGGCGTAATCGATCGGTACGTGGCCGGGGGCCGAGACCTCCCATTCGTTGCCGATGAACGAGGAGACGCTCGGTGCGACGGCCAGGGGCTTTCCGGCGAAGACGGTGGTGATGGGGACGTGCGCGTGACCGGTGAGCACACCGACAATGCGGTCGTCACCGGATACGATTTCGGCCAGCCGTTCCGGATTGGTGAGCCGGATGGGATCGACCACCGTCGAATGGATCGCCACCGGCGGATGGTGCAGGGCCAGCACCACCGAGTCGTCGGCGGGAGTGGCGGCGAGCAGATCGGTGAGCCAGGTGAGGGTGTCGTCATCGAGCAGCCCCTCGGGCTTGCCGGGAATACTGGAATCCAGCAGTACCAGCGTCAGGCCCTTGACGCGGTGCACCTGATTGATCGGCTTGGGGCTGGGGGTCTGGCCGAAGAGGACCTCGCGCATGGTGCTTCGATCGTCGTGATTGCCGGGGAGAATGAGCACCGGTACATCCGCACCGTCGAGCAGCGCGACGCGAGCCTGTGCGTACTCCTCGGCACGACCCTCGTCGGCGATATCACCGGAAACGATAATGGCGTCGGGGCGCTGCGGCAGATCCGCGAGGAAGGCCATGACCCGTTCGGCGCGTTCGCTATTGCGGCCGTGGGTGTTGAAGTGGGTGTCGCTCAGATGTGCCAACAGAGCCATCGGCATTCGCTTTCTGCAGTGGATCGCGCCATTGCGCCCGACGTGCCACGGGGGACACCATTTCCAGGTTAGTTGACCTGCTGGTGGCGGGTCTCGGTGAGTCTCGCCACCGAATATATCGTTTGCCTATCAAAGATTTCGGGTAGGGGTGGTCAGTGCGACGGCTCGCCCCAGCAGAGCGGCGGGATCGGTGGTGACGGGTATCGCACCCACCGCCCAGAAGTCCGCCTCGGGCACCGCCTCGAGATCCAGCACCGGGGGAGTCCGCCACGACGCGTCCAGTCGCAACCGCCACGAATGCAGGTGGGTGCGCGGATACGCACCCGACCTGTCGAAGAGCGGATCGCCGACGATGGGATGGCCGATCCAGGCCAGATGCACCCGAATCTGGTGGCGCCGACCCGAAATCGGGCGCAGTGCCAGGACGGTGTGCTCATCGGTGGCCGCAAGGGCGGCGAATTCGGTCACCGACGGATAGTTCTTCCCCGCCAGCACATCGGCCTCGTCCACCCGCCAGGTATCGCCATCGCGTCGAATGCTCTCGCGCGGCGCGGCGATCCGTACCCGGTTCTTGCGGCCCACACTCAGGGGTAGATCGATGACCCCGCGCTCGGGCAGTCCGGTGGACGCGGTAATGGCCAGATACGCCTTCTCGGCGGTGCGCTTGTTGAACTGCCGGGTGAGCTCCCCGTGCGCGGCGAGCTCCTTGGCCATCAGCACCAGTCCGGAGGTCACCTTGTCGATGCGATGCACCGGGTACAGCGTCTCGCCCTGTGCCGCAGCCATTTCCACCATATCGGTGTCGTGCCGCTCCCCGGTAACCGAGATCCCGGCGGGCTTGTTCAGCGCCAGCACCGCCGCGTCCTCCGCGACCAGACACCGTTCCCGCAGCTGCGCCCACTCGAAATCCACCGCATCAGCCTAGAGCGCGCTCCCGCGTCCCCGGGCATCCGACCGTCAGGCGATAGCTTTCTCGAGTTCGGCCAGCCCGTCCTCCAGATGGCCGGGGAGCCGGTCCAGATCGGGCACCGTGCGGCGGCAGCCGACAATGCCGAAGTCGAGATTGTCCCCATTGGTGGTGAGGGTGATATTCATGGCCTGGCTCTCGAAGGGAATCGACAGCGGGTGATTGCTGTCGAGGCGCGCACCCTGGAAGTAGACGGGCTTGCGCGGGCCGGGCACATTCGAGATCACCAGGTTGAACGGCATTCGCGGCAGGGCGTCGAAACCCGGCACCAGCGAGACGCCCAATGGGGCCATCAGCAAAGCGGACAGCGCCATCGCTTCTATCTGGGGCAGCTGGGTGAAGATCTGCTTGGCATTGCGCATAGAAGCGCTAATGGTTCGTAGTCGCGCCAGCGGATCCGCGATATCGGTGCCGAGATTGCACAGGCAGGCCGCGACCATATTCCCATCGGATTCGGCGTCGACGTGGCGAATATTGACCGGCACCATGGCGATCAACGGTGCGTCCGGCAGTCCGTCGTGCTCGATGAGATAGGTGCGCAGCGCGGCCGAACTCATGGCGAGCACCACGTCATTGATGGTGGCCCCGGTGGCATGCCGAATCGCATTGATCCGCTCCAGTGGCCAGGACCGGACCGCGATGCGACGCGCGCCGCCGATGGGCACATTGAACATGGTGGGCGGCGCGCTCATCGGTAGCTCCAGCCGGCCGTCGAGCACGCCGCGCAGTGGTCCGACGGCGGCCCTGGCGGTGGTGATAATGCGTGGCAACGCGCTTCGCGCCTGCTGCCACGAGCTTTCGGCGGCGGGATGGTCACCGCCCGGCGCACTCATGGCCCACGGCACCCGTAGTCGGGTATCGAACGGATCGTCGGTGAAGGTGCGCTGGAGTAGTCGCATGGCCGAGACGCCGTCGATGAGCGCGTGGTGGATTTTGATGTAGACCGCGAAACGTCCGTCGTCGAGCCCCTCGATCAGTCGCGCCTCCCAGAGCGGCCGATGCCGGTCCAGCAGTTGACCGTGTAGTCGCGCGGTCAGATCCAGCAGTTCCGGCACGCCACCCGGTGCGGGCAGGGCGGAACGGCGCAGGTGGTAGCGCAGATCCACCTCACCGGCATGGTCCCAGGCCACACTGGAGAAGCCACCCAGCAGTCCTCGACTGGGTTTGCGACGGAATCGGGTGCGGACCTCGTCCGCCGACACCATGGCCTCGTAGAGGTCGCGGGTGAATTCCGGCCCCGCGTCGGCGGGCGGTTCGAAGATCTGGAGCCCGCCCACATGCATGGGATGTTCGCGCGATTCAACGGCCAGAAATATTGCGTCGAGTGGGTTGAGAAGATCCATAGGTGTCATCGCCTGTACCGGTGGGGCAGAGCTGCCCAGAGGATACGGTCCGGCGACACTGCCCCCCGCTGTGTATCGGTGAATTAGGTTATCACTGTCTGTGATCCGTCATTACCCGTAGAACTGGAACGAAACGTCCCACCGGTGTGTTCTCTGATTGCCCGGCGGCCCGCGCCGCGTCCGGCCGATCGAGATCGGCGCGGGTGGCGAAGCACATGCTCATGATGGTGCGGCGACCGTGTTCGAACGGATAGACGCGGTGCAGGGTGCTCGCGGTGCGCATGAGGTAGAGGTCGCCGGGATGTAACTCCCAAGAGTGGATCGGGTTTCGGGTCAGGGTGCGGTGCACGTCGGGGAACTGCCGGTCCCGATGCGTGTGCGCGACGGTCTGAACGAATCCGCCCTCCTCCAGCGGTGGACACTCCACCACCAGTACGAGTGCGAAAGAGTAGTCGTCCCAATGCCATTGGGGGAGCTCGTCGTGGTGGACGCGAGTCACCGCATATCGCCGCGGTTCCGGGCAGGGCAGCACGGATTCGGCCGCCACCACGGACAGATTGCGCCGCAACACATCGCAGTCGTAGAGCTGTGGAATCAGATTCGCGTGCGTCGCGATGGCCTGTGGCGGGACCTCGATCCGGTGACGTGGCGGATCGTCGACCGGTTCGGTACCGCCGGGCAGTAATTCACCCCAGTGTCTGTGGTGCTCGACGAGTTCCAATGCCTCCGCGGCCAGCGCCCGCTTCACCTGATGCGGTAGGAGGAAGCCCAGCCGCGCCATTCCGGTTTCGGCGAGCCGGTTGCGTGAATGCAGTAGCGCGGCCGGATCGACCCCGATCAGATGACGACGTGCCGTCTCCAGCGTGCTGTGTTGCACCGGATACGTCCTTCCACCCGGCCGCACCGCGACCGGTTCGACGAAGGGTGGGCCGCGACCCCCGACTCAACCCGTACCCGATTGTAATCGCCTGTCTCGCAATGATTCTAAGAATTCCCTGCGATCTTCACCCAGGCGTGACCCACTCGGGGGTTCGCGGGCGGCGACACCGAATCGTTCCTCACCGTCCATTAAACCGCGAGAGTATCTGTATATCGATGTCTCACGTTCTAGACCTTCTCGTGTCATCATGATCGAAGGGGAGGGAGTTCCCTGCAATGAAATCGACCTCGCGGCCGAAATACATTGCGTCAGCAGTAGTGCGGGTAGGGCCAGCGGCACCGGTCCGCCCGGATCTCGAAAGGCGGATCAACGATGACCGCGCCCATCAGCCTCCCCGACTACGCCGCTGCGCCCGGAAAATTGCTGGAAGCCCGCCCCACGAGGGCGTACCTGCTTCCCGGTCTGAGACTTCCGGCCCGCGCGTGGTACATCCGCTACACATCCACCGATGTGCACGGTAAACCCATCGAGGTCACCGGAACCGTGCTGGTGCCGCGCACCCCGTACACCGACGGCCCGCGCCCACTGCTCGGCTACGCGGTCGGCACCCAGGGGCTGGCCGATATGGCCGCCTCCGCGTCCTGGCAGCTGCGCCTCGGCATCGAGTACGAGGGTCTGTTCATTCAGCAGGCGCTGCGGCGCGGCTGGGCGGTCGCGATAACCGACTACCCCGGTCTGGGCAATAACGGCACCCACCCGTATGTCATGGGCCGGGCGCTGGGCCCCGCCGTGCTCGACAGCATGCGCGCGGCCCGCCAATTGGCCGCGGCCGGCCTGGATTCCGACGGCCCACTCGCCATCTGCGGTTATTCCGAGGGGGGCTGCGCGGCGGGTTGGGCGCTGCAACTACAGCCCAGCTATGCCCCCGAGCTGACGCTGGTCGGCGGTGCGGTCGGTTCCCCACCGGCCGATCTGGAGGGCATGTTCGAGGCCCATGACGGCAAGCTCTTCGCCTTCCTGCTCATCTGGGCGGTGCTCGGTATCGACGGCGCGTATCCGGAACTCGATGTGCTGTCGAATCTGAAGCCCACCGGACGCCTGCTCGCGGCGGTGCTGCGGCGCGCTCATGTGGTGCCCGGTTTCGCGCTCGGTATGGGTTACGGGGCGCTGCTGCCCACGCAGTCCAACCGGTTCGTGCACCGCCATCCGCTGGAGATTCCGGAGGTGCTCGCGCGGTTGCGTGAAAATCGCCTGGGCGCCATCGCGCCCGCCGCCCCGATCCTCGTCGGTGCGGGCACCCGCGAGCAGATCGTGCCGTTCAGTCAGACCTCCCAGCTCTTCGAGGACTGGCGTGGCCTGGGCGTGGACATCACCATGCACACCATGCCCGGGCTCGAACACCTCACCGGCGCATTCGGCTTCGCCCCCAGGGCCTTCGGGTTCCTCGCATCCCGTTTCGCCGAGAACCGGATCGCCAGCCCGCTCAGCGCATAGAACTCGGTCGAGGCGGGTATCCGCCGTCCCGCCGTGCCTTTGGCCGGAATCCACCGCTGGTCAGGTGGTGGATTCCGGCCAAAAGTATGCCGGAATGATGAGGGGTGAATCTTCCAGTTCGGTTGCTTTTCGGCCGGTTCGGAGTGTTTTCGGAAATGATCGGTTTGCTGTAGGTACGCTGTGCGCCGTTCATGGTGGCTCTGACGGACCGTCCGATGCGGAGCCCTCCCGAGGAGGATGTGGTGACTGCCGTAGCTCCGAAACCCGAACAGAATCTCGAGGCCGTCCGGCCATACCCGGCGCGTACGGGGCCGAAGGGCTCGTTTCTGTATCGGGCGGTCACCACGACCGACCCGAAGATGCTCGGCCAGATGTACCTCTTCACCGCCATGTCG
>NZ_BDCE01000034.1 GCF_001613345.1 Nocardia uniformis NBRC 13702 | reverse complement strand
CATGTTCCGGATGCCGGTTTTCACCTGGACCATCGCCGTCACCAGCGTGTTGGTGCTGCTGGCCTTCCCCCTGCTGACCGCGGCGCTGTTCGGTCTGGCCTACGACCGGCACCTGGGTGGTCACATCTACGACCCGGCCTCGGGCGGCACACTGCTCTATCAGCACCTGTTCTGGTTCTTCGGCCATCCCGAGGTGTACATCATCGCGCTGCCGTTCTTCGGCATCGTGTCGGAGATCTTCCCGGTCTTCAGCCGTAAGCCGATTTTCGGTTACACCACAATCGTTTACGCGACGCTCGCGATCGCCGCCCTGTCGGTGGCGGTGTGGGCGCACCATATGTATGCCACCGGCGCGGTGCTGCTGCCGTTCTTCTCGTTCATGACGTTCCTCATCGCGGTTCCGACCGGTGTGAAGTTCTTCAACTGGATCGGCACCATGTGGCGGGGGCAATTGACCTTCGAGACGCCCATGCTGTTCTCCGTCGGCTTCATCGTCACCTTCCTCTTCGGAGGTCTGTCGGGTGTGCTGCTGGCCAGCCCGCCGCTCGACTTCCATGTCTCCGACACCTATTTCGTGGTCGCGCACTTCCACTACGTCCTCTTCGGCACCATCGCCTTCGCAACCTTCGCGGGTATCTACTTCTGGTTCCCCAAGATGACCGGTCGCATGATGGACGAGCGCCTGGGCAAGTGGCATTTCTGGACCACCTTCGTCGGCTTCCACACCACCTTCCTGGTGCAGCACTGGCTGGGCAACGAGGGGATGCCCCGCCGCTACGCGGACTACCTGGAGTCCGACGGCTTCACCAACCTCAACACCATCTCGACCATCGGCTCGTTCATTCTGGGCGCGTCGATGCTGCCGTTCATCTGGAATGTCTTCAAATCGCATCGCTACGGCGAGGTGGTGACCGTGGATGATCCGTGGGGCTACGGCAATTCGCTCGAATGGGCGACGTCGTGCCCGCCGCCGCGGCACAACTTCTACGAGCTGCCGCGGGTGCGTTCGGAGCGTCCGGCGTTCGAGCTGCACTACCCGCACATGGTGGATCGGATGCGCGCCGAGGCCCATGTCGGTTGGGGCGCAGGACATCAGGATGTGAACGAGACCGCAGCGGACACTCGGGTCTAGCACACTTTACAAAACAGACCGGTATGAATGTGAGGATTGTGCGACTCTGATCCGGCCGCACCCATAACGGCGCAGATAGGCAAGGCTGTATTGCCCCGAGGATGCCGGAAATGGGGGAAGATTTTTCGTGTCGATATCGAACCGACGCGAGGGAGTTCGAGATGTCTCAATCCTCCGCCGCCTACCGGAGCGCGGCGCCGGTAGGAGTGGACATGGCCCACGCCAGCGTCGCCCGGGTCTACGATGCCGCGCTCAATGGCAAAGACAATTTCGAGATCGATCGCGAGGTACTGCGTCAGGTTGCCACGGTCGCCCCGGGGGTAGCCGAATTAGCTTGGGCCAACCGGGATTTCCTTATCAGGGTATGTCGATTCCTGGTCCAGCAGGCCGGTATCGACCAGTATCTGGATCTGGGTTCGGGACTGCCGACCGCGGAGAACACCCACCAGGTGGTGCAGCGCGTGCTACCCGATGCGCGGGTGGTCTACATCGATCACGACCCCACGGTGCTGGCCCACGCGCGCGCGATACTGGACGGCGTCGCGCGGACCACCATTATCGGCGCGGATATCTTCCGGCCTTTCGAGGTGCTCAAGAATTCGACCGTGCGCGCCTATCTGGATTTCACCGAGCCGGTCGCGCTGTTCCAGATCGGCACCCTGCACCACTATCCCGACGATAACGCGGCCGAGGTCATGCGGACCTACGTCGACTCGTTGCCGTCCGGTTCCTATGTGGCCATCGCGCACTTCTTCGATCCGGAGACGCCGGAGCACAGTGAACTGGCGCGCAAGATGGAGGACAGGTTCGTGCACAGCCCGTTGGGCAGCGGCCGCTTCCGGACCCGGGCCGAAATCCAGTCCATGTTCCGCGGATTGGAGATGGTCGAGCCCGGATTGGTGCTGTGCGACGACTGGTGGCCGGACGGTCCGCGGCTCACGCCGCTGTCGCCAGTACGCCACTGCATAGCCGGGGGTGTCGGCCGGAAGCCCTGAACGATCCCTGGCAAGCTCATGTTTGTGACTTTGCGCGATGAGACCGGTGCTCCGCTCAACTTTGTCGGGATGGCGCTGGGCTGGGATCCGGCCCAGCGCCGCCGATTCGGCGGACGTGTCCAAAATATCGACCTGAACGCGGCGGCGCTGCTCTTCAGCGGTGCGGATATCGTCGACGTGGTCTATCACGAACAACTCAGCTCGCGGGACGGCTCGGTGCGCCATCACGGCGACAGTGTGACCGGCGAGGGCACCGGCGATGTCGAGGTAATCACTGTCGACCTGACCCGGATGGCGTCGCAGGTCACCACGGTGATCTTCCTGGTGACCTCGTACGGCGGCCAAACCTTCGAGCAGATCGACAATGCCTTCTGCCGGCTGTTCGACGGTGCCAGTAGCACCGAAATCGCCCGCTACAACCTGGATCGAGGTGAGCACACCGGCTTCGTTATGGGCCGGCTGTTCACCGCGGACGCCGAGTGGCATTACGAACCGATCGGCGCGGCCATCTTCGCGGGACATCCGGTCGAAGCGGTAACGCAGGTGAGCCAGTTCCTCGTTTAGCCTCGGTGCCATGACCGAAATGACTCGTACCGCCATTGTTACCGGGGCCGCGCGCGGCATCGGCGCCGAAACCGCCCGCCGTTTGGCGCAGGACGGATTCGCGGTCGCGGTGTTGGATCTGGACGAGGCCGCGTGTAAGCCGGTGGTCGACGAAATCGTGGCGGCGGGCGGTAGGGCGCTCGGTGTCGGCGTCGACGTGGCCGATGAGCAGGCGGTCGCGTCGGCCGTGCGGCGGGTGGCCGATGAATTGGGCGCACCCACGGTCCTGGTCAATAACGCGGGTATCACGCGCGACAATCTGCTGTTCAAAATGTCGGTGGCGGAATGGGATTCGGTCATCAACGTGCACCTGCGCGGGGCGTTCCTGATGACCCGGGCGGCACAGAAGTACATGATCGAGGCCAAGTGGGGTCGCATTGTCAATCTGTCCAGCACCTCGGCGCTGGGTAATCGCGGGCAGGTCAACTACTCGGCCGCCAAGGCGGGCGTGCAGGGCTTCACCAAGACGCTCGCCTTCGAGCTCGGCAAATTCGGCGTGACCGCCAATGCCATTGCCCCCGGCTTCATCGAAACCGAGATGACCGCGGCGACCGCCGAGCGGCTCGGAATGAACTTCGAGGACTTCAAGACCGCCAATGCCGCCATGATTCCCGTGGCGCGGACCGGTGTGCCCGCCGATATCGCCAACGCGGTGTCGTTCTTCGTCGGCGCCGCAGCGGGATTCGTGTCCGGGCAAGTGCTGTACGTGGCCGGTGGGCCCAAGGACTGATGCCGACCGAATGGTTCAGCCCGCGAGGGACCGCGCGATCACCAAACGCTGAATCTGGTTGGTGCCCTCGAAGATCTGGGTGATCTTGGCTTCGCGCATATAGCGCTCCACGCGGAAGTCGCGGGTGTAGCCGTAGCCGCCGAAGACCTGTACGGCGTCGGTGGTGACCTTCATGGCGGCGTCGGTGGCCACCAGCTTGGCGACGGAGGCATTGCGCGAGTAGGGGAGTCCGGCGTCGCGGCGGCGGGCGGCGTCGAGGTAGGTGGCGCGGGCCGAATCCACGGCGACGGCCATATCGGCCAGCAGGAAACCCAGGCCCTGGTGGTCGATGATCTTGCGGCCGAAGGTGGTTCGCTCCTGGGCGTAGGCCACCGCCTCGTCCAGGGCGGCCTGGGCCAGACCGACGGCTACGGCGGCAATGCCGAGGCGACCGGAATCCAAGGCGCTGAAGGCGATCTGGAGACCCTGGCCCTCCTCGCCAATGCGGCGTTCGGTGGGCACGAAAGCATTGTCGTAGTGGGCCGAGGTGGTGGGGACGGCGGTCAGGCCCATCTTCTCCTCGGGCTTACCGAAGGACAGCCCGTCGGTGGTCTTGTCGACGAGGAAGCAGGAGATACCGCGCGAACCCTCGCCGGTGCGGGTGAAGACATTGTAGAAATCCGCGATACCACCATGGGTGATCCACGCCTTGGTGCCATTGATCCGGTAGCCGCCGTCGGTGGGTGCGGCCTTGCAGGTGAGCGCTGCCGCATCCGATCCCGCCTGCGGTTCGGACAGGCTGTACGCGCCGATGGTATCGCCGCCCAGCATCTCCGGCAGCCACCGCTGTTTCTGCTCCTCGGTACCGAAGGTGAACAGCGGATGGACCGACAGGCTGTGCACGCTCACCGCCACCGCGATCGCCGCCCACCGCGCCGCGATTTCCTCGAGGACCTGCAGGTAAACCTCGTAGGGCTGGCTGCCGCCGCCCCATTCCTCCGGATACGGCAGGCTCAGCAGCCCGGCCTCACCCAGGGTGGCGAACACACCCTCGGGGTAGGTCTCGGCCTTCTCGTGCCGATCGACGATCGGGGCCAGTGCCTTATCGGCGATATCCCGCGTGAGCTGGATGAGTTCGCGAGCTTCGGCGGTGGGCAGTAGACGGTCGACGGCCACGGCGACTCCTCGGGCAGGGCGAATACTGAGTACCCGAGCACAGTACTGGGCGGTCGCCGACCGGCTGCGCACCGCCGTGAGTCATCCGGACCAGCACCGTCGTCGCTGTCGAATGACCCGGTTTACCGAGGACTGTCGAATTCCTGCGAGCGAGCAACCGTGACGCTACCATTTGTTGTGATGCAGAACACAGTGCAGTAGAGGGTCTCATGCGCTTGACGGGTCTCAATGTTTCCTTGGCACAGGGGAATCCGTCCTTCGCCCGGTCCGTGTCGGCCGCCATCGTCACATCAATACGTTGCCGTCGAACGGAGTCCGAGTTGAGGTCCCTCGCTGTGTCCGAGTTCTCGCTGTCGCACCCCGCCCGGTTTCGAACTCACCGCGGCCGCCCGGGTGGCGGCGCTCGGACCCATGGATCGCCCGCGGGCCGAGCTGGCCGGAAAACTGTTGTAGCGCAACATTTCCGCGCGCCACCCGCATGTCGCGCCCATGGAATCGCGACCGGCGTATTCGAGTTCGGGAGGTTGTCATGACGACGACGGCGGGCGCACGGCCGATGCCGGATGGACAGGCGGCGCGCCGAATCCTGTCCAGGGCAAGGCAATCGACGCAACCACTGCTGCGGCGGGCGGTCACCGCCCTGCCGGAGGAACTACAGCTCATGGTCGGCTACCACCTGGGCTGGTGGGATCGCTACGGCCGCCCGACGGCGGCGGATACCGGAAAGGGGCTGCGTCCCGCCCTGGTGCTGGCCGCCGCGACCGCTGTCGGTGGCCCACCGGGTAGCGCCGCGCATGCGGCCGCCGCCGTCGAAATGATCCACAATTTCACCCTGATTCACGACGATGTGATGGACGGCGGCACGCTGCGCCGCGGCCGTCCCGCGCTCTGGTCGCTGTGGGGCACCGATGACGCCATCCTCGCGGGCGATGCCATGCACGCGCTGGCCGTCCGCATTCTGGCCGACGCACCCTTCGGCGCGATCGAATCCATCCGTCGGCTCGAGGGCAGTGTCATAGAGCTGTGCCTCGGCCAGCACTTCGACTGCGCCTGCGAAACCAACTCGAACATCACGCTCGAACAGTGCCAGATGACCTTGCGCCACAAGGGAAGTGCATTACTGGGCTGTGCCTGTGCCCTGGGTGCGCTCTGCGCCGGGGCCGAATCCTCGGTCGTCGATGCCCTGGACGGTTTCGGTCGCGAGCTCGGCGTCGCATTCCAACTGACCGACGACCTCATCGGCATCTGGGGCGACCCCGCCCGCACCGGCAAACCGGTCGGCAACGATCTCATGCGCCACAAGCACTCCCTCCCGGTCATGATGGCTCTGCAATCGGGCACCTTGGCGGGCCGCGAACTGGCCGACCTCTTCCTCACCGGCAAACACAAACCGCTCGACTCCCGAGCGGTAGCCCACGCCACCCACCTGCTCGAGCGCGCCGGAGCCCGAGAATGGGCCCGCGCCGAATCCCTCCGCCACATCCGAGCCGCCAAGCTCTATCTCCCCGATCTCACCGGGGCGGGCGACCTCTTGGATTTGACGGAGTGCATCGTGAACCGCGATCACTGAGCGCCCCACCCCCTATTCGGGGGTAGTCGACCGGTGACGCGGATCACTACTTTTCTGTCACCCCGTGGATCTGAACGGTCCGCTCCGGGCAGAAAAGAGGTACAGCAGTGAGAGTTTCCCCAACGACGGTGGCGACCCCAACGTCCGGCACGAGTGTGCGCAAGGTAGCCGTTGCCAGCTGCATCGGGACGACCATCGAGTTCTACGACTTCTTCATCTACGGCACCGCGGCGGCGCTGGTCTTCCCGACGGTGTTCTTCCCGGCGCTCGGGGCTACGGCGGGGACCGTCGCGTCGTTCGCGACCTTCGCCGTGGCCTTTATCGCGCGACCGGTCGGGGCGGCGCTGTTCGGCCACTACGGCGACCGGATCGGCCGCAAGAAGACACTCGTGTCGACGCTGCTGTTGATGGGGCTGTGCACGCTGCTCATCGGCATGCTGCCGAGCGCCGACACCATCGGGGTCGCCGCGCCGATCATCCTGGTGCTCCTGCGATTCGGTCAGGGCTTCGCCGTCGGCGGCGAATGGGCGGGTGCCACGTTGCTCACCGCCGAATACGCTCCGCCGGGCAAACGCGGGCTCTACGCGATGTTCCCGCAGGTCGGCCCCGCCTTCGCATTCATCCTGTCCAGCAGCACATTTCTGGTCACCGGCGCACTCCTCGGCGATACCGACGAGGCCTTCCTGACCTGGGGTTGGCGTATCCCGTTCCTGTTCTCCATCGTGTTGGTCGCCATCGGTCTCTACATGCGACTGGCCATCGAGGAGACACCGGTATTCCGCGCGAATCAGGCGGCGCGCGCGATCGATTCGGCGAAACCGGGCCTGCCCTTCCTGGACGCGTGGCGGCATCAGCCCAAGGAAATCCTGCTGTCGGCCGGTGCGTTGGCGACGCTGTTCGCCTTCTTCTACATGGGCACCGCGTATCTCACCAGCTACGGCACCAAAACTCTGGGATTCGACCGGCCGTTCGTGCTGATCGTGGGCATCGGCGCGGCCGTGGCCTTCGGCGCGGCCATCATCGTGTCGGCCCTGTACTCCGATCGCCTGGGCCGCCGCCGGGTGCTGATGGTGTCGTCCGGGCTCGCGATCGGATGGGCGCTGCTGCTGTTCCCGCTGCTCGATACGGGTACACCGGTCGCGTTCGCCATCGGCGTCGTCGGCACGCTGACGATCTTCGGCATTGCCTACGGCCCCTGCGGCGCATTCCTTCCGGAAATGTTCCAGACCCGCTACCGCTACACCGGCGCGGGTATGGGCTACAACCTGGCCGGAGTACTCGGCGGCGCGATTCCACCTCTGATCGCCACACCACTGTCCGCGTCCTTCGGCAGCATCGCCATCGGCATCATGCTGGCGGGCCTCGCGGTACTCAGTTTCGGCTGCACCTACGCCCTGGTCGAAACCAAGGACAAGGCAATGTAGAACCCACCGACCCGTGAACGCCCCGCCCGATCGGGCGGGGCGTCCGGCAGCTTACGACCTGCCGATGGGCTACGAAGCGTCTCTGATCACCTTTGTGATCCCATGCAAGACATAGTGTCTGACGTTGGGTGATCGTGGTCACGCCCTGGTTCCGGTGGGCTGCCAGGGGTCGCTAAACAAACTCGTTGCCCCTGGAGCGGGGGAGTGCGAAGTCGACGGTGATACCCGCTCGTATGGCTGTCCCCAGCAGTCTCGACGCGCCTCGTCGTGGCAGATTCGCGATTTGTGCCGCGCGCCCGGGTATTTCACGGTGCCTGCCGTCGCGGACCAATCGCGCCACGGCGAGGGCCGCCAACCGGTGGGTATCGAGGGCGCTGTGACCGGTATCGGTCAGTGGTACCTGGACGGCGTCCGGGATCAGGTCGGCAATGCGCTGCGCCACCGGGCGCGGAGCGCGCAGATCCCGGTCGCCGGAGATGACCGCGGTCGGCCAGGTGAACCCCGGCAAGGCGGCGGGCAGATACTCGGGTTCGCCACGAAACGGCGGCACATCATCGCGGACGAACATCGACTGTGGATCGAGTGGCAAGCCGTCCGGTGCGTGTGAGCCGCCGAGTTCGCCATGGGTAATGCCCGCGACCAAGTCCGGCTCGACCACATAGCGCTGCCCCGGTCCGGCCACCTCGTCCGCGCCGAGCCCGACGATCCGCCGCCACACCCGGGTGCCGTGACCGGCGAGACGGGCCCGAAGCAGCCGCTCCAGCGCCGTGGCACCGGCGAACTCGTAGACGATCTGCACCACGTTCCCCAGTTCGTGGACGGGCACCAGTTCGGCATCCAGGAGTGCTCGCACCGCCTGCGCCACCGGGCCGGGGCCGTGCCAGAGCAGTTCGCGACGGTACTCGCGAGTCGCGGCCAGATCTCCGGCCTGGTCGAGCATGGGGGAGTCCAAGACCATCCCGGCGACCCTTCGCGGATGGCGAACGCCGAACACCTGGGCGAGGCAGGTGCCGTAGGAACAGCCGTAGATGACAGCCCGCTCGATACCCGCATCGTCCAGCACCGCGGCGAGATCATCGACCACCGCTCCCACCGTGACTTCCTCGACCGGTAAATCGGCACCCGCGGTATCGCGTCGAGACAGCCCGATTCCGCGGTGCTCCATCATCACCACATCGAGGCCGAGGCGCGTCGCCCGGCGGCGAAACGCGCGGTACGGCACCGCCGAAGCCAGACCGGGCCCGCCGGGGATCACCACCACCGGCGTCCCACCCGAGGGCGCCGGACGGATATAGGCGATGTCGACCTCGGTCGGACCGGCGGGCCGACGCACCCGTCCGCCCGCTCTACCCGCGACCTCTCGCTCCGCAACCTGTTGCAGCGCTCCGCGAGACTCTTCCCGTCCTGTGCCCACGTGGCCACTGTACGAGACAGCCCGGGGCCCTGGTCTGGGCTGGACAGTGAGGTGTATCGGGCAGAACCAGTAGTCTTGGACGGGACCAGCCCCGCCGGTTACGCCGCGAGAGGTATTGCGATGTCCACTCCGACGCCCGATTCCACACCCCTGCCCGACCGTATGACCTGGGATGAACTCGCCGCCCTACCCGCTGAACAGGCGGAGCGCATCGAACTGGTCAAAGGTCGGCCGGTATGGGTGCGGACGGGCCCTCCGGAGCATCAGCGATTCGCCACCCGCGTCCGGAACGCGCTGGAAGTCTGTGGACGGGACAGCATGCGGGCGCGGCCCGGCGAATGCTGGCAGGTGGACACCGAAACAAATGTCTTCCTCAGCCGCGCCAAGGACGACTTCCTGACACCCGACTTCCTGGTCTACCACTGCCCCGACGAACCATGGACGCCGATCTTCGCCGAGGACGTCGTAATCGTGGGTGAGGTGTTGTCGCCGTCGAACCACATCGGTGAGATGCTTGCCAAACAGGCTCGCTACGCGGAAGCGGGCATCAGTGAGTACTGGGAAGTGCTCTTGGACCGCGAAGGTCGGCGGATCGACACCATCCTGACCTATGCGCTATCGACACCCGGCGATCTTCCCGATGGCGTCACGCCACTGCGCCCCCGGCAGTACGCCCAGGTCGGCGAATGGTCCCACCGGGTACATCCGGTGATCAGCCTGGGGCACCCGTTCCCGATCTCCATCCCGTGGGCCGACCTGGCCTACTGATGCGGTTAGTAGGACGAACCTGTCGCATCGGCTGACAGTGTGTCCCATCCGGGTGTTCCTACCGGTCCTGCCGCCGAGCCCGACCAGGTAGGCGGCTGCAAACCATCGGACACCGGACTCGGTGCGGGATCCAACGGCAGGCCGTCGGATGCCGCCGACGCCGCCCCCGCGGAAATCCCGACCAGTAGGGCAACTGCCGCGGACATACCCGTGTACACCATCGCACGCTTCACGAAGACTCTCCTTCTTGTTCTTGATTGCACGTCGCTGCGCACCACGACCCTAGGCGCACCGAAAAATATTGAAACGACTGTGTTTATGGTGCCCCGAGGTTTCGGGGCAGGACGCCTGTGGCTACTGCAGCTCAGCGGAGGGCCGAGGAGCAGTCAGCGAAAGGCGTCGGCGTGAGCCGTCGCCCATTGCTCGAATGCGCGCGGCGCCCGACCGGTGATCTCCTCGACCGTCGGGCGTACGACTGATTCGTCGATGGCCCCGACCACCTCCGCGCCCACATTGCCGGTCGCGCCTGTCACCAGAATCATTGTCTCGATACCCTCTTCAGCGGATCTGCCCGAGCGCGGTTCGCGCCACATCGGCCATGCCAGCGGTCCTCTCCGATGTCGCGCCAGGCGGCCCGACTGTGTGACATCTCGAACCTATGCGGACCCTCGCTGCCGGGTAGCCGGTGATCAGCGTGCCGCCGTCGAGCGGTAATGCACCTCCGGGTGCAACCGCTGCACGCTAGGGCGCGTCGTGAATGGTGAATGCCCGCCGCCACCGAACCATCTTGTCCGTCAACCCCGGCGATACAACGAATTCGAACTCGAGTAGCGGCGGCATCACATTGATGTGAATGACCCATCGGGAGTCGCACGCGAGTTTCCGGGCCGCCGCCGTGGGAGGGGACCGCAAATCGACGCCCGAGTACCGATAGGGCCATTTCTCATGTGGCACAAGTGACGTGAGAGGTTCTTGATTAGGGAGTTCCTCGATTGGCCGAAATTAGCAAGATATAACGTAATCGTCTGGTACGGGGCATGTTTTGTAGGCCAGCGCAGCCCGTCTGGCATTGAACCGGCCAATCATGTTGTCACGGACAGGTTTCCCTCGAGTTGAGCGATCCCGCGCTCATGCTTTATCCCGGGACGTAGTCCGATTTGTCTCATTTGTCTGCTGAATATTGCTGCGGCTCTACTGAAGTCGCCACGGCAACACCGCGCCACGCCGAAAAACGGTCTGTTAATCCGCTGAGAATCCTTTATGTGGTTGTAAGGTCTTGCTCGCCCACCGTTCTGGTAGCTGATCAGTTACCAGTTGACGAAGAGGTATTTGCTCGGAAGCGTTCCATCCCCTCCCTATCAATGTGCACAGGCTCTGCCTGTGTCTATCGAAAGGCATTTCCTCGCATGTGGATCCGACGGTTCGTTGCTACCTCTTTGCTTGCTATTGCTGCCACCGGTTTGACGGCGGCCACCTCGCATGGTGAACCCGCCGTCGCGACCGCTGCCTTCAGCGGGCCGACTGTGACCGGAACCGAAAACGGACTCACCTACACCACCGGCGCCTCCGCGGATGGCGTCGGCATCACCGCGCAGGTGGTCGGCGGCTACTTCAACGTGGCCGCGGACGGCAGCAAGGTCGATGTCATGGCCGACGACGGCACCGTTGTGGAGAGCATGCCCACGGTGTTCTCCGACACTCAGCGCATCGTGCGGCTCAACGCCGATGTGAGTGCCGACGGCAGCACCATCACGCTGCGTCCGGGAGCCTCGGAGCCGGTCAACTCGGTGTCCGCCGCACAGGACATCGGTCTGGTCGGCGCGACCGCGGGTATGGTCGTCGGCTTCTTCGCGGGCGCGGTTGCCGGCTGCATGATCGGCCTGGCCGGCCTGATTGTCGGCTGCGTTCCGATGCTGTTCGTCGGCGCGATCACCGGTGCCGTGATCGGCGCGGCGGCGGGTTTCGTGGTTCTCTGATCGATCCCCTCCGCGTGGGCTGTGCCGACAGGCGCAGCCCACGCGGCGTTGTCGGGGACTGCGCGCATGATGGCCGTCGGCGAGCATCTGGGTCCAATTTTTTGCCATCGTGCCGTGTGGCCGCAGGAGACAGGCTTATGAGTCATCGCTCCAGGGCTGTGTGGAGGAACGCGAGGATCTCCGCCTGAGCGGCCGCGGCCTGAGGTTCGATGCCGGGCAAGTTGAGGAAACCGTGCTTCGCTCCGGGGTATTCGGAATGCTGCGTCGGAGTGCCGGCGGCTTGGAGCCGCTCTGCGTAGCGGCGGCCGTGATCGGCGACGGCGTCCAGGGTGGGCACCACCACGAGTGCGGGAGCGAGGCCGCTCAGATCGTCGGCGTGCAGCGGCGAGAGGGCGCGACTGTCGGTTCCCGGCGGGACGGCGAGCCGGCGGAAAAGTTGCAGTGTCAGCAGCGCCCGGGTCGGGCTGGTGGCGAACTCGGTGATCGACGGGTAGTCGAACATCGCCTCGGTGACGTCGACCGCGGGGTTGACCAGCACCTGCGCCTTGAGCTCCAAGCCGGCCTCGCGGGCCCGGATGGCAGTCAGGGCGGTGATCAGGCCGCCGCAGCTTTCGCCGACGACAGCCGTGCGCGCCGGGTCGATGCCCCACTGCGCGGCGTGGCGCAGGATGTGATCTAGCACGTCCCAGCCGTCGTCGGCGGCATCCGCGAGCGAACTGTCCGGGGCGAGCAGGCGGTGCTCGACCGAGACGACGACGGCGGGCAAGTGGGCGGCGAAATGGCTGTTGGGCAAGTCGCACTGCACCGCCGTGCCCACGAAGGCGCCGCCGTGGACATGGACCACGAGGGGGAGATCGGTCCGGTGGCCGTCTGCTACCGGCCGGTAGACCCGGACCGGCAGGTCGCGGCCGGGCAGCGCGATCGTCTGCCAGTCGATCGCGGCGCCGGGATCCGGCTCTCCGATAACCGTCCGCATGGCGGCGGACCGGAAGCGGTTCTCGGCCTCGCGGTAGGTGAACAGTTCCTCGGTCGTTATCACCGAGAAGTCCGGCTCGGGCGGCCGTGTTGCGAGGAGCTGGTGCATGTCTGCTTCGGAAATCGTCATGTCCTCATTATGCACGCGGTGCGTGCACTGGCAAGTGCATGATCGAGTGCCTAGGTTAGGCTGGGTCAGACGCGAAAGGGGCGAGATGACTGGCCGCAGGCGATGGTCGACCGAGGAGATCCTGGATACAGCGGCGGACCTGCTGCGCAACGGCGACGCCGAGTCGTTCAGCGTGCGCAAACTAGCCGGAGCGCTCGGGACCGATTCCTCCAGCCTCTACCGGCATTTCCGCACCAAGACCGAACTGCTGCGCGCGGTCGCCGACCGCATCCTGCTGGCCGCCATGGCCGGCTACCGCCCCGAAGGCGACTGGAAACAGCGCATCACCAGCCTGGCCCTGCGGCTGCGCGCGGCATTCGGCGAGCAACCCCAGCTCGCCGCGGTATGGGGGCGCTATGCCTCCGGCGGCGCCGGCTCCCGGCTGGTCCTGGAGGAGGTGCTGCAGGCGTTGCGCGCATCCGGCCTGCCCGACGCGGAGATCCCGGTGCGATACCACCGCATCGCGATCCTGCTCTGTGCGCTGATTGCCGCCGACGCTGGGATCAGCACCATCACCCCCGAGGAGTACAACCAGGGTATGGAACTGTTCCGCGTCGCGGTGCTCGGCGCCGACCCCGCGCAATTCCCGGCCGTGGCCCATTTCGCCCGCGACATTCGCCCCCTCGGGGTGGACCGCGGCCCCGCGTTCGAGGAGATCCTCGCCGCCCAGCTCGCCGATATCGAAGCCCAGCTCCCCTGACGCCTGCCGTGCGGCGGATCCAGCACCGCAGGCCGATCCGCACGGCACTCCAGTCCGATGTGGGTGTGCGCCTGGCGTTTCTACGGTCTGGCGATGCGTATACGAGCTCTGGTTCTCCCGACCTGCACGGTGGCGGTCTTGGTGTCGGCCTGCACGACCGACTCTGCGGTCGCGGCCCTGACTCGCGGTCGAATGTGTGCCCTCGGCAGGACACACAAAACATGGGCAACCGGAAAACGCCTGGTCATCGCGGGTTCCTACACGATTTAGCGATCCCGGTTCGCCGGTGCCGATCCTATCGCGTTCCCATCTCCGTTGTGCCTACGGCGGGCCACATCGAAGGAGGAACGCGGGCGAACTGGGGATTCGCACGGGTCAGTTGGTGATCGAAGCGGATTTTGCCTTCGCTGGGTGAATGCGCCGCCTGTGGTACCGATCGCGCAGATGGGGAGGTGGTGTGTGTGGCGGTGTCGGTGTGTTTCACCGTCTGAAGTGCTGATGGGGATGGATGTGGACCCGTTGTGCCTGGCGTATGGGGGTACGCCGGGGCGCAACGGGCGACTGGGCCGGTAGGTCAGGCCAGGTTCTGGGAGTAGAACGAGGCGAGTTTGTCGAAGGGGATGAGGTCGGTGCGGTCGTAGAGATCGACGTGTCCTGCGCCGGGGACGATGACCAGTTCCTTGCGGTTGCCGGCGAGGCGGTATGCCTCTTCGCTGAACTCGCGGGAGTGGGCGTTCTCGCCGGTGATGAACAGCATCGGGCGTGGGGAGATGGTCTCGATGTCGTTGAACGGGTAGAAGTTCATGAACTTGGTGTTGCTCGACAGGGTCGGGTGGGTGGTGGTGTCGGCGGTGGCGCCTTCGGGGGTGACCGCGCCGCGTTGGGTGCGGTAGAAGTCGTAGAACTCGCGCTCGACCGGAGTGGAGTCGGCGGTCAGTTCGTGCACGGTGCCACCGGTGTATTCGACTGGCCCGCCCCGGAATTCGACGTCGCGCTGGGCGGCGGCCTGGGCGATGATCTGCTGGCGCTGTTCGGGGGTGACGGAGTGGCCCAGCCCGTTTCGGTTGGCCGCGCCCATGTCGTACATGCTGACGGTGGCGACGGCCTTGATGCGGGGGTCGATCTTCGCGGCAGAGATGACGAAGCTGCCGCTGCCGCAGATGCCGAGGGCGCCGATGCGTTCGGGATCGACGGTGTCCTGGGTGCGCAGGTAGTCGACTCCGGCGGAGAAGGTTTCGGTGTAGATGTCGGGGGCGACGGCGTTGCGGGGATTGCCTTCGCTGCCGCCCCAGAACGCGGTGTCGAGAGCGAGGGTGACGAAGCCTTGTTCCGCCATCTTGGTGGCGTAGAGGTTGGCGGATTGTTCCTTGACCGCGCCCATGGGGTGGCCGACGACCATGGCGGCGGCGCGGGTGCCGGGGGCGAGGTTGTTGGGGACGAACAGGTTTCCGGTGACGTCCATCTGGTACTGGTTCTTGAACGTCACGGGGGTCATGGTGACCTGGTCGCTGGTATAGAAGTTGTCCGCACCGCGAGACAGGTCGCCGGAGGCCAAACCAGCGATCGGGGTGACTGGTGCGGCCGCGGTGGTGGCGGTGTCGGCGCCGGAACACGCCGAGGCCGCCAGGATGGCGAGGGTGGCGATACCGGCTCCGGTGATGCGAGCCCATCGGCGGGGATACCGGCTCGGCGTGAGGGTGGTGTTCATGGTGGGGTGCTCCTGGTGCGGTGTTCGGAAAGGTCAGAGGGTGAGAAGGGTTTTGATGGCACGGCGTTCGTCCATCGCCCGGTAGCCTTCGTCGGCCTGATCCAGGGGCAGGGTCAGGTCGAAGACCTTGCCGGGGTCGATGGTGCGGTCCCAAATGCGGTCGATGAGGTCGGGCAGGAACCGGCGCACGGGTGCGGGGCCGCCGAGGAGGTGGACTTCGGCGAAGAACAGCTGGTCGGCGGGCAGGGTGACGCCGTCGTGGGCGACGCCGACGTAGCCGACGTGCCCGCCGGGGCGGGTGGAGTTGATGGCCTGCATCATCGATTCCTGCGTGCCGACCGCTTCGATGACACCGTGCGCGCCGAGCCCGTTCGTAAGTTCCTTGATCGCGGCGACTCCCTCATCACCGCGGGTTTCTACGATGTCGGTGGCACCGAATTCGCGGGCGAGAGCTTGGCGATCGGCGTGACGCGACATCGCGATGATCCGTTCGGCGCCGAGCTGTTTGGCGGCGAGCACACCCATCAACCCGACCGCACCGTCACCGACTACGGCGACGGTTTTGCCGGGTCCGGCCGCTGCGGCGTCGGCGGCGAACCAGCCGGTGCCCAGCACGTCGGAGGCTGCCAGCAGCGAGGGGATCAGTTCGGGTTCGGGCATCGCCGGGGTGGCGACGAGAGTGCCGTTGGCGTAGGGGATGCGGGCCAGTTCGGACTGGGTGCCGGCGACGAAGGATCCGTGCACACATTTCGACTGGTATCCGGCCCGGCAGATCTCGCAGGTGTTGTCGGAGATGCAGAACGAACCGACCACGAAGTCGCCGACTTTCAGGCTATGCACGTCGGAGCCGATTTCCTCGACGACGCCGACGTATTCGTGGCCCATGACGGTGTGGTCGACCGGTTCCACGCCCCGGTAGGGCCACAGGTCGGAGCCGCAGATGCAGGTGGCGGTGAGGCGGATGACCGCGTCGGTGGGCTCAATGATCTTCGGATCTTCACGGTCGACGACGCGCACATCGCCGGGGGCGTACATGACTACTCCACGCATGGGATGTCCTCTCGGTTTTGGGTCAGCGGGCGGTGTAGCCGCCGTCGACGGGCAGCGCCACGCCGACGACATAGGAGGCACCGGGGCTGCACAGCCACAGCACGGCGGCGGCCATTTCCTCGGCGGTGCCCAGGCGGCCGATGGGTTCGTCGGCGGCGGCTTGGGCGGGGTCGAGGTCGCCGGAGTCGAACATGGCGGTGACCATGGGGGTTTCGATGGTGCCGGGGCAGATGGCGTTGATGCGGATGCCGCGTGGGGCGTATTCCAGTGCGGCTGAACGGGTCAGGCCGATCACGCCGTGTTTGGCGCCGTGGTAGGCGGCGCGCCCTGGCAGCCCGACCAGCCCGCCGAGTGAGGAGCAGTTCACGATCGCTCCGGAGCCCTGTTCGCGCATCTGGGCGAGTTCGTGTTTCATGCATGCCCAGACTCCGCGCAGGTTGATGCCGGTGACCCGGTCGAACACCGCACCGGGTTCGTCGGCGGCATCGACGGTGGGGGACTGGATGCCCGCGTTGTTGTAGGCGAGGTCCAGGCGCCCGAACGTGGCGACGGTCTCGGAGACGGCGGCAGCGACCTGGTCTTCGTCGGAGACGTCGCAGTGCACGGTGAGTACCTGGTGTCCGGCGGCGCGCAGCCCGGCACCGGCGGTGGCCAGGGCGTCGTCGTCGACGTCGGTGAGGGTGACTGCGGCTCCGGCTCGGGCGAAGGCGGTGGCGGTGGCCAGACCCATGCCGGAGGCGGCGCCGGTGACGAAGGCGACCTGTCCGGTGAAGTCGTAGGTGGGATTCACGGTGAGTCCTTTCGGGTCGGTGGTCAGGCGGCGGTGATGGTGAGGGTGGTTCCGGCGGATTCGGCGGTGATCGCTTCCAGGCCGGTCTCGATCTCGCCGATCATCACGATCCCGGGCGAGGGAATGCGGAAGCCGTCTTCGAGGTAGTAGACGGCCAGGTCGTGGCTGGGTGCCCAGTAGCCGAGTTGTCCTGCGCGGTAATCGGATCGGCCGTGTCCGTCGGCGAGTTCGCGGGGCAGAGTGCCGGCCTTCTCCCGGCCGCCGAGGTCGTGGACGGTCAGGGTCAGCGGCAGCAGGGACGCGAAATCGCGGGCGGTGGGATTGTCGTAGAGGCGGGCGGTGACCTCGCCAGCCCCGGTGCTCAGCCGGATCTGCATATAGGTGTCCTCCTGTGCCGGTGACGTCGTTGTCTGCTCGGCGGTCGATGTGCTCGGCGTCGGTGCGGGTGGGGCGGCGGTGCAGGCCGCGACCGCCATCGCCGCCGTAGTGGTGGTCAGCGCGATCAGGGTGGCGAGCGCTCGCATGCGGTGTCTCCGTTCGGGTCTGTTCGAGCTGGCCATGGCTCAGCTCACTCCGGTCAGGACGGGCTCGGGCTGGTGGCCGGGTCGCGTCGGCGTGTTGTCGCCCTCCCTGCGGCGGCGGGTGCAGGCAAGGACCGCGATCGGGATCAGTGCGGTGGCGGTGAGGAAGGCGCCGAGCACGGCGGGTCCGGTGAGCCCGAGCGCGGTGGACAGGGTGGTCGCGGCCAGCGCCATCACCGGCGGCCCGAGGATCATGCCGACCGCGAACGCGGTCACCAGCAGCCCTGCGCGGGCGATGTCGACACCGAGGTCGGCAGCCACATCCGGCAGGAGACCGACGATCATGAACTCGGTGGTGCCCATCAGGAAGATCCCGGCGGCCAGCACATATACCAGTACCGGCAACCGAGCCCCGGTTCCGGGCCGGTCGATCCGCGACGTGCTCATCTCACCTCGTCGATGTCGAAGAATTGGGGGTTGGAGCTCTCGGCTCCGTAACCCATGCAACGCCCCGAACAGAGGTTGTGGGAGGTGAGGATCAGAGGGGTGCTGGCAGCACCCCCCTGACAGCACCTGGCAAACACGCAGGCAGGCGGCCTAGCCTCGAACCCATGGAGTCGAGCAACCGAGCCGCCGAGATCGGCCAGTTCCTGGCCTCACGCCGCGCCAAGATCACCCCCGACCAGGTCGGGCTGCCGGTCTACGACGCCGCCAAACGCCGCGTCCCGGGCCTTCGCCGCCAGGAGGTCGCCACTCTGGCCGGGCTGTCAGTCGACTACTACACCCAGATCGAACGTGGCAAGGTCAACAGCGTCTCCGAATCGGTCATCGATGCCATCGCCCGTGCACTCGAACTCGACGATGCCGAACGCTCACATCTGTTCGACCTGCACCGCAACGCCTTGATCAGCCCACAACGACGCCCCCGCCGCGCCGCCAAAGCGGTCCGGCCCGGCGTGCAGGCCCTGCTCGACAGCTACAACGGGCCCGCGTTCGTCCGCAACGCCCGCCACGACCTCGTCGCGGGCAACCGGCTCGGCTACGCCTTCTACAGCCCGCTCTACCCCGACCCTCTCGCACCCGAGGTGACCAAACCGGTCAACTTCGTCCGGTTCTGCTTCCTTGACCCGCGCGCCCTCGACTTCTACCCCGACTGGGATCACATGGCCGACGGCGCGGTCAACCTGCTGCGCACCGACGCCGGACGCGACCCCTATGACCGTGGCATCTCCGACCTGGTCGGCGAACTGTCCACCCGCAGCGAGGAATTCCGCACCCGCTGGGCCAAACACAATGTGCGCCTGCACTACACCGGAACCAAGAACTTCCACCACCCGGTCGTCGGCGACATCGCCATCGACTACGAAACCATGCCCCTGCCCGCCGACCCCGGCTTGGTCCTCACCTTCTACACCGTGCAACCCGCCACCCCCTCAGCTGACGCGATGGCACTGCTCGGCGCATGGGCCGCCACCAATATCCACCCACCGGCACACGCGGACCCCGCCGTCAACGTGGGCGACTAGAATACCGGTGCTGCGCAGGTCAAGGCCACACTGTTGAGCCGGATGCAGGATCGCGGCGATACCGATCCGTGCTGAATCCGGTGTCGCCCCGGTTTCCCGGTCCTCGTCTGCCGACGGTTCATGCCAGGAAGTGGCTCCACTTGCGCGTTCGCGGCGAGAATGGGGCCTGGACGACGTTACGGTTCCCGTAGGGATCGAACCTGCGACGCCAAATCAGCCTGCCACCTGTGGATATGCAGGTGCCAGGTGGTGCCCTCGGCAGGATTCGAACCTGCGACACCCGCTTTAGGAGAGCGGTGCTCTATCCCCTGAGCTACGAGGGCTGAACCGGTGGTGCGGTACGGGTTGTGTGCCGCCGACCGAGACGTCGGGGAGTCTACCGGGTTACGGGCGTCAGAACAGAATGCACGTGCCCGGTAGATTCGGCGACCGGCTACTTCCCGGTGCTGACGGTGATGATGTCGGCAGCTCAGGGGTATGCGCCTCGGATACCCCGCCTCGTCGTGTCGGGCGATTCAGCGTCGAACCGCCGCGGTCCGGGACGGTTGCCCCGGATTCGGGGTCGGTCGATGTCTACGGTCCGGCTCCCGCGCCTAATGCCGCGCCGCCTCCGCCACCTCGTAATCGCTCGGGTCGAATTTCCGTGTCTTCCAACGGAACAGCACTGTCGCACCGGGCCAGTTATTGGTGATGCGGCCGGAGGCATTGCGGTACCAGCTGGAGCAGAAGTTCCACGGGGTGTCCTTCAGTCGCCGCTGCAACCAGTCGTCCCAGGACTGCTCGGCACTCGGTCGCGCCGCCGCGGACCGGCCGGGCCGCTCGGCCAGGAATCCGATGGCCTCGCGGATATAGCGGGCCTGCGCCTCCAGCATGTAGATGATGGAGCCGGAGCCGACATTGGTGTTCGGGCCGTACATCATGAACAGATTGGGGAAGTGCGGCACCGACATGCCCAGGAAGGCGCGGGCGCCCTCGGCGGCCCACTCATCGGCGAGCTTGCGACCGCCCTGACCGTAGATATTCATGGGCGCAAGGAATTCCGTGCCCTTGAAGCCGGTGCCGAAGACGATGACATCCACCTGATGCTCGACGCCGTCCGCGGTGCGAATGCCCGTCGGAGTGATCGCCTCGATGCCCGTGGTCTCCACGCTCACATTCGGCTGGCCCAGCGCGGGGAAGTAGTCGTTGGAGAACAGGCCGCGCTTACAGCCTGCCGCGTAATCGGGGGTGAGCTTGGCGCGCAGTTCCGGATCGGGCACCTGCTTCTCACGATGCCGGTCGGCAATGCTGATGACCGGACCCTGCATGGCCGGGATATCGGTCAGCGCCAACGCCAGTACCTCGAAGAGGGTCCAGATCGCGAACCGTTCCGCCATCCGTACCGGGGGTACGTATTTGAACAGCGCCTTGTGTAGTGCCGAGTACTCGGTGTCGAACTTCGGCAGCACCCACGCGGCCGACCGCTGAAACAGGGTGAGGTGCTCGACCTTCGGCTGAATGGACGGAATGTATTGAATGGCACTGGCTCCCGTGCCGATGCAGGCCACCCGCTTACCGGTGAGATCCACCGTGTGATCCCATTCGGCGGAGTGGAAGGCCGCGCCGGTGAAGGAGTCGATTCCGGGCAGATTCGGTAGGGCCGGACGGGAGAGCTGGCCGACCGCCGGAATGAGGATATCGGCGGTGCGGATCACGCCGTCGGCCGTCGTGATCCGCCAAACCCCCTCGTGCTCATCGAATTCCGCGTCGGTGACCTCGACGCCGAATTCGATCCGGTCCGGGATGCGGTACTTGTCGGCGATCTCGCGCATGTAGCCGTGGATATCGCGCTGATGCGAGAAGCGCCGGGGCCAATCCGATTTCGGCTCGAACGACCACGAGTACAGCGGTGACGGCACATCACACGCCGCATTCGGATAGGTGTTCTCGCGCCATACGCCGCCCAGATCGGTGGCCTTCTCCAGCACGGTGAAGTTCTCGATGCCGTGGCGGCGCAACTCCAGCGCCATACCCAGGCCCGCGAACCCCGCGCCGATGATGATGATGGACGGCTTACGACTCATACCATGAAGGTAAGGGCCGATACCGCTGGTCAGGAAGACATCGGCGGACATCCGATCCATATTTTCGGCCAATCCGCCCCGGCACTGTCTCAACCAGCGGGTCTGGGCTCGACTGGACAGCCCAGACAGCACGGCTTATATTTCTCGGGAAGATACTGCTTCAATTTGCTTGTCTCGGTTCGGGATTGGTGATTTCTGCGGCGCCGCAGGGGGTGTCGTTGCCCATCTGTGTCGATCCGGGACTTCGGGGTCGGCAAGTCGCTGCGTGGGGCAGTGGCAGGTCGGCCATCGGCTGCGGGCGGCGAAAGGTGGGGTTTCGCCGCCCGCAGTTGTTGAGTGATCCGCTTCCAGATATATTTGGTACTCACGGTCACATGTATTCGGAACTCCCGGCACAGTGTGTCTGATTTCGACTATTCTCTGCGCGTAGTGACCTGTCTCACGGTCATGCAGCAGGGAAGTGCAAGGGAGCGGTTGGAAATGATGAGCACCATGCAGGATGAGCAGCTGTCGCTGGCCACGCTGCTGCGGTACGCGGCGACCTTCCAGGGTGACAGCACCGTGTCCACCTGGACTGGAGACGGCGTCCGTACCCAGACGTTCCGCGAGATCGGGGCCGATGCGGCGCGGCTGTCCAATGCCCTGCGCGGGCTCGGCATCGGTATCGGGGACCGGGTCGGCACCTTCATGTGGAACAACAACGAGCACATGGTCGCCTACGTGGCGGTCCCCGCCATGGGTGCGGTACTGCACGCGCTCAATATCCGGCTCTTCCCGGAGCAGCTGGTCTATGTGGCCAATCACGCCGAGGATCAGGTCGTCATCGTGGACGGCACGCTGCTGCCCATGTTCGCCCAGTACCTGCCCAACCTGAAGACCGTGCGCCACGTCATTGTCGCCAACGGTGATGCCGCCGCGCTGACCGCGCCCGAGGGCGTCCAGGTGCACTCCTACGCCGAACTGCTTGCCGCGCAGCCGGATACCTACGACTATCCGGTTATCGACGAGCGGTCGGCGGCCGGTATGTGCTACACCTCCGGCACCACGGGTGATCCCAAGGGCGTCGTCTACTCGCACCGCTCCAACTGGCTGCACGCCGCGCAGGTGTGCGCGCCCAATGGTATGGGCTTCACCGCCGACGACACCGTGCTGGCGATTGTGCCGCTGTTCCACGCCAATGCCTGGGGCATCCCGTACGCCGCGCTCATGTCGGGCACCAATCTGCTGATGCCGGACCGCTTCCTGCAGCCGGGACCGCTGCTGGAGGCGATGGCCGCGGTCAAGCCCACCTTCGCGGCGGCCGTGCCGACCATCTGGGGTGGCGTGCTGGCCGGATTGCAGGCCGCGCCGCAGGATATTTCGCATCTGCGCACCTGTGTGGTCGGTGGTGCGGCCGTGCCGCCGTCCATGATGCGGGCCTTCCATGAGCAGCACGGCGTCGAGCTGCTGCACGCCTGGGGTATGACCGAGACCTCTCCGCTGGGTTCGGTGGCGCATCCACCGACCGGCGTCGAGGGCGAGGAGGCGTGGGCCTACCGCTACACGCAGGGTCGTTTCCCGGCCGGTGTGCAGGCGCGGTTGGTCGGCGACGACGGCAGTGTGCTCCCCAATGACGGAGTGGCACTGGGGGAGTTGGAGGTTCGTGGTCCGTGGATCACCGGCTCCTACTACTCTCCGTCCGGTGCGGAGGTCGATCCCGACAAGTTCGATGACGGCTGGCTGCGCACCGGCGATGTCGGCAAGATCAGCCCGAATGGCTACCTGACCCTGGTCGACCGCTCCAAGGATGTGATCAAGTCCGGCGGCGAATGGATTTCGTCGGTGGATCTGGAGAACGCGGTCGTGGGCCATCCGGCGGTCGCCGAGGCCGCGGTCATCGGTATTCCGGATGAGAAGTGGGACGAGCGGCCCCTCGTCGCGGTGGTACTCGCCGAGGGTGCCGTGGCCAAACCCGAAGAGCTGCGCGAATTCCTGGCCGACAAGTTCGCCAAGTGGCAGCTGCCGGAGTACTGGGCCTTCATCGCCGAGGTGCCCAAGACCAGTGTCGGCAAGTTCGACAAGAAGCGGCTGCGCGGACAGTACGCCGACGGCGAGCTCGCGGTCACCAAGCTGTCCTGAGCGGCTTGGCCGCGATGGCCGGTCCGGACGGATAAACGAAATCGACGTGAGGCGGCAGATTCTGCCGCCTCACGTGTCGTTTGCGGGCGCGTCCTTGCGCGCGGCCGCGCTGTCGTGGCGGTCATGCGTGATTGCTCGTCGGCGTGACAGCCGTTACAGTGGGTCCTCAATGGGAACGGCAGCGTTCCCAAAGGAGCTGTGGTGGAGTCGAACATGATCGAGCTAGCGCCCCCCGAACAAGGCACCGCACCGGTGGGTGCCGAAGTGGAGCAGTCGATTTCGGCTCCGCTGCATGATGTTCGGCGACTCGCGCGGCAGCTGGTCGAGCACTTCGCGGAGGACGTCACCCCGTTCGGAAACCTGCCCGGCGAGGTGCTGCGCGGTGAGGTCACCACCGTCACCCGAATCTGTCTCGAACTGGCCACCGGAGTACTCGAGGGGCGCGAAGTCGCCGATAAGGTCGAGCGATTGCAGCGCTCCGGCGCGGGTTGGGCGCGCGAGGGCTTCCCCATCGGAGCCATCCACCGCGCGGTCCGGGGCGGCGTCGAACATGCCTTCGGGCTGATTCTGGAGGCCACCGGCCCGGAGGACTACACCCGGCTGACGGTCACCGCCCAGCGGTTCCTGGAAATACTCGCCATGATCAATGCCGCCTTCACCGTGGCCTATGTGCGTGAACATCAGGCCGCCGCCGCGGAACAGCAGACCGCCGTGCAGACCGTGGCCTCGGCGCTACTGGCGGGCCGGTCCCCCGTAACTATGGCCCGTACCGGCGGTATCGAAGTCGACGAATCGTATTACGTGCTGGCACTGAGTATTCCGCGACAAGAGCACGTTCTTCGGGTCGATGCGCCCGTCGCGGCCAGGCGGGCGCTGCGCCGAATCCAGGCAGCCCTCGCCGCACACTGCGCAGGTAAGGCGCTGTCACTGCTCGGTACCGAAGGGGGCACGCTGCTACTGCCGGCGGCGGCGACGAGTACCGCCGATGTCGATCAGTTGGTAGCGCGATTATCCGCTGCCGCACAGGTTTCCGTCATGGCGACCATGGTGCACACCGAGACCGCCGCGATCCCGGAGGCCGCCGAACGCGCGCATGAGCTGCTCGATATGGTGCATCGATTGTGTTGCGCGCCAGGGCTGTACAGCTTCGACGATCTGGCGGTGGAGTATCAGCTCACCCGCCCCGGGCCGGGGCGCGAACATCTCGGCGCACTGCTCGATCCATTGGATGAGTATCCGGATCTCATGGAGACGCTGCAACGCTATGTCGGCAGCGACCACAGCCGACAGCGCACCGCGCGGGTGCTGGGGGTGCACACCAATACGGTGGACTATCGGCTCAAGCGGATCGCGCAGCTCACCGGGTTCGATCCGGCCCGGCCCTCCGGACTGTGGCATCTGCGGTCCTCGCTGGTGGCGCGTACCTACCGGAACGTCACGGCGGGTCGGGAATTCGAGCAGGCCCGCCCCTGATCCGCGCCCCGGTCCCCGCGCAAGTAGGACCGGAGCACGAACCGCCCTACGCCCGCACGGCCACCGGGCCGCCCAGGCGTGAGGTTCCCGCACGCCGCTCGGTAGCGCTGTCCGATATCGCAGCGTCATCCGATACCGCGCTGCGCTCCCGAATCGGGCGTCCACCAGCCATTCTCGCGCACAGCGCGATAAAGGTCAGGTATTCGGTCAGGGCGCGGCGGGAAGCCGCCACCGACCACACGGTGTCGATGCCGACCGGTGCGAGCTGGCGGCGGCCCTCGAAACGGTCGGCGAGCCAATCCAGCATGGCCGGAGCGCAGAGGAACTGTAGCGGCAGATGGGTGCTCAGCCGGTCCCGCAGGTAGTGGATGTGGCCGCCGCCGTAGATGTATCGCCACACCTGGGCATCGACATCTCCGACCGCGATCACCTCGTCATTGACGCCCTGGACAACCAGCATCGGCATGGCCGGTATCCGGTAGCCGGGGCGAATATCGTCGAGGATGCGCCGCATTTCCGGATGTGCCAGAAAGGCTTCCAGACCGCCGTAGACGTGCTTGCCGATATCTCGGCCCGCCAGCTTGGCGAGCAGCGGGAAGGTCGCACTGGTTTCGGCGCGCACCAGTAGTTTCAGGTACTCGGCCGAAACCCGGGTGCGCAGAATGCGATCCAGCTGCGGGTAGGCCCGCCGCAGCCCGGCGGTGAACACCATGGCGAAACCGGCGAAGGCCGAACCGTTCATGCGGACGAACGCGGCCGCGGGATCACCCACCGGCGATCCCGCGGCCGCGCCGACGATATCGAGTTCGGGGGCGTATTCGGCCGCCAGCTCCGCCGCCCACGTGGTGGCCAGGCCGCCACCGGAATAGCCCCACAGTCCGATTCGGGTGTCGGCGTTCAGTCCGAGCGGGTCGAAGGTGAGGGCGGCGCGCGCCGCGTCCAATGCCCGGTAGCCGGGTTCGCGAGCCGCGCCGAAGCGTCCACCGAGACCCTCGTGATCGGGCACCGAGACCGCCCAGCCGCGCTCCAGGGCGCTGGCTATGAGTGGCAATTCCAGCTGCGGAATCGCCCCGAGAGCCTGCGCCCCGTGGCGTAAGGCATAGGAGGGGAAGCATTTCGGAGCCACGGCGTCGATCGCGCACTGGAACGACAGCAGGGGGCGCGGGATGCTCGGATCCGCATCCCAGGGCAGCAGCACCGTCGTTACCGCCGCCTCCGGGGTGCCGTCCAGATCTCGGGTGCGATACAGCAGCTGCCAGGCCGAAATGCACTGCGGGACAGCCCCGAAGAATCCCAGTCGGACCTCCCGCGACCGCAGGATGGTGCCCGGCTCCAGGTGCTCGATATCGCCGGGAGACCGATGGAACGGGTCGTCACCTGGAAGGTCCGGCCGGTTGGTCGTGGCGGCTGCGCGGGTTTGTGGCGTGATGGCCGGTCGGATCTGCGGATTCACAGCTTGCCCCCACCGCCGATTACCCAGGGATTGAACGTGCACGCGAGTTCCGGATACCCGACCGGATCCAGGGCGCGCAGTGCGATGGACGCCGCCCGAGGCGAGTACATAATGGTCAGATGGTCGGAAAGATCCTGTTCACACCCCTCCTGGAGGGTGATGTTATCGACCGTGGCGTCCGGTCCGGGCTGTAGGAAGGTCCACTCGTACGGGTTCGAGATCTCGTCGTGCCGGGTCCCGACCGAGGTGTAGGCGACACCGGGAACCGTGTCACCCTGCGCGTTCAGCTTGTCGTAGAACGGCGATCCGACCACCTGCTGGATATTCGCGACGCCGATGAGCGGTTGATACAGGCCGAGGATATTCAGGCCGAGACTGGTGAGAGTGCGTCCCAACGTCGCTATGCCCATCAGGGTCGTGCCGTGCGAGGTTGCGCCGAAGGTAATGACCTTCCCGATTTTGCCCTGTCCGCCTTCGAATTTCAGATACTGACTCGATACCGGACCGGCCTGGGAATGCCCGACGATATCGACGGTATCGGAACCGGTCGCCGCCAATACCCGGTCCACGAAGCTGCCGAGCTGCCGTGCGGAATCCTCCATCGCACCGACACCGTACCGGCCCGGAATCAGCGGGCCGAGGCCGCCACCGCCCATGGTCGCGAGGCGGCCGAAATTGGTGGCGAAAACACAGAATCCGGCCCGCGCGAGCTGTGGGGACAGGTAGGCGAAGCTGTCATAGGCATTGAGCCAGGTGCCGTGTACCAGTACCACCGGCCGCGGATGTGCGGCGCTGGGCCGGCAATCCCAGTCGTTGGCGCCCGGCGGTGCGGCATCGGGATGGAGCAGCCCATAGCCGAAAGCCGCCAGATACGACGACATCTCCGGTCCCTGGTCGATGGCATCGGAGGCGAAACTACGCTGGAAGGCCGAGCCGGAACCGCTACCGGAGCTGGAGCCGGTATCCCCGCTAATCGGTGGTTCGGCGGTCGCCGCGCCACCGGAGAATACCGCCGTGGCAATGGTTGTGCTCGCGCACAGCGCGCCTATGAACGCACGCAGAGCTGATCGCATGGGAAACCTTCCATCTTGTCCCGCAATCGAATTCGAATAGCCGTGAATTCGATTCGAAGGGGACTCTATGGACGCGGATTCCGCGGTGTCACGGTCGCTGTGCCGAACGACAAACCGGCCGGGCACGGTACGGCGGTAGTTTGTGGCGCGGCTCAATCGGAGTGCGGCCCGACCAAGGCGATGGCTGTTCGGGTGAACAGTGGCGCGAGTTGCGGCAGTGCCTCCGCACCGCGCTCGTGCAGGCAGGCCCGGACCCGGTCGTCGATACCGCCGAGCAGCATATCGATGGCCTCCCGATCCGGATCCGCGGCGAGATCGCCATCGCGGACGCCGATCCGGGCGACCGCCATAATGTAGTCGGCGAAGGCCTCGTGCACCTGAGCTCGGTGTTCGCGCAGCGCCGGACCCGCCGCCAGGGTCTCCAGGTACAGCGCGCGCGCCGCACCGGGTTGTGCGGCCAGGAAGGCCAGGAAGATCTCGAAGGAAATCCGCACCCGGGCGGCGAAATCCACGCCCCGCATACCGGTGACGGTCTCGCGCAGCTGTTCCAGCGCATTGGTGACGGCCAGATCGTAGGCGGCGGCGAAGCACTCGTCCTTACCGGTGAAGAAGGTATAGAAAGTGCGGCGCGCGACCTGGGCGCGCCCCACGATTTCGGCGACCGTGGTCGCGGCGTAGCCGAGCTCGCCCACCGCCTCCAGCACGGCGGTACACAGCCGCCGGTACTGCGAACTTGTCACCTGTTCACGACTGAGCCGATGCCGACCACGCGGCAGCGGCCCCGCCGCCTCCTCACTCACACCGCACAGGATATTGCCCAGCACCCTGCACAACAGCGTTCGGGACCCGTTCCGCTCGCGCGTCTCGGGCCGTAACGTTGGGTTGCGGGCATCTGCCCGCACTCGGGTGGGACGGACGAGGAGGTCCGCGGTGGAAGCGGAACGCGCACAAAACGGTTCGGGGGGAGCGGGTATGACCGTGGGATTGATTCGCTCGGCGGGAAATCGGGTGTATGCCGAGGTCGAGTCGGTGCGGCTGGTGCTGCGGACCGGTGTGGTGGGGATCGAATCACCGGCCACCCTGCTCACGGCGGCGACCGCAATGGTGCGGTACGGGACCATTGCGGCCGGATTGACGCTGTCGGCGGCCCGGTACGGGAATCGTACGGCGCTCGTCGATGAACTCGGCTCGCTCACCTTCGCCGAAATGGACGAACGGTCCAACCGGCTCGCCAATGCTTGGCGGGCGCGCGGGCTGCGCGGCGGGGAGGGGGTGGCCATTCTGGCGCGCAATCATCGCGGACTGCTCGACGCCGTCTTCGCCGCCGCCAAGTGCGGGGCCCGCATCATCCTGCTCAATACCGATTTCGCCGGACCGCAGATTCGCGATGTCGCCACCCGCGAGGGCACCGATCTGCTGGTCTACGACGAGGAGTACGCCCACATGCTCGACGGCGTGCGACCCCGGCGCGGCAGTTGGCGGGCCTGGACCGAGAAAGTCCGGCCCGACTGCCTGGAAGCGCTTATCGCGGAGGGTGATCCGTCCGCTCCGCCCGGGCCCGGCGTGACGCCCAAACTCATTCTGCTCACCTCGGGGACCACCGGCACCCCCAAGGGCGCGCCCCGCCCGGAGCCGAAATCCCTCGCCCCGCTGGGTGCACTGCTGTCGAAGGTGCCGTTCCGGGCGGGCGGGGTCACCGAATGCTGCGCGCCCATCTTCCACACCCTCGGCTTCGCCTGCGCCATGCTCGGACTCGGCTTCGGCTCCACCCTGGTGATCCGTCGCCGCTTCGATCCGCAGGAGGCCATCGACAGCATGTCGCGTCACCGCGTCACCACCCTGATCGCCGTTCCGGTCATGTTGGCCCGCATGGTGGATCTGGGCGGGCGCGGCCTGGTCGGCCGCGATCTGAGCGCCCTGCGCATTATCTTCGTCGGCGGCTCCCAACTCGGGGCCCAGCTGTGCCGCGATGTCACCGCCGCCTTCGGTCCGGTCGTCTACAACGTCTACGGCTCCACCGAGGTCGCCTACGCCACCATCGCCACCCCCGATGACCTGGCCGTCGAACCCGGCTGCGTCGGCAGCCCCGTCCTCGGCACTCGCGTGGAAATCCTCGACGACAATGGCCGCGGTGTCCCGACCGGCACCACCGGCCGCATCTTCGTCGGCAACACCATCCAATTCGAGGGCTATACCGGCGGCGGCCACAAGGAACGCATCCGCGGCCTCATGTCCACCGGCGATGTCGGCCACTTCGATGCGGCCGGAAGGCTTTTCGTGGACGGCCGCGACGACGACATGATTGTCTCCGGCGGCGAGAACGTCTTCCCCGCCGAGGTCGAGGAACTTCTGCACACCAATCCGGCCATTCAGGAGGCAGCGGTGATCGGGGTCGACGACGAGAAATTCGGCGCACGACTGAAAGCCTTCGTGGTGCTCCACGCGGGCTCCACCCGCACCGAGGACGACATCAAATCATTCGTGAAATCCAACCTTGCCCGCTACAAGGTCCCGCGCGAGGTCGTCTTCATCGAACAGCTACCCCGCAACCCCACCGGCAAGGTACTCAAGAAGGCACTGCGGGAACTCTGACGCGTCTTTCACCCCGCGCTGCTGAGCCGGGGGGCGGGCCGGGATTGCAGTTCGATCGCCACCAGCAGATCGATCAAATCGCTGACGCTGCGCGGATTCCGTCCGGTGAGTTCCTGAATCCGCCCCAACCGGTACTTCGCCGTGTTGTGGTGCACGCACAGCACGTCGGCGGCCTCGCGCAGATTCATATCGGCGGCGGCGAAGGCGCGGATGGTTTCGGCCAGTACGCCGCCGCGGGTGTGGTCCTCCGCAAGCAAGGCGTCGATCCGGGGATCGATGAGATGCCTGGCGGTGTCGTCGGCGCTGAGCATGAGGTAGCGGAACGGCGTGAGGTGGGGTAGCGCCATGACGCCGCCGTCGTCGGGCAGTAGTTCCAGCGCGGTCCGTGATTGTTGATGCGCCCGTGGGAGATCCGCGATCCCGGTGACCACCGGGCTGATACCGATGGCCAGGCCGATACCCGCGGTGCGGAGCTTCGTGCGCATGGCCTCCAACCGTTCGCAAAGCTCTTCGGTGGATCCGGCCCGGCCCAGTGCGGGTACGGCGACCACGTCGTGGCCGTGCGCACCCGCCAGTGTGCGCAATCCGTTCACGCCGACCCGGGCCAGCGCGGCCGAGGTGAGTTGTTTCGAATCGGCGTCCGCTCCGGGCGGATCCAGCACCGCGGCGCTGACCACCACCAGGGGAGCGAGGGGTTCGACGCCGATGCCGAATCCCTGCGCCAAGGACAGTTGCGGACCGCGATCGGGCAACTCCCCGGCCAGGAGGGTTTCCAGCAATTCCCGGCTCTCCTGGCCGTTCTCGGATTCGTACTGCTGGAACTCCAGGTAGGCATTGGCGGCCTGGGTGGCGGCCAGATCGCAGAATCGGTTGAGCGGCACCACCATCGACAGCGCGGCCTCGCGATCGTCCTCGGAATCGCTCGCGTAGTTCATCAGTGATTTCCACAGTGCCTGCTGACCGAGTCGGAAGGCGCTGATGTAATCCACCAGGGTGAGCCCGGCTCGTACCCGCCGCGCCGCCGCGCGCCGGGTGTAGGCGATATCGGTGGCCGTCACCTTGCGGTCCTCCAACAGTGCGCCGAGTCCGATCCGGCACAGCTGGGCGAGCTGGTCGTGCACATCTGCGTAGAAGGTTTCGTCGCGCGCGGCATAGGCGGGAATCTGACCCATGATCGCGGCGACGCCGATATCGGCCATGTCGTGCACCTGATCGAAGAGCCGGGTCACGATGCGGGTACGCGCGGCCAGGACGCTTTCCGAGTAATTCGGGAGTGCGGCCAATTGTGATCCAGCAGACATGGGAGGCGATTAATCCACGCCCCGCCGTGTGTGTCAAACCCCAGCCTTCGCCCATCGACCATGTCCACGGCGGACAAACACCATGCGAGAACTTGGTCCTCCGCGTCCAATGTGCGCTCTGAACTGCGAATTTACGCTGACCAAGTTCTATCCCTCCGGTGCGAGTCTGCTCACGCGCTCGTACCGATGACAGCCCGCCGTGCGCGTCGGGCCGGAGGACGCATGCTCGAAATCTCTCAACTCACGGTTCGCTTCGGCGGCATCACCGCGCTGGCGGATGTCGGCTTCCGGGTCGCTTCCGGCGAGCTGGTCGGTCTCATCGGTCCGAACGGCGCGGGTAAGACCACCCTCTTCAACTGCCTCACCCGGCGCTACACACCCGACGCCGGGGCCATCACCTACGCGGGCGCACCGCTACTCGACCAGCCACCGCACGCCCTGGCCAGGCTCGGCATCGCCCGCACCTTCCAGAACCTCGGGCTGTTCCCCAGACTTTCGGTGCGCGACAACGTGCTGGTCGGCGCGCACCACCGGGCCGGTGCCGGATTCCTGTCGGCGGGACTGCGGCTGCCCCGGGTCCGCCGGGAGGAAGCGCGATTGCGCGCCGAGGTCGACGAACTCCTCGAGCGGCTCGAATTATCCGATGTGGCCGATCATCTCGCCGCCGGGTTGCCGTTCGGCACCCTCAAGCGCATCGAATTGGCGCGGGCGCTGGCGGTTCGGCCGCGGCTACTGCTGCTCGACGAACCGGTCAATGGGCTCAGTCATGGTGAGGTCGACGAATTCGCGGCGCGGCTGCGGGATTTGCGGGCGGACTTCGATCTCACGGTCATTGTGGTCGAACACCATATGGGATTCGTTATGAACACCTGCGACCATGTCGTCTGTCTGGAATTCGGCCGGGTGATCGCTGATGGTGAACCCGAAGCGGTGCAACGGAATCCGGCTGTAGTGGCGGCGTACCTGGGGACTGCCGCATGAGTGGGGAACCGTTTCTGTCTGTGGGAGACCTGTATGCCGGATACGGTGGCTCGCGGGTACTGCACGGTATCGGCCTCGAGGTGCGACGCGGTGAGGTCTGCGCCATCCTCGGTCCGAACGGGGCGGGTAAGACCACGCTGCTGCGCGCGCTGTGCGGAATGGTGAGGGTGCGCGGCGATATTCGCCTGGACGGCACCGAAATTACCGGGCGCGCACCCGAATCCGTCGCTCGAATGGGTGTGGCGCATGTACCCGAGGGGCGTGGCACCTTCACCGCCCTGACCGTCGAGGAGAACCTGCGGGTCGGCGCGTACACCCAGCACGACCGCACCCGCGTCGCAGCCGATCTGGCCCGGGTCTTCGACTTCTTCCCGGTACTGCGGGAGAAGTTGCGCGATCCCGCGGGTGGGCTGTCCGGCGGGCAACAGCAGATGCTGGCCATCGGCCGCGCGCTCATGCTGCGACCCCGGCTGCTGCTGCTCGATGAACCTTCCCTCGGCCTTTCGCCACTGGTCACCCAGGAGCTCTTCCAGATCGTGCGCACCATCAATGCCGAGGAGCACACCACCGTGATGGTCGTCGAACAGAACGCGCACTTGGCCCTGGAGGTGGCCCACCACGCGCATGTGATCGAAACCGGTCGAATCGTCCTGTCCGGCTCCGCTGAAGTGATTCGGGCCGATGAACAGGTCGCGCGCTCCTATCTCGGATACCGGGTGCAACCGTGACCGGATTCCTGCAACAAATCATCGAGGGGCTCAGCGCCGGTGCGATTTACGCCGGACTGGCCCTGGCCATGGTGCTGATCTACCGCTTCACCGGAATCGTCAACTTCGCCCAGGGCGAGCTGGCCATGTTCTCCGCCTTCCTCGCCTGGCAGTTGATCGAGAACGGAATGCCGTTCTGGCTGGCGCTTCCCATAACCCTCGCCGTGTGTTTCGGCGGCGGCATGCTGATCGAGCGGGTGGTGATCCGGCCGGTTGAAGGTGCGCCCGAACTGACGCTGGTGATCGTCACCGTCGGCCTGTACTTCTTCATCAACGCGGCCGCCGGCTGGATCTGGTCCTATCAGGTGAAGGCCTTCCCGAATCCGTTCCCGGACGGTGCGTTGCGGACCGGTGGCGTCACAGCCGGATACGGCAGCCTCGGCGTGATCGTCGTGGTCGCGATGGTCATGGCGCTGATCTATCTGCTCTTCCGCTACACGAAGATCGGACTGGCCATGCGGGCGGTGGCGAGCAACCCGGCCTCGGCCCGGCTGTCGGGTATTCGCGTCGGTCTGGTGCTGGCGCTCGGTTGGGGGCTGTCGGCACTGGTAGGCGCGGTATCCGGGGTGCTGTCCGCGCCTGTGCTATTCCTCGAACCCAACATGATGGGCGGGGTGCTCATCTATGCCTTCGCCGCCGCCACCCTGGGCGGATTCGACAGTCCGGGCGGCGCGGTGGCCGGTGGGCTCATTGTCGGCGTCGCCGAAACCCTCACGGGCGCATACGTCGACGCTATCGGTACCGAACTAAAGATCGGCGTGCCATTGGTGATCATTCTCGGTGTACTGCTGCTGCGTCCGCAGGGTCTGTTCGGGCGAGCGGTGGTGGAACGAGTATGAATCGCCGAAATGCGTTGATACTGCTCGCATTACTCGTGTTGGCCTGCCTTGCGCCGTTCCAGCTGGCACCGTTCCATACCTTCCAGCTGTCCATGGCGATCGTGTACGCCATCGCGCTGTTGGGACTGAATCTGCTGGTTGGCCAGACCGGCCAGATCTCCCTCGGGCACGGTGCGTTCCTGGCAATCGGGGCGTACTCGACCGCTGTCATGCTCGATCGCTGGGACACACCGCATTTCGCCACGCTGCCGGTGGCGGCCGCGGTGACCTTCGTTCTCGGCCTGGCACTCGGCGTCCCGGCCCTGCGGCTGCGAGGTCTGTACCTGGCGCTGGTCACCCTCGCCATCGCCATCTTCCTGGTGCCGCTGCTCAAGCGCTTCGAATCGGTGACCGGCGGGTCCATGGGGCTGACGGTGTCGAAGCCGCAGCCGCCGGAATGGACGGGGTTGGCCGAGGATCAGTGGCTGTATTTCCTGGCCCTCGCCGTGGTATTGGCGAGTTTCCTGTTCGTCGCAGGAGTGCGGCGCTCACGAGTCGGCCGGGCGCTCAACGCCATTCGCGATCACGAGACGGCGGCCGAGGTGATGGGCGTGCGGCCCGCGCACTACAAGACCCTGGCTTTCGCCTGGAGCGCCATGCTCGCGGGGGTGGCCGGATGCGTCTACACCTGGGTCATCGCCTATGTGTCACCCGATTCGTTCGCCACCGCACTGTCCATCACCCTGCTGGCGGGGCTGGTGGTCGGGGGACTGGGCTCGCTGTGGGGGCCGCTGCTGGGCGGCGCGTTCGTCATGTACGTGCCCAGCCTCGCCCAGGACATCAATCAGGCAGCGCCGGGCATGGTCTTCGGATTGCTGCTCATCGCGGTCATGTACGTCGCCCCGACCGGATTGGCCGGGCTCGCCGCTCGCGTGTCGGGTCGGCTCGAAACTCTTGTTCGAAAAGGGAAAACCCATGCGCACTAGTGCTATTCGTGTCATTGGAGCCACAGCCGCCGTGCTGCTCGCCACCACCGCCTGTGGTGGACGCGGTGACGGCGGCGGTTCCGTCGCCCACGGCGACTGCAAGGGGCAGCAGACGGTCGGCATTACCGACTCGAGTATCAAGCTGGGCGGAGTCTATCCGCTCTCCGGTCCTGCCTCCGCGTACGGGGAGATACCCAAGGGTGCGCGGGCCTACTTCGACTACATCAATGCCGAACAGGGTGGAATCGGCGGGCGCACAGTCGAATACCTGGTACGCGATGACGGCTACCAGCCGCCCAAGACCGTCGAGGAATCGCGCCGACTGGTGGAACAGGACCAGGTGTTCGCCATTTTTCAGACCCTCGGCACACCGACCTCGTCGGCCGTCTGGGACTACCTGAACCAACGCAAGGTCCCGCACGTATTCGTCGCGGGAGGAGCCACCAAGTGGGGCGCCGACACCGAACATCCCTGGACCATAGGCTGGCAGCCCAGCTACCGGTCCGAGGGCCGGGCCTTCGCCGAATACGTGCGGCAGCACAAGCCGAATGCCACCGTGGCGGTGCTCTTCCAGAACGACGACTTCGGCAAGGATCTGAAAGACAGCTTCACCGCCGCCATCGCGGGCAGTGGGGTCGAAGTGGTCGCCGAACAGAGCTACGAGGTCACCGATCCCACGGTGGACCCGCAGCTGCGTAATCTGGCGAACTCGAAAGCCGATGTGCTGCTGAATATCTCGACGCCCAAATTCGCCTCCCAGGCGCTGGCCGGTGATGCTCGCAATCCGGAGTGGAATCCGGTGCACATCATATCCATGGTGGCCAATTCGCTCGCCGTGCTGAAACCGGTCGGCCTGCCGAATGTGCAGGGGGTGGTGTCGGGCGCGTTCACCAAGGATCCGGCCGATCCGCGCTGGGCCGATGACGCGGCCATCAAGTTGTACAAGGAGAAGCTGGCGAAGTACGCGCCGGGCGCGGATCCGACCAATACCTACACCCTGATCGGGTGGGCCGCCGCCGACAGCTTTCGCAAAACCTTCGATTCCACGAAATGCGCTACCCGCGAGGGCCTTCGGGATGCCACCCGCAATCTCGGCGATATCGAGATCGACACGTTGCTGCCCGGTATCACCCTGAAAACCGGTCCCGGCGACGCCTTCCCGATGGAGGCAGTGCAGATCCAGCGCTTCGAGGGCGACCACTGGGTATCGGTCGGCGCGGTCGTCGATACCAGCGAATAACAGACCCCCATAGGCACTGTCGCGAATGACGCCCCGTCGCGACAGCTTTCGGAAATCAGATCGATGAGGATCTCTATGAATACGCGCAAGTTCATTGTGACCGCAGCGCTCGCCACCGTCGCCCTCGGTGTCGGTACGGGCACCACCAAGGCCGCACCCGGGCAGACCGAAGTGCACTACGAGATCTCCCGACAGGGGGATGCGGCGGTGCTGACCACCAGCGACGGAAAATTGCGCGCGGTCGGCGAACAATTGGTGCTCACCGATGCCGCCGGAACCCCGGTTGCGGCCTTGCCGCTGACCTACCGAATGGACAATACGGCCTACCCGATCGCTGCCGAGATCAGTGGTGGCACAGCGGTTTTGACTCCGTTGAAAGACGGTGGCATACCTCTCGCCGATGTTGCCATGAGCGAGGTCGTATCCATGGATTCGGTGTTGCGACCGGTGGCCGAATCGCTGACCCCGCGCGACCAGTCGGCGCTGGGTGTGCTTGCGCAGCGGATGACCATCGGTAGCGCCGCCAGCGCTATCTTCGGCGCGGTACTCGGCGGCGGTATCGGCTGCCTGGTCGGCGGTGCGGTGGGCGCGACCCTCTCCAGCCCCGTCATCGCCCTGCTGCTGCCCTTCGTCGGCGCGACCATCGCCGGATGTGTACTGGGCGCGGCAACTCTCGGCGCGGTGGGCACCGTGGTCGGCCTGGTAACCGTAGGCGGACCGCTGGCCCTGTTCTCGGCCTTCCAGTACTTCAGCACCATCCTGGCACCGTGCCCGGCACAACTTCCGGCGTGCAAGGATCCGATGGCTGCCGCGCCGCCGAAGTAGCACCACGACGTCGCCGCAATCTATATGCAGCGGCATCGGCTCCATGCGGGACTGACGCAGCAGCAGGCCGCCGATCGGCTGTTCATGTCGAAATCCGCGTATCAGAAATACGAGATGCGCGCACTGCAGGCCACCTACCCGCAGTGCGACTACGGGATCTTCATGCTGACACCGCGTTCGGTCGGACTGGCTCCGTCATAACGGTCGGTGTGTTGGTTCGGCACACACCGTGTGTGTGTCACTGGGATAGGTGGTGCGAGGATTTCGCTCAGTCCCCGTGGCCGAGGAGGAATATTGCGAGCGGTACCGTCCGATACCAAGCCCAATGAGCAGGTTCAGCCGACCATCGGCGGCTATATGCGACATCAGCGCGTCCGGCTGACGCTCACTCAGCAGCAGATCGCGGACCGCTTGTTCATGTCGAAATCCGCCTACCAGAAGCATGAGAACGATGAACGCACGCCGACGGTGCGGGGGATTCGCGATTGGTGTGATGCGCTGGATCTGTCGTATGAGAAGCGGCGCAAGGTGATGTCGATCGTGATGGGCGAACTCATGCCGCTCGCCGTCGGGTCGCCGGAGGCCATTACCGATGACGACATCGAGTTCATCGATTCCCTGCCCTACCCGGCGTTCCTGCACCGGGTACCGCAGTACGACATCCTGGCGGCGAACCGGGTGGCTGTCGAGACGTGTCCGTGGCTCGATCCCGCGCTGGCGACCGGTGATCGACCGCTCAATGTGATCGTGCAGATGTTCAACGATCCCCGAGCAGAGCAGATCCTGCGCAACTGGGAGCCCATCGTCCACCGGCTCACCTACCTACTCAAGGAAATGTCGACCGGTGTCGTACGCGCCGAGGAGGTCGCCGCGATCTACGAGGCGTGTAAGCGGCATCCACGATTCGAATTCATGTGGAACACCCCGATGCAGCCCACGGAGTTCGACGACGATCACGTGATCATGGTGGATTCGCAAGGTACGGAGGGGCACTGGCGCATGCGGTCGCTGCAGTCCACCCATCCGTGGTGCGACTACGAGATCTACCTGCTGACACCGCGCGCCGGCGGCGCGCGATCCTGACTCGTCTGCCCTGGTAGCAGGCGCTTTCGGAACATACAGTCTGGGTGACACCCAAATTGTGTGTCTAGATCATCTTGACCTGAGCAGGCCCGAAATCGGAAGGTCTGAGGGCTGGTGGTGTCCGAAGGGGGGACACCACCGCTTAATGGCGGGCCGCCGTCGGCGGTTCCCGCGCAGGCTTTCGAGGGGTGAGGGTGCCCGGGAATCGCGGGCGGGGGCGTCGGTCCGGGGATGAGGGATGCCAGGAGGGCGGCGAACTCGGCGCGACCGGGATCCCTGGTCGCGCCGAATTCGAGGTGCTATCAGCAGTTACGCAACTCTGGATTCTGGTTGAGCAGCTGCGCGCGGGTGGAGATGAAGGTGCTGTAGGTTTCGCCGCCGACCGAGGAGAGCGGGAACGCCGCTACCCGGTGGCAGTTCTGGAAGGCGAGCTTGATGCCGAAATGCCGTTCCAGGCCACCACGAATAGCGTCGGAAGCCATGGCGCGCAGCAGTTGGCCACGTGCCTTCTCATCCGGAGGTGCGATGAGGTTGTCGGCGTATTCGTCTGCGCCGGAGCGCAGATCGGCGGCGACGCGCTCCACTACCTCGTAGGCGTAGGGCAGGGAAGTGCGAACGCATTCAACGAACTCGGCGTCGCTTACTTCACCGCGTTCGGCACGTTCGAGCAATGCGGTGGGTACGTCGAGTGACATGGCGCTCTCCTCATGGGATGGCGGAATGATGTCAGCCGAGTCTAAACGAAAAACATTGTCAACAACCCTGGATTCGATGCGAAAGTGCTTTCTTCAGAGCGGCTTTCGCATCTTCGGAAAGCTGTCGTACCAGGTCACCGGCCGATAGCTCGGCGGCCAGGGTGTGTGTCTGCCCCGCCCACAGGTTCACCGCGTCGGCATTACCCTCCGCCCGCGCGGCCGCGCGCAACGGTCCGGTGGCGTAATGGATTTCGGGGTAGGCGGCCGGTGCGTCCGGATGGTCGAGCAGGAACCGATTGCGCAGGCCGCGGGCCCGCCGCCCGGTGAAGGCGCGGGTCAGCATGGTCGGGGTGTCCATCGTGATGGCGTCGCGCAGCAGCGGTGCGGTCCCGGCCTCCGGACAACGCAGGAAGGCGGTGCCGAGTTGTGCGGCCGCGGCCCCGGCGCTCAGCGCGGCGGCCACCCCCGGGCCGGTGGCGATCGCGCCCGCCGCGACGATCGGAACATTCACATTCGCTACCAGCAACTGCAGCAGTGCGAACAGGCTCAGCGGATCGGTGACGTCGTCCTCGGGACGATCCATGAAGGATCCGCGATGCCCGCCCGCCTCCGCGCCCTGCGCGATCAAGACATCCGCGCCCGCCTCGATCGCGCGGCGTGCCTCGGCCACGGAGGTGACGGTCACCCAGACCTCACTCCCGGCCTCGTGCAGCCGCGCGATCTCGGCGACCGACGGGCAGCCGAAGGTGCACGACACCACACGCACCCGCTCGCCGACGAGCATGTCGAGTTTGGCGTCCCAATCGTCGGTATCGAATCGTGGTTCCCCGACCGGAAAGTCACGACTCAGCTCGGCGAGGTACCCGGCGTAGTCGTCGGTGGGTGTCGGTGCGGCCGGAGCGAACAGATTCACCCCGAACGGTGCTTCGGTCAGCGTGCGCGTGCGGGCAATTCGCTCGGCGGTATCGGCGGCCGACAGATATCCGGCCGCGAGAAATCCCAGACCGCCGGCCTGGGAAACGGCCGCCGCGAGGTCAGGGGTGGAGGGTCCGCCCGCCATGGGCGCCAGCACGATCGGGGTACGAAGCTCATCGAGGACCATGCCCCTAGTTTGCCCCCGTCGGACGATGATCTCGAGTCGGGTTCGGCCACCACGACCCTCCCGGTTACCCATATTTCCGCCCGAGAAGGTTGCGGAATGGTCACGACGGAGTACAGTTTCCGTCACAGCGATGCCGAATCGTTACCGGAACCACCCCGAGCGCTAGGACTAGCTTTGCCTCAGCACCGAGAGAACTCGAACTCCGTATCCGTAATGGACCTGCTGGGTGAGAACGCTGGGGGCGTTCGGGTTTCCCGGCACCGTGCCGAGCCCAGCACCGCCGACCGCGTGAAGGTCGCCGCCAGCGCCGCGGTCGCCGCCGGTGCCCTGATCGGCAGTGCCGCACAGCTGGTGCCCACGCTGGCCAATGCCGCGCCGGTGCCCGCCAATAACGACAAGCACACCGCCGACGCCGCCACGGCCGTCGATGAGGCAGTCAAGCAGGCCACCGCGATCGCCGCTCCCGCCCCGGTCGAGGCGTCGGCTCCCGTCGCGGAAGCCGCCGAGGTCGCCGGTCAGCCCGCCCCGTTCGGCCTGACCAACCTGCCCCCCGAGATCTCCGGTCCGCTGGCCCAGGCCGAGCAGACCCTCAAGAGCCTCCAGCAGCAATTCGCTCCGCCCGCGGCCGCGCGTCCGGTCGCCGGCACGATCAGCTCCGGTTTCGGCAGCCGCTGGGGCGCCATGCACTACGGCGTCGACTTCGCCGACACTCTCGGCGCTCCCATTCACTCCGTGCTGAGCGGCACCGTGATCGAGGCCGGTCCGGCTCAGGGCTTCGGTCTCTGGGTCCGCGTGGCACAGGATGACGGCACCACCGCGGTCTACGGCCACGTCAACGACATGCTCGTCCACGAAGGCCAGCGCGTGAACGCGGGCGACGTCATCGCCACCGTCGGTAACCGCGGCCAGTCCACCGGCCCGCACCTGCATCTGGAGATCTGGGATGCGGCGGGTAACAAGATGGATCCGCTGCCCTGGATGGCCAGCAAGGGCGTCGTCATGCAGCAGCAGTGGGGCCCGGGCCTGTAGATCGTTCCGCGCCCGTGACGGGACGGTTTCCGGACCGACGCGTCCCCGTGGGTGCGGTGACGACCTTGGATGAACTGTTCGACCCGACCACGCTGCCGGGCCGCGCCTACGCGGCACTGGTACAGCACCCCCGATCGACCCTGACCGACCTCGCGGCTCGACTGGGCGCTCCGCCGCGCGTGACCGAAGCCGCGCTGGAAGCGCTGTTCCATATTCAAGCGGCCGTCCACCTGACCGATCAGGACGGCATCGTGCGCTGGGACGCGCATGCGCCCGAAGCCCTGTCGGAAGCCGAATCCCGCCGCCGCCACCACGACACCCAGCGCATGCAGGCCGCCGCCGCGCGCCTGGGCGAGACCTTCCGCTCGGTGCGCAGATCCACCGATTCCGACGGTTCGGTGGTCGCGGTGTACGAGCGCCGACAGTTGCTCGCCGATTTCGAGGATCTGCAGCACACCGCGCAATCGCAGGTGAAGGTGGTCGAGCGCGGCCCATTCCTCTCCGATATGGAGACCGAGGAGCGGCTGTTCGAACTCAAATCCGCGCGCCTGGCCGCGGGGATCGATTACCGAACGCTGTACCAGGAGACCATCTATCAGGATCCGGAGCGGCTGCGGCACGTGCTGGCCACGAATGCGGCCGGGGCCCAGGCCCGTACGCTGCCGGACCCGCCGCTGAAGCTCATTATCGCCGACAATCGGCGCGCGGTCCTGGTGCTGCACACCGACGAAAGACGCGGCGACCCCATGGGTTTGCGCGTCGGCGCCTCGCCCATTCTCGATCTGCTGGTGAAATCCTTCGACGTGCTGTGGTCCATGGCGACGCCGATTTCGGTGAACCCCGCCGAGGCCCTCGACGAGCGCGATCGCGCCATCCTCACCCTCATGAGCCTGGGCGCGACCGATGACACCATTGCCCGCCGATTGGGCCTGTCGCGCCGCACGGTCGTGCGTCGGACCGCGAGCCTGCTCGAACGGCTCGGTGCGAGTACGAGGTTCCAGGCCGGGGTGCAGGCCACCCGAAGAGGATGGCTCTGACCCGATGGTGTCGGCGCACAGCGCCGCGCTAGCCTGACCTGTGGTGTATGTCACTGCATCGAGTGAACCCTGCAACACCTGCACACCCTCGTACCGATGGGTAGAGGGAGCTCGGGCGGTCTCCGCCGCACCGATTCCCCCATATAGGATTGCTCGGACCGCAGGCTCGCGGACGGAAGGCTCGTGACCGTCTGGGCGGGGGCCCAATTCGCTTCGGCCGTGCGGACCTGATGAACGCGAGAGGTGAACTAGCTCGAATGGATACTGCCCGACGTTCCGCACGTGGTAGCCGTCGCCGCCGGTCGGGCAGCCCGCTGTTCGCCCAGTTGCTGACCGCCGGGGTCGAATCCGCGCCCGATTCGGTGGCCATTCGGTTCAATCCGACCGGTGCCGCATCCGATGCTCGCGAACTCACCTACCGCGAACTCGACGAAGCCTCCTCGAAGGTGGCCCGGGAACTCATCGACCGGGGTGTCGGTCCCGGCGATGTGGTGGCCATCGGTATTGCCCGGTCCATCGAATCCGTGCTGTCGGTCTGGGCGGTCGCCAAGACCGGCGCGGCCTATGTGCCCATCGATCCGAGCTACCCGCCGGAGCGCATCGAATACCTGCTGTCGGATTCGGGCGCGGAATACGGCCTGACCACCTCGGCGCATCGCTCGGCCCTGGGTACCACCGTCTACTGGATCGAACTCGACGATCCGGTCCGTGCCGAGCGCATCGCCGCCCGACCCGGACACCCCATCTCCTACGCCGACCGGGTGCGTCCGCTCACCGAGCAGCATCCGGCCTACGTCATCTACACCTCGGGCTCCACCGGCCGCCCCAAGGGCGTCGTGGTCACCCACACCGGTCTCGCGGGCCTGGTGGCGGCCGAGCGCGAACACTATGACGTGACCGGGGATTCGCGGGTGCTGCACGTCTGCTCGCCGAACTTCGACGTCTCGGTGCTCGAACTGCTGCTCACCTTCTCCACCGGCGCGACCCTGGTGGTTTCGCCGCCGAAGGTGTTCGGCGGTGACGAACTCGCCGAACTGCTGCGCCGCGAACGCGTCTCGCACATGCTCATCACCCCCGCCGCGTTGGAATCGGTCGATCCGACCGGTCTCGACGAGCTGCAGGTCGTAGTGGTGGCGGGCGATAAGTTCGGGCCCGAACTGGTCGCGCGCTGGGCCATCGAGGACCGCTCCTTCTATAACGGCTACGGTCCGACCGAGGCCACGATTCTGGCCACCAGCACCGCGGCCATGGTGCCCGGCGAGCCGATCACCATCGGCCCGGCGGTCGCGGGGGTGGGCGCGTTCGTGCTGGATACCCGGCTGCGGCCGGTGCCCGCGGGCGTCACCGGTGAGCTGTACCTGTCGGGTCCGGCACTGGCGCAGGGCTATCTGGCCCGCCCGGGTCTGACCTCGGAACGCTTCGTGGCCAGCCCCTTCGGTGCCGATACCGGCAATCCGGGCGCGCGGCTGTACCGCACCGGTGACCTGGTGCGGCGTCGCGAGGACGGCGTTATCGAATACCTGGGCCGCTCCGACTTCCAGGTCAAGATTCGCGGTCTGCGTATCGAACTCGGCGAGATCGACAATGCCCTGACCGCGCACGAAGACGTCGACTTCGCGGTGACCATGGGCAAGACGCTGCCGTCGGGCGCCACCGCGCTGGTCGCGTACGTCATGGCCAAGCCCGGCCGTGCCGCCGATCCGGCCGCCCTGAGCGACTACGTCGGACGCAGCCTGCCGGCGCATATGGTGCCGTCGGCCATCGTGGTCCTCGACCACCTGCCGCTCACCCCGAACGGCAAACTCGATCGCGACGCACTGCCGGAACCGGTCTTCGAGACCACCGCCACCCGCGCGCCGTCGGGCCCGGTCGAAGAGAAGATCGCCGAACTGTTCGGCCAACTGCTGCGCATGGACTCCGTCGGTGCCGACGATTCGTTCTTCGCCGTCGGCGGCGATTCGATTCTCTCCATCCAGCTGGTGTCGCGGGCGCGTCAGGCGGGCATCGCGTTCACGCCGCAGGATGTCTTCGAACAGCGCACCGTGGCCGGGCTGGCCAGGGTCGCGGTGGTCGGCGACGGCAATGTGGTTGCGGCACTGGAGGAATTGCCCGGCGGCGGGGTCGGCGAGATTCCGCTGACTCCGGTACTGGCCGATTACCTCGAAGACGGGGTATTCAACCGGTTCTCGCAGAGCATGGTGTTGGCGCTGCCCGACGATATCGATCGGGCCGCCATCGCCGAAACCTTCACCGAGGTACTGACACACCACGACATCCTGCGAGCCCGACTTGTCCAGGCGGACGGGCGATTCCAGCTCGAGGTGCCGGACGCGGGCGCTCTGGACACGGACGCTTTCATTGCCGAGGTTCGCGTCGCGGCTGGTGCCGAGGGTGAGGAACTCGCCCGCATCGGCAGTGCCGCAATGGATTCCACGCTCGACGCGCTGGATCCGAGTGCCGGACGCATGCTCGCCTTCACCTGGCTGCGTCGTCCCGATGCGAAGGATGTGCTGCTGGTCGCCGCGCATCACTTCGTCATCGACGGTGTCTCCTGGCGCATACTCATCGCCGATCTGGTCGCGGCCTGGGTGCAGCGGGCAGCCGGACAGCGGGTTACCCTGCCCGCCATCGGCACTTCGTTCCGCCGCTGGGCGCACGGGCTGGCCGAGGCCGCTACCGGCGCGGACCGTCTCGCCGAGATCGACCACTGGCGCGAGGTGCTCGCCACCGCCGATCCGCTGCTCGGTGCGCGCGAACTCGATTCCGCCATCGACACTTTCGCGACGGTGAAGCGCTTCACCGTGCAGCTGCCCTCGGATATCACCGAGACCGTGCTGACCGAGGTTCCGGCGCTCTACCGCGGCGGCGTCAATGACGGTCTGCTGGCCGCGCTGGCGCTCGCCGTGCGCTCCTGGCGTTCGCGGCGTGGCATCGACGCCCCGGTGACCCGGGTGCGCATGGAGGGCCATGGCCGTGAGGAGAGCGCCGTCCCCGGTGCCGACATCACCCGCACCATCGGCTGGTTCACCAGCGTGTACCCGATCGCGCTCGACCTGTCCGGCATCGACACCGCCGCGGCGCTCGAGGGTGGTTCGGTCACCGCCGCCGTATTGCGCACCGTGAAGGAACAGCTGATTGCCGTGCCCGACAAGGGCATCGGCTTCGGGCTGCTGCGCCACCTCAATGCCGATATCGCACCGCAGCTCGACGGACGGCTGGCGCAGATCGGTTTCAACTACCTCGGTCGGGTCTCCGCGAACGAGGTTCCCGAGGGGATGGCCGACGCCGCATGGCTGCCGACCGAGGTCCTCGGTGAGCTGGCGGTCGATCAGGATCGGTCGATGCCCGCGGGCATGGTGGTCGATCTCAATGCCATTGTCACCGATGGCGAGGACGGTCGTCCCCGCATGTCGGTATCGGTGCAGTACGCCGCCGAAATCCTCGATGAGGCGGCCGTGCGGGAACTGGCCGACGACTGGGTCAACGCCCTCACCGCCGCGGCCCGCCACGTGCAGGATCCGGCGGCGGGCGGCCTGACTCCGTCCGATGTGCCGCTGGTACGGGTCGCGCAGACCGAACTCGATTCCTGGCGCGCCGAGTACCCCGGGCTGTCGGATGTGCTGCCGCTCTCGCCGCTGGGCGCGGGCCTGCTCTTCCACACCCAGCTCACCCGGGGCGCGGCCGACGACTACGTCACCCAGTTCGCGCTGGAGCTCTCGGGCACGGTCGATCTCGACCGGTTGCGGCGGGCGTCCCAGGCCATTCTGGATCGCCATGACGGACTGCGCGCCGCCTTCGTGACCGCCGCCGACGGCACGCCGGTACAGATCGTGGTGGATTCCCTCGAAGCGCCGTGGAGCGTCGTCGAAGGGGTTGCCGACGAAGATATTCCGGATTTGCTGGCCGAGGATCAGCGCACCCGTTTCGAACCGGCCGTCGCGCCGCTCATGCGATTCACGGTGTACCGCACGACCGGCGCGGGCGCCGCATCGGATACAGCCGGTCGTATCCACTTCGTGCTGACCACCCACCACCTGCTCTTCGACGGCTGGTCGCTGCCGCTGCTCATGAAGGATCTGCTGGTCCTCTATGCGACGCACGGTGATTTGTCGCCGCTGCCGCCGGTGCGGCCGTACCGCGACTACCTGGCCTGGCTGTCGCGGCAGGATCGCGACGCGACGCTGGAGAAGTGGCGCGGCACCCTCGCGGGTGCGCAGCCCACCACCATCACCACCGTGCTGGAGCGCCCCGATACCCGGGAAACCGGCTACGGCGAAATCGAATTCGAATTCTCCGAGGCCGAGACCGCCGCCGTGACGGCCTTCGCGGCCGAATCCGAGGTCACCGTCAATACCGTCGTACAGGCGGCGTGGGCGCTGGTGCTCGCCACCCTCACCGACCGCGAGGACGTCGTCTTCGGTGCGGTCGTCTCCGGTCGCCCGCCGCAGTTGGACGGCGTGGACGACATGATCGGCCTGTTCGTCAACACCATCCCGGTGCGGGTGCGGTTCGACGCCGAATGGAGCGTGCGGGACCTGCTGACCAAGGTGCAGTCCGAGCAGGCGGGCCTGCTCGAGCACCACTACCTCGGGCTCGCCGATATCCAGAGCGCCGCGGGTACCGGCGGGGTATTCGACTCGCTGGTCGCCTACGAGTCCTATCCGATCGACGCCGATGGTCTGAAGGCCGCCGGCGGCTCCATCGACGGCCTGGAGGTCGCCGGTGTGAAGTCGGTGACCTTCACCCACTACCCGGTGACCGTGGTCGTGGAATCCGGTGCGTGCCTGCGGTTCAAGGTGTGGCACCGCCGCGACACCATCGGCGATCCCGTTGCTCGGACCCTCGCGGATCTGCTGCGCATGATTATCGGCCGCTTCGTGGCCGCCGCGCCGTACGCCGTTGTCGCGCAGCCGAACTGGTGGCACGCGGGAGCGCTGCCCGGCCAGCTGGAACTGCCCGCCGATCGCACCCGCCCGGCGACGCCGTCCCGCCGTGGCGGCGAGCTGCGCTTCGATATTCCGGCCGACGTGCACGCGGCCCTGGATCGGCTCGCCCGCCAGCATGGTTCGACCGTGCTGACGGTCGTCCACGCGGCCTTCGCGGTACTGCTGTCCCGGCTCTCGGGTGGCACCCGCGATATCACCATGGGTGCACTACTGCCCGAATTCGGTGAGGTGCGAACCGATTCCGCCGCCAACGCCTATGTGCTGCGCACCGAAATCGACCCGGGTATCGCGTTCGCCGATCTACTCGACACCCTCACCCGCACCGATGCCGAAACCGTCGAGCGCGCCGGTGGACCGTCCGAGCCGTTGGCCGACGTCCTCGACGTGGTGCGGTCGGCGGCCGGACACCCGCCGTTCCAGGTGCTGCTCACCGCCGCGGGCGCGGGGCAGATCGAACAGACAGCACTGGTCGATCTGCAATTGGATGTCACCGAGCGCGCCGACGATCAGGGCGTGCGTCTGACCTTCACCTACGCCACCGATCTGTTCGATCCGGCGACGGTGCTCGACTTCGCCGATCGCCTCGGCCGGATTCTCAGCGCCGTGGCCGCCGATACCGCCGCCATTGTGGGCGATATCGATGTGTACGCGCCCGGTGAGCGCGAGCTGGTGCTGCACGAGTGGAATTCGCCCGGCGTGCCGGTGCCCGATGTGACCCTGGTCGACCTCATTACCGCCCAGGCCGCACAGCACCCCGACGCCACAGCCATCCGCTACGGCGACACCACGCTGACCTTCGATCAGCTGCTGCGCCGCGCCAATACCGTGGCCCGGGCGCTCATTGCTTACGGTGCCGGACCGGAAGCCCTTGTCGCGGTCGCGGTTCCGCGCACCGAGGAACTGCCGGTAGCCCTGCTCGCGGTACTCATCTCGGGTGCGGGCTATCTGCCCATCGATACCGCCTACCCGGCGCAGCGGCTGGAATTCATGCTGGGCGACTCGAGCCCGGCCTGCGTTCTCACCACCACCGAGGAGCGAGACTCGGTGCCCACCGGCGACATTCCGGTGGTCCTGCTCGACGGGGTGCCAGGCTTCTCCGACGCACCCGTCACCGATGCCGACCGCCGGGCTCCGCTGCGCGCCGATCACCTCGCCTACGTCATCTACACCTCCGGCTCCACCGGCGTGCCCAAGGGCGTCGGCGTGGCTCACCGCAATGTGGTGGAACTGTTCGCGAATACCCAGGCGCACTTCGAATTCGACGAGAACGATGTGTGGACACTGTTCCACTCCTTCGCCTTCGACTTCTCGGTGTGGGAGCTGTGGTGCGCGCTCGCCAACGGCGGTGCGGTCGTGGTGGTCGACCATCTCACCTCGCGATCGCCGGAACAGTTCCGCGAGTTGCTGATTCGCGAACGGGTCACGGTGCTCAACCAGACCCCGTCCGCCTTCTACCAGCTGGCCGAGGCCGACCGCGCCGCGGGCGCGCAGTCCGGTGACTATGCCCTGCGCTATGTCGTATTCGGCGGTGAGGCACTGGATTTGCGGCAGCTGCGCCGCTGGTACGAACGCCATGGTGGCGGGGGACGGGAAGGCGGGAAGAATACTGCTGCGCCGACGCTGGTGAATATGTATGGCATCACCGAGACCACGGTGCACGTCTCCTTCCTGGCCCTCGATGAGGATCTGGCGGAGCAGCCGAGCAGCATTATCGGCCGGGCCCTGCCGGGCCTGGGTGCGCGGGTGCTCGACCAGCGGCTCAACCCCGCCCCGGTGGGCGTCGCGGGTGAGATCTATGTGGACGGCGCGCAGCTGTCACGCGGCTACCTGGGCCGACCCGGTTTGACCGCAACACGTTTCGTGGCCAACCCCTACGGTGCGCCCGGTTCGCGCATGTACCGCGCCGGTGACATCGGCCGCTGGGCCGGATTCGGCGGCGAGGCCAATCTCGAATACGCGGGCCGCAGCGACCAGCAGGTCCAGTTGCGCGGTTTCCGTATCGAACTCGGCGAGATCGAATCGGCGCTGCTGCGACTGCCCGGCGTGAGCCAGGCCGTGGTGCTGGTGCGCACCGACAATGGTGTCGATCAGCTCGTCGGTTATGTGGTGCCCGAAGGCGATACCGCTCTCGACTCGGCCGAGGCCAAGGCCGCGCTGGGCGAATTCCTCACCGCGTACATGGTTCCCGACGCCATCGTGGCGCTCGAGACGTTGCCGCTCACCCCGAACGGCAAGCTGGACCGAAAGGCCCTGCCCGCACCGGAAGTCATCAGCTCCGCCGAATTCCGGGAGCCGCGCACCGAGATCGAACGTGTGGTAGCCACCGAATTCGCCGCCCTGCTCGGTGCGGCCGAAGTCGGTCTGGACGACGATTTCTTCGCCCTCGGCGGTAACTCGCTGCTCGCCACCCGCGCGGTGGCCCGCATCAATGAGGCTCTCGACGCGAATCTCGCGGTACGCGAACTGTTCGAGGCGTCCTCGGTCGCCGCCCTGGCCGCCAAGGTCGTGACCGGTGCCGCCGAGAATCGGCCGCCGCTGGTCCGGATGGAACGCCCCGCCCGGGTGCCGCTCTCGCTCGCCCAGCAGCGCATGTGGGTCATCAACCAGATGGACCCCGAGTCGCCCGCCTACAACATCCCACTGGCACTGCGGCTTTCGGGAAATCTCGACATCTTCGCCCTGCGTCAGGCCGTGGCGGACGTGCTCGAACGCCATGAGGCGCTGCGCACCCGCTACCCGGTCGACGGCCCCGGGGGGCTGCCGTACCAGGAGATCGCGTCGGTCGTCGAGGCGGTGCCGGGTGGACTCACCGTGGAGCCGATGGCCAACGCACTGCACCGGATGACCGAGGTGCTTTCCAACGGGTTCGATGTCACCACCGAGGTTCCCGTGCGGGCCCTGCTGTGCAGTGACGGCGATACCAGCGCCGAGCACTACCTGGTGGTCGTGGTGCACCACATTGCCGGTGACGGTGCGTCGCTGCCGCCCCTGGCTCGCGACCTCATGACCGCGTATGTGGCTCGCTGCCAGGGTGATTCGCCCGCGTGGACACCGCTCGCGGTGCAGTACGCGGACTTCGCCATCTGGCAGCGCGAGGTCATCGGTGTCGACAGTGACGAGAATTCGGTGGCCGCCGGTCAATTGGCGTACTGGCGCGATCAGCTCGCCGGAGCCGCCGGAGCCCTCGAACTGCCGCTGGACCGGCCGCGTCCGGCCACCGCGACAATGCAGGGCGGCGCAACGACCTTCACGGTGCCCGCCGAGGTACACAACGGTCTGCAGCGTATTGCCCGCGAGCACAATGCCTCGCTGTTCATGGTCATTCACGCCGCGCTGGCCGTACTGCTGTCGCGGCTGTCCGGCAGCGGCGATGTCACCATCGGCACGCCCATTGCCGGACGTGGTGAGCGGGTGCTCGACGATGTGGTCGGCATGTTCGTCAATACCCTGGCACTGCGCACCGCCGTCGACTCGGCCGCCACCTTCGACGATCTGGTCGACAAGGCCCGCGAAACCGATCTGGCCGCCTACGGCAATGCCGATATCCCATTCGAGCGGGTGGTCGAGGTCGTCACCCAGTCGAACGCACCGGATCAGCTCTTCCAGGTGGTGCTGTCGTTCCAGAACACCGAGCGGCCGGAACTCGCGCTGCCGGGGCTGACGGTCGCCGGTCTGGATACCGGCGCGATCTCGGCCAAGTTCGATCTGCAGGTGACCATCGACCCGCGGCAGTGGGAGGACGGCCCGGTCGGCGAACTCGCGGGTGCGCTCACCTACGCCTCGGACATTTTCGACGAAGGCACCATTCGGACCTTCGGTGAGCGCTTGCAGAAGGTGCTCGCGGCGGTGGCCGCCGATTCGCGCCAGCGGGTCGGGGCCCTCGAATTCGGTGTCGCTCCCGCGCTGCGTCCGCAGCCCGTGGCGCCGGTCGCCGACTCGGCCACCGTCACCCGCGGCACCGCGCTGCCACAGTCGCTGACCGCGGCCGTGGAAGACGATCCCGACGGTCCGGCCCTGGTGTGGGGTGAGGATGCCGTGTCCTACCAGGAACTCGATGCGCGTTCCTCGCGTCTGGCGCGGGTGCTCATCAGTCGTGGTTCCGGTCCGGGTACGGGTGTCGCACTGCGCCTCGATCGCGGTATCGACGCGGTCGTGGCCACCTGGGCGGTACTCAAGTCCGGTGCCGCACTGGTGCCGGTGCTGTCCACCGACGCACCGCTGCCCGCCGATCTGGTGGTCAAGGTCGGGTTGACGGTCGGCACGGATTCGGCCGCGAACGGCGTGGATTGGCTGGTCCTGGCCGATCCGACGCTGGCCGCGGAGATCGCGGCCGCCTCACCGCGCCCGGTCACCTACGCCAACCGGACCCGAGCCCTGCACGGCGCCGATACCGCCTTCGTGAACGGCACCCGGGCACTGACCTACGACGAACTGGCGGAGGTGGTCAACAGGGTCAGCGGCCGCACCGAATTGACCTTCGAATCCCGCACCCTGCGGCACGGCCGGGCGGACACACCGTCGGCCGTGGTCGAGACCCTCGCGGCCGGTGTCAATGGCGCATCGGTCGTGGTCTCGGGGGTCGCGCCCGGCACGCTCACCGAGGTACTGGCCGAGGAATGGGTGACCCACCTGTTCACCGACCGGTCGGGCCTGGACCATCTCGATGGGGAACCGCTCGAGGATCTGGCGGCCGTCATCGTGGACGACCGGTCGGACGTCGAAGCGGCTCAGCGCCTTCCGTGGCTGACCACGGTCGTACCACTCGACCGGGCCGACTGAGGCATGCCGCGGGCCGTGGCGTGCGAACCCGGCGTTCCCCGGCGCTGCGGGATGGCGTTCTCCCCGTCATTCCGGCATGCTTTTGGCCGGAATCCACACTTGTATGGAGAGGTGTGGATTCCGGCCGAAAGCACGCCGGGATGACGAGTGGGATACCCGCCGGGCCATTCGGGTCGGGTGGCCGCCGGACCGAAGACCGGCGGCCGTATGTCAGGCTCGTAACAGGTGCGGTCGCGGAAAAGCCGGGATAACCAGGGTCAGGTAACGGTCGGCGCGCGCATGGCCGATGAAGCAGGATGTGCGCCCCGGCGCAGCACATACGTAGACGGCAAGGATGAGGCGAGTTGATGGGTCGGGCAATCGGAAAGCAGCGCACGCTGACGTGGGAAGGGTCCCGGGTATGACCCGCCCCGTCCGCCAGCGGCCCACCCGGACCCGCCGCCCCCGGGTCACCACTCTCCCGCAGCTCATGGCGTCGGCGGTCGAGGCCAATCCGAGCGGGACCGCCCTCGTCTACGCCGACGCGGCCGCGACACTCGGCGCGCTCACCTATGCCGAACTCGATGAACGGTCGACCCGGCTGGCCCGGCTGCTCATCGACCGCGGCGTCGGGCCCGAGGATCTTGTCGCCGTCGGCATTCCGCGCTCGCTCGATTCCGTCCTCGCCGTATGGGCCATCGCCAAGACCGGTGCCGGATATGTGTCGGTCGACCCGAACTATCCGGCCGATCGCGTCGCGCATATGGTCACCGACTCCCGGGCGGTGCTCGGACTCACCGTCGCCGAGGTGCGGGGTGACCTGACCGATGAGGTCGAATGGCTGACCATCGATACCGCCGACTTCGCCCAGCGGGTGGCGGCGTATTCGGCGGAGGCCATTACCTCCGGCGATCGGGTGCGGCCATTGCGTGCCGAACATCCGGCCTATGTCATCTATACCTCCGGCTCCACCGGTCTGCCCAAGGGCGTGGTGGTCACGCAGGCCGGTCTGTCCGGCTTCTGCGATGAGCAGCGCGAGCGCTACCGGACCGGAACCGAGTCACGGGCACTGCATTTCGCCTCGCCGTCCTTCGACGCGTCGGTACTGGAACTGCTGCTGGCGCTCGGTGGCGCGGGCACCCTGGTGGTCGCCTCGCCCGAGGTGCTCGGCGGCGATGAACTGGCGGCGCTGCTGCGTCGCGAGCGGGTGACGCACGCCTTCATCACCCCGGCCGCCCTGGCCTCGGTGGATCCGGCCGGACTGGACGATCTGCGTGTCGTCGTCGCCGGTGGCGAGGCCTGTCCGCCGGATCTGGTGCGGCGCTGGGTACTTCCCATCGCGGGCGGTGCGACCCGGGAGTTCTACAACGGCTACGGGCCCACCGAAACCACCATCATGACCAATATCAGCGCACCACTGGTGCCGGGTGAACTGGTCACCATCGGCGCGCCGGTGCGCGGTGTCACCGAACACGTCCTCGATGAGCGGCTCGCGCCGGTGCTCGACGGCGCGGTGGGGGAGCTGTACGTCTGCGGCGCGCAGGTGGCGCGCGGTTACCACGAGCGATCGAGCCTCACGGCCGGGCGGTTCGTGGCCAATCCGTTCGACCCCAGCGGTTCCCGGCTGTACCGGACCGGCGATCTGGTGCGGCGCACCTCCACCGGTGATGTGGAATACCTGGGCCGCAATGACTTCCAGGTGAAGATCCGCGGCTTCCGTATCGAATTGGGCGAGATCGACGCGGTGCTGGGTTCGCACGACAGCGTGGACTTCGCGGTCACCGTCGGACATAAACTCGATACCGGCGCAACGATTCTGGCCGCCTACGTGCACGCCGCGGCCGGGGCGGCCGTGGATACCGATGAGCTGACCGTCTACGCCGAGCAGAGCCTGCCCGCGCATATGGTGCCCACCACCATTATGGTGCTCGACGCCATTCCGCTGACCCCGGTGGGCAAGCTGGATCGTCGGGCGCTGCCCGAACCGCAATTGCGCACCAAAGAATTTCGCGCGCCCGCCGGTCGCCTCGAGGAAATGGTCGCGGCGGTATTCGCCGAGCTCCTCGATCCGGCCGTTCCGATCGGCGCGGACGACGACTTCTTCGAACTGGGCGGCAATTCGCTTATTGCCACGCGGGTCGCGGCTCGGCTGGGTGCGGAGATTTCCGCGCGCGTCCCGGCGCGGATGATCTTCACGGCGCCGACCGTCGCGGGTCTGGCCGCGCAGCTCGCACCCATTGTGGGCGAGGGCGGTCGCCCCGCACTGACTCCACAGCCACGCCCGGATCGCATCCCGCTGTCGCTGGCACAGCAGCGCATGTGGTTCCTCAACCAGTTCGATACGGCCTCGGCCGCCAACAATATTCCGTTCGCCATCCGGCTGACCGGTGCGCTCGATATTCCCGCGCTACGCGCCGCCATCGGCGATCTGGTCGAACGGCACGAGTCGCTGCGCACCGTGTACCCGGCCGTCGACGGCACCGGCTACCAGGTGATTCTGCCTGCGGAACAGGCGATTCCGGATCTGACACCGCAGGCTGTGGATCCATCGCTGGTCGCCGAGTGGCTGACCGGGCTGGCCGTCGAGGGTTTCGATGTATCCAGCCAGGTGCCGCTGCGGATCGAGCTGGCCGAGATCGGTCTCGACGACTACGTGATCGCCGTGGTCGTGCACCATATCGCCGCCGACGGTGCCTCGGTGGGCCCGTTCATGCGGGATCTGTTGGCGGCCTTCTTCGCTCGGCGCGGTGGTGAGGAGCCGACGTGGGCGCCACTGCTGGTGCAGTACGCCGATTACGCGCTGTGGCAGCGCGCACTACTGGGTGATGAGCAGGACTCGGCGTCGCTCGCGCATACCCAGATCAGTTACTGGCGTGAGACTTTGGCGGGGATCCCGGATCGCCTCGACCTGCCCGCCGACCGGCAGCGGCCGTCCATCGCCTCCGGCCGGGGCGCGGTGTACTCGTTCGAGATCGATGCCGCCCTGCAGTCGCGTCTCGACGAGCTCGCCCACGGCCGCGGCGCCTCACCGTTCATGGTCGTGCACAGCGCCCTGGCGGCGCTGCTGGCACGCCTGACCGGCACCGACGACATTGTGATCGGTACGCCGGTCGCGGGCCGCGGTGAACGCGAACTCGATGATCTCATCGGCATGTTCGTCAACACACTGGTGCTGCGCACTCGGATCGATGCCGGGGCGTCCTTCGCCGAACTGCTGGAGAATACGAAGGAGACCGATCTCGCGGCGTTCTCGTATCCTGAGCTGCCGTTCGAGCGGTTGGTGGAGGTCCTCGACCCGGTGCGGTCGCAGGCACATCACCCGCTGTTCCAGGTCGCGCTGTTCTTCCACAATATCGAGACACCGCGCCTGGAACTGCCCGGCCTCACCGCCGAGGCTGTCGAATTCGACGGCGCGGTAGCGAAATTCGACCTCCAACTGTCGGTCATCCCGCGCACCGACGGCATGACGGCCATGTTCACCTACGCCACCGACCTGTTCGACGAGCCCACCGTGGCCGTTTTCGCGGACCGCTTCATGCGAATGCTGACCGCCGTTGTCGACGACCCGCAGACCGCGCTGGGTGATATCGATCTGCTCGAGTCCTCCGAACACGAGCGCATACTGCACGGCTGGAACGACACCCGTTACCCCATCGCACCGGAGCTGCTGCTCGACGGATACCGCCGTGCGGTGCAACGGCATCCGGACGCCGTCGCGGTCGCCTACGAGGGCGCGCAGCTCACCTACCGGGAGTTCGACGAGCGGGTCAATCGCCTCGCCCGGCTGCTCATTGCCGAGGGCGTCGGTGCGGAATCGCTGGTGGGCCTGGCCATTCGCCGTTCCCTGGACCTCGTGGTCGGGATGTACGCCATTAGCACCGCCGGTGGCGCGTACGTGCCGCTCGACCCGGATCACCCGGCCGAGCGCATTGCGCACATTCTCGAGACCGCGCAGCCGGTGGCGGTCCTGACCACCCGCGCCGATGAGGTCGCGGTGCCGGAGGGCACCCCGGTGCTGCGGGTCGATGCTCTGCACCTGAACGGGTTCTCCGCCGCACCGGTCTCTTCCACCGAACTATTGCGCCCCGTGCGCCCGGATCATCCGGCCTACGTCATCTTCACCTCGGGTTCGACCGGCCGCCCCAAGGGCGTCGCGGTCTCGCATGCCGCCATCCACAATCAGACCACCTGGATGCTGCACGAGTACCCGCTCGGCCCCGAGGACATCTACTTCCAGAAGACCGCCACCACCTTCGATGTATCGCTGTGGGGCTACTTCATGCCGCTGCGCGCCGGTGCGAAACTGGTGGTCGGCACCCACGACGGGCACCGGGATCCGCTGTACGTGGCGGAAACCATTGCCCGCGAGGGTGTTACGGTCACCGATTTCGTACCGTCCATGCTCACGGTATTCGCCGCCCACACCGCGCCGGGTGCCATCGCGAGCCTGCGCGATGTCTTCGTAATCGGTGAGGCGCTGCCGCCGGAGACGGTGGCCTCCTTCGCCGCCATTTCCACCGCGCGGGTGCACAATCTGTACGGCCCCACCGAGGCCGCCGTATCGATTACCTACTGGCAGGCGCGCGGCGATGAGCGTTCCTCCGTGCCGATCGGCCTGCCGCAGTGGAACAGTCAGGTCTACGTGCTGGATTCGCGACTGCGGCCGGTCCCGGCGGGGGTGGCCGGTGAGCTGTACCTGGCCGGTGATCAGCTCGCGCGCGGCTATGTGCGCCGCCCCGATCTGACCTCGGATCGCTTCGTCGCCAACCCCTTCGGCACCGGTCGGCGCATGTACCGCACCGGCGACCTGGTCGTCTGGCGCGATGCCGAGGGCGATCGCCCCGAGCGGCTGGACTACATCGGCCGCACCGACTTCCAGGTCAAATTCCGGGGCCAGCGCATCGAACTCGGTGAGATCGAAACCGCGCTGCTGGCCCAGCCGTCGATCAGTGCCGCCGTCGCGCTCGTCATGCAGTCCGACCTCGGTGATCAGCTCGTCGCCTACGCCGTACCCACCCCGGGTGCCGTCATCGAGCAGACGGAACTACTGGCCGGGCTGGCGGATTCGCTGCCCGCCTACATGATCCCCGCCACCATTGTTGCCCTGGACGCCTTCCCGCTGAATACCAGCGGCAAGCTCGATCGCAAGGCCCTGCCCGCGCCGACGTTCACCGGACGCGAATTCCGGGCCCCCACAACGCCGGTCGAGGAGATTATCGCCGGGGTCTTCGCCGAGGTACTCGGTATCGACCGGGTCGGTGCGGACGACGACTTCTTCGCCCTCGGCGGTAATTCGCTGGTCGCCACCCAGGTGGTGGCGCGGCTCGGGGTGGCCATCGGTGACCGGGTGCCGGTGCGCACCCTCTTCGAGACGCCCACCGTGGCGGCGCTGGCCTCGGCCGTCGAATCCCGTACCCGCCAGGGCCGTACCCACGAACTCGGCAGTATCGCGCGGCCGGAGCAGTTGCCGCTGTCGCTGGCGCAGCAGCGAATGTGGTTCCTCAACCGCTTCGAGGATCTGGGCGACGGCACCGCATCGGCGGGCTCCGCCGCCTACAATCTGCCATTCGCCCTGCGGCTTTCGGGCAGTCTCGACACCGAGGCGCTGAGCCGGGCGTTCGACGATGTGGTGACCCGGCACGAGGTGCTGCGCACCGTGTACCCCGAAACCGCCGACGGTGCCGTGCAATTGGTATTGCCCGCCGGAGCGGAAGCGGCCGCCGTGCGACTGGAACCCATTCGGGTCAGTGCGGATGCGGCGACCGCGGCGGTCCACGCACTCGCGACCACGCCGTTCGACGTCACCCGCGAGGTGCCGATCCGGGTGCGGCTGTTGGAGATCGCCGATCTCGCGCCCGGTTCCCGCCGCGAATACGTCCTGGCGGTGGTGGCGCACCATATCGCCGCCGACGCCTCCTCCATGGGTCCGCTGGTGCGCGACATCATGACCGCGTACGCCGCCCGCACCGCCGGCGCCGAGCCCGGCTGGCAGCCGCTGTCGGTGCAGTACGCCGACTACGCGCTCTGGCAGCGCGCGGTGCTCGGCGACGAGCACGATCCGGAATCGGTTGCCGCCCAGCAGATCGACTACTGGCGTCAGGCCCTGGCCGACCTGCCCGATCTGCTCGAGCTGCCCACCGACCGACCGCGCCCCGCGGTCGCCTCGATGGCCGGCGCCCGTGTCGAGGTGGCCATCGACGCCGCCACCCACGCCGGACTGGTGCAGCTCGCTCGCGAGCACAACGCCACCATGTTCATGGTGGTGCACACCGCCTTCGCGGCGCTGCTGGCGCGCCTGTCCGGCTCCGGCGATATCGCCATCGGCACGCCCGTCGCCGGACGCGGTGAACGCGAACTCGACGACCTCATCGGCATGTTCGTCAATACCGTCGTCTTCCGCACCCGTCTGGACGGCGGCGATACCTTCGCCGATGTCCTGGCCCGGCAGCGTGAAATCGACCTGCAGGCGTTCTCGCACGCCGATATTCCGTTCGAGCGGCTGGTCGAGGTGCTGAACCCGCCCCGCACCACCGCACACCATCCGATATTCCAGGTCGGCCTGTCCTTCCAGAATATGGCCCGGTCCGCCCTGGAACTGCCCAACCTCACCATTGCCGGTGTGGACACCGATATCGATGTATCGCAGTTCGATCTGCACCTCATCGTGTCCGACGGTTACGACGAATCCGGTGCTCCGGCGGGTATCGGTGGTTTCATCACCTACGCCAGCGATCTGTTCGATGCCGAGACCGTCGCCACCTTCGTACGGCGGCTGACCCGCCTGCTCGCGGCCGTTGTGGCGGACGCCTCGGTGCGGGTGGGCGATATCGAGCTGCTCACCGCCGATGAACGCGCCGAATTGCTCGAAGCACGCAATGACACCGCGCGGCACTTCTCCGCCGCGACGCTGGCCTCGCTGCTGGATGCGAGCGTGGCGGCCGATCCGGCCGCCACCGCCCTGGTCGGTCCGGACGGCGAGGTACTGAGCTACGCCGAACTCGGTCAACGGGTGAATCGCCTGGCCCGATACCTGATCTCCCTGGGCGTGGGTCCGGAGGACCGGGTCGCGTTGGCACTGCGGCGGTCCGTCGACCTCGTGGTGGGTATGTACGCGGTCGCCGTGGCGGGTGGCGCGTATGTACCGGTCGACCCGGATCAGGCCGCCGAGCGTACGGACTACATTCTCGAGACCGCGGCACCGATCTGTGTGCTGACCAACGCCGAAGCCGGGTTCACCTCCGGTGCCGCACCGCTGGTGCGCATCGACGAACTCGACCTGAACTGGGTTGACGCCCATCCGGTTTCCGATGCCGAGCGCATTACCCCGCTGCATCCGGCCCATACGGCGTATGTCATCTTCACCTCCGGTTCGACCGGTCGGCCCAAGGGTGTGGCGCTGCCGCACGCCGCGATCGCCAACCAGTTGCAGTGGAAGACAGCGGAGTTCGAGCTCGGTGCCGATAACGTCGTGCTGCTCAAGACCGCCGCGACCTTCGATCTCTCGGTGTGGGAGTTCTGGTCGGCCGCCGTCTCCGGTGGCCGCCTGGTCATTGCCGCGCCCGATGGCCATCGCGATCCGGCGTACCTGAACGAGCTCATGGCCCGTGCGCAGGTCACCACCTTGCACGCCGTCCCGTCGATGCTCGATGCGCTGCTCACCGAATCCGGTGGGGCCCTCGCTCATTCGCTGCGCCGCGTCCTCGCCATCGGTGAGGCGCTGCCCGCGAGCGTCGCCCAGCGTTTCCGCACCGCCAACCCGGCCGCCACGCTGTTCAACCTGTACGGCCCGACCGAGGCGGCGGTGTCCATCACCACGCACCGGGTCACCGACGCCGATCAGGGTTCGGTCTCCATCGGCGTGCCGGAGTCCAATAGCCAGGTCTACGTCCTGGATTCGCGCCTGCGACCGGTCCCGACGGGTGTGTCCGGCGAGTTGTACCTGGCCGGTGCGCAATTGGCGCGCGGCTACTTCGATCGTCCCGACCTCACCGCCGACCGCTTCGTCGCGAACCCGTTCGGCACCGATGGCTCCCGCATGTACCGCACGGGTGATCTCGTCGCCTGGAGTACCAACGGCGAGCTGGAATACCGGGGCCGCACCGACTTCCAGGTCAAAATCCGTGGTTTCCGTATCGAACTCGGCGAGATCGAAGCGGCGCTGTTGGCGTTGCCGGAGATCGCGCAGACCGCGGTCATCGCGAAGTCCGATCAGCGCACGGGCGACCGTCTGGTGGCGTACCTGGTGCCCACCGAGTCGTCCTCGTCCTCCACGTCTGAGTCCCTCTCGTCATCCCGGCATGCTTTTGTCCGGGATCCACATTCCGAGGCACCGGTCCTGACAGCGGTGGATTCCGGCCAAAAGCACGCCGGAATGACGGAAGGTTTTGCTTCGGCCGTAGACGTGGCTGCGGTGAAGTCGACCTTGTCGGCGGCCTTGCCGTCCTACATGGTGCCGTCGGCCTTCGTGGTCCTCGACGCCCTGCCGTTGAACGTCAACGGCAAACTCGATCGAAAGGCCTTGCCGGAACCGGAATTCGAGTCCACCGCGTTCCGCGCACCCTCCACCCCCATCGAAGAGATCGTGGCGGGTGTCTTCGCCGACGTGCTCGGTGCCGAGCAGGTGGGCGCGGATGACGATTTCTTCGCCCTCGGCGGCAACTCACTGCTCGCCACTCAGGTAGCGGCCCGTATCGGTGCCGCCCTCGACACTCGCGTCCCCGTACGCGCCCTGTTCGAATCCACCACCGTGGCGGGCTTGGCCGCCCGCGTCGAAAAGCACGCGGGCGCGGGCCGCAAGGCTCTCACCGCCGGACCGCGACCGGAATTCGTTCCGCTGTCGCTGGCCCAGCAGCGCATGTGGTTCCTGAACCAGTTCGACACCACTTCGGCGGCCTACAACATCCCGGTCGCCGTCCGCCTCACCGGCGAACTGGATACCGCCGCACTGCAACAGGCGGTCGCGGACGTGATCGGCCGCCACGAAACCCTGCGCACCATCTACCCGCAGGTCGGCGGCGCCGCCCAGCAGGTGATCCTGCCTGCGGCGCAGGCGATTCCGGATCTCACCCCGATCCGGGTCGGCGGAGCCGAACTGCGCGACCGCATTACCGAGGTGGCCGCATCGGGATTCGATGTGACCTCCGAGGTGCCACTGCGGGCAAACCTGTTCCGCGTCGACGCCGAGGACATCGAGCATGTGCTCGTCTTCGTCGCCCACCACATCAGCGCCGACGGCTGGTCCATGGGCCCGCTGACCCGAGATGTCATGGTGGCGTACGCGTCCCGCGCCAATGGTGATGCCCCGGCCTGGGCTCCGCTGCCTGTGCAGTACGCGGATTACACGCTCTGGCAGCGCGAGGTGCTCGGTGCCGAGGACGATCCGGACAGCCTGCTGTCCGCCCAGACCGACTACTGGCGCACCGCCCTGGCCGACCTGCCGGATGAGCTGAACCTGCCGGCCGATCGCCCGCGCCCGCCGGTGGCATCCCTGCGCGGTGGCACCGTCACCTTCCCGATCAGCGCCGAAATCCAGCAGGGCCTGCAAACCATTGCTCGCGAGCAGGGCGCCACCATGTTCATGGTCGTGCACACCGCCCTCGCGATCTTCCTGGCGCGGCTGTCCGGCACCGGCGATATCGCCATCGGCACCCCCATCGCGGGCCGTGGCGAGGCCGAACTCGACGATGTGATCGGCATGTTCGTCAATACCCTGGTGCTGCGCACCCGGGTTCCGGGCGAGCTGACCTTCGACGAACTCCTCGCGGCGGTCAAGGACACCGACCTGCAGGCGTTCGCGCACGCCGATATTCCCTTCGAGCGCCTCGTCGAGGTACTCAATCCGGAACGCTCCACCGCGCGCAATCCGCTGTTCCAGGTCATGCTGGCCTTCCAGAACCTGCAGGACAGCAGTTTCGAACTGCCCGGCCTGCGCATCAGCCCGCTCGAATCCGGCGCCGAGACATCGCAATTCGATCTGGCGCTCGCCCTCCGCGAGACCGGCGATGCCGGCATGTACGCCGTATTCACCTACGCTCGTGACCTTTTCGACGAGGCCACCGTCGAGGTATTCGCCCAGCGGTTCACCGCCCTGCTCGAAGAGATCACCGCTCGCCGCGAACTTCCGGTCGGTGATCTGCCGCTGCTCGACCGGACCGAATACGACCTGCTCACCCATGTGCACGGCGATGACATCATGGCCACCGGGCTCCTGCCCGATCTGCTCACCGCGGGCCTGCGGTTCGGCCGCGACCGGGTCGCCGTGCGCTGGCGCGGCAGCGCCATCTCCTACGGCAGCCTCGACGACTACTCGTCGCGCCTGGCGCGGGTGCTCATCGACCGTGGCGTCGGACCGGAAAAGCTGGTCGCCGTGGCCTTCCCGCGTTCACTCGGCATGGTCATGGCCATTCTGGCCATTGCCAAGGCCGGTGGCGCGCACGTGCCCATCGACCCGACCTACCCGGAGGACCGGGTCCGTCATATGGTCACCGATTCCGGCGCGGTCCTGGGCCTCACCTCGAACGCCTTCGCCGATACCCTGCCCGCCGAGCTGGATTGGCTCGTCATGGACGATCCGGCCACCGATCAATTGGTGGGCGCCAAGTCCAGCGATCCGGTGACCGACGCGGATCGTCGTGCGCCGCTGCGTATGCGGCATCCGGCGTACATGATCTATACCTCGGGCTCCACCGGAAAGCCCAAGGGCGTCGTGGTCACCCACGCCGGTGTCGGTGGGCTCGCCGACTACGCCACCTCGCGTTACGACCTGCGACCCGATCACCGGATGCTGCACATCTGCTCACCCAGCTTCGACCCGTCGGTGCTGGAATGGGTGTGCGCCTTCTACACCGGCGCGGCCCTGGTGATCGTGCCCGCGGAGATCATGGGCGGTGCCGAACTGGCCGAACTCATGCGGGCCGAACAGGTTACGCACGCCATCATCACCCCGGCCGTGCTCGGCACCATGGATCCGGCCGATCTGGATCAGCTCGAAATGATCTCCATCGGTGGCGATGTCACCACACCGGAACTGCTGGCCAAATGGCAGCCGGGCCGGGTCTACCACAATGCGTACGGACCCACCGAGACCACCATTATCTCCTCGTACGCACAGCTGACGCCGGGTCGCCACATCACCATCGGCACACCGGTACACGGCATGTCTGCCCTGGTGCTCGACGCGCGCCTGCACCCGGTGCCGCCGGGTGTCGCGGGTGAGCTGTACCTGGCCGGCGGCGCGCTGGCGCGCGGTTACCGCAACCGCTCCGGACTGACGGCCGAACGCTTCGTCGCGAATCCCTGGGGCGCACCGGGTTCACGCATGTACCGCACCGGTGACGTGGTGCGCTGGTACGCCGAACCGCAGGACCGGTCCGGCAATCGCGCGCACCCGTCGGTGCCGTGGGAACTGGACTACGTGGGCCGCACCGACTTCCAGGTCAAGATTCGCGGCTTCCGCATCGAACTCGGTGAGATCGACGCGGTGCTGACGAGCCACGAGGATGTGGACTTCGCCATCACGCTGGGCCGCAAGAACCCGGCCGGCGTCACCATGCTGGTGTCCTACGTGCTGGGCAAGCCCGGCCGGGCCGTGAACCCGGACGCACTCACCGATTTCGCGGCGCACACCCTGCCGCCGCATATGGTGCCCGCGGCCATCGTGGTGCTCGACGAGGTCCCGCTGACCCCGGTCGGCAAACTCGACCGCAACGCACTGCCGGAACCGGTACTGGCACAACGCGAATACCGGGCACCGTCGACCCCGCTGGAGGAAGCGGTCGCCGCCGCCTTCACCGAGGTACTCGGTGTGGAGCAGGCGGGCGCCGACGACGACTTCTTCGCGCTCGGTGGCAATTCGCTGCTGGCCATGCAGGTGGTCGGCAAGTTGCAGGCGCTCACCGGCGCACGGCTCGCGGTCGCCACCTTCTTCGGTGACGCCACCGTCTCCGGGCTGGCCCGCCAGATCGGCGTACTGCTGGAATCGGAGCAGGATGCCGAGGCCGCCGTGGCCGCCGCACTGGGCGTGCTGTTGCCGCTGCGGGCCCCCGATCCGTCGATCGACGCGGCGGACGCGCGGCCACCGCTGTTCGTCATCCACCCGCTCGGCGGATTGTCCTGGTGCTATTCGGGATTCACCCGCTACCTGCCCGCCGAACAGCCCATCCTGGGCATCCAGACCCCGGCCCTGACCGAGGACGACTACGCGCCGGACTCCCTGGCCGATATCGCGAATCGCTATGTCGCCGAAATCCGCCGGGCGCAGCCGGAAGGCCCCTACCGCCTGCTCGGCTGGTCGCTCGGCGGCAAGCTGGCGCACGCCGTGGGCACCCGCCTGCAGGCACAGGGCCAGCGCGTCGACCTGCTGGCCATACTCGACGGCTACCCGCGGGTGGACGACACAGATTTCAAGTCCGCCATTCGGGAGACCTTCACCAGTCTGGGTGTCGATATCGAAGATCTGCCCGATACCGACAATCTGAAGGAACTCGGCGACGCCGCACTGGCCGCCCTGTACGCGTCGATCTCGCAGGACCTGGCCGCCATGACACCGGAGCGACTGCGCCGGATCTACGGAACCGCCATGCGCAGTGTGGAATTGGCGGATGAGACACCCACCGAGGTGTTCCGGGGCAACCTGCAGTTCTTCACCGCCACCGTCGACCGGTCCGAGGCCATGCGGCAGTGGTCGGCCCACGATTGGCAGCCGTACGTCTCCGGTGCGATCGTCGACCACCCGGTCGCCGTCCCGCACGAGCAGATGACCGGCGACGAGGCCCTGGCCGCCATCGGCCCGCGCGTCGCCGACCTACTGGAAACGCCGGACCAGCCGGACGATTCCGGTGCCGGTGCGACCGAATCCGGTGCTGCTGCGATCGAGTCGGCATCCCCGCTGCCCCCCGGCGCGGTGAATGTCCTCGCCGCCGATCCGTCCGGCCTGGCCGTTCGGGTGATCACCCTCGATATCGCCGCCGACTGCCCACCCGCTCGGGTGCAGCGCTCGGTCGAAACCCTCTTCGAACGGCATCCGGGTCTGCGCGCCCGACTGCGTCGCGACGGCGAGACGGCCACCTTCGAATTCCCGGACGGCGATCCGGACGATGCGGTGGTGTGGCGTTTCGACTGGGCGGGGGAGACCTCCGGCGATCTGGTCGACAGCGCCATTCGCGCGGCCACGGCGGAACTCGACCCGGATAAGGGCCGCAATATCCGCTTCGTACTGCTCGATGCCGAGGAGGCCGACCACCAACTCGACGACGCCGAACAGGCCGCGGCCACGCTGGTGGTCATTGCCAATGGCATGGTCGTCGACGACACCTCGTGGCGCACGATTATCGAGGAACTCACCGCGTCCTGGTCCGGTGGTCATGCCACCCGGCTCGCCCCGGTCGCCCATCCCGCGGGTATTGCCCGCGATCTGGCGCGCCGGGCATTGGATCCGGAAACCGTCGCCGACCTGCCCTGGTGGCGCGGCGCCCTGGATGCGGTGCCGCACACCGACGAGATCGATCCGACGGCCGGGCGCGGCCGGATCACGGTGACCATTACCGCCGAAGGTGCGGGCGCGATCGATACCGTGGCTCGGCGCTACCACGCCACCATCGACGAGGTACTGCTCGCCGCCTTCGCGCTCGCCCTCGCGTCGACCGATGCGGCCCTGGACCGGCTCGGTGCCGTGGTCCGGCTGCCCGCCGATGGCCGTATCTGCGGCGACCCGGACGGATACCGTGCCGTGGGAGCGTTCACGACCAGCTATCCGCTGCCGCTGAATCTGGAGCCGGTGGATTTCGACGAGATCCGCAGTGGCGGCCGGATCGCCGGAACTGTGATCGAACACGTCCGGGACCTGTGCCGGACCGTTCCGTCACAGGGGGTGAGCTTCGGCCTGCTCCGGTATCTCGGCGAGTCGGGTACCGAACTCGCGGGTGCGGCGGGCCGGATCGGATTCCGCTACCGGGATCTGCGTCCCGCCCGGGTACACCCCGAATCCGCGGCCACCGATCTGTATCTCGACATCACCGTCGACACCACCCAGGACGGATTCATCGCGCGGTTCGATTACGCCGGAGCCGTGTTGGAGCTCGATCAGGTGAAGGGTTTGGTGGAAGGTTGGGTCCAGGCATTGGGTGGACTAGCCGAGCACGGTAGGGCATCGAATACGTAACATTGACCTCTGTTGTGGCGACTGCATAGGCCGTATGGTCTGTCCGAAGTGCTCTGGCCACAGTAGGAGGCTGTCGAGAGATTCTCGGCCGCTGGGTTGGTCGCCAGAACTCGAACGAAGCAAAGGTGTGAAACATTGATTCGACGACATGTCCGGAATGGGGCTGCCGCCGGTCGTCGCCGTGGTGCGCGCGCTGCGGCACTTATTGCGGCAACCGCGGTTCTGACCGGTCTGACCGCCGGTCTCGGCGTCGGAGGCGCCGCTGCTGACCCCATTATCGACAGCAAGAAATTGCTCGCCGATCCGGTCGCACCGGACGGGTCGAAGATCACCAAGGCCGAGATGAAGGACAACCGCAATATCCGGTTGTACGTCTACTCCGCCGCCATGGACTCCACCTTCCCGGTCGATGTCCAGCGGCCCGCCGATACCTCCGAGCCGCGACCGACCCTGTACCTGCTCAATGGCGCGGGCGGCGGACAGGACGACGCGTCCTGGGTGAAGAAGACCGAGATCGTCAATGGTTTCCTCGGCGATAAGAACGTCAATGTCGTTCAGCCCATCGGTGGTAAGTGGTCCTACTACACCGATTGGGTAGCCGCCGACGAGAGCCTCGGCACCAATAGGTGGACGACGTTCTTCACCGAAGAGCTGCCGCCGCTGATCGATGCCGCCCTCGGCACCAATGGCATCAATGCCATCGCCGGTATCTCCACCTCCGGCACCACCGTGCTGCAGCTGCCCGAGCGCAAGCCCGGCCTGTACAAGGCCGCCGCCGCGTACTCCGGCTGCGCCCAGTTCGCCGATCCCGTCGGCCGTGAGTTCATGCGCCTGACGGTCGAGGTCTGGGGCGGCGGCAATATGGAGAATATGTACGGCCCGCCGGACTCGCCGGCGTGGATCGAAAACGATCCGGTCGTGAATGCCGAGAAGCTGCGCGGCACCGAGCTCTACATCTCCTCCGGCAATGGTCTACCCGGTCAGTACGACACGCTCAATGGCCCGTACGCCCTCCCCGGCGCCTACGGCCTGGCCAACCAGCTGATCATCGGTGGCGCCATCGAGGCGGGCACCAACTACTGCACCGCCAACCTCAAGAACAAGCTGGATTCGCTGGGTATCCCGGCGACCTACAACTTCCGTCCGTCCGGCACCCACTCGTGGGGCTACTGGAATGACGAGTTCATGAACTCGTGGCCGGTACTGGAGCGCGGACTGGGTCTGTAACAGCCTCGGTGACAAGTAGATTCACGCCCCGACCGCAGACTGCGGTCGGGGCGTTCTGCTGTTCGAGGGGGCGCGCGCCTCGCACCGTCATTTTCATGGGGTAGGTCTCAACAAAAAGTTTGGTGAACCATAAACTTTAGTTTGTGAGCACCACCGTACTGGCCGAGTCCCGGCGCTCCGCCGTCCAGCGAGCCAGGTCCGCCTCGTTGCTGCTCGGGCCCGCGTTCGTCGCCGCCATCGCCTATGTCGATCCCGGCAATGTGGCCTCGAATATCAGCGCGGGTGCGCAGTTCGGGTATCTGCTCGTCTGGGTCATTGTCATGGCCAATGTGATGGCCGGGCTGGTGCAGTTCCTCTCGGCGAAACTCGGTTTGGTGACCGGTATGTCGCTGCCGGAGGCGGTGCGGTCCAAGGCCGGCCGTTCGGTTCGGCTCTCCTACTGGGCGCAGGCCGAAACCGTGGCCATGGCAACCGATCTCGCCGAGGTCGTGGGTGGCGCGATCGCGCTGAATCTGCTCTTCGACCTGCCGCTGCTGGTCGGTGGTGTCATTACCGGTGTCGTATCGCTGGTCCTGCTCGCCGTGCAGAACCGGCGCGGGCAGCGGCCGTTCGAACGCATCATCATCGGCATGCTGGCCGTGATCGCGGTGGGATTCCTTGCCAGCGTATTCATTTCGCCGCCCTCGGCCTCCGGCACGCTGGGTGGTCTGATGCCGCGATTCGAGGGCTCCGGGAGCGTGCTGCTGGCCGCCGCCATGATCGGCGCGACCGTTATGCCGCACGCGGTGTACCTGCACTCCGGCCTGGCACGTGATCGGCACGGTTCGCCGGAGCCCGGCCCGGCTCGGGTCCGGCTGCTGAAGATCACCAAGATCGATGTCGGTCTGGCCATGGTGCTCGCGGGCACCGTGAATATGGCCATGCTGCTCATGGCCGCTCAGACGCTGCGCGGGCGCGAGGGTATCGAGACGCTCGAAGACGCGCACGGCGCGGTCCGCGATGTCCTCGGCCCCGGCGCCGCACTGCTGCTCGCCATCGGGCTCCTCGCCTCCGGACTGGCGTCGACCTCGGTCGGTGCCTACGCGGGCGCGATGATTATGCAGGGCCTGCTGAAGCGCAAGATTCCACTGCTGGTGCGCCGCGTGGTGACCATCATTCCCGCCCTTGTCATTCTGGGCCTCGGCATCGACCCCACCCGCGCCCTGATCGTCTCGCAGGTGGTGCTGTCCTTCGGTATCCCGTTCGCCCTGATTCCCCTGGTCCGCTTCACCGCCGACCGCACCCTCATGGGCGACGACGCCAATCACCGCGTCACCACCGGCCTGGCCTGGCTGGTGGCGGCGATCATCTCGGTCCTGAACGTCGCCCTCATCTACCTCACGGTCACCGGAAAGTGACCGTGTCCCAGGCGGTTTCATAACCGCACGCGTGGGGCGCAGGGGGCCGCACGTGCTCGCGCCCCCGTTCCGGATTCGGAACGGGGCGCAGGTGAAAAGGGCTGTGGGGGAGGAGGGTTGGTCAGCACTCGGCGGTTGCGCGCGCGTAGTGGTCGGCGATGTCATCGCTGGTGGTCAGCCAGACACCGGGGTGGTTGGCGACGTAGTTCAGGGCCTCGTCGAGGTAGCGCTGCCGGAAGGCCTGGCCGATGACGAACGGGTGCAGGGCAAGTGCCATGACGCGACCGCTGTCGGCGGAGTCCTCGTAGAGCTGATCCACCTGATCCTTGACCATCCGCACGAAGTCGGGGCCGGTCAGCCCCTTGCTGACGAAGATGCCGATGTCATTGAGCTCCACCGAGTACGGAACACTCAGCATGCCCGGCACATTCAGTCGGTAGGGCTGGTCGTCATTGGTCCAGTCGAGGACGTACTGCCCGCCGAGTTCGGCGAAGAGCGCTGCGGTGTCGAAGGTTTCGGTGAGGCCGGGCCCCATCCACCCGCGCGGCCGCTGGCCGGTGGTCTTCTCGATGGTGGTGACTATTTCGCGCAGCGCGGTGCGCTCCTCCTCGACCGGGAGCCCGGAGTGCAGGTGGCTATTGCTGCTGCCGTGCGCCAGCCACGCCCAGTCGCGCTCCCTGCCCGCCTGAATGATCTGCGGATACCGCTCGCCCACATCGGAATTCAGCAGCGCGCTGGCCCGGATGCCGTACTTGTCGAGCGCCTTGATTACGCGCCAGATACCCACGCGCGCACCGTAATCACGCCAGCCGTAGTTGAGAGCGTCCGGGGTCAGGGCGGTGGTGCCCTCGTAGATCGCGGTGCCGGGTAGGTCGGCGTAGAAGTGTTCGATATTGAGGCCGACATAGAAGGCGACCCGCTTACCTTCCGGCCAGTGGATCGGCTCGCGCTCGGTGATCGGGCTGTAGTCGAAGAGGGTGACGTCTTTGCTCATGCGACTATGCTCGAACCTTCACATACGTGTGAAGGTCAAACGAGATCTGTTGTGAGGTGCGACATATGCGAATCGGTGAGCTGGCGGAGCGGACCGACACCCCGCCGCGACTGCTGCGCTACTACGAAGAACAGGGCCTGGTGCGCGTGCCCCGCGCCGCCAACGGCTACCGCGACTACGACGAACGACTGGTCGACCAGGTAATCCACATTCGCGGACTACTCGAAGCGGGCCTACCGACCCGCATCATCAAGCAAATCCTGCCCTGTCTCGACGACCCACGCGATATCCACTTCGCCGACGCCACCCCGGAAATCATCGCCACCCTGGAAGATCAGCGTGACCGCATGACCCAGCGGATAGACCTGCTCACCCGCAACCGCGACGCCATGACGACCTACCTGGAGTCCCTCCGCAGCTGCGCACGACCTTCTTGACCGGGGCACGAGACCCGCAGAGTTCGATCAATCCTCGAAGACCGGTTTACGTTTCTGCAGCATGGCGGCCGCGCCTTCGGCGAAGTCGGCGGCCTCCAAAAGCTCGGACTGGCCGACTTTCTCGGCCGCGAGCACGCCATCGAGGGACGCCAGTGCGGCCTCGTTGAGGGCGCGCTTGGTCAGCTCCGTCGCGCGGCGCGGCCCGCCCGCGAGCTTCGCGACCACGGCCTCCACCCTCGCGTCGAGGTCGGCGTCGGAGAGGACATCGGTGATCAGGCCGTACTCCTTGGCCCGGGTGGCGGGCAGGCGCTCACCCAGCAGCGCCATCTCGGCGGCCAGCGGGCGGCCCGCCGCCGCGGCCACCATGGCCGCCGCGCCGCCATCGGGCATCAGGCCGATATTGATGAAGGCCAGCAGCAGGTAGGCGTCCGCACTGAAATAGGAGAGATCGGCGGCCAATGCGATTGCCGCGCCGATACCGGCGGCCGCGCCCTTGACCCGGGTGACCACCGGCAGCGGCGAGTCCACAATCGCCCTGACCATGGCGTTGGCCCCATCCATGGTCATTTCGGGGGTAATGCCCCGGGCCGCGTCGGCGGGGCCGGCGGCCAGGTCGGCGCCGGTGCAGAAGTCACCGCCCTCGCCGGTCAGCACGATGACGCGCAGCGATTTGTTCGCCGAAGCCGCCCGCACAATGTCACCGAGGCCGACCATGGTGTCGTAATTGATCGCGTTCTTGCGCCGCGGGTTGGTGAGCGTGATACGCAATACCCGTCCGTCCACAATGGCACTGAAGCCCGGGGTGGTCGCGATATTCGTCATGGGGTGCTCCTGGATCTGCGCACGGCGCCCGTGCCGTTGTAGTTCGCATTGCGAATTGTGGTTAACTTAGGGGTACTTGTTCGGCACTGTCAACAGTCCGTGCCATCGAGAAGGAGAACGTGAATGGTCGCCGAACGCAGCGAGTTGGGCCTCGCTTCCGCGCGACCGGACGGCGATCCGACGCCCCGGCGGCGGCCCAAGAATCGCAAGGTTCAGATCGTGCGAGTTGCCGCCCGAGCCTTCGCCGAACGCGGCTATCACCCGGTCGGTGTGGACGAGATCGCCGCCGAGGTCGGCATTTCCGGCCCCGCCCTGTACCGGCACTTCAAGAACAAGTACGCCCTGCTGGTCGCCGCCGCCGAAATGGGCGCGCAGCAACTCCTCGACGCCGCCCGCGCCGCCGACGACCCGAAGCTGGAAGCGGAACCGCGACTCACCAAACTGATTCGCGGCATTGCCGATTACACCAATGAGGTGCGCCGCGAGGGCGGGCTGTACCGGTGGGAACGCCGCTATCTGGAGCGCGAGGACCGCGACCGGATTCGTGTGATGTACGTGGCACTGCACGAGACCGTCGCCGTACCGATCCGGGAGCTACGCCCCGATGCCGATCCGGTCGACGTCACCCTGCTGACCGCGGCCGTCCTCAGCGCCATCGGCAGCATCACCCACCACCGCACCGCCCTGTCGACCACCCGGCTGTGCGCCCTGCTCGACGACATCTGCTGGTCCATTCTGCGCACCGAGCTACCGCCCGCCCCGCCGCCCGCCACCGGCGATCCGATCCTGCGCGGCCTACCGGTCATCTCCAAACGCGAACAACTGCTCACCGAGGCCATCCGCATCTTCGGTCGCCAGGGCTATCACGAGGCCAGTATCGAGGAGATCGGTGCGGCCGCGGGTATCAATGCCTCCAGCGTCTACCGCTACTTCTCCAGTAAAGCGGACCTGCTGGCCGCGGCCTTCAATCGCACCGGCGAGCGCGTCGCCATCGGCAATGCCGAGGCGCTGTCGGAGGCCACCAGTCGCGCCGACGCCGCCGTCCGCATAGCCGACCGGTTCGCCCGCATGACCTTCGCCATGCCGGAGATCCTGCCCGTTTACTTCTCCGAATTCTCCAATCTTCCCGCCTCCGAACAGCATCGGCTCCGCTCCATTCAGCGCCAGAACGTTCTGGAATGGGCCAATCTCCTCGACGGCGACCAGGTGGAGGCCCGCTTCCGGGTCCAAGCCGCCATCGGTCAGGTCATCGATGTCGGCCGCCGCATCCACTTCGACGGCCGCCCCGAAAACCTCGCCCGGGTAAGAGCTTTGATGCAAGCGGTGCTGCTGGGCGTGGAGGAGAAGAGCTAGCCGAGAAGAACGGAGCGCCCGGTCGAAAGTTCTTTCACCGGGGCGCGAGCATGCCGGGACGACCGGGGCGCGCCTGATGAGATGGCGCGGTGGCGATCAGACCCGGTGGCGCAGCCGGAAGACCATGCGGGCCAAGCGAAGGTGCTGTGGGTGCCGTTCGAAGGTGGACTGCTCCACCGGATCGTGCCGGTGCTTCTCGGTAATCGTGAGTGGACGGGCGAAGGCGCGTAGCAGTTCCTCGTCGCGGGTTCGGCCCGGTCCGTCGGTGCCGTAGACCGGTGCCGAATTCACGGTCACCACAGCGGTATTCAGGCGTTCGGCGAATTCCGGGACGCTGCGGACATCGCGGGTGAAGACGGCTACCGATAGCGGGCGGCTCTCGAGGCGTTCGGCCACATGGTCCATGGTCGCGACCCGGTTCACCACCAGTACCGGGCCGACCGCATCGCCGGTGAGAGCGAGACTCACCTCGGGCACCTCGGCGAGCACGATCGGCTCGATATAGGGCTCTCGAATCGAGTCCAGTCCACCGACCACCGCCTTGCCGCCGCGGCTGAGAGCGTCGCGCACATGGCGGCGCACCACATCGGCCTGCGATTCCAGGGTCATCGGTCCGTAGGCGGCGCGCTTCTCACCACCCGGTCGCAGCCGCTTCGCCTGTGCGATAACCAATTCCAGGAATGGTTCGTACACCGACTCCGCGACATACGCGACCTGGATCCCGGCCGGATTCTGCCCGGCATTGGCCATCGCCCCGAAGACCGCGGCGGCCGCGGCCTCCTCGAGCCGGGCATCCACCTGTACCACCATTGCTCCGCGGCTGCCCTGTTCGAGCAGTAGGGGAGTGGACTGCTGTGCGCACAGTGCCGTCACCTCCCGGACCCCGGCGGGCGACCCGGTGTAGGAGATCTTGTCCAGTCGTGCCCGGCACAGCGCCCCCGCGGTCGAACTGTCACCGGTGACCACCTGCAGCACAGGCTGATTCGGTGCGAGCCGATTCCAGCTGTCGGCCAGCCACGCGCCCACCCCGGGGGTGAGCTCACTGGGCTTGAACACCACCGTATTACCGGCGGCCATGGCGCAGGCAATGGCGTTCATGGGTGTCAGCACCGGGTTGTGCCACGGCCCCAGTACCCCGATCACACCCAGGGGCAGATATCCGATCGAGGCGGTACGGCTGCGTCGGAATCGTCCCCGGGTGTGTCGCCCCAGGGTGCTTTCGGCCTGGCGTGTGGCCCAGTTCAGGTGTTCGATCGCCGCCGTCACCTCGATGGCGGCGTCCAGGCGCGGTTTACCGGTCTCCGCGCTGATCAGGTCGACCAGTTCGCGGGAGCCGCGGGCAATGCCGCGTTTCCAGTCCAGCAGCCAGCGTCGCCGTCCATCGAATCCTATTGCCGCCCACCACTGTTGGGCGGTATGTGCGGCGCGCACGGTACGGGTCAGTTCCCCGGACCCCATGATGGCGTAGTCGCCCACGACCTCACCGGTTCGCGGATCGTAGGACGTCAGCACCTTCGGTCGGCCAGTTCCCCCGGCTGGACTTACCGCTGCTGCCGGTCGCGGCTGCGCAGACTCGGCCATGGTCACCTCTCGCAGACCAGTGAATTTCTCTCCCCATACGCCAGACTATGGCCCGGTCGCTATACCCGACAAGGTGCGAAAACCCATGCGGACCGGCCGGTCTGTGTCGCGACCAGCAGCTATCCGACAACCGATCGGTCTGTGACCAAGGACACAGTGAAGGGTGTGGAGATCGGCAGAGTTAACCAGGCGCTTTCCAGAAGGTTCGGTCGGTTATCCGGCTCCCCGGTAACATCGCGCGGGGCGGAGGGGATCATCCTCACCGGGAAGCGATAACCCGTGCCCGTCGTGGTCGATAGTGGAGAGTTGATGCCGAGCTTGGACAAACCCGATTCGTACACCGCCGATACCCGCGCGGGCACCGAACCGGCGGTATACGTCGAGGATGTCCGTAAGTCTTTCGGAGATGTGCATGCGCTGCAGGGCATCAGCTTCACGGCTTCCCGTGGCAGCGTGCTCGGCATTCTCGGCCCCAATGGCGCGGGCAAGACCACCATGGTCAAAGTTCTGTCCACGCTGCTGCGCCCGGACTCCGGCACCGCCATCGTCGCCGGGCACGATGTGCGCGCGGACCCGGCCGGAGTACGGCGCTCCATCATGATGACCGGTCAATACGCCGCACTCGATGAAAACCTCTCCGGGCGCGAGAATCTCGAATTGTTCGGCCGTCTCATGGGCTTGAGTCGCAAGGCCGCCCGCGAGCGGGCCGATACCCTGCTGGAGCAGTTCGATCTCACCAGCGCGGGCCGCCGCTCCGTGCGGAACTACTCCGGCGGTATGCGCCGCCGCGTCGATATCGCCTGCGGACTGGTGGTCCGCCCCGAGGTGGTCTTCCTCGACGAACCCACCACCGGCCTGGACCCCCGCAGCCGCCAAGGCGTGTGGGAACTGGTCTCCGCCCTCAAGGACCAGGGCATCACTGTCCTGCTGACCACGCAGTACCTCGAAGAAGCCGATGTGCTCAGCGACAACATCATCGTGATCGACAAGGGCATCGTCATCGCCGAGGGCACCGCCGACGAACTCAAGGAGAAGACCGGCGGCAGCTACTGCGAGGTGGTGCCGCTCGATCCGACCCATCTGCGGCAGGTCGCCGATGCGCTCGGCGATCTGGTTCCGGCCGCCGTGCGAGCCGATGTCAATGGCGCCGATCGGCTGTCGATCCCGGCACCGGAGGGCGCGGCCACACTGGCCGAGGCACTGCGCCGCCTCGATGGCGCGGGTGTGCAACTCGCCGACATCGGCTTGCGCCGACCCTCGCTCGACGACGTATTCCTGGCCCTCACCGGGCATTCGGGTAGGTCGGCATGAGCGGTCAGGGCCCGGAGGAGGCAGCTCGCGTAACCACGCAGGGCCCCCGTTCATGCCGCAATAGGCACGGCATGAGCGGTCAGGGCCCGGAGGAGGCAGCTCGCGTAACCACGCAGGGCCCCCGCTCATACTGGGAGGGCACGGCGTGAGCACTGCCCTACAGGTCGAGGCGGACTCGCAGTTGTTCGTGGGACTGCCCGAGGCGAAGCCGTCGAGCTTCGCGCAATGGTGGGCATTGACCGCGCGCGTGGTGCGGGTGATGGCCACCAAGGGCGAACTCGTCGTCGCCGTGATCACGCCGCTGGTATTCACGCTCGGCTTCTATCTGCCGCTGCGGCACATCATGAACCTGCTCAATATCGACTACGCGCAGTACGTCATGCCGATCATCGTGCTGCAGACCATGGCCTTCACCATGATGTCGAATGCGCAAATGGCGGCCTTCGAAGCGCTGACCGGACTGACCACTCGGATGCAGACCATGCCGATCGGTGCCCTGGTACCGCTGACGGCCCGGATCAGCGCCGGACTGGTGCGGTCGGTGACCTCGCTGGCGGCCGCCCTGCTCTGGGGGCATTTGATCGGCTTCCAGTTTGTCGCCGGGTGGGGACAGGCCGTCCTGTTCTGTGTCTTCTCCCTGGCGGTCGGCACCGTCCTGGCGATCGGCGCGGACGGATTGGGCTCGCTGACCAAGAGCCCGGAATCGCTGAGTCAGGCGCTGACCCTGCCGACCCTGATCTTCGGCATGCTGTCGTGCGGGTTCGTGCCGGAAGAACGGTTCCCGCAGTGGATTCAGCCGTTCGTGCGCAACCAGCCGATTTCGCAGTTCTCCTTCGCGTTGCGGGATATGGCCGAGGGCGGGGTCACCTGGGATGTGCTGTGGGTGCCGCTGGTGTGGCTGATCGGGCTATCGGTGGTGTTCATTCCGATGGCGGTGTGGGCGAGTGTGAGGCGGTCATGAGTACGGTCGAGAACAGTGTGGCGGGGACCGTGACCGATGTGGTGCCACGCGATATTCCGCTGCCGGTGGTGCCGCCGCGCATCGAGCGCGCGCTGACCACATGGGCGGAGCAGAGCTTCATCCAGTGCAAGCGCATGCTGCTCGGCTGGGCGCGGAGCCCCTCGGTCACCGTTCAGGTGCTGCTGTATCCCGCGCTGACCCTGCTGATGTTCGATGTGGTGCTGGGCGGATCGATCAAGGCCGTAACCGGTATGCCCGCGATCTACGGCCAGGTCCCGATGGTGATGCTGGTGGCCGCGATGACCGGTGCCGTGGTGAGCGCGCTGGGCTTCAAAGTGGAGAAGGCCAGCGGTCTGCTGAGCCGGTTCTGGACCATGCCCATCCACCGGGCGGCCGGATTGACCGGCCGACTGCTCGCCGAGGTCGTGCGCGTGCTCGTCACCACACTGTTCGTCCTCGCCGTCGGGATCGCCCTGGGCTTCCGATTCTGGAACGGGCCCCTCGCCGGAATTGCCATGCTCATGATTCCGGTGCTGTTCGCGCTCGGTTTCACGGTGCTGGTGACCGCATTGGCGACAATCACCGAAGGCGTGGTGCTGGTCCAGGTCATTGGAATCGTCAGCAATCTGCTCATGTTCTTCAATACCGGTTTCGTGCCGGTGGGCGCCTACCCGACGTGGCTGCAGCCGATTGTCGAGAACCAGCCCATGAGTTGTGCCATCGACGCCATGCGCGGCCTCGCCTGGGATGGCCCCGTGGCGGTACCACTGCTGAAGACCCTCATCTGGACCATCGGCATGCTCGTGCTCTTCGCGTACCCGGCGATTCGCGGCTACCAGCGTGCGGCCGAAACCGCGTGAGGGTTGATCCGGCCTGAGCGGTCACATTCGACCGAGTGGCAGCGGGGTTCGCTGCCTCCGGGCGGATGGTGTCCGCTCAGACCGGATATGGTCGGCGGCTACTTCGCGTCCTTGACCTTTCGCACGGCATCCACGAAGAACTGCTCCGCGGCCGCCTCATCGAGCGTCTCGTTCAACGAGGTCACCCGCACCGCGACCGTGGTCCCGCGCAGGGTCGCCCACCCGGCGTAGGTCGCGGTGACGGCCGGCTCGACATTCGCCACGGCGGCCGTACTGGTCGAGTACGAGGCGATGGCGTCGATACCGTCCAACGCGGCGGGCGGTGTGCGAGTGTCCACCTTCACCGAGGAATCCATCCGCTCACCCTCCATAACGCGGCTGATCGTCAGTTGCGGGCATTCGGCCTCGGCCTGAGCGAATTTGGTGAGGTCGGCGACGCGGCCGGAAACGAATTCGGTGAGGATCGCGGTGTCGGCGACGACCGCGGTGATGGCGGCATCGCTGAGTGTCTCCCTGCTCACCGCCTCCAGGTCGAGCTGCGGGGCGCGGCACTCCTCCGGCGTAATGGTGGAGTCCGACTTCACCCCCGCGAAATCGGCCATCGACTCGCGGAGTTGGTCCGGCGGGATACTCACCTTCTTCGATCCGGCCGGTAGTTCCGATCCCGTCAGCACCAGTTGATCGCGGGGGGTGCTCGGAGTCGTGTCCGTCGCGCCGGTCGCGGTGTCGCTACCGCATCCGGCCGCCAGCACACTCGCGCAGATCGCCGATGTGGTCATCAGAGTCCGAAAGTTCACCGGCACAGCATGCCGTGACTTCGCCCCGCAGAAGGGCACATTCCCCGCTACCGGTGTGAGCCGGGCGAGTCCTTTACCGGTTATGACCGCTTCGTCTGTCGGGTATGACCGTCTCGACCGGATGCGCCAGCAAAGTGTGGCGTGGCTCACGATATGGTGACCGCATGGCTTACCTGGTCACCGGGGCAACCGGGTTCATCGGTCGATTCCTCATACCGGAACTGCTCGAGCGCGGCGAACAGGTGCATGTATTGGTGCGGCCAGGCGAGGATTCGGTGCTGCGTTTCAACCGGTGCGTGCGGACCTGGGATGCCGGGGACCGCGTACGACCGGTGCGCGGCGACCTGAGCGCGCCCGGCGTCGGCATCGACCCGAACTGGGTTGCCGCGCAGCGGGGTTCGATCGACCATATTTTCCATCTGGCGGGCGGTTACGACGCGGTCGGGGCGAGCGGCGGTACCCGGCGGGTGCTGGAATTGGCCGGGGAGCTGTCCGCCGGTGCCCTGCACCATATTTCGAATGTGGCCGTGGCGGGTGACTGGGAGGGCCTGTTCGCCGAGGATATGCTCGATGTCGGCCAGGTGTTGGCAAGTCCGTGGCAACGGTCGCTGCTGGAGGCCGAACGCGCGGTCCGGGAGAACTGCCCGGTGCCGTGGCGGATCTATCGGCCGTCCATTGTGATCGGCCACTCCCGGACCGGTGAGATCGACCGTATCGAGGGCCCCTACTACTTCTTCCGGCTGCTGCGCATGGCCGCGCAATTGCCGCGCATCCTGCCCGTGGTGGCCCCCAAGCTCGGCGAAACCAATATGGTGCCCGTCGATTTCGTGGCCCGCGCTCTCGACTACCTCGCACATGTCGAGGTGCCCAGCGGCACCACATTCCATGTGGTGGATCCGCGTCGGCAAAGCGTCGCCGATGCCCTCAACCTGTTCGCCGATGAAGCGGGCGCACCGCATCTGGTGGAGGTCATGCCGAAGCAGACGCTCGATATGACCCTGCGCGTGCCCGGTATCGGCCGCCTGCTCCGGCAGGTCGGCGTGCCCACCGAGGTCATCGAGCACAGCGAATTCTCCTGCTGGTTCGACAACCGCAATACCGCCGCCGCCCTGCGGGACAGCGATATCAAGGTCCCGCCCCTGGCCGCCTACGCGCCGGTCATCTGGAAGTACTGGATCGAGAACTGGGTCTGAGCTCTCCCTCGCCCGGAGACAGATCCCGTGCCGTTCAGCGTCCATTCGGGCACGATGTTGCGGTGGAGCAATCTCGAATCCGGGTAGCCGCATACGTAATCAGGTGCCGCACAGTCCCTGAACTTCTGGTGTTCGACCACGTCGGCATGCCCGAGGCGGGAACCCAGATACCGGCCGGTGGCGTGCACCCGGGCGAAGACCTCGAACAAGCGGTCCTGCGTGAGGTGGCGGAGGAAACCGGGCTTTTCGATATCTCCGTGATCAACCGAATCGCTGTGGACCACCGCCCACACCCGCAGACCCGGCATCCACGCCGAACCACATTCTTCCGCCTTGACGCCAGGGAAGACACACCCGATGCCTGGACGCATCGGGTCGACGGCACCGGGGCCGACCAAGGCATGAAGTTCGCATGTCGCTTCGTGGTGCTACCACTGGAGAAGCCGCTGGCCGACCAACAGGACGCCTGGTTGGATCAAATCTCGACCTGAGCCGGGGGTGACGGTTCCGCTGTGGCTAGGCGTGGCCGGGTAACTCACTTGCGGAATCGGCGATGTCCGTCGGCCGTCCGAAGTCGTAATCGACCCAGCGGTTTCGGTTGGTCCAGCCGACCAGGTCGTAGCGCCAGCGGAACGGCCAGGTCTGCGCCACCGTCATGAATAGCGAGGCTCCCAGCGCGGTGTAGTCGTCGTGCGAGGAGAGCAGTGCCCGCTGCTGGCGTGGCGGCCTGGTGAAGAACGAGTCGAACATGGCGATGGATTGCTCCGTGGTCAGCCGCCCGAGCCCGTACACCCCGCGCATCCGCATCCAGTACACCAGTCGTGCCTGCCACGGCCACATCGCCTCGATCGGATCCGCGCCCCGTCGCAGGGCGTCGATCGCGGTGTCCACCAGCGCGAGTGAATCCGCCACGCAGTACCCGGTGATCGGATGCATCTGCCCGCCGCGGGACCCGAACGGAATCACCTGTCCGAGCCCGGCTTTCGGCGGCGCCTCATCGAGCGGATAGTGCGCCGCCTCGCTGGGTTCGTCGCCACGTAGTCGAATCCCGTGCGCGGCAAGTCGATTCAGGGTCCGCCGCCGCAATTCGTGCTGCGGCATCCCGCCACGCAATCCGAGACTGGTCTCCTCGAAGATGACGGTCCCATCCCCGAGCGGTACCGAGTACAGGAAGGACGGCGGCTCATCGGGCCCCGCCCCGTTCTCATCCCGCCAGTCCAGCAGCAGCCCCTCACCCGGTTTGACCATGGGCGCGGCAATATCCTCGGCCACGAAAATCCCATGTGCACTGGCGGTCCGCCGCGGCCCCGGCGCGGCCTGTCCCCGCGTATCGAAGACCGTGGCCGCCTTCACCTCGGTCCCATCCGCCAATTCCACCCGGTGCGCGTCGACAACCCGTGCCCGCTGCGCGATCACCGTCGCGCCGTCCAACGGCAGCGCATCCCACAACCCCTGCTTGGACAACACGCAGTAGGGCCGCTCGATCCGCCGCTCCGCCTTGGTCCACACCACGGGTGCCTCGATCCGGCTGGCAATCGCACTGTGCGATAACCACTGCGGCAATTCATCGATCCAGCACGAATACGTCGGCACCCACAACCGCTCCGGCCGCGGATCCACCGCCACAACGTTCAACCCCGCCCGCACGGCCCGATGTGCCAGGGCCCGCCCCGTCGGCCCCAGCCCCACCACACAAATATCGGCGCCCTTGCCGACCCGCCCACTCATACCCGCATTCAAACAGCATTTCGCCCACCCCCGCCAGACCACATCCCCTCTGGCCTACTGGGCAAGCCCACCGAGGAGGGCTTGCCCGGTCCTGAGCTACTTCGGGGTCACCCAGGTGGTGATGTCGGCGTGCACGACCTCGAGGCCGGTCTTGTCGAAGATCGAGACCGGGACGATCAGGTTCTGGCCCTCGGTGATCTCGTCGAAATCGGGGAGTTCGGGAAGCTTCGCCACCGCGCGAAGGCTCGAATTCGCCTTGGCCAGGTACTGCACGTTCATGGCCTTGGGAATCCAGCGGTGGGTATCGGGGACGGTGGCCTCGCTCAGCATGCCCATGGCGACCTCGGCGAGATTGCAGGCGGCGATGGCATGGAAGGTGCTGAGGTGGTTGTGAATACCGAACCACTTGGGGGCGGTCACCTCGCACAGACCCGGTTCCAGGCGGATGACGGTCGGCAGCACCGTGCCGAAGTACGGCACCCGCGCGACCATGCCCAGGGAGAACAGGGTGTGGCCCAAACGATTGTCGGGCAGCTTCTTCCAGCCGCGGTAGGTGGCGGTCTCTTTCGTCATACCGAGTATCTTACTCGAAAGTAAGTTATTCGAAAGCTGCCCGGGGCTCGGGCGGCGGCGGGCTCGCGCCGTGGGTCTGCCGCCCAACTCGTCCAGGGGAATGCCCATGGCATACTGCCTCCGCAGCCCGATTCGACGTATCCGTCCGCATTTTTCGTGCCGATGGATGTGACCAGCGCCATCACCTGGCGTATCGGAGGGGGGCGATTTGAAGTCCTCCCGAGCCTCGAGGCATACTGTTCGGGTTGCCTGCACCGGGTTGCGTCTGTTCTGTGGAACTGCGCTGGTGGTCGCGGGTAAGCAAGACCCAAATCTAGTACCCGGCTTTTGGCGCGGGTACGTCCGGAACAGGGTTCCGAGGCTCCACAGGATTTGATCCGGGGCCGGAGAATGAGCGGATGGGCGACACGCCCGACCGCGTGGGCCGGAAGAACCATGACAGATGAACAGCGGTGACGGAGCGGGGTACACCCCGGTCGAGTTGGTTAGTTGCTGATGCGTCTTCGTGTGTTCGGGCTGTGCAAATGAGGGTGGTAGGGGAGCGAAAGCTTCCGGGCCACAACGCAAGCGGAGAAAAGGACACTCAGCGTGGCGGGACAGAAGATCCGCATCAGGCTCAAGGCCTACGACCATGAGGCGATCGACGCGTCTGCGCGCAAGATCGTCGAGACGGTGACCCGCACCGGCGCCCGTGTCGTCGGCCCGGTGCCGTTGCCGACCGAAAAGAACGTGTACTGCGTCATCCGTTCGCCGCATAAGTACAAGGACTCGCGCGAACACTTCGAGATGCGTACACACAAGCGGCTGATCGACATCCTCGACCCGACGCCGAAGACGGTGGACGCTCTCATGCGCATCGATCTTCCGGCCAGCGTCGACGTCAACATTCAGTGACGGGGACTGTAGATATGACTGACAACAAGAGCCGCCCGGCAGCGGGCATCCTGGGTACCAAGCTCGGTATGACCCAGGTCTTCGACGAGAAGAACCGCGTCGTTCCGGTGACCGTCATCAAGGCTGGTCCCAACGTCGTGACTCAGATTCGTACCGTCGAGGTCGACGGCTACTCGGCCGTTCAGATCGCATACGGCGCCATTGACCCGCGCAAGGTGACGAAGCCGGTTTCCGGCCAGTTCGCCAAGGCCGGTGTCACCCCGCGTCGCCACATTACGGAGATCCGCGTCGCCGACGTCGCCTCCTTCGAGGTCGGCCAGGAGCTTTCCGCCGACGTGTTCGAAGAGGGCACCTACGTCGACGTGACCGGCACCTCCAAGGGCAAGGGCTTCGCGGGCACCATGAAGCGCCACGGTTTCAGTGGCCAGGGTGCCTCGCACGGTGCGCAGGCTGTGCACCGTCGTCCGGGCTCCATCGGTGGTTGCTCCACCCCGGGTCGCGTGTTCAAGGGCATGCGCATGTCGGGCCGTATGGGTAACGACCGTGTCACCACGCAGAACCTCTCGGTCCACAAGGTGGATGCCGAGAACGGCCTGCTGCTGATCAAGGGCGCGATCCCGGGCCGCACCGGCGGCATCGTGATCGTCAAGAGTGCAGTGAAGGGTGGTGCCCGGGCATGAGCGCGGTGAGCACTGAGAAGAAGGCCGCCGGCCTGACCGTTCCGGTCAAGGCTCCGGGCGGCAAGACCGAGGGCACCGTCGATCTCCCCGCGGAGATCTTCGACGTGACCGCCAATATCGCGCTGATGCACCAGGTCGTCGTGGCCCAGCAGGCCGCGGCTCGCCAGGGCACGCACTCCACCAAGACCCGCGGTGAAGTCCGCGGTGGTGGAAAGAAGCCGTACCGCCAGAAGGGCACCGGCCGCGCCCGTCAGGGTTCGACCCGCGCGCCGCAGTTCGCCGGTGGTGGCACTGTGCACGGCCCGCAGCCGCGCGACTACACCCAGCGTCTGCCCAAGAAGATGAAGGCCGCCGCCCTGCGCGGTGCCCTCTCCGACCGGGCGCGCAACGAGCGCATCCACGTGATCACCGAACTGGTGTCGGGTCAGACCCCGTCCACCAAGGTGGCCCGGGACTTCCTTGCCGAGCTTTCGGTTCGCAAGCAGATCCTGGTCGTGGTCGGTCGCGAAGATGTCACCGCGTGGAAGAGCGTGGCGAACCTGCAGAACGTGCACCCGATCGCACCCGATCAGCTGAACACCTATGACGTGCTGAAGGCCGATGAGGTCATCTTCAGCGTCGAGGCGCTCAACGCCTTCGTGCACGGCCCTGCGGAATCCCCGCAGGACACAGCAGCTGCACAGGAGGAGAGCAAGTGACCACGATCGCCGACCCCCGCGACATTTTGCTGGCGCCGGTCATCTCCGAGAAGTCCTACGGACTGATCGAGGAAGGCACCTACACCTTCGTGGTGCACCCGGACTCCAACAAGACGCAGATCAAGATTGCCGTCGAGAAGGTTTTCGGCGTCAAGGTGACCAGCGTCAATACCGCCAACCGTCAGGGCAAGCGCAAGCGGACCAAATTCGGATACGGCAAGCGCAAGAACGTCAAGCGCGCGCTCGTGACCATCTCGGCCGACAGCAAGCCCATCGAGATCTTCGGAGGCCCGGTCGCGTAAGCGCCTGGGAATCCAGAAAGTAGAGAAGAACTCATGGCAATCCGTAAATACAAGCCGACGACCCCGGGTCGACGCGGTTCATCGGTCTCCGATTTCGCTGAGATCACCCGCTCGACCCCCGAAAAGTCGCTGCTGCGTCCGCTCACCAAGTCCGGTGGTCGTAACGCCCACGGCCGGATCACCACCCGGCACCGTGGTGGCGGCCACAAGCGCGCCTACCGTCTGATCGACTTCCGTCGAATGGACAAGGACGGCATCCCGGCCAAGGTCGCTCACATCGAGTACGACCCCAACCGGACCGCGAATATCGCCCTGCTGCACTTCGCGGATGGCGAGAAGCGCTACATCATCGCGCCCAAGGGCATCAGCCAGGGCACGAAGATCGAGTCCGGCGCCGGTGCCGATATCAAGCCGGGCAACAACCTGCCGATGCGCTCGATCCCGACCGGTACCACCATTCACGCGGTGGAGCTGCGTCCGGGTGGCGGCGCCAAGCTGGCCCGTGCCGCCGGTATGAGCATTCAGCTGCTGGGTAAGGAAGGCGCCTACGCCGTCCTGCGTATGCCCTCCGGTGAAATCCGTCGCGTCGATGTGCGCTGCCGCGCCACCATCGGCGAGGTCGGCAATGCCGAGCAGTCGAACATCAACTGGGGTAAGGCCGGCCGTATGCGCTGGAAGGGCATTCGCCCGACCGTGCGTGGTGTGGTCATGAACCCGGTGGACCACCCGCATGGTGGTGGTGAGGGTAAGACCTCCGGTGGTCGCCACCCGGTCTCGCCCTGGGGTAAGCCGGAAGGCCGCACCCGTAAGCCCAACCGTCCGAGCGACAAGCTCATCGTCCGCCGCCGCGGCAAGAAGCGTTAAGGAGGAGGTTAAAGATGCCACGCAGCCTCAAGAAGGGCCCGTTCGTAGACGACCACCTCCTCAAGAAGGTGGACGTTCAGAACGAGAAGGGCACGAAGCAGGTCATCAAGACCTGGTCGCGTCGTTCGACCATCATTCCCGATTTCATCGGCCACACGTTCTCGGTGCACGACGGCCGCAAGCACGTCCCGGTCTTCGTGTCGGACAACATGGTTGGGCACAAGCTCGGTGAGTTCGCGCCGACCAGGACGTTCCGTAGCCACGTCAAGGACGATCGGAAGAGCAAGCGGCGATGAGCACAGAAACTCAGAACCAGACCGCACGCGCAACCGCTAAGCATGTTCGCGTGACCCCGATGAAGGCTCGTCGTGTTGTGGACCTGGTCCGCGGCAAGCGAGTCGAGGACGCGCTGAACATCCTGCGGTTCGCTCCGCAGGCCGCCAGCGAGCCGGTCGCGAAGGTCGTGGCCTCGGCCGCGGCCAACGCCGAGAACAACCTCGGTCTGAACCCGGCCACCCTGGTCATCTCGACGGCATTCGTCGACGAGGGCGCGACCATGAAGCGTTTCCAGCCGCGGGCCCAGGGCCGTGCGTTCCGGATTCGCAAGCGCACCAGCCACATCACCATCGAGGTCGAGAGCGTGCCCACTGCCGGCGCTGCCACTCGTAGCCGCCGGAAGGGAGGGGCAAAGTAAATGGGACAGAAAATTAACCCCCATGGCTTCCGCCTCGGTATCACCACCGACTGGAAGTCGCGTTGGTACGCGGATAAGCAGTACGCGGAATACGTGAAGGAAGACGTCCAGATCCGCAAGCTCCTCGCCACTGGCATGGAGCGGGCCGGAATCTCGAAGGTCGAGATCGAGCGCACCCGTGATCGCGTCCGTGTGGATATCCACACCGCGCGTCCGGGCATCGTGATCGGCCGTCGCGGCGCGGAAGCCGATCGCATCCGCTCCGAGCTGGAGAAGCTCACCAAGAAGCAGGTGCAGCTGAATATCCTCGAGGTCAAGAACCCCGAATCGGATGCGCAGCTCGTTGCTCAGGGTGTTGCCGAGCAGCTGTCGAACCGCGTGGCGTTCCGTCGTGCGATGCGTAAGGCCATTCAGTCGGCCATGCGTTCGCCGAACGTCAAGGGCATCCGCGTGCAGTGCTCGGGCCGCCTCGGTGGCGCCGAAATGTCGCGCTCGGAGTTCTACCGCGAGGGTCGTGTGCCGCTGCACACCCTTCGTGCGGACATCGACTACGGCCTGTACGAGGCGAAGACCACCTTCGGCCGTATCGGCGTGAAGGTCTGGATCTACAAGGGCGACATCGTCGGTGGCAAGCGCGAGGTCTCCGCGACCGCCGCTCCGTCGGGCGATCGTCGCGAGCGTCGTGAGCGGCCGAGCCGTCCGCGTCGTTCCGGTGCCCAGGGCACCACTGCGACCAGCACTGAGGCCGGGCGTTCGGGCGCCGCCACCGCCACCGCGGTGGCGGAGGCTCCGGCTCCGGCAGAGACCCAGGAGGGCTGACCTCATGTTGATGCCTCGCAAGGTCAAGCACCGCAAGCAGCATCATCCCGGTCGTTCCGGTATGGCCAAGGGCGGCACCTCGGTGGCGTTCGGCGAGTACGGCATCCAGGCTCTGGAGCCGGCCTACGTGACCAACCGGCAGATCGAGTCGGCGCGTATTGCGATGACCCGCCACATCAAGCGTGGCGGCAAGATCTGGATCAACATCTACCCCGATCGCCCGCTCACCAAGAAGCCGGCCGAAACCCGCATGGGTTCCGGTAAGGGTTCGCCGGAGTGGTGGATCGCGAACGTGAAGCCCGGTCGGGTCATGTTCGAGATGTCTTACCCGAATGAGGAGACCGCTCGTGAGGCCCTGCGCCGCGCGATGCACAAGCTCCCCATGAAGTGCAGGATCGTAACCAGGGAGGAGCAGTTCTGATGGCTACCGGAACTCCGGCCGCAGACCTGCGCGAGCTCAATGAAGAAGAGCTCGTTGCCAAACTGCGCGAAGGCAAGGAAGAGCTTTTCAACCTGCGCTTCCAGATGGCGACCGGCCAGTTGCAAAACAACCGTCGTCTGCGTGTGGTCCGCCACGAGATCGCGCGCATCTACACGGTCATGCGTGAGCGCGAGCTCGGCCTGGCCTCCGGTCCTGAAGGCAAGGGAGACGCCGCATGAGCGACGTAAAGGGCCCGGCCAAGACGCCGGCCAAGGAAGAGGTACGCGGCCAGCGCAAAGTGCGCATCGGCTACGTTGTCTCCGACAAGATGACCAAGACCATCGTGGTCGAGCTGGAAGATCGCGTGAAGCACAAGCTTTACGGCAAGATCATCCGCACCACCTCGAAGGTCAAGGCCCATGACGAGAACGAGGTTGCCAATGTCGGCGACCGCGTGCAGCTGATGGAGACCCGTCCGCTGTCCGCCACCAAGCGGTGGCGTCTGGTCGAGGTGCTCGAGCGCGCCAAGTAGTCCTAGCGATTGCTTACGGGTCGGAAACGATCTGCGCTCGGCCGACTGGTCGTAGTAACGAAGGCCCGCTTCCCGACTGGGGGGCGGGCCTTCGTGTATTCGGGGGTGATTCCGCAGTGATGATGCCCGAATCGTGCGGATGGGGCTGCGGTGGTGAAGCCGCGATGGCGGGGATGGAGCCGGGTGACCCGCCCCCGACCGTGTCATGTCGATCGAACTTCTTTCTCGCGCAAGGGCGCTCGTGTCGCGTGGGTCTCTTCCGGCGCGCCGTGGTATTGGCGTAAAGGCCCCCCGAGGGGTTACCTTCTATGGGCTATGAGGGATGCTGCGACAACGACTTCGGGTGCTTGGCGGACGAGTGATGATGCGGCGGTGTCGTTTCGCGACGCCGCGGTGGCGTGGGCCCTGGCCGCCCACGAGGTGCTCGTCGAAACCGCTTCGGGCTACGGCAATTTCGTTACCGTGACCGAGCTGGCCGACCGGGTGCAGGAGATGTCGGGTGTGCGTACCGATGCCCCGACCCGCACCTGGATCGACGCCATTCTGCGTAAGGTCGCGCGACGCTGCCACCGTGCGGGCGAGCCGCCGCTGACCGCCCTGTGTGTCAATCGCAATCACAAGGTTGGGGACATCTACAAGTACGTCCTCGAATTGGCGGCCCTCCCGATTCCGGCCGATCTCGAGTTGCATGCCGGATACGCCCGCTGGCAGTGCTATCAGTCCTACGCCGCGGATGTCCCGGCGGAGCCCGGCATCCCGCCGCTCACCCCGAAGGTCGCTGCGGCCCGCGGGCTCGCCGCCGCTCCCGCCGAGGAGAAGCCGGAGACCACCCGGGTCGTCATGTGCTCGGAGTGCTTCACTCAGCTCCCCGCCAACGGGATCTGCTACTACTGCTGACGCACCGCGAGGCCCGGGTAGTCGACGATCAACCCGCTCGCGTCGTACACCAGTACGCCGGAGTAATCGAATTCCGGTGCCCTGTAATCGAATCGGTGCCGCGCGCCATCATCGGGTATCCGGTGGTACCGCTGCTCCAGCCGAGTGACCTTCGGTACCGCGAGGTGTACGTAGGCGGCGGGGGCATCGACCTCCTCGCCGACCCCGATCGACAGCCGATGGATCGGTAGGGCGTTGGTGCAGGCCGAGGCTTCGAGATCGATATCGACGCACCCGTCGAGCGCGGGTGCCGCGATCCCGTTCACCGTCCAGCTGCCCACCCCGTTCGCCGCCAGCCGCACACTCTCCCTGCTGCTTTCGTGGCGCACGGCAACCTGGGCGTGCCGGGTACGCCACTCGCTGTCCAGTGCGATCGAGTACTCCACGGTCCATCCGCGCCCACCCTCGATCGCGGTCGTACTCCCATTGATCAGCATGCCCGTACTCGTGGCACGAAGGAATGTGACCTCGAATCCCTCGCGCGCCGCACAGTGCCGCCACGCGGCCATAGCTGGCGGATTGTCGAATCGCACTCGTCCACTGTCGCACGGTCACCGGCCGGTGAGCGGGTGATTGCGGTAGCTGACGCGGTAGAAGGTGCGGCGCGAGACGCTGGCGCGGGCGACGATATCGGCCACGGTGGTGGCGGCATAGCCGCGCTCGGCGACGGCTTCGAGGACGCCGATACATCGGATAGCGACGGATCAATGCGCGAAGGCCCGCCTCCTTTCCGGGAGGCGGGCCTTCGTCTGAGGCCGCACGCCAGCAGCCGTGTTTCGGCGGGTGGTTACACCTTGCCGAGGTCGGCCGACAGCCAGTGCTCCGGCCGCATGTACACCACGACCTGTTCGCCATGGGATTCGGCGAACTCCAGGTATGGGTCCACCTTCTCGGGTGGCAGGTAGCGCGCCGCCATCTCGCGCAATTCGCCGCGATCCTCGGCCATCGGCACCACCCGGGTGATGGGCCCCTCCGCCGTCACGTAGCGGATGCTCGGCTCCAACACCTGCACCATGAGGCTGAACCGTCCGGCAGCCTCGAGCAGTTTGATCTTCTTGGATTGCGCCCCGGTCGTAATCCAGAGCTCGCTATTGGGTGAGTACTGGTACCAGATCGGCACGTTCAGCGGTGCTCGATCCGGCCCGGCGGTGACGGCCAGCGCCCCGATATGCGGCTGTGCGAGGAATTCCTGTCGTTCTTTCAACGTCAGTGCCATGGGTCCACCGTACGTGCCGGGTCCGACAGAACTATGACGTCCACCACTCTTGCGTTATACGTATACGTCTACATATAGTAGCCGCAGGAAGTGGCGAGCCGGGAGCTCCGAACTTCCACGGGCGAGTAGTCGAACCGTTGCGGAACAAGACAACTCGAACGCCTATCGCCTACTGCCCGCATGCCCGCATGCGCAGTAGCTAATGAATTGAGGGGAATCATGCCCACTGATCTGCACAAGCCCACCGATCCCACGAGCGCCTCCGCCGAGGCCGTGACCATAGACGTCACACCGGGCGATGACAGCCGACTCACCGAGATCGAACTCCGGGTCGGCCCCGGTGGTGCGCGGCGGCAGCGCTTCGTCGGCCGCCTAATCGGCGAGTACCGGCAGTTCACCACGCAGGGCGTCGCACAGCTGCGCGTCTATCAGGGCCGCACCGGCAAGTTCCTGATTCACCGCCAGGAGATCGACTGGTCCGATTCGTCGCAGCTCGTCGCGAACTGGACGAAAGGTCTCAGGGGGTGGCGCGATCTCATCGGCCTCGGTGAGGATGGGTGGGGCGAGTTCACGACCGAGATCGTGGACTCGATCGGGGAGTTGCGGGGCCGGTTACCGGAAAAGCTGTATCGCACGGTGCTCGATGTGATCGAGCATCCGTCCACACAGGTTCTCGATATCTGACTCGGCCGCAACGGTTCTGGAAGGGACTCCCCGCATGTTCGCCAGTTTGGGACGCTTCGTCGTTCATAGACCATGGGTTGTGATCGGCATCTGGCTGATCGCCATTATCGGCGTGGTGGTGGCCGCTCCGAAGCTCACCGCGACCACCGACCAATCCGAGTTTCTCCCTTCGCATTACGAATCCATCCAGGCGATGGAATTGCAGCAGAGGGCATTTCCCGACAGTCAGGTACCGGCCGCACTGATCGTCGTGGCGCGCTCCGACGAAGCGCCGCTCACCGAGCGCGATTCGGCGAAGGTAGCCGAGGTCGCGACCGTGCTGTCGGGCCGAAATATCGCCGATGTCACCGCGATCGCGGCGACTCCGCCGTCGGAGAACCGCCTGGTGCAGGTCATCGCGGTGCAGATGACGAAGGTCACCGCACCCGACGACACCCGGCAGACCGATGCGGTGAAGTCCCTGCGGGATGCCTTGAAGGAACAGGTCTCCGACACCGATCTGAAGGCGGGCATTACCGGAGCCGCCGCATCGCAATTGGATCAGGTGGAATCCAGTGAGAAGGGTCTGGCGATTATCGGCATCGCCACCATCATCCTGATTCTGACGCTGCTGCTGATTATCTTCCGCAGCCCGGTGATCGCACTGTTGCCGATTGTCGTCATCGCCGGTATCTCGATGCTGGTGGGTGGCGTAATCGCCATGGTGGCCAAGGCATTCGACCTGCAGATCGACAGTTCGGTGCAGGCGTTGCTGACCGTCGTACTGTTCGGCGTCGGTACCGACTACATCCTGTTCCTCATGTTCCGCTACCGAGAACGGCTGCGTGCCGGCGACGATGCCAGGACCGCCATGGTCAATTCGGTCTCGCGGGTCGGCGAGGCCATCACCTCGGCCGCGGCGGCCGTGATCATCGCCTTCGCTGCACTCATCCTCTCGACCCTCGGTATGTTCCGGTCGCTCGGAACGGCGCTGGCCATTGCCGTGGCGGTCATGCTGGTGGCGGGCCTGACCCTGATCCCCGCCATCGTTTCGCTGCTGGGCACCAAGGTGTTCTGGCCGTCGAAGGCGTGGCAGATGGAGCCGCGGGGCACTCGCTTCGCCGCGATCGGATCGGCCATGGGCAAGCGCCCGGCCGCCTTCGCGGCGGTGTCCGGTCTGGTGCTGGTGACCCTGGGTGTCTTCGCCGCCGGATTCAATCCGACCTTCGATCTGGGCTCCGGATCCACCTCGAATGCCTCCGAATCCGTGGTCTACAGCGACGAATTGCGCAAGGGCATGCCCGCGGGCACCACGCAGCCGTCGCAGGTGTACCTGAGCAATGACGGTGGTACGGCGCTGACCGCCGACCAGTTGGCGGATTTCGGTACGGCGCTGACCAGTGTCGATGGCGTGGGCCAGGTTTCGCCCCCGACGACATCGCCGGACAGTTCGGTGGCCGAATTCCAAGTGACGCTGTCGAATACACCCGAGTCCGATGCGGCCCTCGAAACGGTGCGGGGCCCGCTGCGTGATGTCGCGCATTCGGCCGCGCCCGCCGGAACCACAGCGGTCGTGGGCGGTATGACCTCGGTGTTCGTGGACTTCCAGGCCGCCATGAATCGCGATTACCGGGTCGTCTTCCCGGTGGCCGCGGTGTTGATCATGATCGTGCTGGCCCTGCTACTGCGCAGTGTGGTCGCGCCCTGGTATCTGATGGCGTCGGTATTCCTCGGATTCGCCGCCACCCTCGGTGCCGCGGTGCTGGTATTCCAGCAGTTGCAGGGTGAAACCGGTCTGATCTTCACCTTGCCGCTCATCATGTACCTGTTCGTGGTCGCGCTCGGCACCGACTACAACATCCTCATGGTGGCCCGTTTGCGGGAGGAAGCGCGGGAGGGCCTCGATCCCAAACAGGCCGCCGCGTCCGCGGTGCGGCATACGGGTCCGACCATTGCCGCCGCCGGTCTCATCCTCGCGGGTACCTTCGCGTCGATGATGTTGGCCGGTAATAGTGCGATGGCCCAGATGGGCTTCGCCATCTCGGTGGGTATCGCCATCGCGGCCTTCGTCATGTCGATGTTCTTCACCCCGGCCGTCACTGCCCTCATCGGCCATTTCGCCTGGTGGCCGGGACACGGTGACGAACCTCGCGAGTCCGAGGGGCAGCCGGAGTCGGAGCTGTCGTTCTCCCTGGAGAAGGACGCCGCCGGACGCTGATCCGAGAGGTGGTACGAAAGCTTCAGGCCCGCTTCCCGATTCGGGAGGCGGGCCTGAAGTCTTTCGAAAGGAGCGGGCCAGGCCGGCGAGGGAACAGAGGATTGCAGCCGGCCTGGCCCGCGGCGATTCGGTGAGCCGCGCTCTACCGAACCGGGTCTATTACGAGCCCAGGAAGCCGAGTGGGCCCGCACCGCACGTGGCGCTGCCGGTCAGGGTGGGCTGTAGGACATTGACCTTCAGTTCCCAGGCGGAGCCCTGCAGGGCGGCCAGGGTGTGGGTGCCCGCGCCCTTCGGGGTCCACTGGATGGTGGCCTTGCCGTTCGACGGTTTGACCGGGCTGCCGGGTATGACTCGGCCGCTGTCGTGGAACCAGACCTCGAACCAGTGGTCGACATTGGCGGTGATTTCGTAGGTGCACGCCGCGTAGATATTGCGCGCGTTCACCGATAGGCCGGTGGGGACGGCGGACGCGTAGGGCGCCGTCAGCGCCGCCGAACAGGCCATCGCGGCCAGCGCGGTGAGACCGACACCGGCCCGCCGGGCGATGCGCTTGTTCACGGACATCGTCATGTGGAAACTCCTCGGGTGCCAACCGCATCAGATGCGGACGAGCGAACCCTATCGAGCGTCCAGTTAACGCGTGGGGCTTTCGGAAAATAACTGAAACAAGTTCTATTCAGTTCAGCGCAGGGTTACATGCCAGACCACGGCCGCGGCCAATGCGCCCGCGCCGTTCACCGCCCAGTGCAGGGCGATCGGGGCGAGCAGGCTGCCACTGCGGCGACGCAGCCAGGTGAACACCATGCCCGCGCCGGCGGTGGCGACCACGGCGAGGGCGATCCCGACGATCTGCCCCAGCGCGCCACCGCCGAGAAAACTCGACAGCCCCTTGTTGCCGCTGGTCAAACCCATCGACGAGGCGATATGCCAGAAGCCGAAAAGTAGTGAGCCCCCCGCGAATACGCCCCGTGCGCTGTACACGCGGTCAAGGGTCCCGTGCAGCACACCGCGGAAGGCGAGCTCTTCGGGAATCACCGTCTGCAGTGGTATGACAACCATGGAGGCGATCAGCGCGCCGGAGACGGTCGCATACCGGTCGGCCAGGAAGAACGGCCGGGTAATGGGTAGCGCCGCGCCGATGGCGACCGCCGCCAGCACCACCCCGACCGCGCCGAGCGCCCAGAGTGAACCCTTACGCCAATGCCGTGGCGAGAGTCCCAGTTCCGCCCAGCCCAGTCCGCGCCGCCGCACCAGGGCCAGTAGTGCGAACGCGGCGATCGGGACCGTAATAATGCTGGCCCACGCGGTGGTGAAATGCGCGATGAGATTGGTGCCGATCAGAACGACGACAACGACGGCGATATCGATATAGGCATGCAGCCGGCGGCGCGCCATGGCCGTCGGGGCCGGTCGGACGGCGACAGCGCCGTTATCATTCTGAGACATCCGGGCCAGTCTACGGATCGTTCCTGTGAGTGCACCCCGATGTGGTGAATCCGCCGCTATCTCCCCGCCCACCCCTGTGGATCGTGCCATGCCTGGAGGGTCCGTTTCGTTTCGAAGCGCCGAGGCTCCCGTGTCACCGGATCGGTGAATTCGATGGCCGAGGCCAGCAGCTGGAGTGGACGGGTGAAGTCGTCCACAGGCTTATCGGTCAGTTCGGGATAAAAATCGTCACCGAGGATCGGTATACCCAGGCCGTTCATATGCAATCGGAGTTGGTGGGTGCGCCCGGTGCTCGGCCGAAGTCGATAGCGGCCCAGATCATCTCGGTGTTCGAGCAGTTCGACGTGGGTTTCGGCATTGGGTTCACCCGGCACCTCGAAGGCCTTGAGTACCTGCCGTTCCTTGACAATCCGGCTGTGCACGACCCTGGGCAGTTCCAATTCCGGGTCGAAGCGGGCGATGGCCTCGTACTCCTTGCGCACCACCCGCTTGTGGAACATGGTCTGATACGCCCCGCGGCGGGCCGGGTCGATAACGAAGAGGACCAGCCCGGCGGTCGCGCGGTCGAGCCGGTGCGCGGGAATCAGATCCGGTAGCTCGAGGTCGCGGCGTAGTCGTACCAGTGCGGTCTGCAGAATGTGTTGGCCACGCGGGATGGTGGCCAGGAAGTGTGGTTTGTCCGCGATCAGTATGGCGTCGTCGCGGTAGACGATATCGATCTCGAACGGCACATCGGTTTCCACCGGTAGGTCGCGGTGGAACCAGATCGCCCCGCCGGGTACATACGGCGCGTCCGGGGCCAGCGGCCCCTCGAGGTCCACAATGCCGCCCTCGCGCAGCAGTTCGTCGATGCGTGCGGCGGGTACGCGCGGCAGCCGCTCCACCAGATGGTCGCGGATGGTGGCCCACTGGCCGTCTTCCGGTAGTCGCAACCGGGCGGGGTCGAGCCCGTGCCGCTTCGGTAGCGGCGGCTGCTGCCTGCGTCTCACCCGATGACCCTACCGGCGCGCCGCCACCCGCGATCTCGCAGGTAGAGAGGTACGGGGAATGGGAGACGGGGTCAGAAGCCGCGCAGTCGGTCGGGGGTGATGCGAACGGCTTGCGAGTACGTGGCGTAGAACTGCTCGGCCGTCATTTTGAGATCGGCCAGGCCCTCTGTGTACTTGGCTGTGTAGCGGGCGATTTCGTCCGGATTGGGGTCGGTGGGGTCGATGCGGGCGGCGCCGGTGAGGACGAGGACCTCGCCGCCGGAGGCGGTGGAATTGAGATTGAGCGAAACCCGGGGGTTGCGAGCGATATTGCGGAGCTTCGGCTGATTGGGCTCGCTGAAGAGGAGAATTTCGCTGCCGTTCCAGAGAAACCAGACCGGATTGGGCTGTGGGGTTCCGGATGGGCCGACGGTGGTGAGCCACGCGACGGTCTCACGCTCGAGGCGTTCGGCGGCATGCGCGCCGAACTCGGTATCGGTATCGACTACGGAAACGGCGGCGGGGCGGGCGTCAGGAGTGGTCATGCCACTCGCAACGCCCGCCCCCGCGACGGGATTCCGGCCCTGCTGGTATTTCCGGAGGCGAATCTCAGGATTTCGGTGCCACGGTGCGGTCCAGGAAGGACGTGACCATCGGGGCCAGCAGTTCCGGTCGGTGTACGACTGACACGTGGGAGGCACCCGGGATGATGGCCAACTCGGAATCGATCAGACCGGCCGGGGTATCGCCCATAATGCCGCCGCCCAGCAGGCGGAACACCTCCACCGCGTGCTCGGGGCGGACGATATCGGAATCGCCGATGATATTCAGCACCGGCATCTCCAGCGCGCGGACCGCGTCGGCGGGAACGGTGGGCAGATTGCTGTCCATCTCCTTGACCCGCGCCACCAGCGTCGGGAAGTCCTGCGGGCGAGGCGCGTTGGCGAGGTAGTAGTCGTGGAAGGGGCTGCCGTGCAGCATTTCCGGCTGTAGCTCGGTGATGCCCTCGAGGGTGCCGGGGTGCATAGCGTCCGGGCCGAGACCTCCGGAGAGCAGCACCAGCTTGCGTACCAGCCGCGGGTGGTGGATGCCGATATCGAGGGCCACGCCCGCGCCCATGCTGTAGCCGAATATATCGGCCTGCTGCACGCCGATCTGCTGGAGCAGGCTCGCGGTGTCGTCGGCCATGGTCGTGGTCCGCAGCGGACGGTCGATGTCGGGGGTGTGGCCGTGTGACTGCTGGTCGATGGCAATGACCTGGCGCTGCTTCGACAGCACCGGGATCAGCTCGCCGAAGTCGGCGTCGATACCGGACAGCGCGCCGTGCAGCAGTACCACCGGCGGCAGATCGTTGGTCTCGCCGTGCACCTCGTAGTACATATCGAGGCCGTTGATGGTGGCGCGGTGGCCGGGATCCGCGGCGGGCTGCGAGGGGGTTTCGGTATTGCTGCTGCAGCCCGCGAGGACGGCGGTGGCGAGCAGGGAGAGGGTCGCGAGGACGGTCTTCTTCATGGCGGTCTCTTCTCGAACGATGAAATCGATTGCGAGGCCGCGGTTCCTCGCTCGGTACATCGGTAGAGACGGGGGACCTTCGGAAAATTCATCGGTGGCGACCGGCTATTCATCCACCTGGGTGATTCAATTCCAAGAAAGTTAGCCTAACCTATCCTCGGACCGATTTTTGGTGAGAGGCGGAACAGATGACGGTGGAGGTCGCGCCGCCCCTGGTGGCGGACGCCGACTCGGGGGCGGACGGTAAACCCGATCGCACGGTGGTCAAGGAACGCAAGCAGCGCGAGATGCGGGCGCGAAAGGAGATCCTCGCCCCGGTCGCGGGGACGCTGAGCCTGGCGAGCGTGATCATCGCGATCTCCTCGGTCTGCGCCGTGGTCCCGTTCCTGCTGATCGTCCAGGCGTGCCGGGAACTGCTGGCCGATGCCACCGATACCGATCGGGTGTGGCGGCTGCTGCTCATCGCCGTCGTCGTGCTGGTGGTGCGGGCGGTGCTGCAGGCCGCGGCCCTGACCTGGTCGCACCTGGTCGACGCCGGATATCAGCTGACGCTGCGAAGGCTATTGGCCGATAAGCTGACCCGCGTACCGCTGGGCTGGTTCGGCGAACGCACCTCCAGCGACGTCAAGAAGTATCTCCATGACGATGTCGAAGCGCTGCATTATCTGGTGGCGCACGCCCGCCTGGATTTCGTTGGCTCGGTGACCATTCCGCTGGTGACGCTCATCTATCTGGCGACCGTGGACTGGCGACTCACGCTGGTGCTGCTGCTCCCGCTGTTCGTTTACGCGCTGTGTATGAAGAAGATGCTGGACGAACCGGGCCGGGAACGCATCGTGGCCTACAACGCCGCCGAGCAGCGCACCCGCGAGGCGACGGTGGAATTCGTCGACGGTATCCAGGTGGTGCGGGCCTTCGGGCGAGCGGGTAAGGCGCACAGCGTCTTCCAGGATGCGGTGGAACATCAGACCGAGAGCGTGCGCCGATTGAAGCTGCCGGTCGTTACCGTGCAGTCGATTTCGGAAACGGTGGTCGCACCGGTCTTTGTCATGCTGCTGGTCGTGGTGGCGGGGCTCGCGGGAGTGGGCGCGGGGTGGATCGAGCCGATCGACGTGCTGCCGTTCCTGCTGGTCGGACTGGGACTGGGTAGTTCGCTGCTCGGCCTCGGGTATGGCGCGCAGGCGCTGCGGACGGCCGGTGACGCCGCGCTGCGGCTGCACGAGTTGATGCGGACACCGGAATTGGCTTCCGGGGCGGGGAGTTCCGCGTCCGAGGGAGTGGATTCCGGCCACAAGCACGCCGGAATGACGGAAGGAGCGGCATCGTCGGCGGCTGCTGCCGTGGCGGCGGCTACGCCGGAGGTTCCCGCGGGCACGGTTCGGTTCGAGGGCGTGACCTTTGGGTACCGCGCCGATCATCAGGTGCTGCGCGGCGTGGATCTCGAACTCGCGCCCGGCACGATTACCGCGCTGGTCGGCCCGAGCGGTTCCGGCAAGTCCACCCTCGCCAAGCTGCTGCCGCGCTTCTATGACGTGGACGCCGGCCGGATCAGTATCGGCGGCCGGGATATTCGCGATTTCCCGACCGAGGAGCTCTATCGCACGGTCGGCTTCGTCTTCCAGGATGTGCGGCTGATTCGCGGCAGTATTCGCGACAACCTGCTGCTGGCGCGCCCGGATGCCGATGGCGCTGCTCTCGAGCGGGCGGCTCGGGCCGCGCAGATCCACGAGCGCATTACCGCGCTGCCCCGTGGCTACGACTCCGAGATCGGGGTGGATGCCACCCTGTCCGGCGGTGAGGCGCAGCGACTTTCCATCGCCCGCACCCTGCTGGCGGATACTCCGGTACTGGTGCTCGACGAGGCCACCGCCTTCGCCGATCCGGAATCGGAAGCCGCCGTACAGGACGCGCTGGCGGTCCTGGTGGCAGGCCGCACGGTGCTCGTGATCGCGCACCGACTGCACACCATTACCGATGTGGACCGGATTCTGGTGCTGGAGAACGGCACCCTGGCCGAACAGGGCAGCCACGCCGACCTCCGTGACGCGAACGGTCTCTACCAGCGACTCTGGGAAATCAATGAGGCGGCGCTGCATTCGATGACCGCGCTGGAATCCGGGGAGGGAACACGATGATCCGCACGGTATTCGGGCTCGTACCACGCGAATACACCTCGCTGACACCGAAACTGGTGGCCGCGATTCTGGCGCAGGCGCTGTGCCAGGCACTCGCCTACGTACTGCTGGTGCCGGTGCTGGAGGCTCTGTTCGGTGGCGACACCGACCGCGCCTGGTTCTGGACACTGTGGTTGGCCGCCGCGGTGGCGGGGGTCGTGGTGCTCAGCTACGTGCAGGCGGTGGTGGGCCTGCGCATAGGTGTGGGTATGCAGCACGGTTTGCAGACCGCACTCGGCGATCATCTGAATGCGTTGCCGCTGGGGTGGTTCGGGACCCAGAACGCGGGCACGCTCTCGCGCGTGGTGGTCGAGAATGTGCGCGAGGTGCAGGGGCTCATCGCCTACCTGCTCGCGAAAATGCTGACCGGTGTGGTGGTGCCGCTCGGTGTCGCGGTCGGCATGCTGTTCGTGGACTGGCGGATCTCCCTGGCCATGCTGCTGGCCGCACCGGCGCTGTACCTGGTGAACCTGTGGGCCAACCGTTCCTACTCCGCCGCCGATGAGCGGCTGCACGACTCGGCGTCGGAAGCCAATGCGCGAGTGCTGGAATTCGCGCAGGCCCAGCCGGTGCTGCGTTCCTTCGGTGCGGTCGGTGCGGGCAATAAGGCCCTGGACGCGGCCCTCGACCAGCAGCGTAAGGCCGCCACCGGCATGCTGCTGGCGAGTGTGCCCGGGCTGATGGTGTTCTCGCTCTGCGTGCAGGCGGTCTTCCTGGTGCTGGTGTACCTGGTTGTCGGCGAGGCCACGGGTTCGACCATTTCGGTGGCCGCCGCCATCGCGCTCATCGCGGTGAGCGCCCGCTTCATCGAACCGCTGAACCAGGCGGCCCAGCTCGGTACCGCCCTGCGTTCGGCCGTGGCAGCGGCCGAACGGGTGAGCACGTTGCTGGCGGAACCCACACTGCCGCAGGCGGATACACCGGTCACCCCGGGCGCGCCGAGCGTAGTGTTCGAGCAGGTGAGCTTCGGTTACGGCGACGGTACCTCCGTGCTGTCCGATATCTCCTTCACCGTCCCGGCGGGTACCACCACCGCGATTGTCGGCCCCAGCGGCGCGGGCAAATCCACGGTGCTACGGCTCGCGGCGCGCTTCCACGACACCGATTCCGGTCGAGTCGTGGTGGCCGAGCACGATGTTCGCGATCAGCCGTCCGAAACCCTGCTGGGCCAGCTGTCTCTGGTCTTCCAGAACGTCTACCTGTTCAACCGCTCCGTGCTGGAGAACATTCGGGCGGGCCGTCCGGATGCCACCGACGCCGAGGTGCGCGGTGCCGCCGAGGTGGCGCGCGTGGACGAGATCGCACACCGCCTGCCCGATGGCTGGGACACCGCCGTGGGGGAGGGCGGAGCGTCGCTCTCCGGTGGTGAACGCCAGCGGGTTTCGATCGCCCGCGCCCTGCTCAAGGACGCCCCGATCGTCCTGCTGGATGAGGCCACCAGCGCCCTCGATCCGCACAATGAGGCGGTTGTGGTTCGCGGCGTACACCAGCTCACCCGCGATAAGACGGTCATCGTGGTGGCACACCGCCTGGCCACCATCGCGCACGCCGACCAGATCCTGTTCATGGAGGGCGGCCGCATTGTCGAACGCGGCACCCACGCCGAACTTCTGGATCTGAACGGTCGCTACGCCGCCTTCTGGAACGAACGCAGCCGCGCTTCCGGCTGGCGACTTGAAGCAGCGCCGGCGTAGGGATATCGCACCCGCCGACGCGCGACCACTCACGGGGTGCACGGTATGTGAAAGTACACCTTCAAGATAAGGTAAGCCTATGCAAACATGGGGTGGGGTTGTACGACAACGATGCGGCGCGGCCGGGGACTATTCCCCGGAGGCCGGGCAATAGAGCAGGAGAACCGGTGGAAACACTTCTGGTGGTCGGCGCGGGGCCGAAAGCCTTGGCGGTCGCGGCGAAGTCGCATGTACTGCGCAAACTGGGCCTCCCGGCGCCACGGGTGGTCGTGGTGGAAGCGCATGCGGTGGGCGGTAACTGGCTGCCCAGCGGCGGTTGGACCGACGGCCAGCACCGGCTCGGCACCAGCCCGGAGAAGGATGTGGGATTTCCGTACCACTCCACCTGGGCACGCGGCCACAATCAGGAACTCAATGCGGGCATGGCCGCCTTCAGCTGGACTTCGTTCCTGATCGAACACGGCACCTACGCCGAATGGGTCGACCGCGGCCGTCCCAGCCCGCAGCATCACATCTGGGCGAAGTATCTGCAGTGGGTGGCCCGCAAGGTCGACCTCGAATTGGTGCTGGGCACCGTGCGCACCATCTCCGCCGCCGATGACGGCTGGCTGGTGACGGTGGCCGATGCCGACGGCTCGCACAGCGAAATCGATTGCGACGCGGTCATGGTCACCGGTCCCGGCCGCAGCGACCGGGCGCTGTCGACGCACCCCAAGGTCTTGAGCATCTCCGAGTTCTGGGATCTGGCGGGTAAGCGCCAACTCCCGCTGTCCTCGCGGGCCGCCGTGATCGGCGGCGGCGAGACCGCGGGTTCGGCCCTGGACGAGCTGGTGCGCCATGAAATGCTCACCATTTCGGTGATCTCCCCGCAGGCCACCATCTACACGCGCGGTGAAAGCTATTTCGAGAACGCGCTGTTCAGTGATCCCACCAAGTGGGGCGCACTCGGCCATGACGAACGCCGCGATGTGATTCGCCGCACCGACCGCGGGGTGTTCTCGGTCCGCGTCCAGGAAACCCTCCTGGGCGACAATCGCGTTCACCATCTCCAGGGCCGTGTCACCCAGGTCGCCGACCAGGGCGACAGTGTGGCCCTCACGCTCCGCAATGAGATGCGTGCCGACCAGGTGCACAATTTCGACCTCGTCGTCGACGCCACCGGCGGTCAGCCGCTGTGGTACCTGGAGCTCTTCGATTCCGCCGCAAAGGATCTGATCGAGCTGGCGATCGGCGGTCCGCTGACGCAGGCCCGCATCGAACAGTCCATCGGCTACGACCTGGCCGTTGCGGGGCTCGACGCCAAGCTCTACCTGCCGAATATGGCGGCCCTGTCCCAGGGGCCGGGCTTCCCGAATCTCAGCTGCCTGGGCGAACTTTCCGATCGCGTGCTGCGCAGTGACAATGCCCGTCGCCGAACCTCCGCGCGCACCAGGGTTTCCGCGGCTCGATAAACGAAATGCCCTGCCCGCCGGTGATATCGGCGGGCAGGGCGGGAGTGGTCGGCGGGTCTCAGCGACCGGCGGGGATATCCGAGGGGTCGCGCGGGAACGTATACAGCGAGATCCGGCGACCCGGCCGGACATCGAAGTCGCCGAGGTGTGGCCAGCTGTTCTTCTCGAAAGTCTTACGAATGGCGGTATTTCGGTGATCGGGATCACCCATCACACGGCGGCATTCGGGTTCGGCGGCCAGAATGTTCCTGCCGAGTTGCCCGACCCAGCCCGACATGACACCGCGCCCGATGAGATTCAGGTCCGCGGTGGCGATGTGGAAGCCCATATCGTGCGGATCGGCATGGTAGAGCTGTCCGATCTCATCCTTGGCGGCCCGGTACAGCTCGATGTAGGCAACCTCCCGGCGACCCAGTTCGGGCAGGTCGATGGCGGCGAAGTCGAAGCTGAGAATGCAGGGCCGCGAGTAGGTTCCGGCCAGCTGGGCCCGGCAATTGAGGCGGCGCTGTTCGGACGGCCAGGCCTGCTCCCAGGTCTCGAGTAGGTGCGGCCGGTGCATCCACTCGGTAATGGTTTCCGGATCGACGCCTTCGGGGTCGACCACGCGCAGGTCGAAGGGGTACTCGAAGGCGGGGACAACCGGCGCGGGCGCATTGCGAACCGCGTCGGGAACGTCGGCCAACTCGCGCTCGAGCACGTACGGCGTCCGGTTCATGAGGGTGGAGCTCCGTTCGGTCGTTACCTTGATCACCTCGCTGAGTAAGGCTAGCCTATACTAATCCGACGGTGTTACCGTTGCCCGTCCGAATCGGCACGGGTGTCCGGTTCAGTGGTCGCACAGCGTTATTCGCAGCGTCCAGGTGCCAAGCGTCGCACCGTAGATAACTAGCAGCAAATTGAACGCCGCGTGTTGGTCGGCGGCGTGTAGGAGAGATGCGGGATATGGCAAGGGAACTCGGATGGATCAGGCAATTTCAGGCTCCGCACTCCGAATCCTGCCCACCGCTGCTGGTCTTCCCACACGCCGGCGCGGGCGCCTCGGCCTATCGGGTTTTCGCCAAAACGCTCGCCGCTGACTTCGACACCGTGGTGTTCCAGTACCCGGGTCGACAGGACCGGGCGCGGGAGGCCGCCGGGCAAACCCTGCCGGAGATCGCGGCCGGGGCCTTCGAGGCATTCATCGCCTCACCGCACCATCGCGACGTCCCCCTGACCATTTTCGGCCACAGTATGGGCGCGATCATCGCGTTCGAATTCGTCCGCCTCGCCGAGGCCGCCGGACTGAACGTCCGACTACTGGCCGCCTCCTCGGCCGCCGCGCCGAAGCTGATCGCCGACCTGCCGCCGCATCCCACCGAGGACGAGGCCCTGCTCGACCACATGTCGGCCCTCAATGGCACCGGCACCGAGGTTCTGGGCAGCCGTGATGTGCTGCGCATGGCCCTGCCGGTCATGCAGGCCGACTATCGCGCCTTCGACGCCTACTCCTGCCCTGCCGATATCGCCATCGACGCACCCATCGCGGTACTCGGCGGTGACGAGGACGAATTCGTCGCGCCCCGCGCCCTGTACGCGTGGGAGGCGCACAGCCGTGCCGGAATCGCGGTGACGCTCTTCGAAGGCGGCCACTTCTATCTCAATGACCACGTCGCCGGTATCGCCGAACTGCTGGCTCCGGAAGCGAGCGTTCTCGCGTGACGGCCGCAACCGTCGACGATCCCATCGTGATCGTCGGAATGGGTATCGAGGCCCCCGGCGGCATCGACAGCCTGCCGCAGTACTGGTCGGCCCTGGCCGACGGCCGCGAACTCATCGGCCCCTTCCCTCGTGACCGGGAATGGCCGCTGGCCGAACTTTTCGCCCTCGGCCGCCGGGAGGGCTGGGGCACCGTGCGCGATGCCGGTGGATTCCTTACCGCCGCCACCGAATTCGATCCGCTCTACTTCGGCATCACCCCGCGCGAGGCCGTGGCTATGGACCCGCAGCAGCGCGTCGCCATGCGAGTGGCCTGGCGGGCGCTCGAACACGCGGGCCTGAATCCGGGTTCCGTCGACGGCGAGGCCGCGGGCTGCTGGATGGGCGTATCCCAGATGGAGTACGGCCCCCGCGCGGCCTCGGTCAACGAACACAATGGATATCGCGCCACCGGTGCGGCGCTGGGCGCGACGGCCGGGCGAATCTCGCACGGGCTCGGCCTGATCGGCCCCTCCATCAGCGTGGACACCGCCTGTGCCTCCTCGCTGACGGCGGTACATCAGGCGGCCTCGGCCATTCGCGCCGGTGAATGCGACTGGGCCCTGGCCGGTGGCGTCTGTGTGATGGGTTCACCGGGCGCGTTCTACGAATTCTCCAAGAACAACGCCCTGGCCAGCGACGGCCACTGCCGCTCCTACGCCGCCGACGCCACCGGAACCCTGTGGGGCGAGGGCGCGGGTGTGGTTGTGCTGGAACGCGAATCGCGGGCGCGCGCGCTCGGGCACCGGATCTACGGACGGCTGCTGGGTTCACGGGTCAATCACAATGGCAAGGGCGCGCCGCTGGCGGTGCCCAGCGCCACCGCACAGCAGCGGCTCATTCGCGATACCCTCGCGGCCGCCGCTATCGCACCGGATCTGATCGGCCTGATCGAAGGCCACGGCACCGGCACCCCGGTCGGTGACCCGCTCGAATTGCAGGCCCTGGCCAGCACCTACGGCACCCCGGACCGGACCGAGGGCGCACGCCTGGGTTCGGTGAAGTCGAATGGCGGTCACGCCCAGGCGGCCGCGGGCCTGCTCGGCCTGATCAAGGTCCTGCTGTGCGGCGCGAACGGAGCCATCGCCCCCAGCCTCTACGCCGATGAGCCGACCGAGGACATGGATTGGGGCAGCACCAGTCTGCGGTTGGCGACCGAGCTCGAAGAGTGGGCGGCCATCGACGGCGTGCGCTACGGCGCCGTGTCCTCGTTCGGCGTCGCGGGCACCAATGCCCACGCGATTGTCGGCATGCCCGTCCTGGAGGACGACACCGATGAGTAGTTATCTCCTACCCGACGGCAGTATTCCGGTGCTGCTGTCCTCCGATACCGCCGACGGCCTGCGCGCCGAAGCCGCCAATATCCTGGACTACCTGCGGGTTCGGCCGCGGATCACCCCGAATCGGGTGGCGGATATGCTCTTCCGCACCCGGATGCCGCGCCGCTACCGCGCGCTCGCCATGGTGACCACGCGCGACGAACTCCTGGATGCGTTGCGCGCCATTGCCGCCGGTTCCGCGCATCCGGCCGTGGTCGCGAGCGACGGCCCGGCCACGGCCCGCCGTATCGGTTTCGTCTTCCCCGGCCAGGGCAGCCAGCGACCGGGTATGGGCAAGCTGTTCTACGAACTCTCCACCGCCTACCGTGCCCGTGTCGACGAATGCGCGGCCGTACACCTGGAGCGTTTCGGCCACGATCAGCCGCTGCACTACCTGCTCGGCACCGACGGCCGCTTCGAGGACGAGGTGTGGGAAGTACAGCCCGCCCTGATGTTCCACATGACCGGCCTGGCCGCCATGTGGCGGGCGGCGGGCGTGGACCCGGCCGCCGTGATCGGGCACAGCCAGGGGGAGTTGGCGGCGGGCGCGGTGTCGGGTGTGATGTCGCTGCGTGATGCCGTGCTGGTGGTGACCCATCGGGCGCGCCTGGTGGAGCGCCTGTCGCCGCGCGGCTACTCGATGGCTGTACTCGCCATGGACCGCGAGGCCGTCGAGGCACTGCTGGCACGGCACTCCGGCTGGGCCGAACTGTCGGTAATCAACTCACCGAACATCATCGCCATTTCCGGTGACCGCGACACCATTCGCGACATGGTGGCCGCGGCGACCGAGCGCGGCCAGTTCGCCCGCGAGATCGGTGTCGCCTATCCGGCGCACACCTCCATCGTGGCGGAGGTGCGCGCGGATTTCGAGGGCTTCCTCGACGACGAGATGGATTGCCCGACCTTCTCCGACAGCGAGATCGCCTGCTATGGCGCGACTCTCGGCGAGGCCATCACCGCGGGTCTGGCGCAGGAACAGTATTGGTACTGGAATCTGCGCAATCGGGTGCGCTTCGACCAGGCCGTCGTGGCCGCCGCCACCGATGGCGTGGACACGCTCATCGAGGTCGTCGAGCACCCGGTCCTGCAATTGGCCATTCAGGAAAATCTGACCCTGGTACCGCGTGACCGTGCCCGGGGAAATCGGGACTTCCGGGTGCTCGGAACTTCCGTGCGCACCGCCGACAGTCTGCGGGAATTCACCCGCAATCTGGCCACCGTCGCGGTACACGACCTCGGCTATCGCTGGGAAGCACTGCGTGTCGAATCCGGCACCGCACCGGCCCTGCCGCTGCGCGATTTCCCGCACACCGTCCTGCACCCCCGGAAGCTCTGGGCCGCAGCGGGTTACGAACCGTCGACGATTACCGCGCCCGCATCCACCGGTCCGACGCCGCAACGACTGGTGGAACGGTGGCTGCCGATGGCCCGCCGCGCCCTGGTCGCACCGCGCACCATCGCGCTGGTCGACCACACAGGGGAGTGCGCCGAACTGGTCTCGGCGCTGAGTACTGCCGCCGACCGGCACGGCGCGACCATTGTCGACGCTGACGGTGACTACGACACGGCGGTGCTCCTGCTGCCGTCGCGACCGGAAGCCGACGGTGCCGCAACGGTTTCCGAACTCACCGAGTTCTTCGCCCAGCGTGCGTGGCAGTCGGCGCTGTCAGGTCTGCGCCCGGGCGGTGAATGCTGGCTCGTTACCACCGGCGGTGAGGCTGTCATCGCGGGTGATCCGGTTCCGCAGCTGTTCCACGGCGGCGTGAGCGCCGGATTCCGTTGCGTCGGTGTGGAAAACCCGGGCATCCTGTTCCGGCATCTGGATCTGTCCGCCGATGCCGCGGCGACCCAGGCCGCCCGCATTGTCGGCGCGCTGCATACCGCCGGAGAGGCCGAACTCGCGCTCCGGGACGGCAAGGTTTTCGTCAAGCGCCTGGTCGCCGACGAGTCCGAGCCCGGCGCGGCGGCCGATCTCGACCACATCCTGATTATCGGCGGCACCGGTCAGCTGGGGCTGCGCTTCTGCGAGCACTTCGCGCACGCGGGCGCGGGTCGCATCACGCTGCTCAGCCGCTCGGGTGAAACCGCCGGCGTTGCTTCGGAACTGGCCCGTCTCCGCAATATCGGTGGCGTCGAGATCGCGGCTGTCGCCTGTGATGTCACCGATCCGGCGGCGGTCGCGAACTTCGCTGCCGCGCAGTCGGAACGTCCGGTGAGCCTGCTCATCCACGCGGCGGTGAACTACGTGGACGCCGAACTGGCCGATATCACCGCCGAGATGGTCGCCACGGCCACCGCATCCAAGGTCGTCGGTCTGGAAACCGTACTCGCGGCGGTACCGCGGACCACGGACTGCCGGATGGTCCTGTGCTCGTCCATGGCCGCCACCCTCGGTGGTCGGGGCCAGATCCTCTACGCGGTCACCAACCGTATGCTCGACATCATCTCCCGTCGCCTGCGGGCTCAGGGTATCGACAGTGTGTCCCTGGAATGGGGGCTGTGGAGCGTCGCCGGTCCGCTCGATGACGCCGGTTTCGCCCGCGTCGAGGGCGCGGGCGTCTTCCCGATGCAGGCCGCCGACGCCATTGCCGCCGGATTCACCGGCCAACCGTCGGATGCCGTAATCATCGCCGCCGACTGGGAATTCGTGCGCGAGGTCTTGAGCGCCTTCGGTCAGGACAGCGTGCTGTCGGAGATTCCCGAGCACATCGAGCCCGTTGCCGCGATCGAATCGACTCCGGTGGATATCGCACCGGTGGTCGTAGCGGCCGCGCCTGCCGAGACCGTCACGGTCGACCACACTGTCGCGGCCGCCACCGATCTCGCACTGGTCGACCGGATGGCCGTCGAACTCGGCCGGGTCATGGGTATCGACGGCAGCGACGATATCGACCGTTCCGTTCCGCTCGTCGCGCTCGGCCTGGATTCACTGCAGGCCTTGGACTTCCGCAAGCGGGTCCGATCCGCACTGGACCGGGATCTACCGGTCGCCGCCATTCTGGGCGGGGCGTCCCTCGATGACGTCGTCGCGCTGATGGCCGAGAACACCAACTAAAGGCTAGGGGCCAGATTTCGATGTCAGACACCGACGCCACCGTGCTTGCCGGGAATACCGCGAATACCTCAGCGCTCGACCGCCGCCGCGAACTGCTGCGTCGCCGCCTGCAGGAGAGCGGTCTCGCCACCGCATCCGCCACCGCCCCGGTGCGCCGCACCGCGGCGGGGGAGCAGCGCCCGCTCTCGGCCGGGCAGCGCCGGATGTGGTTCATGCAGACCCGCGATCCGCGGGATACGACACTGAATATCTGTGTCGCCTACCGTTTGAGCGGTGCGCTGGACGAGGCGCGGCTGCGCGATGCGGTCGGTGCGGTCATCGCCCGCCACGACGTCTTGCGCACCACGTACGCTGCCGATGCCGACGGCGAGCCGTATCAGGTGTTCTCCGACGATATTTCGGTCCCGTGGCAGTCGCACGATCTGACCGACCTACCCGAACAGGGCCGCGCCCGCCGCGTGGAGGTACTGGCGCGCCGCGAGTTCGGCCGCTCCTTCGATCTGGCGACCGAACTGCCGCTGCGTATGACATTGGCGCGCACCGGTACAGAGGAGTACGTGCTGCTGCTCTCGGTCCACCACATCTGCTGGGACGACGACTCGTGGGGCGTCTTCTTCGCCGAGCTGAATGCCGCCTACAACGGCCGCGAAAATGCTCGGCTGTCCGCGCAATTCGTGGATGTCGAGGTCCTCGACGCTCCGGGTACGGACGACGACGCCGATATCGACTACTGGCGCGGTGTGCTGCGTCCGCTACCGGAACCCCTCGAGCTACCCGGCTCGGCGGTATCGCGGCCGTCGCGGCAGGCGGACCGCTGCACCGTCACCCTGCCCCAGGAACTGCTCGACCGGGTCGACGCCTTCGCGCGCGAGCGAGCCGCGACCCCGTTCATGGTGCTGCTCGCCGGCTATGCCGCACTCATCGAGCGCTACACCGCCGCAGGCGATTTCCTCATCTCCATCCCGGTCACCAATCGCCGTTCCGCTGCCGCCGAGCAGCTCATCGGGTACTTCGGCAATACGCTGCTGCTGCGCGAGACGCTCGGCAACGATGCCGCCGCACAGACCTTCGGCGGCCTGGTCGAAGCCACCAAGGAGACCTGCCTGGGTGCGTTCGCACATCAGACCGTCGGCATCGATCGAGTTGTGCGCGAAGCGAACCCGAATCGTGTCGCCGGCCGCGACGGCATGGATCAGTTGGTGAGCCTGGGCTTCAGTGTGCGCAAGAGCGCCGACGGCTTCGCCCTCGACGGCATCACCTCCGCCCAGCTCGACGAGCTGGGCGCACCCACCGCGCAGGTGCCGCTGGCCTTGGCCGTGGTCACCGAAAGCGCCCATGGCGCGCTGGTGGAGGCCGAGTACCAGGTGGATGTGCTGACCCGCTCGTTGGTCGAGCAGATGCTCACCCACTATGTGCGGCTGCTGGAAAGCGCACTGGCCGAACCGGATAGCCGTATCGGTGACCTCGATATGCTCGGCTCCGACGACCAGCAGTCCATTCTGGCCGCATCGCGTGGCCCGATCGCCGAATTCGCGCCCACCACCATGGTCGACCTGTTACAGCGCAGTGTCGCCGCCGCGCCGGAAGCCGTCGCCCTGGTATCCGACGACACCGAAATCACCTATGGCGAGTTCGATCGCCGGGTGAACCGCTTGGCGCACTGGCTCATTCGCGAGGGCATCGGCGCGGAGGACATTGTCGGCCTGCGCATGACCACCTCGGTCGAATTCATTATCGCGGTCTACGCCGCGCTGAAGGCGGGTGCCGCCTACCTGCCGATCGACCCGGCCTACCCGGATGACCGCATCGAGTACCTGGTCGAGGACGCGAACCCCGAACTCGTGCTCGGCCGGGTGGAACTCGATGCCGCCGAGGAGGCCGCCGCCGAACTGCCGGAGACCGCACCCACCGACGCCGACCGGGTGCGTCCGCTGCGCCCGTCCAACCTGGCGTATGTCATCTATACCTCCGGCTCGACCGGGAAACCCAAGGGTGTTCCGGTATCGCATGCCGCCATCGCCGAGCACGTCGGTACCTTCACCGCCGAGTGGGGTATCACCACCGAGGACCGGCTGCTGCAGTCCTCCTCGGTCAGTTTCGACGCCTCGCTGCTCGATCTCTTCATTACCTTCGCCCTGGGCGCGCGGCTGATTGTGCCGAAACCCAACGCATTCCAAGACATTCGCTATGTCGCGGACCTGATCACCCGCCAGGGCGTCACCATCCTGCACATGGTGCCGTCCATGCTGAGCACCTTCCTGCTGCTGCCGGAGATCAGCGAGTGGCAGGCCCTGCGGCATGTGCCGGTGGGTGGTGAGGCGCTGCCCGGTGAGGTGGCCGATAAGTTCGCCCAGGTCTTCGACGCCGAACTGCGCAATCACTACGGCCCCACCGAGGCGGTCGTCTGCGCCACCCATATGCCGGTCGAGGGCCCGCAGGGCAATGGCATTGTGCCCATCGGCATTCCGAACCCGAACGTGCACGCCTATGTGCTCGACGCGGCACTTCGGCTGGTGCCCGCCGGTGTGGTCGGCGAGATCTACCTGGGCGGTGACCAGCTGGCCCGCGGCTACCTGGGCCGCCCCGAGCTGACCGCCGCCCGCTTCGTCGCCGACCCCTTCACTCCCGGTGCGCGCCTATATCGCACCGGAGATCTGGCCCGCCGCAATGAATTCGGTGAACTCGACTTCGTGGGCCGGGCCGACGAGCAGGTCAAGGTACGCGGATTCCGCATCGAACTCGGTGAGGTCGAGGCCGCACTCGTCGCGCATCCGACGGTCGGGCACGGCGTGGTCGTCGTGGCCGAGGATCCGGCGGTCGGTCCGATGCTCGCCGCCTACCTGGTGCCCGTACCGGGCGAAACCGTCGATATCGAGCAGGTGCGCGCCCACGCGGCCGCCGGTCTGCCGGACTACATGGTGCCCCGCGCCTTCGCCGTCATCGACGAGATCCCGCTGACCGTCAATGGCAAACTCGACAAGCGCGCCCTGCCCGCCACGACCCCGGCCGTGGAGCGTGCGCACCGCGAGCCCGCCACCGCGACCGAACGTCGGATGTGCGCGATCTTCGCGCAACTGTTCTCCGTCGACCGGGTCGGCGCGGAGGACTCCTTCTTCGAACTCGGCGGCCACTCGCTGCTGGCCGCTCGTCTGGTCGCGCAGATTCGCGCCGAATTCGGGCTCGAACTCGATGTGCGGATCATCTTCGACACCCCGACCGCCGCCGGACTGGCCGCGGTGCTGGTGCATCAGTTCCGCGAGGAATTCGATATCGACCTCGACTCCATGGACGAGGAGGACGACACCGAACCGACCGAGGCCGCTGCGGTCGATACTCCCGCGGCGGCGACCGGCCGCCCGGTGCTCGGCGAACGCGTTCGCCCGCGGGAACTTCCGCTGTCCTACTCGCAGCTGGCCATGTGGTTCCAGTACCGCATGGAGGGCGCGAGCGCGGTCGGCAACCTGCCGTTCGCGGTGCGAATCGACGGTGCGCTCGACATCGACGCCCTCCGGCTCGCACTCGGCGATGTGGTGGCGCGCCACGAGGCGCTGCGCACCACCTTCCCCGAGAAGGACGGTGTCCCTTACCAGTTGGTGCACGACCACCTGGATATCGCGCTCGAGGTCGGTGAGATCGCCGCCGACCGATTGGACGCCGAACTGGCCGAGATCGCGAACTACAAGTTCGCGGTCGAATCCGAGCCGCTCATTCGGCCCCGGCTACTGGTGCTCGACGACCGGACGCGGGTGCTGTCGCTCCTGGTGCATCACATTGCCGCCGATCACGCGTCGCTGGGCATTCTGCTCGACGATGTGCTGACCGCGTACCTGGCGCGGGTCGAGACCACGCAGGCTCCGCGGTGGACCCCGCTGGCCGTGCAATACCCCGATTACGCACTGTGGCAGCGGGATATCTTCGACCACACCGGTGCCGGTGCCGCATCGACATTCGGCCAGGCACAGATCGACCACTGGCGGCAGACGCTCACCGGGCTCCCCGACGAAATCGCGGTGGCGCACGATCGGCGGCGTCCGCCGGTACTCGGCAAGCATGGTGAGGTGGCCACCTTCACCGTCTCCGCCGACCGCCGCACGGGCCTCGTAGCCCTCGCCCAGCAGTGTGGCGCCACGGAATTCATGGTGTACCAGTCCGTTGTCGCCACCGTGCTGCACAAACTCGGCGGCGGCTCCGATATCGCCCTCGGCACCCCGGTGGCCAGTCGCGTCGACGCGGCCACCAGCAACCTGATCGGCCTGTTCGCCAATATGGTGGTGCTGCGCAATGACCTGTCCGGCGCACCTACGCTCCGCGACACCGTCCTACGCGGCCGCAATGTCGTCCTCGACGCGCACGCCCATCAGGAACTACCCATCGAACGACTGGTGGAGGCACTCAATCCACCGCGTTCGCGCTCCCGGAACCCGCTGTTCCAGAGCATGATCCACTTCCGTGGTGCCGACTGGGCCCCGGCCACCGTGGATCTGGGTGGTGCGGCCACCGCCACGGTCCTGCCGGTGGACTTCGACGTATCGTTCCTGGACCTGAACCTGAGCCTCAATGTCACCGCCGACGGCGGCATGGATGTGCGGGTGGTCGCCAATGCCGATCTGTACGAGCCGGATACGGTGCGGCTCATCGCCGACGCGGTGGCCGCCACCCTCGACGGGTACGCCACCACACCGGACCGTGCCGTCGCGGAACTTCAGGTGCTGCCGCAGGCCGACCTGGACCGGCTGCTCGCCGAGCCGGTCGCGGCCCAGGTCGTCAGCTCGCAGTCCAGCGGTGGCGACCACACCGCCACCGAGCGGACCCTGATCACGCTGATCGAGGAGCTCCTCGAAATCGACGATGTCGAAGCCGATGACAATTTCTTCGCCCTCGGCGGCGACAGCGTCATCTCCATCCAGTGGTCGGCGCGGGCCGCCGCCCTCGGCCTGCCGCTCACACCGCACATGGTGTTCGAGTACATGACGATCGCCGAACTGGCGGTGGCGGTCGACAACGCGGCGGCGGAAGGCCCAGCGCCGGAGTCGGATTCGACTACCGCCCTACCGGAGGAATCCGCACCCATGAGTGCCTCCGGCCTCGACTCCGATGCCCTGGCCGCACTGACCGCATCCTGGGGCCGGTCGTGAGCACCGCGAGCGCACCGCCGAAGATCGAAGACGTCCTGGCGCTCAGCCCGCTGCAGGAGGGTCTGTTCTCGCTGTCCAAGCTGACCGGCGACGGCATCGACCTGTACACCATGCAGTTCGTCGTCGATATCGACGGACCCCTGGATACCGAACTGCTGCGGCGCAGCGGCCAGGCCATGCTGGATCGGCACCCGAATCTGCGGGCCGCCTTCTGGGATCGCGATGTGCCGCGTCCGGTGCAGATCGTGCCCGCGCAGGCGGAACTGCCGTGGACCGAACGATCGGCGCGCCCCGCGGAATTCGATGCCATCGCCGAATCCGAGCGGCGCCGGCCCTTCGATCTGGGGCGCGGTCCGGCCCTGCGCATCCTGTTGCTCACCGTGCCCGGTGAGACCAGGCGGCGGATGATTCTGACCGCCCACCACATCCTCATGGACGGCTGGGCGGTGGCGGTGTTCTTCACCGAACTGCTCGCCGTGTACCGGGCGGGCGGCTCGACCGCCGGGCTGCCCACACCGCGCCCGTACCGCGACTACATCGCCTGGCTCACCGGGCAGGACGCGGCCGCCGCCACTCAGCGCTGGGTGGAGTACCTGAGCGGCATTTCCGGGCCGCTCATGATCGCCGACGGCACCGCGGCCACGCGGGGGACAGTCGTTCCCGCGAAGACGAACCTGCTGCTGCCCGCCGCCGAGACCGCCCGCGTCCAGCAGTGGGCCCGCGCCAACGGGCTCACCCTCAATACCGCCGTGCAATTCGCCTGGACCGTGGTGCTGGGCCGACTCACCGACCGGCGTGATGTGGTGTTCGGCACCACCATTTCCGGTCGACCCGAACATCTTTCCGGTGTGGAACAGATGATCGGCCTGTTCATCAATACCGTGCCCGTCGCCCACACCCTCGACCGCCAGGTGAGCGTGGTGGACCAGTGCGCGCGTCTGCAACGCGAATGCGCCGCCATGCGCGATATCGGCTACCTGAGCCTGTCCGCCGTCCAGCGCGCCACCGGACACGGTGCCCTCTTCGATACGCTGTTCGTCTTCGAGAACGCACCCATCGACGACGCCATCCAGACCGTCGAAATGCCCGACGGCTCCGCCTTCCGCCCCATCGAGATGGAAAGCCTCGCGCACTACCCGCTCACGGTGGTGTCGCACCTGTCCGACGGTGACCTCGTGGTGCTGGTGGAGGCGATTCCCGAAGCGCTGCCGTACTTCTCGCCCGCCGAGATCGGTGAGCGGTTGCTCGCCGTACTGCGGCAGCTGCCGGAAATCGGCTCCGGTACGCCGGAGGCACTCGATGTACTCACCGCCGCCGAACGCTTCGAACTCGCCTCCGTGGCGACGGTGTTCGACGGCGGCGAATCCGAGGGTGGTGCCGCGATAGCGGCAATCGCCGAACGCGCCGAACGCGCTGCCGGCGGACTTCCGCCGTCGTTCCCGTCATTCCCGCCGTCACTCTCGCCCCCGTCGCCCCCGTCATTCCGGCAT
>NZ_BDCE01000033.1 GCF_001613345.1 Nocardia uniformis NBRC 13702 | reverse complement strand
GGCCGTCGACCGTCGAGGATTCAGTTGTCGCGGCAATTGCCGCTGCCGCTGCGAATTCCAGCGCGAGCTCGGTGTGGGAGCTGTTCGAGAAGCAAGTAGCGGCCCGGCCCGACGGGATTGCGCTACAGACCAGTTCCGGCGAGCGATTCACCTATCGTGAACTGCGCGATGCCGCCATCCGACTGGCGAATGAACTCGCCGAGCACGGCGTCGGCCCGGAAACCGTTGTCGCCCTGCTAATGCCACGCTCGACGCAGTCCATTATCGGACTGCTCGCGGCCCTCGCCGCCGGTGCGGCCTATGTGCCGGTGGATATCACCCTCCCGGCCACCCGCATCGAATCCATTCTGCGACAGGCTCGGCCGACCCTGGTACTGACCGACGCCCACTCCCGAGACCTCGCCGGTCGGTCCGCGCCGCCGCTGGTGCTGGACGATCCCGCCGTGGTCGAACGCATTTCGGAGCGGCCCGCGACGGTACCCACCGTGCTGCGCCACCCCGCCCAGTGCGCCTACCTCATCTTCACCTCCGGCTCCACCGGCGAACCCAAGGGTGTCGCGGGCACCAATGCCGCACTCATCGCCTACTTCGCCGACCACTACGACCGTGTCTACCGACCCGCCATGACCCGGCTCGGTCGTCCGCTGCGGATCGCGCACGCGTGGTCGCTGAGCTTCGACGCCTCCTGGCAGCCCATGGTGGGTTTCCTGGCGGGACAGACCCTGCACCTGTTCGACGCCGAGGAGATGCGCGACGCGAACCGTCTGGTCGAGGGTATGAAGGCGCATGGCATCGACATGATCGACACCACCCCGTCGATGTTCGCGCAATTGAATACCGCCGGACTGGTCGACGGTGAACTGCCCGTGCTCGCACTGGGCGGTGAAGCCATCGATGCCTCGCTGTGGGCAAGGCTGCGCGCGCTGTCCGGTACCGCCGTCTACAACTGCTACGGCCCGACCGAAACCACGGTCGAAGCGGTCGTCGCTCCCGTCGCCGCGTTCGATACCCCCACCATCGGGACCCCGAATGCCGGAATGTCGGGCTATGTCCTGGATTCCATGCTGCGTCCGGCGCCGCGCGGTGTGATCGGCGAACTGTATCTGTCCGGACCGCAGCTGGCCCGCGGCTATATCGGCCGCGCCGCCACCACGTCGGACCGCTTCGTGGCCGACCCCTTCCGCCCCGGCCGCCGCATGTACCGCACCGGCGATCTCGTCCGCCGCCTGCCGCACAATGGTTTCGCGTACCTCGGTCGCGCCGACGATCAGGTGAAGGTGCGTGGCTATCGCATCGAAATCGGTGAGATCGAGACCGCGCTACGGCAATTGCCAGGAATCGACACCGCGGCAGTGACCGTGGTTCGGCGCGCCGGAGGTGCGAGTCTCGTCGGTTTCGCCGTCGGTCGGCCGAATCGCGGTGTGGACCCGTCCCGCCTGCGCCTGGCCCTCTCCGAGAGCCTGCCCGCCTACATGATTCCGGCACGCATCCTGGTGCTGGATCGGCTCCCGGTGAACGCCAACGGCAAACTCGACGGCCACGCCCTGTCCACGCTGGCCGAACGGGCCCTCACCGCCGATACCGCCGCCGCGGCCCCCAGCACCCCCACCGAAAAGTCGCTCGGTGAAGTGCTCGCCGAACTCTTCGACGGCCGCGTCCCGGGGCTCGACGATGACTTCTTCGCCCTGGGTGTGGACAGCATTGTCGCCATCTCCCTGGTCAACAAGGCTCGTCGCCGCGGTCTCTCGTTGACCCCGCGCATGGTGCTGGCCACCCCCACCATCCGGGAACTGGCCGCCGCCCTCGATTCGGCCGAAACCACGACCACCGCAACCGATGCCGCCGACTATGGCGAGATCCAGCCGCTCCCGGTGGTCTCCTGGATGTACGAGTACGGCAGCTACCGGCGCTTCACCCAAACGGCCCTGCTGCGCCTGCCCGCGAATATCCAAGGTGCGCACCTGGAATCGGCCCTGCAAACGATTCTCGACGGCTACGACACCCTCCGCGCCCGCCTCTGCGACACTCCGGACGGTCCGCGCCTGGTCACCCGTGCTCCCGGTGGCGTTCGTGCCGCGGACATCCTGACCCGGATCGAGTTGGGGGCCAATGAGATTCTGGTGGCTTCCGCCCACGGCCCCGATTCGGAGCGCGCGGCCGATATCGAGTCCCGTATCGACGGGGCCGGCGATTCCGGTCTGGAACTCGGCCCGATCGTGCACGCGGCCGCCCGGTCGGTCACCGACGATATCGACCCGCGCACCGGCGATCTGGTGCGGGCGGTGTGGTTCACCGGCACCGATGAGGGTGAGGTGCTGCTCCTGACCGTGCACCACCTGGCCGTGGACGTGGTGTCGTGGCACATCATGCTCGCCGCCCTCGCCGAGGCGTGGGCGCAGGCGGATTCCGGTGCGCAGCCGCAGATCCTGCCCGAGGTCACCTCCTACCGCGAGTTCTCCCGCCGCATGTGGGAGCGTGCCGCCGAACCGGAGGTACTCGCCCAGCGCGACTACTGGGTCGGCCAGCTCGCCGGTCCGGACCCGGCTGTCGGCACGCGCGTTCCCGATCCGCGCACCGACACCTGGTCCTCGCTGCGCGTCGCCACCGCGGCAACGCCGGTCGCCGTCACCGAACGCATTCTGGCCTCCCTCACCAGAGAGGAGGGCGTGCGCGAATTCCTGCTCACCGCCCTCACCATGACCCTGGCGAGCTGGCGCGACGAACGCGACCAGGACCCGACCGCGGGTGCGCTCATCGCGCTGGAGGGCCACGGCCGCGCCGACACGGACCTGGATACCGACACCTCCAACACCCTCGGCTGGTTCACCAGTGTCTTCCCGGTCCGCCTCGGCTCCGGTGCGGCCACCGTGGACATCGAACGCGCGGAACAGGATCCGACGGCGGCCCGCGCGCTCCTGCACTCGGTCACCGCCCACCTGGCAGCCATCCCGCACCAGGGGCTGGACTACGGCGTACTCCGCTACGCCACCCGCACCCCGGAACTGGTCGCGGCCCAACACCCGCAGATCGAATTCAACTACCTGGGCCGAGTGGATCTCAGCGGCCAGCACCCCGACTCCTGGTCCCTGCTCACCGGCACCCTCAATGAGTCACTACCGCTGGACCCGGAGCCCGACCTGCCGTTGCGCTACACCCTGGACGTCATCTCCGGTATCGGCACCACCCCGGAAGGTCCAGCGCTGACCACGAATTGGCGCTGGAGCGACACCCTCTGCACCGAGGCCGACGCCACCCGGCTGACCGCGCTGTGGCAGCGTGCCGTGGCCGCGCTGGCCGACGCCCTATAGGGCCGGAGGGCAGTGCCGACGGCGTCAGCCCAGTCCGATATCGCGCATCGACTCGCGCACCCACCGATCAGTGCGTAATCAACCTCCAATTGTCCGGAAGGTTGGTCGCCGTGACCCGATCACCCTCGACGGCCAGGTCGATGATCGCACCGCCCAGACGCAGGTCGGTGAGTTCCACCCTGCCCCACCGCAATGGCATATGCGGCAACACCGTGAGGGTGCGCCGCGGGACATCCGGTTCCAGACCCAGGAAGGAACGCACCAGCAATACCGGTGCGGCGCTGGCCCATGCCTGGGGTGAGCAGGAGGTGGGGTAGGGGACCGGAACCGGGAATTCGCCCCGGGGGAAGCCGCAGAACAGTTCGGGCAGACGGCCGCCGAAGGCGCCGGCCGCGTCGAGCAGGCCCTCCGCCAGTCGGGTGGCCAGTTCGACGGCTCCGGGCAGATGCCGGTAGCGCAGCAGCCCGGCCACCCCGATGGCGGTGTCGTGCGGCCACACCGAACCATTGTGGTAGCTCATCGGGTTGTAGGCACCCATGGTGGAAGCCAGGGTGCGCAAACCGAATCCGGAATCCATTTCGGGGCTGGACAGGCGTGCGATTACCTGGGTGGCGTGTTCGTCGGAGACGATGCCCGACCACAGACAGTGACCGATATTGCTGGTCAGGGCGTCCATCCGGCGCTTATTGCCATCCAAAGCGACCGCGAACCAACCCTTTTCGGGCAGCCAGAACGCCTCCGCGAATTTGGTGCGCAGGTCGGCGGCGCGGTCGCGCAGATGCCCGGCCGTGGTCTCGTCGCCGAATTCCTCGGCCAGATCGGCGCGAGCCAGCAGTGCGGCGTAGGCATAACCCTGCACCTCGCACAGGGCAATCGGCGCTTCCGGTAAATGCCCTGTCGCATCATTGATTCCGTCGAAACTGTCCTTCCAGCCCTGATTGATCAGGCCGCGGTCGGTGGCGCGCCGGTACTCCACGAAACCGTCACCGTCACGGTCGCCGTAGTCGGACATCCACGCCAGCGCCGCATCGGCGGCGGGCAGCAGCGCCTGCACCGCGTCGGCATCCGCGCCCCAGCGCCGCGCCTGCGCCAGCAGCATGACGAAAAGCGGTGTGGCGTCCACGGTTCCGTAGTACGTCTCACCGCCCAGTACCGCGCCACTGGCCGGTCCGCGCCGCAATTCGTGCATGATGCGGCCCGGCTCCTCCTCGGTCAGCGGATTCACCCGCGTCCCTTGCATTTCGGCCAGCTGCTGCATGGTGCCCACCGCCAGATTCACATCCAGCGGCAACGCCATCCACGCGGTGAGCAGGCTGTCGCGGCCGAACAGCGTCATGAACCACGGCGCACCCGCCGCCACGAACGGTCTCCCGCCGCGCATTTCGTCATGAATCTGCAAGGCCCCCAAATCACTTTCGGTGCGTTCCAATACCCAGGCCAACTGGGGATTGTCGGCGGTGATCTTGGCGGCGGTATCGCGCCAGGCTTCGATCTTGCGGCCCGGTTCGCTGTGCTCGTAACGCTCACCGGGACGCAGCGGTGCGTGGATGGGCTGGCTGCCGATGGTGGGCTGGGCCAGGATCTCGGTTCGCCACCGCTTCCCGGCCGGTACCACCACGCGCCACGACAGCGAACCGGGCAGGACCGCGGGTGTTTCCGACGACGACACCACCAGTCCGCGTGCCCGGTCCGAACGATCGTTGAGCAGGAGCTCCACGTCGGCGACCATCATATCGGCGCGGCCGCCGCCGGTGCGGCCCTCCTTCACCGCGAACAGGTCCAGGAAATCGGCGTCGACCAGCAATTGCAGGTCGACAGCGGTGGTTTCGCGGCCTAGATTCTCGACGGTGATGGTTTCCCGTAAGCCGTCCGCGATGAGCCGCTCCCGGACGATCAGGACCGTGCTGTCCGCGACGCCGGCCCGTGGGGGCCGACGCAGGATGAACCGTGCGGTGAAGGCCTCCGGACTCAATACCGACAGCGGTTCGGGCCGCTGTCCATCCAATCGGAGTTCCCACCGCGACAGCACCCGCGCATCCCGATAGAACAACCCGTACGGGGTGCCCTGCTCGATATCGCCGAGCGGATCCGACAGGCAGAATGTGCTGCCCTCCACGAGGGTGACCGCGCCGCCACGGCCTCCCAGGGACGACGGCTCGCCAGCGTTGAGTGCTGCGGGCGTGTCACCGTTCATCAAGACCTCCAATTGAGGCGCCCGCTTCACCGGCGCCGGTGCGTGACCGGCCGCGGATCTGGGCGCGGAATGCTGTTGATAGACCAACTGTTTTCCACTCCTCGACCGAGCTCATGCTCCCCGGCCGTGCTCTGTGACGAACTTGCAGCGCCCTCGGGACCCACTCGACATCGAAATCTCGGTGGATTCCCCGTCCCCGGCCGACGGATGGGCCGTCGAACCGGAACCGGATTGTCCCGGCCGCCGCGCCGGAGAAATATCGTCAGCGGCACACTGTCGATCCGTCCCGGCCCGGCGCTCGAGGCGCTGCCGGCGACGATCGTGCCAGACTGCTATCCGCACCCCCTGCCCGGAACATCGCTTGCGACAACATCATTCGCGCGGCCGGTGGACGCGGTTTCGGTCGTGGAACTACCGACTGGTCCGGTTGGGTGGTGGATTGTCTTCGGCGCCGGATAGGCGAGGTCGGCCGAGTCGAGGCCCGGCTGTGTCGACATCTCCGGCGCCAGGGTGCAGGCGCCGCCCGGAATGGGTTCCGTCCCGGCATCACTCGGAACCACGGCCGCGGCCGGATCCAGGATTCGACCCGGTGGTACGGCACCCGCGGGCGTGCTTCCCAGCTGGGCGAGCGGCATTCCGGAGTCGCAGCTCGTTCCGAGCGGTCGGGATGTGGGCGTCGGAATCGGCGCCGGAACCCGGCTGGGCGCCGGACCCGCCGCCCGGCCCGCCGCGGCGCCCGGCGTACGGTTCGGGCCGCGACCGATCGCGGGGCCAGCTACCCGGCTATTGGCGGCCGGGGCACGGCCGGGACCGGTTCCCGCGGCCCGCACCGGCGGGGTGAGGATCGGAGTACCGGACCAGGAGTGCGTGGTGACCCGACCCGAGCGACGTGGACGCTGCGCGAGAAGTACGCGCCGGTAGACCTCCTCGTAGCCGCGGCCCAGTGTCTCCGCCCCGAAATTCTCGAGGACATGGTCGCGACACGCCTGCGGATCGTAGGTCTGAACTTCCTTGATGGCGTACGGCATTTCCGCCGGATCGTCGCAGATTCGACCGGTGACGCCATCCACGATCACCTCGCCGACCGCCCCGCCGCGCAGCGCTACCACCGGCGTGCCGCACACCATGGCCTCGATCATGACCATGCCGAACGGTTCCTCCCACTGCACCGGGAACAGCAGACACCGGGCACCCGCCAGTAGTTTGCGCTTGGCGGCGGTATCGGCCATGCCGAAGACGTGATCCTGGTTGGTGAGCAGGGGTGCGACTTCCGCGTCGAAGTACCGCTGTTCGGGCGGCTCCGCGCACTTGCCCGCCAGCACCAGTGGCAGGCCCACCGCGTGCGCGGCGGCCAACGCCAGATGCGGTGCCTTGTCCGGGGTGTACCGGCCGAGGAACAGTGCGTAATCCTCCTTCACCGGCTGGAACGGCCAATCCTCGGTGCGCAGCGCATTGTGGACGCGCCCCGCCCAATTCAGATCGGGTGCGAGCTCCCGCTGGCGATCGCTGATGGCCACCAGCGCCGCATCCTCGCCGAGTTCGCTGTAGTACATGTAGGGATCGCCGTCCACCGGCCCGTGCACGGTCACCACCATGGGTAGGTCGAGCTCGCGGTAGGTCGGGAGGTTGAGCGGTCCGGCGAAGGTGTGGTCGTGTACCAGGTCCAGACCGTGGAGGGCGGAAACGCGCTCCAGCGCGCGCCGAACCTTGATGGCGTGTACGACCTCTGGAAACGGATCGCCGAGTCGCGCGGCCTGGATCTCGTCCCACAGCGGTATGAATCGCGCGGCCTTGGTGCCGGGCTCACCGGCGCCCAGCAGCGTGACCTCGTGACCGCGATCGGCGAGTGCGTCGACCAGATCGGCGACCACCGCCTCCACGCCGCCATATGCCTTCGGGGGCACATCGAAATACGGTGGGACCACCATTGCGATACGTAGCCGCTCGCGATCGGAGGAGTCGAACAATGCATAGGGTGCCGGACTGGGCACCGGAAATTCTGCGGCCATGATCCACCTTCCAGATACACGCTGTCGGCATCCCAGCCACTGAATGCCGAACACAGTCGGCCGTGGCGGTCGGCGGGCAGGCCGGATAGTCTGTACCCCAAAGGTTTTCGGCTTCGGTCAGCCTCCGGGTGGACCCGTAGGCTTGCAACCGGGGCCGCACCCCGCTGAGGTGGAACATATACGGCGATCGTCGCGCCGACCGGTGCCATCGCATTGGTGGCCAGACGAATCCGGCACACGACTTCAGCACCTATGGTGAGATCGTCACCGGTTACGCGCGGTGAGACCAAAATCGACGGCACCCCGAAAAGCGGCGTTGCGTTCGGGCGGCCATTGACTGAGTTCCACAATATCGCCGGAGATCACACCCCCAGGCCGGATCAAGCAAATGTTGTGGGATTATTTGTTCGCGGTTTCCCGCCGCGTTGCGCCCAGGACCGGGGTAAACGAAGTCTCAGGCGGCGATTTCGGTAACCGCGGAGGTTTCGCCGACGGTGCCTACATCGGTAATCGAGACTGTATTCTCCAGTGTGGCAACAGAATTGGTGATCGAATCGACCGCCGTGAAGGTCAGCCACCCATCGGCGGTCCATTGGCCGAAAATGCCGGTGCGGCATAAACGGCCACCGGCGGTGAATGGATCGGCGACGAAATCCGCTGCGGTATCGGGAACCTCGGCCGCCAGTGCGGCACCGCCGAGGAAGAGCTGACCATACCCACCGGCCGGTACGGGTTGCAGCGCCTCATCCAGCACCAGCACCCGCGCGCCCGGAATCGGCCGTACTCGACCGCTGCCGTCGAGCGGGCCACGCGCCGCCACGCCCGCGTATTCGGGCGCGGTATAGGCGAATCCGGCCACCGAACCCGGCGCGATCTCGCGTAGCAGCCCGGGAAGAATGGCGGGGCAACGGGTTCCGGTGACATCCCAGCGCCGTACCGACGCCAGGGTGGGGGCGAAGGTATCCGTGAACCGGCTGAGGGTATTCGCGTCGGCCACCACATGGGTGGCCGCACAGGTCGCGATCAGTTCGGCCAGCGCGGCCGGATCCTGGCGCTGCGCCTCGGTGGCCACCACCAGGGTGGCGCCGTCGGCAAGGGCGGCGAGCAGCTCCACGGCGGTATCCGCGCAGGCCCAGTCGGTGGCGAGCAGTCGTACATCGGAGGAGCCCATGGCCCGGTCGACGTGCTGTGTCCGGCAGTCGGTGGCGACGGCGCGGCGGTCGTCCACCGCGGCGGCCAGGGCGTCGGGGTGCAGGGCGATGGTCGAGGCGGGGGAGCGGGGAGCGGCAGAGTGTGAACCGGTTGGTACTGAAAGTGTCAGTACCACACCGGAATTCGCGGCCTCGGCGATATCGGCCAATAGCCGGACCGCGCCATCCATGGACCGCTCACAGCGCTCGGCGGTCGCCGGACGACCGATCCGATCGAAAAGTTCGGCATAGGTGAGGATATTCGCGCCGCAGCGCACCGCCGTGCGAATGGCCGGGACGCGACGACCACGCTCGATCAGGGTGGAGATACCCGGATGCCCGGAGAGCTCGACGCCATTGGCCCATTCGTCGACGAGTCGATGCCGCTCGAAGGCGGACAAGGTATCCGGCACCGCACTCCCCATCGCTCACTGACGAATAATAACTATGGCAACCCTAACCTAACTGGGTCGCATTGCAACACCCTGTTCGTCACAGTTCCGCCTCTCCGAATCTTTAGCGCCCGGTTGGGAGCCGTTGATACTCGTGCACGCGTGCCGTCGGTTGGGAGTCGAACCGATTCCGGGGGTGCCCGGTGAGTTACCCCGACACTTGCGAAATCAGTCGTCGCGTTCCATCTCCACGCAACACGCCAGGCGTTTCGCTGAGATCCCCCCTGGGGTGAGACGGTCCACGTTGTAATTAGGCTAGGCTCACCTTCCGCTGGGCCGTAAGGCCGGGCATCTGAGCAATGAGAGGTCAACCATGAAATCGGTGCGAACCCGTCGCTGGTCGCGCACGGCCGTCGCCGTCCTCACGGGCGTGCTCACCCTCGGCCTGGTCGCGTGCGGCTCCTCTTCCGACGACGCGTCCGAAGGCGGTGGCGGCAGCACCACCATTGCCCACACCTACGGTGAGACCACGGTGGACGGGACCCCGAAGCGCATCGTCGCCCTGGGTAACCAGTGGCTCGACGCGCTGCAGTCCCTCGGCGTCACCCCGGTCGGCTATATCGACAATGTCGCCGTGCTGAGCAAGAGCGCCCCCGCGTGGGAGCCCGAATCGCTGCAATCGGCGAAGTCGCTCAACTCACAGGGCAACCTCGTCGAAGAGGTCGCCAACCTGGAGCCGGACCTCATTCTCGCCGACGCCTTCATCGCGACGCAGAAGAATTACGACGACCTCTCCCAGATCGCCCCCACCCTGCCGGGCCTCACCAAGGAAGCCGTCACCCCGTGGCAGGACCAGGTCCGCGCCCTCGGCAAGGTGCTGCACAAGACCGAGGACGCCGACACCGTCGTCAATGACCTCACCACCCGTATCGACGGCATCGCCGCCAAGTACCCGGGTCTGCAGGGCAAGACCTTCGTCAGCAGCTGGCTGTCCGGTCCCACCCAGCTCATGGTCCTCACCGACCCCAAGGATGCCTCCAGCCAGCTGTTCACCCAGCTCGGTATGAGCATTCCCACCCACCTGACCGAACAGGGCGGCAATGGCGGACGTCTCGCACTGTCGCCGGAACGGCTCAATGAACTCGATTCCGATCTGCTGCTCGCGGGCTACTCGCCCGGTATGGACGAGAAGTTCCGGCAGCTCCCCGGCTACAACGAGCTGCCCTCGGTCCAGCAGGACGCCATTGTCTTCCTGACCCTGCAGGAGATCAGCGCCATCAACCAGCCGACCCCGCTGGCGCTGCCCTACCTGCTGGACAAGTTGGAACCGGCACTGGCCAACGCCGCCAAGTAATTCTGCCTCCGGGGCGGGCCGTCAGCCGCACTGAATCCATTCGGTACAGCGGTTGGGGGTCCGCCCATTGTTGTTGTCGCACCGAAGTCGAAAGGCCGCGCGGGTTGTCCACCATCGCCATCCACACCAGATACGCACTGCGCGAAGGCGTCACCTGCCTGACCGTCCCCGGCGGCGCGGTGCTGCTCAACCCGCCGCAGAAGCAGAAGCTCACCGGGCTCGCCCCGGCCCAGCTGGACGCGCTGAAGGCACTCAATCGCGGTCCGCTGGTCGCCGATTCGACCGAGGTGACGGACCTGCTGGAACGTCTCACCGCCGCTGGCTGGCTGGCGGTCACCGTCTGCGAAGGCGACCGCGAGCTCTACACCATCCGTCCGTTCGCCACGCCGCCCGTGCGGCCCACGGCAGGCGGCTCCCCGGTGCTGTCGAAATTCACGGTGATCCACCGTGATTCGGACGGCATCGTGGTCGAACACCCCGTCTCATGGTGTGACCTGCGCATTCACGATCCCCGGCTGTTGGCCCTGACCGGCGGCCTGGACGCCGTCGAAATCGGCCTGTCCGAACAGCTTTCGGCCCGCCTGGCGGCGGACCTGCGCTGGGGCGGCTTCACCGTCGCCGATGCCGCCGCCGAGGACAAGTCCTTCACCACCCGTGGCTGGAGCGCCCCCGATCTGTGGTTCCATCGCCGCAGCACCCTCGGCCCGCGCGTGGTGACCTGGGAACATTTCGGTCCGACCAAATGGGCGAAGACCGAATTCGACCCGCTCCCGGCCCGCAGGCCGAACTACCCGAGCGACCCCATCGCCCTACCCGTCCCGGACCTGGACGCGCTGCGCACCGCCGACCCCTCGCTGACCACCGTCATCGAGAACCGCCGCTCCTGCCGTGCCTTCGACGACACCAACCCGCTCACCCTGGCCCAACTGGCCGAACTCCTCTACCGCGCCGCCCGCACCCGCTCGGTCGAAACCACCGACACCGGAGAAGAACTCCCGTCTCGCCCCTACCCCTCCGGCGGCAGCGTGCACGAACTCGAGCTCTACCCGGTCATCCGCCACGTAGCGGGTCTGGCCCCCGGCATGTACCACTACAACTCGCACGACCACGCCCTCCACCTGGTCGCGCCCGCGGATTCCGCAGCGGTGCGACGCCTCGTTCGCACCACCTCCGCCACCCTGGCCGAAGCGGCCGAACCCCAGGCCGTTCTCCTGATGTCGGCCCGAGCGGGCCGGGTCATGTGGGGCTACGAACAGGTCGCCTACGCCAATATCCTCAAGCACGTGGGCGTCCTCATGCAGACCGTCTACCTGACCGCCACCGCCATGGGCCTGGGCACGGTCGCCCAGGGCTTCAGCGATACCGCCGCCTTCACCGCCGCCACCGGTGTCGACGAACTGGAGGAGTGCAATGTGGGCAGCATGATCCTCGGCACCCCGGCGGTCTCGCGCTGATAGCCGAACGTCGTCCCACGCGCTGGGTAAGCTGCACTCATGACGATCCAGCCGGTGGATTCGCTTCCGCACTCGATGACCGAGGAACAGTACCGGCTGCTGCCCGAGGACATCTCCCGAGATATTGAGATTGTGCACGGCCATGTGATCGTGTGCGAATCGCCGAGCCCCGAGCACAATCGAGTCGCGCGCAGATTGGCCGGGGCTTTGGAAGAGCTGCCGAGTACTGAGCCATGTATCCGGGTGGAGACCGATATTGATGTCGTCCTGTGGCGGATCCCCAGGTTCACGTTCCGCCGCCCGGACGTAGTCGTCTATCGCTGCCTGGAAGAACGCGGTGCGAAGCCGGAAGCCTCCGATGCCCTGATCGTCGTCGAGGTCTCCTCCCCGTCTACCGTTGAGGAGGACCTGCTCGACAAAAAGGCGCAGTACGCGCGCGTGGGCATCCCGCTGTACCTGGTTGTCGTCCTCAACGCCAAATACGAGATCGACGAAATTCTCGAGTTCCGCCTCGACGCCCACGTCCGGGAATATCGCCTGCATGCTCTCCAACGCGGCCCAGCTCTGCACATGGAACGTGTCGTAGTCGGCGACATCGCCCTTGCTGACCTCGCCCGCTGAAGCTGCTCGGCCTCGGTCGGTGCGAGGCCCAGCTGCCGAGTTTCTCGGTTGTCGGACGCGCCTGAGAACATCGCAGCATGACGGTGACCGGTGATGAGGTTCGGGCGGTGGCGCTTGCGCTGCCCGAGGTGCGTGAGGGCTTCGAGTGGCAGATGCCCACGTTCCGGGTGGCGGGGAAGCTGTTTCTGACCTTGCCCGAGGGGGAGACCTCCATCGCGGTGAAGTGTCCGATCATCGATCGGGACGAGCTGGTGGCGGCGGAGCCGGAGAAGTTCTGGATCGCCGCCCACGAGGCCTACAACGCATGGGTGCGGGTGCGGCTCGCCGCCCTCGATGACGGCGAGGAGCTCGAGGCCATCATCGAGGATTCGTGGCGGCAGGCCGCACCGCGCAAGCTGGTGGAGGAGCGGACGGACGGGGATCAGAACGTGACGCGCTGATCCTCGGGGAGGAACAGCTTGTCGGTATCGCGCACCTCGAGGGTGGCGTAGAACTGCGTCAGGTTGCGCACCACCTGGTTGGCGCGGAATTCGTTGGGGGCATGGGTGTCATTGGCGAGCAGGTTCTCGGTGTACTGCGTGGTCGACTTGTCGCGCCAGTTGCGGGCCCAGGCTTCGAACATGGGTCGGTAGTCGGGTGTGTCCACGCCACGGCGCTTTTCGGCAATGGCGAGGGCGGCGAGGGACATCTGCAGGCCGCGCACATCGGCCACGTTCTCACCGACAGTCAGTTCGCCATTGACATGTTGGTCGGGGTTGAGGCCCTCGGGAACCAGCGCGTTGTACTGGTCGACCAGCTTCGTGGTGCGCTCCTCGAAGGCCACGCGGTCCTCGGGTGTCCACCAGTCCTTCAGATTGCCGTCGGCATCGTACTTCGAGCCCTGATCGTCGAAGCCGTGGCCGATCTCGTGGCCGATGACCGCGCCGCCCGCGCCGTAGTTCACCGCCGCCGCGGCGTCCTTGTCGAAGAACGGCGGTTGCAGGAAGGCGGCCGGGAAGACGATCTCGTTGTAGACGGGGGAGTAGAAGGCGTTCACGGTCTGCGGTGCCGCGCTCCACTCGGTCTTGTCGACCGGGGTGCCCAGCCGCTCGAACATCCGCTTGACATCGAAAGTGCCTACCGCGCGCAGGGATTCGATGAGCTTGCCGCGGGTGATGGTCAGCTCGGAGTAGTCCTCCCACTTATCCGGGTAGCCGATCTTGGCATTCATCTTCTCGAGTTTGACGAGGGCGGCGTCGCGGGTGGCCGGTGCCATCCAGGTGGAATTGCGGAAATTGTCCCGGTATGCGGCCTTCATATCGTCCACCATCTCCATGGCGCGATCCTTGGCTTCCGGCGGGAAGTGCTTGTCCACATACAGCTTTCCGAGCTGCTCGCCCAGATTGCTGTCCACGGTGGCGACCGCCGACTTCCAGAGTTCGGGCCGCTGTTCCAGACCGCTCATCACCCTGCCGAAGAACTCGAAATTGGCCTCCCAGATGGCCTTCGGCAGAAAGCGCGCGTACTGCCGCACCAGGTAGAGCTTCAGATAGTCGCGCCACACGTCGAGATCCACGTCGTGCCACAGTCCGGCCGCGTGCGTGATGTAGGACGGCTGGCTGACGATCACCGTGTCGAACAGGTCCTTGGGCCGATCGGTATTGCCGGAGAACCACGGATCCCAGTCGAACTGGGGCCCGAGTGCGGCCATTTCACTCCACCGCATTTTGTTGTAGGTGGCCTCGGAGTTGCGGTTGCGCACGTTATCCCAGAATCCGGAGGCGATCCGGGTCTCCAGATCCACCACGCGAGTCGACATTCCGGTCGGATCGGCGAACCCCGCGCCCTTGGCGATGCTCTCCAGGAAGATCTTGTATCCGGCGAGCTTGTCCGCGTATTCGGGCTTGCGGTAGTACTGCTCACTCAGGCCGAGGCCCGACTGTCCCACCGCTGCCACGTACGCGCTGGAGTTCTTGCGGTCGATGCTGACGCCCAGTCCGATGAGCCCGCCGATCGGCAGCGCGCCCATGACCTTCGCCAGCTCCGACTTGTCCGCCGCCTTGTCGATCTGCGCGAACATATCCTCCAGCGGCGTCATCCCGAGACGTTCGATCTCGTCCAGGTCCATCCGCGCGTCGTAGAGGTCGCGGATCTGCTGCGCCTCGGTCCCGGCCTTCGGATCGGAGATACCGTCGATGATGTCGCGCAGTTGCGCCTCGACCCGTTCGCCGACCTCATCGAAGGTCCCGAACGACACCTTGTCCGGCGGCAGCTGATACTCCTTCAGCCACTTGCCATTGACGCTGCGGTACAGATCGTCCTGCGGCCGAACGGCAGGATCGGCACCAGAGAGATCGGGACCGTTCAGGGTCGTACTGGTCGAGGTCGTACTCGGTGACTCGTCGGTACCGCAGGACGCCACCCACGCGGCGGCGGGCGCGAGCCCGAGCGCCACGAGGAAGGCGCGGCGATCGAATCGGATCGGACCGGACGATGTCACGCGGACCCCTCTCTGAACGTGCGGCGGTGCCGCACCATGGCTGTGCTCCGGCACGAGGCTACCGGCGTCCTCGCGGCGGGGGTGGTCGGACGAGCGGAGCCGGGATCAGAGCGTGATCCGCTGATCCGGTGCGAGCCACTCCCTATCGCCGTCTTTCACATCGAAGGTGGCGTAGAACTCCGGCAGATTGCGCACCGTCTGGTTGCATCGGAATTCACCTGGTGCGTGCGGATCTTCGGCCAGCAGGGTTTCGGCGTACTGGGGTGTGAGCTGAATCCGCCAGATCCGCCCCCATGATTCGAACATGGCCGTGTAGTCGATCCGATCCGCGCCGTCGCGCTGTTCCGCGATGCCGTAGGCGGCCAACGCGATCCCGAGCCCACGCAGATCGGCCAGATTCTCGCCGACGGTGAGCGCCCCGTTGACGTGCTCGCTCGACGGCAGCCCGGTGGGCACCAACGCGTCGTACTGGTCGATCAGCCGCTTCGTCTTGGCTTCGAAGGCGGCCCGGTCCTCCGGCGTCCACCAGTCGTGCAGATTCCCGTCCCCGTCGTAGAGCGACCCTTGATCGTCGAAGCCGTGGCCGATCTCGTGGCCGATGACCGCGCCGATCCCGCCGTAGTTCACCGCCGCTGCGGCATCGGCATCGAAGAACGGGGCCTGGAGAATGGCCGCCGGGAAGACGATCTCATTACGGGTGGGCTCGTAGTAGGCATTCACCGTCTGCGGCGGCATACCCCATTCGGACTTGTCGACCGGCTCGCCCAGCTTGGCGAACATCCGCCCCGCTTCGAAAGTATTGACGGCGAAGAGTGATTCGAGCAGCTTGCCGCGGGTGATGGTGATCGGGGAGTAGTCCTCCCACCGGTCCGGATACCCGATCTTGGTATTGATCTTGTCGAGTTTGGCGACGGCGGCATCCCGGGTGGGCGGCGACATCCAATCGGAATCGCCGAAGTTGACCCGATAGGCCGTGAAGAGATCGTCGACCAGATCCTGCACCCGCTGCTTGGACTGTGCTGGAAAGTGCTGCGCCACATAAGTTTTCCCGAGCGGCATACCGAGATTCGCATTCAGCACGCCGATGCCGGACTTCCACCGCTGCGGCCGCTCCCGCTGACCGCCCAGCTCCCGGTCGTAGAAGTCGAAATCGGCATCGGCGATATCGGATTTCAGATAGTCGGCCCAGTTGCGTACCAGGCTCAGCCGGAGGTAATCGCGCCAGGTGGCGATGTCGGCCTCACCCCACAGCCCCGCCGCCGCGGTCACGAAGGACGGTTGCCGCACCACCACGGTGCCGAACAGTTCCTTCGCTCGATCGGTGTGGCCGGAAAGCCAAGGGTCCCAATCGAATTGCGGACCCAGTGCGGTCAGCTCAGCCCAGCTCATCCGGTTATAGGTGGCCTGCGGATCGCGATTGCGGACGTTATCCCAGAATCCGGCCGCGACGGCCTGCTCCAGCTCGAATACCCGCCCGGCCATGGCGACCGGATCGGCGAAGCCGGCTCCGGCGGCAATGCGCTCCAGATAGGTCCGGTAGGCCGCGAGAATATCGGCGTACTGCGGCTGGCGGAAGTACTGCTCGGGCAGCCCGACCCCCGATTGGCTGATACTCGCGATATTCGCCGTGGCGTTCCGGTCGTCCACCCCCACCCCGAGCCCGAGCAACCCGTCGATCGGCAACTGCCCCATCACCAGGGCCAGATCGGATTTCGCGCCCGCCGCGTCGATCCTGCCCAGCAGCGGTGCCAGTGGCGCCATCCCGACCGCGTCGATCTCGGCGGTATCGAGATAGGCGTCGTAGAGATCGCGAATCTGCTGTTCGGAGCTCCCACCCTTGGGATCGCGAATCGCCTCCACGATCTCGCGCAGCTGCGCCTCGGTCCGCTCCTGGACCTCGGCGAAGGTCCCGTACGACGTCTTATCCGGCGGCAGCCTGTAGTTCTCCAGCCATTTGCCATTGACGAACCGATAGAGATCGTCCTGCGGCCGGATAGCCGGATCCGCGCCCGAGAGATCCGGACCGGCCGGTTGGCCAGGTTTCTCGGGTGTACACGACGGCAGTAGTACCACGGCGGGAACCAGGCCGAGAGCCTTCAGCAGGGTGCGACGGTCGAGGGCGAACGAATGCTCCGGCGAACTCACGGGACTCCTCTTCGGATGCCATACGTAGGTAGCTCGTTGATTGCTCGATCGCGAAGGTTACCTGCCGTCTTGTGGCATTGGCGACAACTGATTTCGTGAGGATCGGGGTAACTCCCTGGGTACGCCCAGAATCGGTTCGGCACATGACCGCCGGCACGCGTGCAAAACGGAAGACGGCTCTGAGTCGGGCGCTGAAGTTTCGGGGAGGCGGATTTTGCCACGACCTGGGGTTTAGCTACACTCGTACGGTTGCCTGCGGGAGCTATGCCCGCACTTCGGCCGCGAACCCACAGTGGTTGGTCTTCCCAGATCGGATAAAACCGCTGGCAGGCGCGCGTTTGAAGGGTAACTGACCATGCCCGTCGGGTCGGCAATCCGGCGTGCATAACGTCCAGGTCTAGGAGGAGCTGAAGTGATTCAGCAAGAGTCGCGACTGCGCGTCGCCGACAACACGGGTGCTAAGGAAATCCTCTGCATCCGCGTGCTCGGCGGTTCGTCGCGTCGCTATGCCGGTATCGGCGACATCATCGTCGCTACCGTGAAAGACGCCATCCCCGGTGGCAACGTCAAGAAGGGCGAGGTCGTCAAGGCCGTCGTCGTGCGCACCGTCAAGGAGCGCCGCCGCCCGGACGGCTCGTACATCCGTTTCGACGAGAACGCGGCAGTGCTGATCAAGCCGGACAACGATCCGCGCGGCACCCGCATCTTCGGCCCGGTCGGCCGCGAGCTGCGCGAGAAGAAGTTCATGAAGATCGTTTCGCTGGCCCCGGAGGTGCTCTAAATGAAGGTGCACAAGGGCGATACCGTGCTTGTCGTCTCGGGTAAGGACAAGGGCGCCAAGGGCAAGGTCATTCAGGCCTTCCCGGCGACCGGCAAGCTCCTGGTCGAGGGCGTCAACCGGATCAAGAAGCATGTCGCGGACTCCGCGAACCAGCGTGGCGCCAGCTCGGGCGGCATCGTCACTCAGGAAGCGCCGATCCAGGCCTCCAACGTGATGGTGATCGACTCCGACGGTAACCCGACGCGGGTGGGCTACCGCACCGACGAGAACGGCAAGCGGGTTCGTATCTCCCGTCGCAACGGGAAGGACATCTGATGACCTCCACTGAAGACAAGACGCAGCCGCGCCTCAAGGCGCGCTACCGCGCCGAGATCAAGGACGCGCTCAACAGCGAGTTCAACTACGACAACGTCATGCAGATCCCCGGCGTGGTCAAGGTTGTCGTGAACATGGGTGTCGGCGACGCCGCCCGTGACGCGAAGCTGATCAACGGCGCTGTCGCGGACCTGACCCTCATTACCGGTCAGAAGCCCGAGATCCGCAAGGCCACCAAGTCCATCGCGCAGTTCAAGCTGCGTGAGGGCATGCCGATCGGTGCGAAGGTCACCCTGCGCGGCGACCGCATGTGGGAGTTCCTGGATCGACTGATCTCCATCGCGCTGCCGCGTATCCGCGACTTCCGCGGCCTGTCGCCGAAGCAGTTCGACGGCAACGGCAACTACACGTTCGGCCTCTCGGAGCAGTCGATGTTCCACGAGATCGACGTGGACTCCATCGATCGTCCGCGCGGTATGGACATCACCGTGGTGACCACGGCGACCAATAACGAGGAAGGCCGCGCCCTCCTCAAGCACCTCGGCTTCCCGTTCAAGGAGAACTGAGCACATGGCTAAGAAAGCCCTCGTCAACAAGGCCAACGCCAAGCCGAAGTTCGCGGTCCGCGGTTACACCCGCTGCCAGCGCTGCGGCCGTCCGCACGCGGTCTACCGCAAGTTCGGCCTGTGCCGCATCTGCCTGCGCGAGATGGCCCACCGTGGCGAACTCCCGGGCGTGCACAAGTCTTCTTGGTAAGTCGCCCACAGACTTTCCGCTGCCCCGGCTCTCGAGCCGGGGCGTCGGACAGAAACGTTCGCCGGGTAACCGGCGAGCACAAACCCCACTTCGTTGTAGGCCCACGACCGCCCGTGTGACGGTGCTGTATGGGAACCGCGGCGAGAAAGGTAAACGGTCAAAAACATGACCATGACTGACCCCATCGCAGACTTCTTGACTCGTCTGCGCAACGCCAACTCGGCGTACCACGACCAGGTGAAGGCTCCGCACTCGAAGCTCAAGGCGAATATCGCCGAGATCCTCAAGCGCGAGGGCTACATCGCCGACTACCGCACCGAAGAGGCGCCTGTCGGCCAGACCCTGATCGTCGACCTCAAGTACGGCCCGAGCCGTGAGCGCTCCCTCCAGGGTGTCCGCCGCGTCTCGAAGCCCGGTCTTCGTGTGTACGCGAAATCCACCAACCTGCCCAAGGTGCTGGGTGGCCTCGGCGTGGCGATCATCTCCACGTCCCAGGGGCTCCTCACGGACCGTCAGGCCAAGCAGCAGAGTGTGGGCGGGGAAGTCCTCGCCTACGTCTGGTAAGGGAGGTAGGAACAATGTCGCGTATCGGTAAGAAGCCGATTCCGGTTCCCGCCGGTGTCGAGGTGAGCATCGAAGGCCAGAGCGTGTCGGTCAAGGGTCCCAAGGGCACCCTGTCGCACGTGGTCGCCGAGCCCATCGTCATCACCAAGGGTGAGACCGGTGAACTCGAGGTCGTCCGTCCGAACGACGAGCGTGCGAACCGCTCGCTGCACGGCCTGACCCGCACCCTGGTCGCCAATATGATCGAGGGCGTCACCAAGGGCTACGAGAAGAAGATGGAAATCTTCGGCGTTGGTTACCGCGTGCAGGCCAAGGGTTCGAACCTCGAGTTCGCCCTGGGCTACAGCCACGCGGTGCCGATCGACGCCCCCGAGGGCATCACCTTCGCGGTGGAGTCCCCGACCAAGTTCTCGGTCTCGGGTATCGACAAGCAGAAGGTCGGCCAGATCGCAGCGGTGATCCACGGCCTGCGTAAGCCCGACCCGTACAAGGGTAAGGGCATCCGCTACGCCGGTGAGGTCGTTCGCCGCAAGGTCGGAAAGACGGGTAAGTAAGCCATGGCACAAACTGAGAACCAGAAACGTCGGCGCAAGCCGATCGGCACGGATGCCTCGACCGCGCGTCGTCTGTCCAAGACGCGTCGCCACTTCCGCCTCCGCAAGAAGATCGAAGGAACCACCGAGCGTCCGCGCCTGGTGGTGCACCGTTCGGCGCGGCACCTGCACGCTCAGCTCGTGGACGACTCGATCGGCAAGACTCTTGCCGCCGCGTCGACCGTCGAAGCCGACGTGCGTGCGCTCGAGGGTGACAAGTCCGCCAAGGGCGCCAAGGTCGGCGAGCTCATCGCCGCCCGCGCCAAGGCCGCCGGCGTCGACGCCGTCGTGTTCGACCGTGGTGGCAAGGACTACCACGGCCGTATCGCGGCGCTCGCCGATGCCGCCCGTGAAGGTGGGCTGAAGTTCTGATGATCAACACTGCGAACGGAAGGAACGTCTGATGCCGGGACGTCAACGGCGTGACGGCGGAAACAATGGTCCCGCCGGACAGAACAACAGCGGCCCGGGTGGCAACGACCGCGACAACCGCGGCCGTGGCCGTGGCGATCGTCGCGATCAGCAGCCGGCCGAGAAGAACAATCTCGAGCGCGTAGTCGCGATCAACCGCGTCTCCAAGGTCGTGAAGGGTGGTCGTCGCTTCAGCTTCACCGCCCTCGTGATCGTCGGTGACGGCAACGGTCTGGTCGGCGTCGGCTACGGCAAGGCCAAGGAAGTTCCCGCGGCCATCCAGAAGGGTGTCGAGGAGGCTCGCAAGAGCTTCTTCCGCGTCCCGATGATCGGCTCCACCATCGTCCACCCGGTCCAGGGTGAGGCGGCGGCCGGTGTCGTCATGCTGCGTCCGGCTTCGCCCGGTACCGGTGTGATCGCCGGTGGCGCGGCTCGTGCCGTGCTGGAGTGCGCTGGTATCCACGACATTCTGGCGAAGTCGCTCGGTAGCGATAACGCCATCAACGTCGTGCACGCCACCGTTGCTGCCCTCAAGATGCTGCAGCGTCCCGAAGAGGTTGCCGCCCGTCGCGGTCTCCCGATCGAGGATGTGGCTCCTGCGGGCATGCTGCGTGCACGCGCGGGACAGGGGGCCTAGACATGGCACAGCTCAAGGTCACACAGATCAAGTCGAGCATCGGCGCCAAGCAGAATCAGCGGAACTCGCTGCGCACCCTCGGGCTGCGTGGCATCCGCAAGACGGTGGTTCGCGACGACAACGCGCAGAACCGTGGTCTGATCAACGCCGTGCGCCACCTCGTTCAGGTTGAGGAGGTATAGGCATGACCATCAAGTTGCACCACCTTCGCCCTGCTCCGGGATCCAAGACCGAGAAGACCCGTGTCGGTCGCGGTGAAGGTTCCAAGGGTAAGACCGCGGGCCGCGGTACCAAGGGTACGAAGGCTCGCAAGAATGTTCCCGCCCGCTTCGAGGGTGGCCAGATGCCGCTGCATATGCGTCTGCCCAAGCTCAAGGGCTTCACCAACCCGTTCCGCACCGAGTACCAGGTCGTGAACGTGTCCGATATCGCCGAGCGGTTCCCCCAGGGTGGCACCATCGGCAAGGCTGAGCTGGTCGCCGCCGGTCTCGTTCGCAAGAACGAGCTCGTGAAGGTGCTCGGCGAAGGCGAAATCGGTGTGGCCGTTCAGGTTTCCGCCGATAAGTTCTCCGGTTCCGCCAAGGAGAAGATCGCCGCAGCCGGTGGCACTGCCACAGTGCTGGCCTGACGGTAGGCTGAAAACACAGAGGCACCGGACGAGTGACGAGCTCGTCCGGTGCCACTGTTAAAGTTCAAGTGTTGTCTGCCAACACCGTCATGGGAATCGGCGTTTCCCATAATCGCTGAAGCCATGGCCTGACCCATGTCGTTAGCCAGGAGGATCTGTGCTTTCCGCCTTCGTGTCGGCTTTCCGGACCCCGGACTTACGGCGGAAGATTCTCTTCACGCTGGGCCTGATCGCGCTCTACCGTTTCGGCGCCGCGCTGCCCTCTCCGGGCGTCAGCTACAAGAATGTTCAAGAGTGTGTGGAACTGGTCAACGGCGGTGATTCCGCCGGTATCTACCAGCTCATCAACCTCTTCTCCGGCGGTGCGCTGCTGCAGCTTTCGGTGTTCGCGATCGGCATCATGCCGTACATCACGGCGAGCATTATTGTCCAGCTGCTGACCGTCGTGATCCCGCGATTCGAGGATCTGAAAAAAGAAGGCCAAGCGGGTCAGTCCAAGATGACCCAGTACACCCGCTACCTGTCGGTCGCGCTGGCGATTCTGCAGGCCACCGGTCTGGTGGCGCTCGCGGCGCGCGGACAGCTGTTGCAGGGTTGCCCCAAGGACATTCTCGACGACACCAGTATTTTCGGCATGGTCATCATCGTGCTGGTCATGACGGCCGGTGCGGCGTTGGTGATGTGGTTCGGCGAGCAGATCACCGAGCGCGGTGTCGGTAACGGCATGTCGCTGCTCATCTTCGCCGGCATCGTGGCGCGGGTCCCGATCGAGGGCAAGATGATCTGGGACAGCGGTTCGCACCTCAAGTTCGCGCTGGTTGTCCTGGCCGTGTTCGCCATCATCGTCGCCGTTATCTTCGTGGAGCAGGGCCAGCGCCGGATTCCGGTGCAGTACGCCAAGCGCGTGGTCGGCCGCAAGATGTACGGCGGCTCCTCGACCTATCTGCCGCTGAAGGTGAACCAGGCCGGTGTTATCCCGGTGATCTTCGCGTCCTCGCTGCTGTACCTGCCGAACCTGGTGGCGCAGCTGACCCAGGACACCGGCGGTGACCCCGCGTGGTGGCAGGAGCAGATCCAGAAGTACCTGGTGAACCCGAATAACCCGGTGTATATCTCGATCTACTTCGCGCTGATCGTGTTCTTCACCTACTTCTACGTCGCGATCACCTTCAATCCGGAGGAGCGCGCCGACGAGATGAAGAAGTATGGCGGCTTCATTCCGGGGTATCGCCCCGGTAAGCCGACCGCCGACTATCTGAACTATGTGCTCAGCCGTATCACCCTGCCCGGTTCCATCTACCTCGGTACGGTGGCGATCTTGCCGAACGTCTTCCTCAATATGGGCGGGGGCACCGGCGGCTCGATCGGTATGGCATTCGGTGGCACCGCGGTGCTGATCATCGTGAGCGTCGGCCTCGATACCGTGAAGCAGATCGAGAGCCAGTTGATGAATCGAAATTACGAAGGGTTCCTCAAGTGAGAGTTGTTCTGCTCGGACCGCCCGGTGCCGGCAAGGGAACGCAGGCCGTGCTGCTGTCGGAAAAGCTGGGTGTGCCGCACATCTCGACGGGGGATCTCTTCCGCGCGAATATCAGCCAGCAGACCGCGTTGGGCCGCGAAGCACAGAAGTACATGGATGCCGGGAACCTGGTTCCCAGCGATGTGACCAATCGCATGGTCGAGGCCCGCATTGCCGAGCCCGACGCGGCGAACGGTTTTGTGCTGGACGGCTACCCGCGCACCATCGACCAGGCCGAGGCGCTGGAGAAGATGCTGCTGCAGGACAGCAAGAAGCTGGACGCGGTGCTCTGCTTCGTGGTTGCCGAGGACGTGGTGGTGGAGCGCATGCTCGCCCGCAAGCGTGCCGATGACAACGAGGAGACCATCCGCAACCGGATGCGCGTCTACCGCGAGGAGACCGAACCGCTGCTCGAGCACTACGACGGTCTCGTGGTGACGGTCGAGGGCGTCGGCGAGATCGACGACGTGAACACGCGCGCGCTGCAGGCGCTGGGTCGCTGAATGGTCTTCGGGCGCAAGAACAAGAAGGTGGTGCCTTTCCGCACCGCCGGTGAGCTCGATGCGATGGCGGCGGCCGGTGCGATTGTCGGCCGTGCGCTGGTGGCGGTGCGCGCCGCCGCCAAGCCCGGGGTTTCCACCCTGGAGCTGGACGAGGTTGCCGAGCAGCTCATTCGGGAGGCCGGGGCCGTCCCGTCCTTCAAGGGCTACCACGGCTTCCCGGGCTCGATCTGTTCTTCGGTGAACGACCGCGTAGTGCACGGCATCCCGTCCGCCGATGACGTCCTCGTCGAGGGAGACCTGGTCTCCATCGACTGCGGCGCCATTCTCGACGGCTGGCACGGTGACTCGGCCTGGACCTTCGGTGTGGGCAGCTTCATCGAGGCCGACCGCCTGCTGAGCGAGGCCACCAAGATGTCCATGGAAGCCGGTATCGCCGCCATGCTCCCCGGCAACCGACTCACCGACGTCTCGCACGCCATCGAACTCGGCACCCGCGCCGCGGAGGCCGAACACGGCCGCGCCTACGGCATTGTCGACGGCTACGGCGGTCACGCCATCGGCCGCGAAATGCATATGGACCCGTTCCTCCCCAACGAGGGCAAGCCCGGCAAGGGCCCGCAACTCGTGGTCGGTTCGGTGCTGGCCATCGAGCCCATGCTCACCCTCGGTACCACGGAAACCAAGACGCTGGAAGACGATTGGACAGTCGTCACCACGGATGGTTCCCGCGCAGCGCACTGGGAGCACACGGTCGCCGTTACCGAGGACGGCCCGCGCATCCTCACGCTGCGCCCGGAGTAGTCTTCCGCGCAACGCTTTCCGCACCCGCTTCAGTTCTGCTGAGGCGGGTGCGGTTGTCTGGGTACCGTTGTGCGTATGAAGCTGAGTGTGAGTCTGTCCGAGGAGGATGTAGCGACACTCGACGATGAGGTGTGCCGGACGGGATTGTCGGGTCGGTCGGCGGCCGTCGTGAAGGCAATTCAACTGCTCCGTAGCCGTGCGCTCGAGGATGCTTACGAGCAGGCGTGGCAGGAATGCGATACTGCCCCCTTCGGTTCGAGACGTGGGAGTGACGTGGAGCTGCGGTTCGGGATTCAGTTGGCGCCGAAGGTGGAGCAGCTGGGGGAGATTCGGCGGTTGGCGCGGATTGCCGACGCGGAGGGGCTGGATCTGCTCGGGATTCAGGATCATCCGTATGCCGGGGAGCTGGCGGATACCTTCACGGTGATCAGCACTGTGCTCGCGGAAACCGAACGGCTGCGGGTGTTTCCGGATGTGGCCAGTCTGCCGCTGCGGGGTCCGGCCATGCTGGGGAAGCAGGCGGCGACGCTGGATCTGGTGAGCGGTGGGCGATTCGAACTGGCGCTGGGGGCGGGAGCCTTCTGGCAGGGGATTGCGGCCATGGGCGGGCCGTCGCGGACCAATCCGGAAGCGCTGCAAGCGCTGGAGGAGGCCACGGCGATTATCCGGGCCATGTGGGTGCCGGGGGCGAAGGCGACAGTGCGGGGTGAGCACTACTCGGTGAGCGGTGTGCAGTCCGGGCCCGCGCCCGCGCATCCGGTCGGGATCTGGTTCGGCAGTGTCGGACCGAAGGCGAATGCGCTCACCGGGCGAATCGCCGACGGCTGGGCCGCCCCGATCCCGCACTACCTGCCGTACGAGAAGTGGTCCGCCGCACAGGAAACCATTTCCCAGTCCGCCGCCGACGCGGGCCGCGACCCCGCCGACATCATGCGGATGGCGCAGCTCGTCGGCACGGTCACCGATGGTCCGGGGTCGGTGAGCCTGCGCGGTGAGGATCCGATCCACACGGACGCGGCGGGCTGGGCACGTATCCTCGCCGACCTCGCGCAGGGCACCGGTTTCGATACCTTCGTGCTCTGGCCCGAATCTCAGGACGAAACCCAACTTCGTCGGTGGACCTCCGAGGTGGTGCCCGCCACCCGCGCACTGGTTCAGGTCAGCTGAGGCGGATGTGCTTGACGCCCACCGTGATTCGGTTCAGGTGAGTTCGTAGCCGACCATTTCCGGATCACACACCACGCTGCCCGGCAGTCGCCGATGCAGTTCGTATGCGGTCTGGGTCTTACCGCCCCCGAACGGCCCATTGATCCACAAGAGCATGAGCGCCAGGTTACCGAAGTATGCGTCACGCCTCGAGGAGTAGCGTGACCGGTCCGTCGTTCACCAATTCCACCTGCATATGTGCGCCGAATCGCCCGGTCTCCACCGTCGCTCCGAGTTCACGCAAAGTTCTGGCGAAACTATCGACCAGCGGTTCGGCGACGGAACCGGGCGCGGCGGCCGACCAGGACGGGCGACGGCCCTTGGCGGTATCGGCGTAGAGGGTGAACTGGCTGATCACCAGGATCGGGGCGTTCAGGTCGGCGGCAGCGCGCTCCCCATCGAGGATGCGCAGGCGATAGAGCTTGTCAGCCAGGGCTTTGGCGGTGGCTTCGGTATCGCTGTGCGTGATACCGACGAGCGCTACGAGGCCCTGGGGTGCACCGTGGGCGGCGGGATCGATCCGTCCGACGACCTCGCCCTCCACGGTCACCTGCGCCGAACTGACCCGCTGCACCAGTACTCGCACGCTTGCGATCATTCCAGCGGCCGGAGAACGCCCGAGTTCAGGGTGTGTAATCCTTTCGATGTACGACCTGCGACTCATCCCGGCGAGAATAACTTCAGGGCTGATACCGGATGTGTCAAAACCGGTTGGTTTCTTAGGCTCATAATCATGACAACAATGACTCTCGCCTCCGCCGCCACGCTCGCCAGTACGGGTGAAACGGCCGGTTCCATCGCCCTCGCTATCGCGGGAATCGCATTTGTGCTCGCCGGTATCGTCCTCTTCATCGCGGGCGTGGTGAGCGTATTCCGTTCCGGCAATTACCAATCCGGCGGTAAGGCCGTATGGATTCTGCTCATGCTGGCCTTCCCGTTCCTCGGTCCGGTCACGTGGTTCATCTGGGGCCGCAATTCGACGATCCAGGGTCCGGCGCAACCGGTCTAGGCGGCTTCGACGACGAATCCCGCCACGGTGGTGGCACTGCCGCCGATATTGCAGGTGGCGAAGCGTCGCGCCCCCTCCACCTGGCTCTCCCCGGCCTGACCGGTGACCTGTTTGTAGGCGTCGAGGAGCATGCGCACGCCGGTGGCTCCGACGGGATGGCCGATGCCGATGAGCCCGCCGCCCGGATTGACGGGCAGGGCCCCGGCGCGGCCGATGTCGCCGGATTCAATGGCCTTCCAGCTCTCGCCCGGTGCGGTGATACCGAGGTGATCGATGGCGAGGTATTCGGACATGGAGAAGCAGTCGTGTACCTCCACGCCGTCCACCTCGGTGATTTCGGCGAGGCGCGCGCGGTCGAGGGCGTCGCGCATTGCCCGGCGCACATGGGGGAATACGTAGGGCTGGTCGGCGGAGGCACGGAGCTTGGCCTCCAGCGACAGGCCGACCGTGCGATGACCCCAACCGGTGATGACCGCGCGACGTTCGACCGGAATAGTGCTGTGGCGCTGGAGGAACCGATCGGAGACGAGTACGACGGCGGCAGCGCCGTCGGTCATCTGGCTACAGTCCTGACGCCGTAGTCGCCCGGCTACCGGCGGGTTGGCGGTGTCATCGTCGGCGAAACTCTCGGCGGTGAAGTCCCAGGAACGCGTCTGGGCAAGGGGATTGGTGCGGGCATTGCCGATATTGAGCTCGCTGATGGCGCGCAGGTGGGCCGCGTCGAGCCCGTAGCGACGGTCGTATTCGTCGGTAATGGCCGCGAACATGGTCGGCCACACGAAGTCGGTGTCGTGGGCTTCGTGTCCGGCCCAGGCGGCAGCCCCCAGATAGCGGGCGGCCTGTGCGCCGGGCACGGTCTTCTCCAACTCCGCACCGATTACCAGTGCGCAGTCGTAGCGGCCGGATTCGAGATCCGCCATGGCGGCGAGTACAGCCATACTGCCGGAGGCGCAGGCGGCCTCGTGACGGCTGGCGGGAATACCCCACAGCTCGGGCAGCACCGTGGCGGGCATACCGCCGAGCTGGCCCTGGCCGGTGAACAGCTGCCCGAAGGCATTGCCCACATGCACGACGCCGATGTCGGCCGGATCGATGCGCGCGTTGTGCAGTGTGCGCTCGATGGTTTCGCCGACGAGTGCGTCGAATTCTCGTCCGGCGCGGTGCCAGTTGAGGGCGAAATCGGTTTGGCTGCCGCCGAGGATATGAATGGCTCTGGGGGACATGTGGACTCCTAAACCTCGGTGACCAGCGCCGCGCGCAGTTCGCGTCGCAGAATCTTGCCGACAGGGTTACGCGGTAGGGCCTCGACGATTTCGAGCCGTTCGGGCAGTTTGAACGAGGCCACGTCGAGGCCGCGCAGATGTGCCACCAGATCTTCCAGCTCGACCGTTGTTCCCGGCGCGGGAACAACGAAGGCACAGCACTTCTCGCCCAGCACCGCATCCGGATACCCGACCACGGCCACATCGGCGACGGCGGGCACGTCGATGAGCAGACCTTCGATTTCGGCGGGCGCGATATTCATGCCGCCGCGAATAATGATCTCCTTCACTCGATCGACGAAGCGCAGATAGCGCCCGTCCTCGCCGCACAGTTCGAAAACATCTCCACTGCACAAATATCCGTCGTCATCGAATGGTTCGGTGGTGGCGGTGCCCGGAAGATAGCCGCCGAAAACGGCCGGACCGCGCAGTCGCAGCTCACCCCGTCCGCCCGGTTCGGTGACGATGTCGCCCGTCACGGTATCGACCAGTTTCACCGCGGTGCTCTCCGCCAGCCGGGTGGACCACCGCACGCCGGGCGCCCCGTAGCGCGGCAGATGTTGGGCGCGCATGGTCGGATCCGGAATATCGGCGGGCGCGCCGAGCAGGCAGACGCCCTCGTTGGATCCGAAGTTATTGAGTACCTCGATCCCGAACTCCTCCTGCCAGCCACGCACCACCCCGGGTGGCAGCGGCGCTCCGCCCGAACCGACGCGGCGCAGCGAGGTCAGATCCGTGCTGGCGCGTAGCGCGTCATTGCGCAGCAGCATGGTGAGCAGCGCGGGCGGCATGCTGGTGTGGGTGACCCGGTGGCGCGCGATCTGTCCGAAGAACACCGGCAGATCCAGTGGATGGTGCTGCACCAGATGCCCTCCCGCGAGCAGCCACGGCAGGAACGACCCCGCGAATCCGGCCATATTCACCATGGGAAATGGATTGAGCACCACCGCGTCCGGGGTGAGCCGCAGCCCATCCTGCACACCGCGACCCATGGCCAGCCAGTCGCCGTGGCAGCGCGGCACACCCTTGGGCGCGGCCTCGGTACCGCTGGTCCAGCAGATGGTGGCGCGGTCGTTGACCGTCACCTCGAGCTCGGATTCGTACTTCCGCAGCTGTTCTCGCACCTCATCGACCGGATGATCCAGTGCGACAGCGTCATCGGGAATCTCTGGACCGAATGCGAAGACGGTGCGACGACCATCCGCCACCGCCAGGGCTTCTCGCGCGAGCTCGCGATCGGACAGCCTGCCGGTGGTAATAATCGCCGTCGCGTCGGTCGCGGTGACAATGCCGGAGAGTTCATGGCGACGGTAGGACGCGGGCATCGGGGTGGCGACCGCCCCGAGTCGCCACAGCGCGAAATAGACGGCCGACAGTGCGACCGAATTCGGCAGCAGGACCGCGACGGTATCGCCCTGGCGAATGCCGCGTGCGAACAGCACGGTAGCGAGATCATCGATGACTTGGTCGAATTCGCGCCAGGTAAGGGTGCGCGGTACCGCACCGGTCAGCTCGGCGAGATTGGCCGGATCGGTCGTAGCGGGGGAGTCCGGTGCGTTCTCGACCTGGCGGCGCAACGCCTGCGGTAGGGTCTCCGGCTCCCACCACCCCTGGTCGAGGTAGTGGCGGACGGTCTCGGCGGGGTGGCAGGTGGGGATTGTGCGGGCGGGCGACTCGGGCATGGGATTTCCTGAGGTCGAAGTGTTCATATCAGCCGCCGTAAGATGATGGCCGAGCCCAAACCGAGGGCAGCGGGAATAGTGATGAGCGCGTGTTCGCCGCCGGTGCGGGCGAGTGCGTCGAGGGCCGCGGCGATGAGAATCCCGCCGGTGGCGCCGAGCGGATGTCCGACGGCGACCGCACCACCGGTGCGATTCACCCGTTCCGGGTCGAGCCCCAGCTCGCGGATCAGCACAAGCGGTGTGACGGCGAAGGATTCATTGACCTCCACCACATCGAGGTCGGCGGCGGTGATTCCGGCGCGCTGTAGTGCCAGCCGGGCGGCGGCTGCGGGTGCGGTGAGCAAGGGTGAGCGCACCGCCGTCTGCGCGGTGCCGACAATCCGCGCGATGGGCGCACGGCCCAGGCGGGCCGCGGCCTGCCGGTTACCCACGACAACCGCCGAAGCGCCGTCCGCCATTTGCGGTGCGGTGGCAATGGTGTGCAGTCCCGCGACCGGGCGCGGCGATCCCGGCAGCCGTCGCGCGACCCGATCCCAACCGGGGTCATCGCCGAATAGCGCTGGCAGCGCGGCGAAGCCGGTCAGGTCGGCGTCGGCCCGTGCGCCCTCGTCGCTGTAGAGCAGTATCGTGCCGCCCTTGCGCGCCGGTATGACGGACTCGGAAATCGGTGCGGTGGAGCACTTTCGATGTGATTCGACGGCATAGGCGTCCAGTTCGGTGCGCGAGATGCCGTGCGCGGCGGCGGTGAGATCCGCTGAGACCCCGATGGTGACGAATCCGGTGCGTTCACCGAGATCCGGGTCGGTGGCGATAGCGGGTCGATCCGACAGCATCGGCACCCGCGACATGGATTCCACACCGCCCGCCACGATCACATCCGCGAACCCGGCCGCCACGCGCGCGGCAGCGCTTTCGATGGCATCCAAACCCGAACAGCACAGCCGCGACACCACGCCACCGGGCACGGAATCCGGCCAGCCCGCCCATAATTGGGCGGCGCGCGCGATATCGCCCGCCTGTTCGCCCGTGGCCGTGCTGACGCCGACAATGACATCGTCCACGAATTCCGGTGGGCAGGTGCGGTTCTCCAACGCGGTGAGCAGCTGGCCGAGCAGTTCGTATGGCGGTAGCTCCGCGAGCGTGCCCCCGGACTTGCGCACGCGGCCGCGCGGCAGTCGTACCGCGTCGTAGATGAGAGCCTCAGACATGAGCGATTCCTGCGAGGGTTTCGAGGGTGTGCTGCCCCGCCGGATCGCCGGCGGAGGTGGCCGGGACGATGACCACTTCGTCGGCACCGGCATTGCGGTACGCGGTGAGCCGGTCGGTCAGGGTGGCGGCATCTCCGAAAAGGCCGATGGCATCGGCGAGTTCATCGGGTATCGCGGCCAGCAGGTCGCGGGGATGGATGGCGGTACCGCCCAGTCGCACCAGGTCGCCGTACCCGGCGGCGGTGAACATGGCGTCGTAGCCGGGAGCACACAGGTAGCCGACCAGCCCGCGGCGCACGGAGGCATACACCTCCGGTGTCGGGTCGGCGGCCGCGGTGATCCACACCGAGATCGCCGGTGCCGGACGATCGACCTGAGCCGCGAAATTCCGCACCGCCGCGGCGGATCGCGAAACCTGCTCGGGTGTCACCAGATTCAGGACCACGCGATCCGCCGTACGGGCAGCGGCGGCGAGCGCTCGCTGTCCGAATGCCGCCACGGTGAGTTCACATCGCGGCGGCGGCAGACGCAGTCGATAACCCCGCGTGCGTTCCACCGCGCCGTCGAAATCCACCTTCGCGCCATCCACCAACCCGCGCACGATTCGCGCGGTGTCCTCCAGATGAGCCGCCGTGCGCAGCCTTTCCCGGCCGTGCCACTCCTGAACCACGACGTCACTGGAACTACCCAGTGCGATGCCGACGGTCCGCCCGGTGAGCGCGGCGACACTCGCCGCACCGATGGCAATACCGGCGGGAGTGCGCACATCCACCGCCAAAGGTCCGATACACAGGGGGATTCGGCCCGGTGCCTGCCCGATCACGGTGGCCAGCGCGAAGGCGTCGAATGTCGCCATCTCACCCACCCACAGCCGTCGATAGCCCAGTTTGTCGGCGGCTTCGGCGACCAGCAGCGCGTCCATCGGGTCACGGTCCTGCCAGTACGGCAGGCTCACACTCAACCGCGACTCCGAATGCTTTGGGAGGTCGGGTATTCGAAAGGTCATGTCCGTTCCGCTCAGTCGACCGTCCGCGCGGCGGCGCGCATGCGCTCCCCGCTCACCCAGGTGGCGTGGAAGCCCAGCGGCACCCGCATCGGCAGCCCCAGCCGGCACACCGGCCCCGCGGCGAGATCGGCGGCATCGTAGATCCACACCTCGCCGAGATCGGTATGGCTGTTGTGGGCGAACATGGTCAGCCAGGCGTCATCCTCGCCGCCGCCATTCGGGCGCGGCACCACCGTGAGCTCACTACCGAAAATCCCGGCACCGAAGGGCTGGGTCTGCTTCGCCCCCGTCAGCACGTCGTACTTGATCACCGCATCGAAAAGCATGGTGCGATCCACCGATAGCCGCATCTGATACGACCAGCGTCCGCGCTGCCCGGTAAGCCCCTGATCGATCGCCGGGAACTCGGTATTCACATCATCGAGCGACTCTTCGGCGGTGGCCCCGGTGCGCAGATTGAACCGGTACCGATACAGCGTCGCCTCCGGCCGCAGGTAGGCCAGCAGCTGAGCGAGTGGATGGGTGCGGTCGGAAGCCGGACTGGGCCGAGATACCCGGCAGGCCACCATGACTATTTCGTCGCCCTCTTCCCAGGCATTGACGGTGTGATAGATATACCCGGGCTTCGCCTCGAACCAGCGCACCGCCGCCCCATTGCCACGTCGCGGGAGAACCGCGAAGCGACTGGGCAATTCGCGATCGAAGAACAGCTTGAACCGTCCCGCCGCCGCGGCCCGCGGATCGTTGTAGAGCGGCAGATCCATGAGTATCGAATAGTTTTCGGTGATCGCCATATCGTGCGGCAGGCGCGGTCCCGGCAACTCGATCCCGGTGTAGTGGGTGACGACCCCGGACGGATCGGCCACGCCGTAACGCAGGTACGGCGAGTGAATCCCGTAGTCGAAGAATACGAATTCCTCGGTGCGTTCATCGACTTTGGCGTGCGCGGACACCTCGCCCGGCAGCGTCCCCCCGAACTCGTCGACCCCACGGGTCTCCAGGTTGATCGGGTCCAGCGCATAGGGTTTCCCGGCGCGATACCAGAGCGCCAGCAGATTCCCGTGATGGAACACCACATCGGTATTGGCGGAGTTGCGCTCCCGCCGATCGCCCGCCGGATTGTCATCCCAGGGCTCGATCACCCCGCGCCACAGGGCAGTTCCGGCCGCCCGCTCCGCCTCGAACTCCCCGGTGCGCACGTAGCGATTGCGATAGGTCGCCCGCCCGTTCTCGAAATGCACCGCGTGCAGCATCCCGTCCCCGTCGAACCAGTGATACCGCCCCATCGGTGCGAACTGCGGATTGGGCCCATTGCGCACGTACACGCCATCCATGTCCGCGGGCAGTTCCCCGGAGATCACCTGGAGATCGGTAACCGTGACCTCATCGGCGGTAGGCGCATAGGGCCCTTCGAGATACGGATTCGCCAAAGCCTCGGCGGCCGGTGCGATGAGTTCTTCCCTGAGGGTCATGGGACTGCCTCCGAAGGCGCAGGGGCGGTATCGCCCCGATAAGTTTCACTACAGTTAATGAAGTGATACGCGTCTCAGCGAAGACTGTCAAGGCTCGGCATCGGCTCGAACCGCACATCGGTCCGCCCCAGCCGCGCCTCACACCCCCGACACCGCAATGCCGGAGCGAGCACCTCCCCGCACCCGAGATGCCGAATCCGCAACCCCGTTTCCGACACCTCCGGATGCGCCAACTCCGCCCAGGCCAGCAGAAACGCGAACACCCCGAACAACCCACGCCCCCGCGGCGTCAACCGATACTCCGCCGCATCCTCCGGCCGCGCCATAATCCCCGCATCGCACAGCCGAGACAGTCGCTCCGTCAACGTCGTAGGCGACATCCGCAAAGCATCCCGAAACTCCCCGAACCGCCGCACCCCCGCCAACGCCAACCCCGTCACCGACGCACTCCACCGATCCCCAATGGCCTGCATGATCTCCTCGAACTGCGCGTCATCGGAGGTGGCGGCACTACCCCGCGACGACCGCCGCCGCCCAGAAGTGATGTGCCACAGCGCATCCTCCGACAACTCGACCGCAGTGTCATGCGTGGTCACAGTCCGCCCGCACCCCCGACACATAAGCATCGGCGGCCCCCGATGCCCACACTCCACATGCACCAACTCCGGCAGCACCGCCCCCTCGGCAGTCCACTCGCGCTGCCAGGCCCACACGCAGACGAGAATCTCCCAGGTGGCCAGTCCGAGCGCGGTAAGCCGATATTCATGCCGCTCCGCCGCGCCCGGCTGCGGCGCCCGAACCAGCACACCCGCATCGACCAGCGCATTCAGCCGCGCGGTCAACATGGCGGGCGGCGCACCGGTGCGCTCCATCCACTGATTGAACCGCCGCGCGCGGTGCACGAAGGCGTGCCGCAGGATCGTCAAGGTCAGACGGTCCCCGAGCAGGTCGAAGGTGGCAGCCACCGGATTGGTCACGCCGCTAACGGTAAGGGAACCGGCCGAGGTATCCGGTGCCGCCATGGTGCCCCCATCCTCGATAATTGCAATACGTTAACTGTACTGCGGTAGTAGGGGGCCTGATTCGCCAGCCAGCAACCCTGCGTTCAAGTTAGCGATACGAACGATTTGCTATTGGCTGTCAACGTCTTTCACGTACCAGTCGAGCGGGGGAGAAGCCGAACGCCCGCGCCAGCGCCGAGGAGTGGAATCGATGACACAACCTCTCGAGGTGTACGAGGACCTGCTCCGTAAGGCCGCGGATGCGACTGGCGAGGTGCGTGACCGGGTCGACAGCGTGCTGACAACGTTGAAAGGGTCATTGAATGGCCGGGGCGCGCCCTGGGGCGACGACAAGATCGGCACCCAGTTCTCCGAGGGCGACCAGGGCTACATCGCGGCGCGTGACGACTTCTTCGAAAGCCTGGGAAATATCCGGACGACCTTCGCGGGCTTCTCGACCGGCCAAACCAAGGCCGCCGACAAGTTGGAGGCGCAGGAGCTGGCCACTCGCGACACTTTCCGGTGATCGGGAAGTGGTGCACCCCATGGTGAATGAGAACGCACGCGCGGAAATGATGTCCGTACTCGGCGATGTGCGAGAGCAGTTGCGGACCATCGGCCAGCTACAGCAGGAGCGGGCGCGACTCACAGCCACCGCCAGTGTGCGCAATAAGCGGGTAACGGTCACGGTGAATGCCGATGGCGTGGTGATCGAGACGAAGTTCAGCTCGGATATCGACGATCTCGGCTATGGCGAGATCGCCCGCGCGGTGACCGAGGCCGCGAAGCAGGCGGCCGCCGAGGTCGCCCGCCGTGGCAGTGAACTGCTGGCACCGCTGCAGGATCAGCGGTCGCGGTTACCGAAACTATCGGATCTGATCGAGGACATGCCCGACTTCGCCAGTCAAATACCGACGCCGCCAACGGTTCCCACCTCCCCGCCGACTGGCGATGATTCGACGAATAGTGCCGCTGCGCAGGCCGAACCGGACGAGGGCGCCACGCCGGCATTGGAATTCAGCGACGTCGAGTCCCACGACCACGAGCGGAAGCCGGCGCATGGGGTCACCGAATCCAGTTGGTGACCGCGGGGTAATCGCATATGGGTGACATTCCCGGCTATCTGAAATGGCTGGAATGGGTCGCCGGCTCGGAATGGCCGCACGGCGATGAAGACGGTATGTGGGCGCTGGCCGACGACTGGCGTACAGCCGCAGCCGATCTGCGTGAGGTTCTGCCCTATCTCGACGACGCCAAGTACAAGACGCTCACCGCCTATCCATCGGGCGAGGGCGTCGAGGAGATGACCAAGCTGTTCGACGGCCTGCGTACCGGCGATACCTCGTTGGAAAAGATGGCGGAGGCATTCGACCAGCTGGCCGAGGGCGCGGACGGTGTCGGTACCGAAATCGACTACGCGAAACTCATGATGATCACGTCGCTGGCCCTGCTGGCGGCCGAGATCGCGGCGGCGTGGATCTTCCCGCCTACGGCCCCGGCGGTGTCGGCGGCGGCAATCACGATAACCCGGATGGGAATCCGGGCGATTGCCGTCAGGCTCATGTCCGCGGTCGCCCGGCATGTGGGGGGTATGCGCACGTGGCTGCAATTCCTGGCGAAACATGTGGCCATCGACTTCGCCATCGGAGTCGGCCAGGAAGTGGGTATTCAGGCCTGGCAGATTTCCCAGGACCATCGCAAGGACTTGAACCTGGATCAGATTGTCGTGGCGGCGGCGAGTTCCGCGGCGGGAGGTGCCGCGGCCGGGCCGATCGGCGACAAGATGGGCGATTGGCTCGGCAACCGGATGAAGCCCTGGATGTCGGGGGCGCTCACGGGTGCGGGTGCGGGCTTGGTGGGTGGCACCGTCGGCGTGTACGCCGGGGCCGCGACCCAGCTCGGACTCGATACCCTGGTGCACGGCAAGAGCTGGGACGAGTCGTGGGGGAATTTCCAGAACGCGGCCACCGACTGGCATTCGATTCTGGGCGGGGCGGCGCCGGCAGGCGTACTGAGCGGTGCTCTCACCGGTGCGAGCAAAGCGCAGGCGACGCAGTACTACCACGGTCGATACCCCGACATCTACAGGGCCACACCAGATTTGGGTGGCCTGAATCGTATCGGAAATCTGCCCGGAGTGCCGCCCGGGGGGCTCGGTGACCCCACCCCCGACGGCTCGGCCCCGCCGCCGAGTCAGGCCGGCGGCAATGATCCCGGTGGTAGCAACGATCCGGGAAGAAATCAGAGCCCGGGAGATTCGGGTAACCAGAACTCCGGTAGGGGACCGGGCGCCGGCGATGACGGCGGAGAATCGCGCGCGAATGCCCCGAGCCCGGGTGCCGGACCCGGCGATACGCGGGCAGGCGTGCCGGGTGCGGATGATGGCGCAGCACCCGGTGATGCGCGGACAGGTGAGCAAGGCTCCGGTGCAGGGCCCGATGCCGGTGCCCCCCTTGGTGATTCGCGGGCGGGTCTGCCGGACGATGGTGCCGGTCCCGGTGATTCACCGGCCGGTGCACCGAGCGTCGGCGATGGGCCCGGTGATGCGCCGGGTGCCGACCAGACAGCCGATCCGGGTACGCCGGGGCAGGCCGACAGCGGCGGCGCGCGGACCACGGGGGAGGCCGACGGCGACGGTAGCTCGCGCAGTACCGGCGAGGGCGAAGGCGGCACCGGTGAATCCGGGGCCGCCCCTGGGCGATCCGCCGACCGGACGGATGCCGACACCCCGACGGGCTCCGATGATTCCGCCGCACCGCGGGCCGGTGGTCCGCAGGCTAACCCTTCGGGTTCCAGTTCCACTACCGACAATGTCACCGGCACAACGGATTCCCCGACAAGTACGACTCCGGCCGTCGATTCGCGCGTGGGGGCCGGACCGGCCGATGCGGGCACCTCGACTGGACTCACGCCTCCGATCGGAGCCATACCACCGGCGGGTACGACCGGCGCACCTGCGGCCACCGCAGGTGCCGCCACCGGCGGTGCTGCTCCCGCGCGTGGCGGTGAGGTGCGGCCACAGCCCGGCACCTCGCCACCGGCGCGTGTCTCGCCGGCACCCGCTGTCACGCCCCTCGGTGACGCGTCACGCGCCGATCAGCAACAGACGCCCGACGATTCGGATACCCACACCGGCGAACAGCGTGCGGATACCCCGGCAAGCCCGTCCGACGGCGATTCGCGCACAGCTGTCAGGAATTCCGACTCAGACGATACGAATGTCGGCGACGCATCGAGAGCCGGTGCGGCACAGCCTCATTCGGGTATATCGCCGGTGGAACCGTCCAGTAATGTGCAGGCCCGCACCACCGATTCGGAAGTGGCGCCGCGCCGGACCACCGAAGAAGACGACACCAGCCTGCTCGCCGATCCCGGCCCGGTACCGCCCGTTCCCGCCCCAGCCCCGTCGGCCCCGGATCCGTCGACCCCGGCCGGCCCGACCACTGGTCAGTCCACCAATCGCCGGGTGGATAACGAAAATCCGAGCGACGACACCTCGTCGGACGGTGATCAGCGGCCGGACGACCAGCGACAAGACGACGACCAGCGCGCGGACGACAGCTCGCGGACCGATAATGATTCGCGGACGAACGACGACTCACGGACCGAGGGTGACCGCAACAGTCGTGGTCCGGCCCAGCAGGCCCTCGCCGATATCAAAGCCGCCACCGACAGCGAGTCCATCCGGGTCCCGGACCGTACGGTTGGCCCCGACGGCATGTATCCCGAGGAACTTGTCCTCGCCGCGGGTGGCGAAATGCGCCGGTTCACCGACCATGACGCCATGGCCCAGCGCATGCGCGACGAGGGCGCCTACCGCCGCCGTCGTGGTGAGGACGATCGCATCTTCGCGCTGGTGGTCGACTCCGCCGCCGATGGAGCCTCACCACGCCCCTACCTGATGGTCCACGAAAACGGCCGGATCACAGTGCGCGAGCCCGGCGCGGATGCGGGACAGCCCTTCCCACCGACCATTCCGCAGGACCTGTCCACCACCCACGCACTCCTCTTCGACAACGCGGGCAAACCAATCCATGCGCTCACCGACGAAACCCGCGCACACTACGCCCGCGCCCTACTGCGCCGCCTCGAAGAAGACGCCGCGGATGACGAAACGCCCCCCGCGCCCGACGAAGAGCCGCAGCAGCCGCGGCCGGATGAAGAAGAGACCCGTCAGCCCCAGCCTGACGAGGACGGAGCGCGGCAGCCGCAGCCGGATGAAGGTGAGTCGCGCCGACCCGAGTCTGATGAGGGTGAAGTACGGCAGCCGCGGCCAGGTGACGAGGAGTCGCCACAGCCGCAGCCTGACGGGGAGTCGCGCCAGCCGCTGCCCGATGAAGCAGAGTCGCGTCAGCCTCAGCGTGACGAGGAGGAGTCGCGCCAGCCGCTGCCGGATGAAGGTGAGACGCGTCAGCGCCAGCCCGATGGCGATGAGTCGCGGCAATCCGGGCCCGATGAAAACAAGGTGTCGCGGCCCGAAGTGGATGCGGATGAGTCGCGGACGCCTGTGCCAGGTGTCGGCGAACCGGTAGCACCCGCCACGCCGCGCGCCGAGAGCGATCTCGATTCCTCGGGCGCTGGCGACGAGTCGGCACTGCCCGTGGTGCGAGGTGAAGGGCCGGTAGCCCGGAATCAGCTCGAGGAGCAATCCAGTCCGGAACAGCAGGTGGTGCCCGCGGCGGGCGACGGTGGCTCGAAGAAGCCGCCGTCGGAACCGCCCGTCCCACCCGCGTCTCCCGATGAACCAGCCGATGACGGCTCACCTCGAAAACCGCGGCCCGATAGCGATTCCGACGACTCCTCGGTGCTCGAACCGAGCGATATCCTGCCGCCCGCGGGCGATGACACCACCGACGCCACCATCGATATCGACGGCGAGTCGGTGCCCGTGCGCCTAGCTCCGGACGGCACGCATCGCTGGCGTGTTGTCACCCCGGGTGATGGCGAGAACCGGACCAGCTCAGAGGATTCCACTACCCCCAAGCGCGAATCGGCCCTACGTCGAATGTGGAATCGGCTGCGCGACAAGATATATATCCGCGGCCACGAGGGCGACAACCCGAAGTATCCGTCCGGTTCCGGTGAGGACGGCCGCGGTCAGACCGCACTGCGCGATGCGGTCGTCAATGCCCCGGACCTTGTCGGTCCCGATCCCACTCCAGCTCCACCGGCGCCCCCACCGCAGGGACCGGTGGTCCGGGAGAACCCGGCTGCCGGTGGGGGCGACGAATTCCCGAATGTCGTCCGAATTCTCAAGGAGTCCATCACTTTCTGGCAGAACCGCGAGAACATCCCGATCCTCAAACATCTCTCCAGCCGTATCGCGACGCAGGCCGGCGAGCATATGCCGCTGTACACCTCCGATGGTGACGAGTACCAACCGTGGATTACCGATGGTGATCCCGATGCTGTCCGCCAGGGGATTGTCACTACTCTCGAAAACGGGCTGACCACACCGGAGCAGGCGCGCGCTGATCTCGAACTCCTGTTGAGTTCGGTCTCGGACGCAGAGTTGCGCCGCCGCATACTCGTCGATCTGGCAGTCGATGATCTCAGTACTCCGGAGGATGTCAGAACCGGTCTGTTGGATCTGTTGAACACCGCCACCGATCCCGAACTGCGCGAACGGATTATCGACAGCCTCTACGACAATGATCTGATCGATGCCGCTGAGGCCGCCCGCCTCGATCGGACGCCGATTCCCGAGCAGTCCACCGAAGTGGAGCCGCTCCCCGAACCCGATGCGCCGCCGGCGGACGAGTCGCTGACGGATATGGCGCGCCGCCTGGGATTCGATCTGCCGGACGAGGATCCGGAAACCGTCCGCCGGGTGCTCGACGAGCAGCAGTACCGCGTTCTGCGCGCGGCGGGCGCGATCGAAGGACTCGGCGATGCCGCCCGCCGTCTGCACGAGGAGGTCAGCCGCCCCTACTCCTGGCGGGACGCCGACGGCACGCCGGGCGCCAACGACGACGGGCGCAGCGGTACATCCGTCCCGATCGGTGAGGTGTCGCGCAGCTTCTTCGACGACAACCCGATGGGCCATTTCGTCCACGACCTGTTGAACGCCATGGGCGAAAACCCCGGACTGCGGGGTACGCCGGGTGTCAACAATGGTGCTGATCCGCTGCCGGAGTGGAACAAGGTCGGCGAGAATCCCGAGCTCGGTCGCGATGACGGCCTGCCGCCGTACTTCCAGCACGCCCTGCGCCGGGACCAGCTGGTGGATGAATTATCCACGTGGACACAGATGTTCGGCCTCGACATCAATGACATCGATCCGAGTAACCCGGACCCCACCCTGGACCGGCTGCGCGCCGCGAACAATGACCGGGCAGCGGGGCTCGCCGATTTCGCCGCCGCGGCGGCCGACGTGCTGGCGCGCGCCGATGACCCGAGCGGCGTGGGGGAACCGTACGGCGATCAGATCGCCCGAATTCCGCTGGGGGAGGGCCAACCCGACCTGCTGGTTGTCATCGACGGCGCCCGAGGCCGCGACGAGGTGCTGGCCGATACCCTGGCCGCGCACCCGGATCTCGGTACCGCCCTGCGCGATGGTGAGGTCCAAGTCGACTACCGGCAGGTCCGCACCGACGAGTCCGGCCAGACCCACCTCGATCAGGTCGACACCCCCAGGGTTCACCACCACCGCGAGAACCTCGACGGACGAGAACTGATCGTCACAATGGTCCGCGACGGTGACGGCGACTGGCGGGCGGTGCCGCACACCGTCGAACCGGTCTCCGATATGCCCGCCGCCGCGGACGGCGCGCGCGATCGCGGTGCCGATCCCGATCCCGATGCCGTACCGGATGCCGGAATGCCGCGGTCACCGGAGGAGCTGCTGCGTGAAATGGGCGCACTGGCGCGAGAACTCGGTCTCGATCTCGATGACCTGGGCATCAGCCCGGACGGTGTACATCCGGAGCGGCTGACCGACACCGTCGCCCTACAGAAAATTCTCAACGCCCTGCGTGCCAGCCAGATCGAGGCGCTCGCCGATTTCATCCGCACCAATAACGATATTCAGACCTTCTACGACATCGCCCAGCGGCGGGCTCCGCTGGCGCAGCGCCTGGGCCTATCGGAAGCGGAACTGACACCGCGGGCTATAGCCGACGGTCTCACCGACGCATCGCAGCGGAAAGCGTTGCGAATCCAACAGATCCAGGACATCGCGGCCTACGCCAAGCAGCTGCGCGGCGTCGATGCCGCGGCTGTCGACGCCGCCCGAGACCGGTTGGCGCGGCAACTGGGTGTGAAACCCGAGGACCTGTTCCCGGACAAGTACGTCAAGAACGAAGCGGGACGACTTGTCTTCGAGCCGGACCCGTCCGGTCTCGACGCGGCGAAGCTGCGCAAACTCATCTTCGACCTGGAACAGGACGGCGATCCCCGGCTGCTGCGTAATGCGCTGGCCGAATACGCCGCCGCCCTCATGGCCGTCGATCCGTACTCGGAGGTGCCGCGCGGCGACCGCGCGGCGGACCCGCGCAATGCCGATGCCGAAGCGCCCGTCCACGATACCGACGCACTGTCGGGATTGCGCGACATCGTCGCCGATGCCACGCCCTCCAGGGATCCCCTCGATTTTCCGCGCGCCGTGGCCGACGCCGTCGCCCGCGCGCAGGCGCGCAACGGGGACGAAGCGTCGCCCGGTGCCGGTGACCCGACTACCCGGCCGCAGTCGGGTGCGGACTGGGCACGACTTGTCGGAGTCGATCTGGCCGCCACCGATAACGAGACATTCCGAAAGGTCTACGAGGCCTACCGGGACGGCCGAATCGACAAGCACGAAGGCCTCAGCCCTGCCGATCTCGCCGCCGCCGTCGACGCCCTGCGCGACGAGGTGGGCCACCGGGCGGATCAGATCAGTGCCTTGGCGAAACTGGCCGAAGAGTTCCATCGCCTCGCCCAACAGGGCAGGCTACCGGGCGACGGACCCGCGACGCCCGACCCCCCGGACGGGCCCACCCCGGCTGGCCCGCCCTCCGATTCCGGCCCGAAATCCGATGGCGGCGATACCGGCGCGCTCCCCCCGCACACCGCCGAACCCACTGCGCCGCAACTTGATCAGTCCGGCCAGGACAAGGCGTCGGAGGTGGACACGGTCGAGCTGGACACGTCGGAGGTGGACACGGTCGAGCTGGACACGTCGGAGGTGGACACCCTCGAGTTGGAGACGCCGGAGTCCGGTCCGGAACGTCCCGGCGCGCCCACGCCGTCGCAGGGGCGAGAACCGTTCGGCAGTGATAAGTCGGCGGACGGCGGTGCCCCGCCGCCGACCGTACCCGGTGCCGACGGCGGCTCCCAGCAGCCGCCGATTGGGCCTCCGGGAGACGGCGGCCCCACCGATCCGCCGAGTGAACCACCCTCTGGGGCAGGCGATTCCGAAGGATCGGACGGACGGCCCCGCGACAACCGGGACCCCCTGGACGACATTCGACAGTTCCTCGCGCAGCCCGAGGTGCGCGACGGCGGTGTCGATCCGGTGCCGCTGACCGACGCGGAGCGTGAATACGTTCGCAGGCTCGCGGCAGCACTCGGCCTGGAGGCGTCGTTCGCGGGCAATCGGGATCCGCTCGGCACCCTGCGGGAGTTGGCCGAAATAGCCAGGGCCCGTGGTTTCCTCGACGATCCCGACAATGCCGCGACCATGCGGTACCCGGACGATTTCGATCCCCTGACCGTCGATGAGCTCCACGGCGGCGAGGACTTCTGGCGTGAGGCCGATCCGGAACTGCGCCAGCGCATAGTGGCCGAACTGCGCTCCATGGGGCTGGGCTACCTGACCACCGTCGCGCCCGCGATCACCGCCGGACCCGATGTCGCGCAGCTGTCGCCGTCCGGGAGCGACGCAGACCCCTCCTCGGGAAATCGTGCGCCGCAGCCGCATCCGACACCCACTCTGGTGCGCGGCGATGCCGACCTCGCCAGCGATCTGACCCGGCGTCTGGGACTGACAGACGCCGATGTGCATCCGGACAGTATCGATCGGACCATCGCGCACCTGCGGTACTGGAACCTGTTGACCGCCGGGGCAATCGAAGGTCTCGCCGACAGCATTGCCCGGCACGAGGCCGCCACCGATGCCGTGCACCAGCGGCAGATCGCCGCCACCCGCGACGGGTGGGCACAGCTGCTGAGTATCGATTCGAGCGCCCTGCGCCCGGATAGTCACGCGCGCACACTGGCGGATCTGCGCGCGGAAACAATGCGCCGAGCCGAGGATATCGCCGCGCTTGCCGACTCCGCGCGCACCGTACCGCCGGACCCCACGGCCGGCGACACCCGGAAACTGGTGCTCGACGTCGACGGCGAGCGCATCCCGGTCACCCTGCGGCTCGACGGGAACGGCACACCACGAGTGTCGGACCCGGACAACCCGTCGGAAGGTGTGCTGGAACCCCGGCCCGATAACCTCCCCGAGCGGCTCGACACCCGGCACGCCGAGCTGCTGAACAAGCTGGCAGATCCGAAACAGAGATTCACGCTGCGTGAGCGCTGGGAGCTGGCCAAGATCGAATGGCAGATCGCGAAGCGCGACGGCCTACTGCGGCAACAGCTTCGGGAGCAGTTCAGCCCGTCGACATTCGGCTACGGGGGACCGTACCCCAAGTACCCGTCCGGTTCGGGCTGGGACGGTGAGGGCCAGACGGCGCTCTCCGATATGGCGGGTATCACCGATCCGGACGCCAGCGGCACGTTCAATCCGGCGCGGATCGCCAAAGAGGGCTTCCTCATGGGGAGGAAGCGCGAACTCATCCCACTCATGAATCTGCTGAGGCGAATTCCGTTCCTACGGTGGCTGGCGACGGGCCGGACTCCGGACGAGGCGGGCGAGCACATTCCAGTGCTCGACGAGGATGGCGACGAATACCAGTACTGGATCGATGATGCCGATGCCGACCTGCTGGCTGAAATGGAGGAGGAGCTGAAGCTCGCCGGGCTGATGGATCCCGACGACACGTTCTTCCCCGCCACGGATTCCCGAGAACTTCCCAGTACGAATACTCCGGAAATCGTGGCGGGCGAATCGCATTCGGATCCCGATGGCCCATCGCGTTCGACTGACAATGGTTCCGAGCCCATCGCGCGCACCTCCCAGGATGAAGAACTGCTCGCAGCCGCGCGCGCGGCCGGAATCCGCTTGCCGGACACAGATCCGGAAACCGTGCGGCGCGTTCTCGCCGAGCACGAGTACCGCGCGATGCGCCGGGCAGCCGCCATCGAGGGGCTGGCCGAGGCCGCCCGCCGATATATCGCCGAGGACGCCCGCCTACCGTTCCTGCGTGAGGTCGCCTTTGACGACAACGACCCGTTGGGACGGTTCCTGAACGAACTGGTCGCCATGGACGGCGGGCAAACGCTGCTGCACTGGGGCGGTGTCAATAATGGCGCCGAACCGGGCCCACACTGGGCCGACCCCCGGGAGGGCGAGCTCTCGGACAGCGAAAATGACGGGCTACGAGAGCATTTCGAGAACGCCCTGCGTCGTGATCAGATTCAGGACGAGCGTTCGGTGTGGGCACAGCTGCTGGGTGTGGACCTGACCGACCTGGGTCCGCGGGATCTGACCGACCTGACCGCAGACGAAGTGGTGCGGGCGCTACTGGATCTGCCCCAGGATCAACGGCTTCGGTTGTTCTCGGACCTCTATATCGACTTCCTGTCCGAGCTGGTGTCGGGCCTGCCCCCAGATGTCCTGAATCCGGTTCTGGCACAGGTGGACCCGGCGGATTTCCGGCTGCACTTCCCGGGCATGAGTGCGGCGGAGCTGGCCGAGCACCTGTCGAGCCTGAGCCCGGAAGCGCTCGAACCATTCCTGGGCAATATGGGTGAGCCGACGCTGGCGCGCATTCTCGCGGATTTGGATGCGGGACAGCTCCGGGAACTGCTGGCGGGCCGTGATCCTTCCGATCGCGCGGAACTCCTCGCCGGACTCGACCGCGCGGATGTGATCCGGATCCAGCAGGAACTGTCCGAGGCACGGTTGCGGCGGACAGTGGACCTGTTGCGCCAGGAAATCGGTGACCGTGCGGACGCATTGGCGGAGTTCGCGCGGGTGGCGGCACCGCATCTGCGTGCCGATGCCGACCCCGAGCGAATGCGGCAGTTGCTCGACGAATGGACCGGGGCACACCGGGGACGACCGCTCGGCGACGGTGTCGTGCGAATGCCGGACCCGGACCGGGGGCCGGACCGGCTCGTCGTCTTCGATGGGCACGGCGATCGCGACCGCCTGCTGGCCGACACCCTCGCCGCCCATCCGGATCTCGCGGACGCGGTCAATCACGGTGACGCCATTGTCGATTACCGGGCCGCGTGGGTGGATCGGACAGGGGAGCTGCACGTCGATACGACCGACACCCCGCAGGTCCGGCACTTCCATGGCGAGGTGGACGGCCACGACGTGAATGTGACACTGCTGCGCGATGGGGACGCACCCTGGCAGCCGGTACCCGATATCGCGTCGGAATCCGCCGGTACCGACAGCCTCCCGATCAGGGACCGGACGGCCGCCGAGCTGCGTTCGGAATTGGACCGCCTCGCCGGTGAATTGGGTATCGATCCCGCCGATCCGAATCTCGCGCGGACCGTTGCCGACCAGCTGGTCGCGAACGCGTTGCGGGCCGCCCAGGTCGAGGGACTCGCCGACTTCGCTCGCAGCGCCAAGGATATCGAGACCTTCGCCACCATCAATGCCGCGCGTGACCGGCTGGCAAACCGGTTGGGAATCGACCCGCGGAATCCGACCCCGGAAGCCATTGCCGACGCCCTCACCGAACCGAATCGTCGGAATGCGTCACAGCGCCAGCGCATTCAGGATCTCACCTCCTACGCGAAGCAGCTGTCCGGACACATAAATTCCGATGCGGTCAGCGCCGCGCGCGACCAACTGGCCCGCCGCCTCGGTATCGCCCCCGAACTGCTGCGGCCGGGCAAATACCTCATGGGCGACGACCCTCATTTCGCGGCGATGGGCGAGAACCGCGAGTCGAACGAGCACATCTATGTGCCGCACGCGGACAAGAAGCGCATCGATCCCGGCGCGCTCTTCGACGAGATCGCGCAGCAGTTGCGAACCGGCAATGCGGACCGAGCACGACAGGCCCTCGAGGAATTCGCCCGTGCTCTTCTCGAGCTCGACCCCTACACGGATGTGGGCGGCAACCGCACCGCGGACCCCCGGGCCGGCGATGGTGAGGTGCGAGTGTCCGATGCAGACAGCCCGGGGCAGCTGCGCGATATCGTCGGCGACCCCGCCGCATTCACCGACGCGCTGGCGGACCCCACGCGGCAGCCGGGCATCGACCCAGCCGGACCGCCACGGGCCAGCCGGGACTGGGCCCGCATCATCGGTGTCGATATCACCGACGCGGACGCCGAGCAGCTCGCCAAGGTGTACGGCGAATACCGCGACGGCAAGATCGAGAAGCACGAGGGCCTGACTCCCGAGGAGCTGACCCGGCTGCAAGCCGAGCTACGTACGGAGCTGCGCCAGCGCGCCCGGCAACTCGAGGAACTCGCCGCCCTGGTCGAGGAGCGACAGCGGCGCGCGACCGAAGACGCACCCGCACCGACCCCGCCCGCCGATGATCCGGGTGCGCGGATCGACGCCGCGCTGCAACGGGAATCGGACCTGCTCGACGACGCGGCACGGCAGCGCCGAGCGGTCATGGATATTCTCGCCGCGGATAGCGCGGCGGCGGTTCGGGAACGTGACGCCGCCCTCGCCGCCCTGCGAGACGCCATGGTCGGACTGCCGGTGAACGAGGCGGATGTGACCTCGGGCCGCCAGCGGGCGGCAGACACCGTGGAAGGACTGCGCGATACCACGATGCGCGTCCTCGACATGCCATCGCGCCTGGCCGCGATCGATGCGCTCGAGGCCGCCGCGACCCGGTTCGACGACGCCGTCGATCGGCTCGCCATTCTGGATCGCGCCATGGCGACGGCCATGGAACGCGACACCCTGCTCACGGCCGGGGCGAGCCTGGTGACCGACCGAGTGGGCGTAGTGGATGGCGAACCACCCGTCATCCTGGTTGTCGGCTGGACCGATACCGACGCACCGCAGGTGTGGGATCAAGCGCGGCAACAGCATTCAGAGTTGGCCGAGCTCGCCGACCAGGGCGTGCCCGTCCAGCGGCTGATCATCGACTTCGACGATCAGGGCCGGATCACCGTTACTCGCGGCGATATCAACCCGGAGGTCGCGGAGCAGTCCGCTGAACCACCTGCCGCGCAGCGAGATTCGGTTGATCCGCTGGCGCGTTTCGACGCGAGTGTCCGCGCGGCCGATGAGCGTTTCGATGAGTTGTTGCGGCAGACGAATGAGCGGTTGGACGAGGTTCAGCGCACTATCGATGCCGGGTTCGATGAGCTGCTGCGGGAGATCGAGAGCGGTCCGGACGAAGAGGGCCTCGAATCGAGTGCGTCACCCGACGCATCGCCTGCCGCGCAGCAGGATTCGGCTGATCCGCTGGCGCGTTTCGACGCGAGTGTCCGCGCGGCCGATGAGCGTTTCGATGAGTTGTTGCGGCAGACGAATGAGCGGTTGGACGAGGTTCAGCGCACTATCGATGCCGGGTTCGATGAACTGCTGCGGGAGATCGAGAACGGTCCGGACGACGACGGTCCCGAACCGAGTGCGCCACCCGCCGGTCGGCCTGACAGTCCGCCGGACACCCCGTCATCCGGCACCGCACGGACACCTGACACCGACACGCCCGACGACTCTGCTGGCATCCCACGCACGCCTGGAGTCGACGGCGCGCTGGATACCCCGGCTTGGGGTGACACATCGCCGAATGCAGCTGGAGCACAGCCGGATTCACAGTCCGCAGCAGCCCCTGGGGTGCGATCGCTGGACTCGTCGGCCGACCAGGTGCGCGACCTGCTCGCGCAGACCGAGGTGGGGCGGCGCCTGCTCGCCCTCCTGGACAATGGCCCGATCAGCGAGCGTTTCGATCTGGCCCACGAGGATGGTCGGGCCGGTGAGTTGCGTCGGGGTGAACTGGCGGTCGTCACCTATACCAGCGGGACCGACCACGTCCGCCAGGCGCTGGTCATGGCGCACGAATCGGTGCATGCCCAGTACCTGCTCGATGGTCGCAGTGCTCGCGAAGAAATCCGCACCCTGGACCGCGACGCCTTCATTCGCGCCATGATCGACGAAGAGGTCGAGGCGAATATCCGCCGCATCGAGCTGGCGCAGGAATTGCGCGACCTCGGCTACGACATCCGGGCGGAGGAGAACACCCGGCGGATCGAGCAGAAGTATCTCGATACCTATGCGCGCGGTGTGTCGGAGGCCGCCATGACCCCGTTCGTGCTCCGCGACCCGAGCATGGCAATGGACCCGGATGCGACACACGCCTTCGCCCGCGACCTGGCCGCGGCCGCCATTCGCGCGGATATCACCGCCCTCGCCTCTGACAGCGGACAGACCTACGCCGATTTCTACGGGGCGGCGTGGGATCGGCTCAATACCCCGGTCGATGAAGACGGCCCACGCACCCATTCGCCGACGACAGCGGAGGCCGCCGACCGGCTGCGGAACGCGGCGCTGCGGCAGCAGGCCGCGCGCCTGCGCACGGAGCAAGCCGCCGCGGAACTGGCGGATGCGGCCACGGCGCTCGGCCTCGACCCGACGGCGGACCCGAATTCCTTGCGAGAGGCCGCGAACCAGCGACGCGAACAGCTATCGGATGAGCCCGCCGCCGACACGACGCCCGAGCTGCGCCGCCTCGACCATGATCTGCGCACCCTGGCCGATCTCGCCGACCAGTACGAGCTGGCGCGATTCGAAGTGCAGCAGCGCTCCGATGAGCTGGCGGCCGATGCCGCCCGCGATGTACTCACCGCCATGCCCCCGGCGGAGGGGCAGCTGCTCGGTGACCACGTCGCGCTCATCCCAGGCGCACCGGACCGTCTCGTGGTCGCCGCGCCACCGGGCGAACACCAGCGGGTGCTGGACGAGGTGGCGCGGAATCCCGAAGCAGCGCACCGGATTTCGCGCGCGGGTGAACCAGAGCGGATCGCCGTCGAAACCGACCGCAATGGGCGGGTGCGGGTCGACTCCGACGACCTCCCCCAGGCCACCCCCACCAACCGGGTGGCGGAAATCGACCCGGAGTTCCTCGCTGCCACCGCGACCGCTGCCCGCGTTGACCGATTGCTCGGTGTACTGGCAGACCTACCCGCCGGACAATGGGCCAGCCAGACGCTGCACGACCTCGGCGTTCAGGTTGTGCACCGCTCCGATGCGCCCCCGCGGTTCTTCCCGGCGCGCGACACCCTGGTCCTCGATCCCGGTATGACCGACGGCGAGTACCTGCTGGCCATGGTGCACGCCGCCATCCATGCCGACATCGCACACAGAGATCCGGTCAGCGCGGCTCAGCGTCGGATGCAGTCCTCGCGGGAGGATTACGTTCGCCGGATGGTCGCGGCGGAAAGCCGCGCCTATGCACTGGAAGTCGTGGTGGCGCGGCAATTGCGCGCGGCCGGATACGACCTGCCCGTGAGCCCGCTGGAGCAGATCTACACCGACGCGTTCGACGCGGCCCGGGCAGATGTCGAGAACGCGATCCCCGATACCCCGGTAGCGGAGCTCGACCGTATTGCCAACCAGGCGGGCCTGCAGGCGCTGCGGCCCGTACTGGCCGACCATCGGCCGGCGGACAGCGAGTCCTACGCCGAAAGCTATGGCCGCGCATGGGATGTCGCACACGGCGTGCGGTCCTTCGCCGACCGGGTCGACGACGCTCTGGCCTCCGGTATCGCCGCGCGCGAGGTTCGCGGCGAACCCGCCGGAGCACGCTGGACCGAGCGCATCACCTTCAACAATGGCACGGTGCTCGACCGCGTGATCATGCTCACCGGCCCTCGGCGCGATGCCGAACTCGATGCCCGATACGCCGATGCCGAGGAGCTGGCCATGCTCGTCGGCCGCGCGGTAGGAGCCAATGTTCCACAGGTGCACCGCCACCGGTCGACGGTGCTCTACCTGGAGCCGATGTCCGGCACGGTGGTCTCGGACAAATTCGTCAATGCGCACGAGATGTACCTGGACGAACCGGGCGCGCGGGAACTAGGACTCCTCAACGTTCTCACCGGGGCCCCTGGGCGGGACGGCTACGGGTGGATGCTCGGCGCCGGCAACACGGTGATCGGTATCGGGCATCACCTGAGCTTCGGAAACGATACGGTGGCGGGAAATACCCTGAGCCCCTTCGCTGAACACTTCCAGCACCGCCGCCCCGACGGCACCGTTCACCCCGTCGACCACACACTCACCCCATCCGAACTGGCGGCGATCCGCCGCCGGCTCGAGGGGCTGCGGCAGGAATTCGCCACCCGTGGCCGCGAACAGTGGTACGACGCCATGCTGGAGCGGCTGTCGGAACTTAAAAACGCGGCCGCGCCGGAACTTCCGGAGGATGCGGTTCCGGTGCCTGGCGGCGGGTTCCTCGCCGAGGCCGGGACCATCTACATCAACCGTTACGGCGGGGACGAGAACTACGGCCTGTTCGCCAGCGTCAGTGCCGACGGGGTGCTGTTCCTCGACCTGAAGGTGGGCCCGGAAACACCGTCCGGCTCCGTCATGTTCGCCGATGCGATGCGCGCGCTCGGGGACCGCGTACAGGCCATCGAGGGCAACTGGTTCGGCCGCCCCGGCACGCTCACCGACAACCTGGCCACTTTCGACGCCACTCTGCAGGCCGGATTCACGCCGGAGGAGGCCGCCCGGTACACCCATACCGGCCAGCTCGCGGCACAGTACGGATTCACCGAGGTCTCCATCGATCGGACGACCCTGGAAGGTCCGCCGAGCGAACATGTCGGCGTCACAGTCCGATTCACCCGCCCGGACGATACTGACGGGGACACGGTGCCCGATCCGGCTCACGCGCACCCGCTGGAGCGCACTGACGAGGGGCCGGAGTTCTTCGACGGCAACGGCTGGGTCTCTGAAAGTGTGGTGCCCGAGTCGGATTGGTCGCCGCGCCCCGACGATGTGTGGTCCACCCTGGATCGTGACGGGGTCGCCGAACTCCTTGGGCAGCGCTGGGACCTGGAGGTGCGGGGCTTCGACGATCTGCGGGTCGACGTGGAGGTACTGCGCGAGTTCGCGCGTGCGATCGACGACATGCTGACCCTGCGCCCGGACGCCCACCTCCAGGCTGTCGAGATCGGTTCGTCGTTCGATCCGGCGGCATTCATGGATACGTGGCCGGAGACCCATGCGGGTCGTCTCCGCACCGCCAAGGTCGTGATGAATATCGACTGGGCGGCGAACCCTCACGCCTGGGCGGCCGAAGCTAGAGAAGGCGAGGCGCGGGGCTTCCATATTCCGGGCACCGGCACGCGCCCGATCTACGCCATTGTCATCCACGAGTTCGGTCACGTATTGGATTTCGACGGCCAGGGCATCAGCCGCGGAATGGTTGTCGACGCGCTGACCAGACACTTCGTGGACAAATACGGCTGGGACGGCACGATGCAACCGCTCCTGGACTGGCTTGCCCAACTGTCCGCATACAGCTTCATGGATGCCGACCGCTACGGTCGGCTCAACAAGCCCGAAGCACTGGCCGATGCCTTCCTCGATGTGGTGTTGAACGGTTCGGCGGCGAGCGAGCCGGCCGCGGTGCTGTACCGCTTGCTGAATACGGTGGCGGCCGCGCACGGAGTGCCTGATCGCGGGGGTGAGGTCCAGCAGCTGCCGCCTGGCAGCACCTCGGACAACAGGCCCGACTCCGACCACATTTCCCGTATCGACGCCTCCGACCATCGCCGTTCACCGGAAGACCGAACCGGGCGACAAGCCGATGAGCTCCCGCCCACCGATGACGGACGGCCCGCTGCCGCACATGATCCCGGCGGTCCGGCCGCATCGGACTCCGACGCGGATTGGTCGCCGCGCCCGGCCGACGAGTGGTCGGCCCTGGACCGTGACGAGATCGAACAGCGTCTGCGCGAGCATTTCGGTCTGGAGGTCGAGGGCTTCGCCAATTCGCGGGTCGATCCGGAGGTGTTACGCGAGGTAGCCCGTGCCCTCGATGATGTGTTGACCCGGTACGGGATCATCGACCTGCGGCGGATAGTCATCGGACCCATCCCCGACGATCCGGATGTCTACGCGCACGCGTGGCCCGCGTTCGCCGACGACGGCAGCCTGTACACCGACCGGATCGTGCTGAACGAGTCGTTCGCCAGCGATCCAGCCGAGTTCGCGCGCTGGCTGCGCCGTGACGAAGCCAATGGCATAGTGCCGGGTTCCGGTGCGCGCCCGGTGTTCTCGACGATCGTGCACGAGCTGGGCCATGCGCTGGACCATGCCGGTGGTAAGCGAGCTCGCGCCGGTGCCCTCGATGCGCTGTTCGACCACTACGAGCAGACGTACGCCGCGATCGACGTCGACGACCCCGCCCAGGTACAGCGTTTCCACGACTGGTGGCACCAGCTGAGCTTCTACGGTTGGGACGAGGGCAGGTTCAACGCCCATGAGGCACTCGCGGAGGCGTTCACCGATGTCGAGCTGAACGGTGAGGTCGCCAGCGAACCCGCCAAGGTCCTGTACTGGACGTTGCTGGACGCCATTGCGCAGCAGTCGAATTCCCATGCCGCATTCGTCGATGGAACCGGGCTCGATCCCGAGGGCCCGGGCCGTCGGCGGTCGCCGGATTCCGGTACTACGCCCTCGCTCGAACCTGACAACCCGCTCCAACCAACCGGCACCCGTGGCTACCGCTCCCACATCCCGCACCCCCCACATGAATTCGAGGTCGAACTCCCTGATTTCCCACACATAGCCCCCATGCCCCCCGGCCCCTGGCCAATCCCGGAGCCGCCTGCGTCGCCGGAACCGCCCACGCCACCCGAGCGCCCACAGCCGCCTGAGTGGCCAGACCTGCCGTTGCCGCCGAACCTGCCCGATCTTCCAGGCACGCCGCCACCGCCGGAACTCCCGGACGTGCCGGTGCCACCGCAACCTGAATTGCCTGACGTGCCATTGCCGCCGGACTTGCCGGTACCGCAGCCGCCACAGCCGGACCTGCCCGATCTGCCGGGCTCGCCGCTGCCGCCGGAACTCCCGGACGTGCCGGTGCCACCGCAACCTGAATTGCCTGACGTGCCGTTCCCGCCGGACCTGCCGATACCGCGACCGCCACAGCCACCCGAGTTGCCGGATTTGCCGCCACCGCCCGGGCTTCCGGACTTATCGGACCCGCCCAGGGTTCCGGATCAGCCGGTGCCGTCCGTGCCGGAACTACCCGATTTTCCGGGTCTGCCGAACCCGCCCGCGCCGCCGGGCGCGCCGACTTACCCGGATGGACCTGCGGTTCAACAGCCGTCATGGCCGAATCCGCAGCATTCGGGCTCGGCTCCGAATCCGTCCATGCCGCCGTTGCCGCCCATGCCGCCGGGGCAATCCGGAGCAGCCCCCGGTGCGCACCACCGACGACCTGCCGAGCGCGGTAATGGTCCCCGTACCAATGGAATCGATAATTCCGACAGGAACGGCGAGATCGTGGTGCGCCCGTACACCGGGTTCGGTGCGTTCGCGAGTTTCGATCCGACCACCGGCAGGTTGCAGGCGATGCCCATGGACGTTCGCCAGCTCGGCGGTGTCTTCGGTGACCTGGGTGAGATTCGCGCGGTGTTCTACCGGGCTGCCGGGAGGCTGGCGTTGCGGCTCGGAGAATGGGTGATCGATCTGGATGATCCGGCGGTGCGGGTGCATTGGGCGCACACTGCGCGCCGTATGGCGCGCTTCGCGATTACCGCGGGCGATGCGGTGGTCTTCGACATCGGCTATCAGTCGATCGGCGGGGATCTCGATATGGGTTTGCTCATTCGCGATGTGCTGGCCGATCCGATCCGGCGGACGGAAATGTTCAAATGACACAGGGTGCGTCGGACCGTTCGTCACCGGTCGACGCGAACTCGGCCGCAATGTGGAACTCTGACAGTAATTCACGAGGTGAGGAGGGTAGACGTGCGTTCAGGACGCCCGAGTGATCAGCAGTTGCGGCGCAGTTTCGAATCGGTGCTGGGCGATGTCTCGGCCGGGCGCGGGGTCCGCACAGCGACCGGGCTGGATGAGGAAACCGAGGAGGCACTGTGGGTGATCGCACGTGCCTACCCGGATGTCACCGAGGAGCTCGTGGAGTCTGCGCGAAGAGCCTTCGCCGGACAGCTCGACGGCAGCAATGCCGCACGCTGGCATGTGGAACTGGCCCGCAAGATCGCCGAACGCCGCGCAGCCGAGGAGGGCTAGCTACCCGGGACCACCGGGAATGGCCGGATACGTCCAGCGGTCCTGTGCCAGGATGGGCGAGGACACCGCTCTCGCGTGACGGCGTCGCCGCGACCGGAGTGAATCGGCGGTGCCCGGGTGCCCAGATGAGGAGACTGCTGCAGCGTGACCAGACCAGACGACGAGGCCCGCGACAACCAGGTTCCGGTTCCGGAGCCGGAACAACCGGCCACGGCGTCCGGGGTGGAGGACCCTGACGCCGACTTCATGCGGGAGTTCAAAGAGAGCTTTGTCGAGGCCGGTGATGATCCGGATGTCGGTTTCACCCTGCTGGAGCCGGAGTCCGAACCCGACGTCGATATCGCCGAACAGGCAAGGGAACTCACGCACAGCATTGCCCGCGAGCTGGCGGCGGCGGGTCCGCAGGGTTGGCAGCAGCTCAATGCGGTATTCGCGTTCACGGTGGCCGCCGAAGTAGTACAGGTGTTTTTCTCCGACGGCCAGAGCACGGTCCGCGTCCAGCCACCCCAGAGCGCGCTGGCCTTGGCCCGGGAACAGCGGGATTTGTCGGCGCGAATGAGCGACGGCCCCTGGTGGCGACTGGTGTTGTCGCTGACCAATACCGGACAGATCGAGGTCGACTACGACTACGGCGACGAACCCTTCCCGGATGATCAATTGTTCCCGGCGGAGGCCTATCGCGCGGATCTGCTGGAGTATCCCCGGCGCCGCCTACCTGTATGGCTCGCCGCCTACACTCAGCACGAGGGACAGCAGACACGCACACCGCAGCAGGCAGCGGCTCAGGCTCGAGCCGATCGGGAAGCGGGCGCCCAGGCGACGGTGTCCGAGGGCGATTTCCCGGCATTCCCGGAAATGTGGGCGCGCTGGTCGGTCATCGCGGCTGGCTTCGTCGCCGCTGGATCGCAATGGGGCCCAAGGGTTCTGCCTGCACTGGGGTGGTTCGAAGGCGCGAAGCGCGGCGGTTCCACACTTTACGCGCTGCCCGGTGGCCGAGCGGTGCTGTCCGGAGGTGTGTGGGACGCGCCGGAATTGGAGGCCGCGTACAACGGCGGCGGGCCGATGCCGAAGTTCTACGCCGGCGCTCCGGACTGGGTGGCGAACCCGGTACTGAATCCGCGTGCCGCCAATGGTTTGCTGTCATTCTGCTACTGGTGGGAGGGTGGCCGCTGGTATCGAGGCGAATCACCGGCGGCGGTCGGTCTGGCCAGTGCGATGCCCGGGGTATGGACCGCGGATACCGTGGTGGACTTGCTATCCGGCCTGATCGCGGACCAACCGACCGAGCAACACCGTGCGGCGGTGGCCACCCTGGTTTCGGCGGCGGAGGTGGGTGTGGTCACCCGGGAGACCCTGATCGACGCCTTCAGCGATACCGAGCGATTCGATATCGACGGCGCGTTCTATCAGCTCACCATGGCCGGAGTGACCATGACGACCCCGGAACCTATGCCGGAGGAGGAGGCCATCGCCCGGGTGCGTCGCCACATTCGAGACAGCGGTATGGACACCACCGGCTATCCGCCCGAAGACCTTCGCGCGGACCGGATCAACGTGGGCTGGATGGTGTACGTCCCGACACAGCCGGACGAGATCTCCATCGGCCGGGCCATCTTCTACGTCGCCGATGATGGTGTGCTGGAGCACTCCTCGTCATCGGTCGCCCCCTCGGTGTACATCGCTGAGTTCGAGCGCCGGTTCGCCGAGCGGCACGGCGCGGTCGGGGCCTGATGGCAGGCGAGATCAGTTACCGGTCGGTAATTAAGATTTCGGGTTCGCTTCCCGGTCATTGCTTGTTCATGTAATGATCGACTTCCGAATGTTGTAGCGAGCGCGCGAGGTTCAGCATGTCCGAGATCGAGGTGTACACGGAGAAGCTACGCACGGCCGCCGGAGACAATGAGGCCGTCCAAGGTGGCTTGCGCGGGATCATTCGTGCTGCGGAGAATGCCTTCGCAGTCGGGACGGCGGCCTGGGGAGACGACAAGTTCGGCGCTCAATTCGCCGAAGGCCCAGACGGATTCAACGCCCGAATGAAGAACCTCATCGAGGGTGCCGAAAGCATGGCCGAGTCGTACAAGGAGCAGGCAAAGGGCCAGTACAACGGCGCCAAGGCCCTCGACAACGCCGAAGACGCCGGGACGTTGGGCTTCCAGACGTAGCGCTGAGCCAGCGCACGGTTGGTTGGAAACGGCTGAGTTGGAACAAGAACATGGTGCGGATGCCGGTGCGGCCGGCTGGCGATGAGGGCTCGAAATGGTGAACGAGGGCGCGTCGGGCGAGATGTCGGATCTGCTGGAGACCTTCCGGCAACAGATGCGCACCGTAGCGGAAGCACAGCGACAGCGGGTACAGCTCACCGCCAGCGCGACCTCGCCCGATAAGCGTGTCACGGTGACCGTGAACGCCAATGGGGTCGTCATCGACACCAAGTTCTCCTCCGACATAGACGAATTGACCTACGAGGCACTCGCCCGCACCTTCACCCGGACCACGCAGGCCGCCGCCGCCGAAGTGGCGCGCAAGACCGCCGATCTCACCGCACCCCTGATCGACCAGCGGGCACGATTGCCGAAACTCAGCGATGTGATCGAGGGGCTACCAGATCTCGATGCCGAGGTTCCGCTGGAACCACCGGTATCGCTCGCCGCACCCGGATCCCCGGAACGTGCTGAGGACGAGGCAGATCCGGTCATGACGTTCACCGATGTCGAGCAGTACGAACACCATCGCAAGCGCGAACAGGCTCGGGGAGTCACCGATTCCAGCTGGTGACGCGAGGTCGGCTCGACTATGGCGATAATGATCCCGCCCTGGCTGGAGTGGCTGGAATGGGTGGCGGGTACCGACTGGCCGCACGGTAACGAAGATCTGCAGAAGCAGATGGGCGAGACGTTGCGCAATCTCGCCGACCAGATTCGCTCCGACATCGTCGGTGACGCCGATATCGCCGCCGCTTCGACCAAGAATGCCTATCCGGCCGGCGAGGGTCGTGAGCAGATGGATGAGGCGCTCAAGGAGATCCGTTCGGCGCTGGAGGAATTGGCCAAAGGCTACGACGACGCCGGTGACGCGGCGGTTCAGTTCGCCGGGCAGATTCGCTCCAACAAGCTCAATGGCATCTTTGCCCTCGGCTGGCTGTTCGGTGAACTGATGTACGCCTGGCTTGCCGGTCCGGGTGGGCCGTTCGTGCAGGCTGTCGCGATTGCCAGGACCCAGCTCGTCTTTCGGTGGATGGGCCGGCTGCTGCAGCGCATTATCGGGAGTCTGCTGGCCAGGCTGGCGGTTTCCGAGGCTGCCAAGCGGTTCGTGACGCGTTTCGTCTACGAGATCGTGCAGGAGGCCTTCGTCGAGGTCCTGCAGGGCACCTCGCAGGAAGTGGTCGTGCAGAAAATGCTGGTGGACGACGGCTACCAGGACAAGATCGACTGGGGGGCGGTCAAACAGAACGCCCAGATCTCCGCCTGGGCCGGAGCGGCCGGCGGTGCCGGCGGCCACGCGATGCACAATCTCATGAACAAGACACCCCTGGGAGACAGCGGCTTCCAGGGATCCATCAAAGGCCTGGTTACCGGCGCGGGCGCCGGGTTGGCCGGTGCGGGCGGCGCGTACGTGGCCACCGGATTGATCACCGACAACTGGGATTTCGATCCGCGCATGCTCACCGGCGGCGCACTGTCCGGTATGGGTCCCAGTGGCATTTACGGCTACCGCAATATGTCGGACTACGGCGGCGGGCCGATGCCCGTCAACAACCCGCAGCCCAACTCCAATATCGGTGCCAACAACCCCGCGAACGTCGGTGTCAATGATGGCTCGTCGCCGAATAACAGCGCGTCCAACTCGTCGAATGGTGGCTCGTCCGCGAACGGTGGCACCTCGACCACTCCGGCCGGAAACAATGGCAGCTCCCCGGCCGGTGACTCGGGAACCGGCGGCAACAACCAGAGCAGCACGCCGTCCAGTGGGGCGCAATCGAGTGACGCCCCGGCGGCCGCTCCAGGTGCTGGCAACCGCGGCGATAGCAGTGGAAACGGCAGCTCCGGCGCTGACAGTGGCAGTTCGAGCACATCCGACAGCGGCTCGAACAACTCGAATTCCGGCTCCTCGCAGGGTAATCCGTCCGATTCCGGCTCCAGCGGATCGACCGACTCCCGTGGCGATAGTTCGAACTCTGGCAGTTCGAGTGACACGGGTGGTAGTACCTCGGGCGATTCACAGTCCGGGGCAAGCGATTCGAGCCCCACTGGATCGAACGACTCCCGCAGCGGGGGGCCCACCGGCGAATCCGAGGGTGAAAACGCTGGTGCGGGCAGCCGTGGCGGCGTGGAGGGAAGCACATCGCCGAGCGGTTCCACACCGACTCTGGGATCCGAACCCACCGCCAGTACTCAGCCTGGCGGAACCCCGGCCACATCGGGGTCGTCCATGCCCGGAGCCGCCATGCCCGGAGCGCCGGCCGCCGCTGGTGCTCCCGCCGGTGCCGCAGCGGCCTCCAGTGCGACCCCGTCGCCCGCCACCAATGCTGCGACCGGGTCGTCTCCCACCACCTCGTCGGCCTCGTCCTCCAATCCGGCGACGTCGGGCCCGGGCCGACCAGTCAACCCCGCCACAGAACCGCGGGTCAGCACTCCGACGACGGCGACAGGCGAAACTAGTTCTGGCAGAACGGAAGCCGGAAGTTCACCGACTGCCCCAGTGGGAGATCCGGTAGCAAGCGCGCAACCGGCTGTGCCTACTGCTGGTGTCGCGGCAGCATCCGCGTCCGTCGGTGCGAGCACTGATCCCGCCGTACCCGTCCAGGCCGGAACGACCGGTGTTGAGCCCCCACGCGCGAACACCGATACCACTACCGGTGCGGATCAAGACGGGGTGTCCGCGCTCCCCGCGGACGTCGACACCACCGATGGCGCGAAGTCGCAAGTCTCGCAAGCGAATACCAATACCGACCCCAACTCTGACGCCGATACCGGAGTGGCCCCGAAGGACGGTCTGGCTCCCGTCCCGCCCGCGCCCGCTGCCCCGAGCCCGGCAGCCGGTCCGGTACGGGCAGACTCCGGACGGCCGGCCGCGCCGGACAGTGATTCCGACAGTGATTCCGACGCCGTCAGCGACGCCGACTCCGAGAGCGGGCGGCGGACCGACCCGCCCCAGGTGTTGCCGGAAGACTTCTCACAAGCGACCCGTGCCGAGCGTGATCTGGCGAAAGTCGCACTGGCGCGACTGCATTCGGATGCCAGGGCCGGGGATCTGCTGCACGCCAACCCCGACGGCGAGAATGTCGCTACCAAGTCCGAGGAACGGACCACCGCGAACAAGCAGTGGTGGAACTCGCTCACCCCGGAACAGCAGCAGGCGATGATTCGGGTGCATCCCGCGGTCATCAGCAATGCGCCAGGTATCGACCCGCCCGCAGTGAACCAGGCCAGCCGGCTACAGATCGCGCGCGAGCTGTCGGATCTGCTCAGCCGCCGCGGCGAGCTCGACCGGTCGGAGCGCCAGCAGCTGAAGAATCTCCGCGCGACCGTGCGGGCGCTCGCCGAGGCGCAGGCGACGGCAGCCGCCATGCCCTCGACGCCGAATGTGCACGTGCTTGCCTACGATTCGACCGCGTTCGGCGGCAAGGGCCGCGCTGTCGTGGCAATCGGCGATGTTCTCACGGCGACCCATGTGTCCCTGCATGTGCCGGGGCGTGGCCAGTCCGTCGCGAATCTCGGTACACCACTCGGTGGGGCCATGACCCAGCACGGCGCGGCAGCTGGGCGGGCGCGCCCCGGCGAAACGATCGCGACCATCTCCTGGATCGGCTACGACGTGCCCAGCGCCGGCCGCAAGGGCATAACACAGGTGACCGGCCTGGCCCGAGCGCGGTCGGGAGCTGGACTGCTGGTGCGGGATATCGCCGCCGTGAACGCGTTGCGCGCGGATTCCCCGGCGGGAAAACCCACGATCAAGATCTTCGCCCACCACTACGGCATCGACGTGGCGAAAATCGCGGGTGCGAAGGGACGGCTCAGCGGTCTGGCCGGCGATGTGGTCATGACGGGTCTCGACCAGGCTCCGAATATCAAAGCGGGGCATTTCGGCAACAACGTGCGCCTGCACGTCGCGACCGATGTGCCCGGCCTCTTCGGCCTGGTCGAGCCGGCGGTTCCGAATCGGGACAAGCCACCGCAGGGGGTACCGACCAGTGCCATGTACCGCCTCGACGTCATAGCCGCCGACCAGGTCGGTTCCGCACCGTATGCCGGTCCGGCCCCCGACCCGGCCTCCGCGCCCCAACCGGCGCAGAACAATTGCGCTGTGACCGCGACGTGGAGCGCCGCCGCGCACACGGGCAACCCTGCCATTACCCAGCTGGACCCGGATTCGGTCGGTCCGGACGGTGTTACCTGGCAGCAGCTCCAGGCCGCCGCCGGAGGTGACCTGACTCCGGTCACCGGAACCCGGAAACGCTCGGCACACCAGATGATCGCGGATGGGCTGAAGCACCTGGCTGGCAAGTCTGCGGTACTGGTGGTAGACGCCCAGCGCGGTCCGGTCGACGAGCACGGCGTCGGCGCGCACGGCTACGTCATGTACCACGATCCCGATACCGGCAAGATCATGGTGGACGACCCGCGGACCGGGCCGCCCTTCGAATTCGACCCGAACAACGCGCCGGATGTCGACGGTACCTGGGGTGTGTTCTACGGTGCCGACGGCGAATTACTGCGCCCGCGTTCGGGTTTGGGTACGGACGGTGCCCCTCGTCCCAGCAGCCGGGTCGGCCAGACCGACGATGACGCAGAGGTCTCGGACGGTTCGGCTCCGGTGCCCACACCCAGTGACCCGGATACAACCGTATCCGAACCGGATTTGGGCTTGCCCGACGTGGCACCCCCGGAACCGGGTGCCCTGCCCCCGGATCGGCCCGTCACCCCCGATGAGCGAGCACTCGCCCAGGCCGCCCTCGATCAGCTCGAACCGGGCGCGTCCCCGACCCGCCTGCTGCACGGCGAGCCCGATACCGATCTGATGACCGACGCCCGCACCCGGGCGGATGAGAACGCCCGCTGGTGGGATTCGCTGCACCCGCCCGGCGAGCCCACCGGCAGGTTGTCCACCAGCCAGGAGGTCCTGGTTCGGGTCCATCCGGAAATCATCGGCAACGCCGACGGCATCCCGGCTGACATTCGCGACCGCGCCAACCGCCTGGCTATGGAACGCGAGCTCGCGGACCTGCGCGATCGTCCGGTCAAGCAGCTCAGCAAGACAGAGCTCCAGCGGTTGGCGAATCTCGAGAACACCGTCACCGCCCTGGCCGACGCCGACCGTATGGCCCGCGAGGTCGCCCAGCACACCGGTGAATCGTCCCCGCCGGTGCACGTATTGTCCTATGACTCAGGAATTTTCGGCGGCAAAGGCCGCGCCGTGGTCGCCATCGGCGATGTCGATACCGCCACGTCGGTGTCGTGGCATGTACCGGGCGTCAAGACCAGCCTGCGCAAGCTCGCCTGGAACCTCGACTTCGCGCGCAACCACTATCAGGTGACGGCGGGCAAATACAACGGTTCGGTCGCCTCCATCGCCTGGCTCGGCTACGACGCACCCACGTCGAAACTGAAGGCCTTCACGATGGGTCCGGCCAAGACCGGCGGCGCGCTGCTGGCCCGGGATATCGCGGCCTTCAATGCCGGTCGTGCCGCGCGAGCCGGAGACGGTGCGGTGGCCGCGCCGACAAACCATGTCTTCGGGCACAGTTACGGCTCCACCACCACCAGTGCCGCCGGAGCGGGCGCACGGCTGCGCGACGAGGTCGCCACCATCACGTTGGCCGCTTCACCGGGCGCGGGGCCGGTGAATCACGCCCGCGAGTTCGGTATTCGCGCGCAGAACGTCTATGTGGCCAGCCTGGCGTCGGATCCGGTCACCTGGATCGGTGGTAACAAGGCCGGACGGTTCAGCCGAATCTTCGGTATCGGTATCGATCCCGCCGCGGCGGCCTTCGGTGCGCGCCGCGTCACCGCCGAATACCCGAACCTCCCGAAGTTCCGGGACCCCAGGAAGATTCACACCCAGTACTACGACTTCACCGACGGATCGCGCACCGTACCCACCGAGGCGCTGGAGAACTTCGGCCGCATCGCAGCAGGTCTCGGCGACACCACCACCCGCGAGCCCCGTCGCACCGGCGACGATGACGCGAATGTCTTCACCCGCGTCCTACGTGGCGTACCCAAGATCGATCCCGCGGCCACCGCGGCAATCGACGACGGCTCCCGCGGTCACCGCGGCACCGACACCGAAGCTCCGCCCGACCTGGCCGAAACCGGCGTTCCGACAATGGATCCAGGCTCGGTACTGCCGACAGACCCGCATCCCACCGACGCTGACCGGACGGTGGCACAACGGGCCATGGACCGGCGCGCCGAGACGGCCGGGCAGCCCACCGGCGCCACGCTCGAACAGCTACTGCTGCACGGTGACTACTCCGACGACAACGCCACCGCACCCGCGCGTGCGCAGGCGTTGGCCAATGCCCACTGGTGGCAGTCGCTGAGCCTGCGGCAGCAGGGCGCAGTGCTCGCGGTGCACCCGGAGGTGCTCGGCAATGCCGACGGTATTCCCGCCACGGTGCGCGATCAGGCCAACCGACTCTCCGTGGTGCGCGACCTCACCGACCTGCGCGGCCGCGACTTCGGCAAGCTCAGCCCGGAACAACAGCAGCAGCTGCGCAATCTGGAGACCACGGTCGCCGCACTGGTCGACGCCGAGCGCCAGGCCCGCGAGGTCACCCAGCGCGGCGACCGCGCCGCTCCGTCGGTGCACCTGTTGTCCTATGACGCAACGGCTTTCGGTGGCAAGGGCCGTGCCGTGCTGGCTTTCGGAAATGTCGATACCGCCGATGTGGTGTCCTGGCATGTACCGGGTATGAAGACCAAGCTCCAGGAACTGTGGTGGAACGCGAAATTCGCACGCAACCATTACGAGGCCACCCTGGACAGCAATCCGGACGGCTCGGTGGCATCCATCGCCTGGCTCGGCTACGACGCGCCCGCCGGCTTCTCGGACGCCTTCCGTACCACCCAGGCCGAGGCGGGCGGCACTCTGCTGGCCCGAGATATCTCCGCCTTCAACGCGACTCGCGCGCTGGCCGCCGACCAGGATGGTCCGCCGCTGCCGGTGAACCACATCTACGGCCACAGCTACGGTTCCACCACGACCAGTTTCGCGGGTCGGGACGGTCGCCTGGCCGGCGAAGTCGGCACCATCACCCTGGCCGCCTCGCCGGGCGCGGGGCCGATCGGGCATGCGGCCCAGTTCGGTATCGGCCTGAACAATGTCTTCGTCGCGTCCATGTCCACCGATCCGATTACCTGGTTGGGGGCCAACCGCACCAATCCGCGACTCGGTCTCGGTATCGACCCGTCGGTCGAGGGCTTCGGTGCGCGCCGCGTGGCCTCGGAATTCCCTGATACACAGCGCTTTTCTGATCCGAAGAAGCATCACAAGCAGTACTACGAGTTCGTCGATTCGGCGCGGACCCGGCCGACCGAATCCTTGGCGAACTTCGGTCGCATTGCCGCGGGCCGGGCAGATGCGGTCACGACCGAACAGCATCGGCCGGGTGAGGGCGATCCGGCCGTGCTGCGCCGCGCCCTCGCGGGCGCTCCCAAGACCGATCCGGCCGCTACGGCTGGAATCGCCGATGGCACCCACGGATTCCGAACACTGTCGGAGGGTGCCACCGATTCCGGCACGGTGCTGCCGGGTGATCCGGGGACCACTACGCGGGAACGAGATGTCGCCCGGGCGGCTTTCGACCGCCGCGCGACAATGGTCGGTCTCGATCCCGGCTCCGCGCCGCAACAGTTGCTCGTCCACCCGGATTACGCGGCGGGCGACATCACGGCCGTCTCCGAGCACACCGCCGCCAATGCCCGCTGGTGGCAGTCGCTCAGTGATGCCGAGCAGGTGGCGGTGCTGCGGACCTACCCGGAATTGGTCGGCAATGCCGATGGCATACCGGCCAAGACTCGCAATGACGCACTTCGACTGGTGATCCGGCGCGAATGGGGAAGCCTCGGCTCGCAGATCGATTCACCCGACCTGCGCCGCCGGCTCTTCGGTAGCACCCGCGCAGGTGACCTCGACGACGGCAAGCATCGTATGCTGCTGCGCCTGCTGTTCCAGTCCGACCAGGACGTGAACGAAGGCAACGGTCGCAGCGCAGTACAGCGTGGCGATACCGAGAAGCAGCCCGGCATGGTTTTCAAACGTCCAGCGCCGCTGAAGGAATTGCTGAAAACGCTCGACGCACAGCAGAAGCAGCAGCTGAGCAATCTCATCGCCATGACGGAGATGCTGACCGCCGCCGACCGGCGGGCAATCGACCTGCCCGGATCTCCGCCGGTGCAATTACTTTCGTACAACTCGACGGTATTCTACGGCGACGGCCGCGCGATAATCTCCTACGGCGATATCGATGCCGCCGATTCGGTGTCCTGTCTGGTTCCGGGTCTGGAAACAACCATGCAGACCATGCCATTGAGCTTGACGGCGGCCGGTAACCACTACGACGCGACCGCCCGCAGTGCCCCCGGCCAGCGGGTGGCCTCCATCGCCTGGCTCGGCTACGACGCGCCCAGCGGAGGCCGGAAGTGGGCGGAGTATGCGCAGCAGGGACCGGCTCAGGACGGCGGCCGTCGATTGTGGCGGGATGTGGTGGCATTCAATGCGTCTCGCCGGTTCCTCGCCGAGAACGGCGGCACCGCCGAAGTCGGCATCCACCTGTTCGGCCACGGCTACGGCTCGACCCTGCTCGGCCACGCGGGGGCGAATGGCCTCCTGGCCGGGCAGGTGGCCAGCATTACCCTGGTCGGCTCACCCGGCGTCGGACCGGTCACCCGCGCCGCCGATTTCGGCATCGGCGCGGATAACGTCTATGTGGCCACGGCGTCGGTGGACCGCCTGGCCTGGCGGGGCGCGGACAATACGAATGACCTGAGCTCGGGCCGCCGTCAGTTCCTCGGAATCGACCCGGCAACAGCCGATTTCGGTGCGGTCCGGATCAGGGCCGAACTACCCGCCGATCCGCGGTTCGTCGCCGGACTGCAAGAACGTACCCAGTACTTCTGGTTCACGGACCGCAGCCACGCCACCCCGACCGAGGCACTGGCGAACTTCGCGCGGATCGCTACCGGACGCGGCGACCAGGTGACGCTGGAAACGCACCGGCCCGGTGCCCACGAGAGCACCGAAATCCATGGCCGCACTACGAATATGGCGATCGACCCGGCCATGTCTCGCAGCGGCGTGGTCCAGCCGACCCCGGGGCAGGACGCGGCCGCCCGTGCCGCACTGGCGACGTTGGCACCCGATGCCACACCCGGCGACCTGCTGCCGCCTGATCCCAGCGGTGGCGCCCGGGTAGCCCAGGACGCGGCCGCAGCGGCGAAACAGCATGGCCTATCGGCGAAGGCCCAGCGTGCGGCGGAGGTAGCGGCCTATGAGGCGAACGCGCGGGAGCTTGCGGAGGCGTCCAGGACACACGCCGACCGCATGGCGAGGTGGTGGGACTCGCTGACCGACGCCGAGCGGGCTGCGCTTCCGCTGGTGCTGCCGGACGAGATCGCCGCCAATCCCGGTCTGCCCGCCGAGGTCCGCGACCGCGCCAACAGGCTGCGCATGACCCGAGACTTCGAGGCATTCCTGGCCCGCCGCCGACCCGGGCGCGGGGTGATCGAAAGTCTGTTCACCCCGGGCGAACTCACCCCCGACGAGCGCGCGCACCTCGCGAACCTGATCGACACCCGCAGGGCACTGTCCGATGCGGACGCACAGGCACAATCCATGCCGGGCAAGCCGAAGGTGCGTGTGCTGTCCTACGACGCTACCGCCTTCGGTAGCCGTGGCCGGGCCATTGTGGCAATCGGCGATATCGACGCCGCGGATTCGGTCTTCTGGCTGGTGCCCGGTATCAAGACCACCGTCCAGAAGCTGGGCGGCTATCTGAACTGGGTCGGGAACTTCCGGGAAGCCGCCATGCGCAAGGCTCCCGACAAGAACATCGCCGGAATCGTCTGGATCGGCTACGAGACACCGGATATCGACGCCAATACCCCCAAACCACACAAGGCCCGCGAGGGTGGTCTGCGGCTGCTCAGCGATGTCACCGGATTCGCCTCCCGGCGCGGCTATTTGGCGGCCACCGATGGCCCACCGCTGCCGGAGCACCGGGTCGTCGGCCACAGTTACGGCACGCCGACCACCAGTTGGTCGGCAGTCGGCGGCATCCTGGCGGGTGTTGTGAACCAGGTCGTGTTGTTGGCGTCGCCGGGCGCGGGGCCCATGCGACACGCGACCGATTTCGGTCTCGGTGCGCAGAACCTCTACGTCGCCACCTCGACCGCGGACCCGATCGGTCGTCTCGGTGGGGCGGCCCCGGGTATTACCAACCGGGTACTTCGCTTCGTGAAGAAGCTCGGGCTCGGCGTCGACCCGACGGTCGAGGAGTTCGGAGCCCGGCGATTCGAATCGGAGCTGCCGCGACGGCCCGAGTTCACGGGTCTGGTCAATGCCCACCGGGGGTACTACCAGTACGACGACGGTTCGGCCGAAATCCCCACCGAACCGCTCAACAATGTCGCCGAGGTTCTCGCTGGGCGCGGCGACGGTCTTCCACTCGCGCCCGCTCGCCCCAAGAAGACACTGCGACAGCGAGTGAAGTTCTGGTCGACCGTTGACCCGGAGAATGTGCGCGAGGCGCGCGTGCAGGAGCCATTGCCTCCGTGGGCGGACCCGTCGGCACCGGAGTCGCCGCAGCCACCCCGGATCACGGCGCATCGCGGTGGGCGCGCGCTGTGGGCGGAGAACACCCTCGGCGCGTTCGACAATGCCATGCGGCTCGGCGTCGACTCCATCGAACTCGATGTGGGCATGACCCGCGACGGTGTTCCGGTCATCCACCACGACCAGAACATCGACGGCGGCACCGCACGCGATACCGACCCGGTACGACCGAACGATCGCGAATATCCGTACGTCGGCAAGGCGATCGGCGATCTCGATTTCGATCAGATCCGAACCCTCGACACCGGCGTAACCCACGAAGGGTTCGCCGATACGCAGGATCCCCTGCGTGGCAGCCGAATTCCGAGCCTCGAGGAGGCGGCACGACTGGCGGCGGGGCGCGGCGTCACCCTCGATGTCGAAATCAAGGTCGATCCATCGTGGAGCGACGCACGGGTCAGGCAGTTGGTGCTGGCAACGGCCGAGATCATGAACAGCCACGGCGTCCCGTACCGGATGCGCAGTTTCGACTGGCGGGTGCTGGCCGAGGCGGCGGCGCTGCCGGACTCGATGACACCGCCGCTGGATCGGGTCGCACTCATCAGCCCGCGCACCGCGACGCCAGCGTGGATGAACGGCCGGGACGCGGGTGTATCGGTCCGCGATCGCCTGCGTGGCATGCTCGCCCAGCGGCTGGGTCGGCCGCACGCCTTCGGCGGCGATATTCCGGGGGCCGCCCGCGCCGCCGGCGCCACCGTGGTATCACCCGACGGCAGCATGGTCACCCCCGAGTTCATGAGCCTGGCTAGCGATCTACCGGTCTCGGTGTGGACGGTGAACAGTCGCGCCGATATGACCCGGCTTATCGATCTCGGTGTGGCCGAACTCATTACCGACCGTCCCGATCTGCTGCGTACGGTGCTGTCCGATCGGGGTATGGAGCTGCCACCACCGGCGGAGCCGAATAATGACTGTGCCCCATGGGCTTTGGCGGATCTTCAGGCGCGCACCGGCAGTACCACCATCACCGTGCCGCAAACCGTGGGTCCGAACGGCTTGTCGGCGCGTCAGCTCGAAGAGCACGCCGGTGGGCGCCTGCGTCCGGCCGACGACTACCAGGCGGTCGTTGACCGGCTCCGCACCCTCGGCGATGGGGCACAGGCCATTGTCGTCGACGAGTACCACGGTGGCACAGACCGTTACGGTGTCGGCGCACACGCCTATGTGCTGTCCAATGAGAACAGTACGATCGTGGTTCGCGATCTCATGGTGGCCCAGCCGCACGGCTTCCCGCCGCGGACACACCGCGACGTGCGCGGCACCTGGGCGCTCTACTTCGACAGGTTCGGCGTCGCCGCTGACCCGCTCGTCCCGGATGCGGCCGATACCGAGGCACGCCCGCGCACCAGAATCGGCGCGACCGACCCCGTGACCCCGTCGGAAGAGGGACGTTCGGAGCAGCGGCCCCCGGGCGATCGTTCGGAACTCGACCCGGACGTCGGGCGGCGAGAATGGGATGAGCTGGAACAGTCCATTCTCGATAAGGGCGACCCGGTCAGCATCGACCTGATCGCCAGCGGCGACAGCGGACATGGAAATGCCGTGTACCGCGTCGAATTCGCGGACGGCAGCGTGTATGTGTACAAGCCGCTGACCGGCCATGCACCGGGCGGTATATCGGTTCCGCCGTCGGGGCCGCCCATCCGTGAAGCCGCCTTTTACCGCATGGCTCAGATATTCGGATTCGGTTTGGTTCCGCCCACCATCCTGTGGAACGGACCGCGCGGGCCGGGCTCGCTCCAGGCATTCGTCGCCGATACCACGCCGAGGCTGCCCGTCTCCGGCTACACCACGCCGGAGCAGCACATGATGGCCGTGCTGGACTACGTCGGGGCGAACCTCGACCGCAATGGCTTCAACTACCTCACCGGTCCGGACGGCCGGGTCGTTCCCATCGACCATGAGACCACCTTCCCGACGCATGCCGGGCAACCCGGCATCCGTTCGGGGTTCGTGGCGCAACATCTGAGCACCGCACTGGACCCGGATGTGCTGAGGATGGTGCGTGGTGTCGATCCGGAACAGTTCGCGGCCATGCTGACCGAGATAGGAATCGAACCCGATGCGGTGACAGGCGCGGTCGACCGGCTGCGCGAGATCCAATCCGAGGGCAAGATCACCAAGGCCGCGTGGCCGGGCAAGATCTCCGATGTCAAGACCGCGGCGGAATGGGCCGCACTCGCCGCCGGTCCGCCCGAAACCAGCACTGCTACTACACGACAGCAGCCGGGGGAAGTCGGACCGCCCACCCGTACCCCGGACCCCGGCGACACCGATCCGCGAGTGCCGGACAAGCAGAAGCCGACAGGGTGGCGGCGCCTGCTCGGTCGATTCACGCGCGGCGCGCAGCCCGAAGTCGCCGGCCCTGACACTTCCGTCACCGCGCGGTCCACGGACGGATCCGCCGCCGTGGGGCCCGCCGACGCCCCGCCATGGGCCGCCGACGAGCAGGCCATGGCCGATCGCGGACCGGTGGTCGACGTCATGCCACTGAGCCCGCATCTGCATGTGCACCAGGCGTTCCGGGTGGAATTCGCCGACGGCAGCGTGTGGGTGTACAAGCCAGGCTCGGGTGAGGACACGGTCCGGCTGCGCGTCCCACCGTCCGGACTGGCGGCCCGTGAGGTCTTCACCTACCGCCTCGACCGACTGCTCCGGTTCGGTCTGGTGCCCCCCACCGTCATGTTCGAGGGCTCACACGGTCCGGGCTCGCTCATGCGGTTCGTATCCCGCACCAGCCCTGGCCGCCGCCCCGCGGAGTACACGGCCGACGAGGCCGCCATGATGGCCGTGCTGGACTACATCTCCGGGGCCAGCGACCGGAACCGAAGCAACTACCTCACCTCCGAAACCGGTGGCATCGTCCCGATCGATCACGGTCAGACCGCCCCCGTCGACGGTAATACCTTCAGCCAGCCGCCCGAATTCATGCCCGCCGACGCCGGTACTCTCGATCGCCACGGCATGCTGTCGGAGTTCGTGCTCGAGGCACTGGACCACCGGCTGCCACGGTCGGTCCTGGCCCGCGTGCGCGCGCTGGACCCGGCAGCGGTCGAATCCATGATGCTCGACTTGGGTCTGGAGCGGGGAGCGGTCGACGGGGTGCTGGCCCGGCTGGCCGAGGTCCAGAACAATGGCCGGATCACTGGTGCGGCATGGCTGGACCTGGACCGTTCCAACCTCGACCAGGGTGTGCTGGTCCCACGCGGCGCCGGTGACGGGCTCACCCACCCGGTGTCCGACCCGGCCCCGTACAACGCCTGCGCGTGGCGGAATCTGCACCGGCTATTCGACCGCTTCCGCCACGAGGCGATCAACCCGCCCGATGCTCCGCCCGGTCCAGCCGGTATGACGGCCGGGCAACTGGAGGACGCCGCGGGTGGACGACTACAGAAGTTCGACTCGCACAACGACTACGAGGCACTGCTCAACGAATTGGGCGAGGGCGCAGCGCTTCTGGTGGTGGACCGCTTGGTCGGCCCGGTCGACGAACACGGTGTGGGCGCACACTCCTACCTGATCACCCACGATGCCGACGGCATCAATGTCTACGATCCGGAAACCGGTCGGACACAACCGTTCCGGACCTGGGGCCCCACCCGCGACACCGAGGCGACCTTCGCCGTCGTCTACCACCCGGACGGCACACCCGCCCGCCCCACGGCCGAACACGCACCCAGCCCCGACCGGATCGAGGTCGGGATCGGCGCGACCGATCCGGGCGGCCAGGCTGCGCCGAGGCGACCGCTGCCCGACGATGTCGCGGCATTCATCAACCAGCTACGTGATTTCGGCTGCGAGGCAGCGGCATTGGGTGATCATGCCGCGAACGTCTATCGCGCGGAACCGCGGCCGACCATCGATATTGACCTCGCCATTCGAGAACTCGGCGATCTGCCCGAGCGCCTCACCACGCTCGGCTACCGCGTCGATACCGTCGCCGATGAAGATGGTGATATCTACCAGGTCCGTGTGCACGGCAACGGGGTTTCCGCTGACCTGTTGGTCGCCGAAACTCCGCTCCGGCACGGCGCTTTGGACCGCGCTGTCGACGGGGTGATGTCGGTCGAAGACACAATGCTGTTCAAACTCGTGACCGGACGGCCGAAGGACCGCGCCGATATCGCCGACATCCTGGCCGCCGGACACGCTCTGGACACCGCCTACATCCAGCGACATGCCGCGGAGTGGGAAGTCACCGCTGCCTGGCGTGCCCTCGCTGATGCCGCCGGAGTCGATCCGGGTGGCCCCGTGCACCGCGTGGAAATTCCCATCGTGCAAGGAGATACCGACAGCCTCGCCGAATCGCGGCAGACGATCCGGGATCTCATGGCCGACTGGACCGACCCGGACCAGCTCGACCTCGCCGTGCTGCTCACGTCCGAGCTGGTCGGCAACGTACCCAGGCACGCCCAAACCGACGGCCAGTTCGTGGTGACCGTGATCGGCGAACCCGGACAGCGCGTGCTGCGGGTCGAGGTATCCGACGAGAACCCGACCGTGCCGGAACGCCGCGAGGCTGGCCTGGACGACGATTCCGGTCGAGGTATGCAGTTCCTCGAAATGTTCGCCCATGTCACGGGCGTGGATGTACACCCGGGCGCGATATTCGCCAAGACGATCTGGTTCGAGTTCCACGAAACACCGCCTTCCGCGGTGACCGATTCCGTATCCGGTGACAGTCCCGGTGCGGCAGGGCGATCCCGCGACGGTGCCGAGACATCCGGCCATCTGCCATGGATTATGAGTCCCGCCGAACTGGCGGCGCTGGGTCCGGTGACGGATACCGAGCAGATGGACGACTTCGGGAATATGTTCCGGGTCGAATTCGCCGACGGTACCCGCCGGGTCTATCGAACCGATCTCGACCCGGGCGAGATGGAGATGTACCAGATTCCATCCTCCGGGCTCCCTCGCCGTGAAGCGGCGATGTCGGCGCTGGACCTGCTGTTGGATGCCGGTCTGGTACCGCGGGTCCGGCTGTGGCAGGGGCCGCACGGGTTGGGATCGCTGACGGATTTCGTCCCGCACCTGCCCGGCGTGCCGATCGAGGAGTACCCGACGGTGCAGCGGCAACTGGCCGCGGTACTGGATTACCTTGCCGGACACATCGATCGGAACCCGTCGAACTGGGCGACACTGCCGCCGCCCTCCGACGCCGATTCGACCCCGAAGCACCTGATTCTGTTCGACAACACCGACGTGCTGCCGGAGGGCCCGGAGTCGTTCACCTTCACCGACGACGTCGACGGCGCGCTGATCGGACGAATCCGGTCGCCGTTCGTATTGTCGGCGCTGAACGAGACGCTGGATTCCGCGGTTATGGCACGAGTCTCGGCGCTGGACGCCGGGACGCTGCGGCAGCTCATGCAGGGCCTCGATATCGAGACCGACGCCATCGACGGCATGCTCGAACGACTGCACGAGATCCAGACCCAGGGCATGATCACCGGTGAAGCCTGGCCCGGCCTCGGAGTGCACGGCGGTCCCGGCGCCATCGGAACGCTATTATCCGAGGCCGAAATCCACACCGCCGAGATCGTCGGCCGGGATCCGAACGCGACCCTGCTGGCCGAAGAGCGCGAAGCACTTGTCACCGACAAGACTTCGGACAAGCGCCTGCGGGAGATCACTCAGGCGCGCACCGCCGCCCGGCAGGCACTGAACAGTCTCGGACACACCGAGGTGCCGGTCCTCAGAGGGCCCAAGCGAGAACCGATCTGGCCGGACGGTGTCGTCGGCAGTATCACCCACAAGGAGGGTTATTACGCCGCGGCGGTGGCCGACGCGGGGGAGGTGCGGTCGATCGGCATCGACGCCGAAGACCACGCTGCCCTCCCGGAGGCCGCGCTGTCCCCGGCCGCGCTGCCGGAGGAACTGGCCTGGCTCCAAGAGGTCGGCGAGCAGGGCGGGGTGCACTGGGACCGGGTGCTGTTCAGCGCCAAGGAGAGTGTCTACAAGGCATGGTTCCCGCTCACTGGTCGCTACCTCGGGTTCCACGACGCACACCTGACCTTCGATCCCGAGGCCGGTACCTTCCATGTCCGCCTGCTCGTCGACGGCGCCACCCACTCCGGGCCGCCGCTGACCGAGATGACGGGCCGGTTCGTGGTCCGGGACGGGTTCATACTGACCGCCGTCACGGTGCCGCACGAGCCGACGGCCGATACCGAGATCAACACCCCTGCTACGGAACCGGCAGCGCTTACCCGTCGACTCCGTGCGCCCGAACTGCCCGACCTCGAACCGGGCACCCTGCGCGCCGAAATCCTCGACAACCTGCGCATTGTCATTCCGGACGGTATGCGGTGGAATCGGGAGCAGCAGTGCTTCGTGCTGCCGGATCGCCGCGAAGTGCACGTCGGAATCGGGCCGGTGGCCGATAGTTCGGTGACAGCGGTCCATAACCGCCCCGATGGCGGCCATGACCTCACCGTGTCGCCGCAGGTGCGGGATATCGACGTCGCACGAGCAGTTGCCAGCCGACTGGCCGAAGTCGCGGGATCTCCCCATGGAGAGGTGCTCTCAGGCCCGCTTGCGGAGCTGAAAGTGATTGCGGCGCATCTGGATCGGGCACGCTTCGATCCGTCTCGGCTGGATGAGCTGTCGGGCCTGTGGCGCGACCTCGCGGACCTGGTCGTTTGGCTCGACCGTCACCCGGATGTCGGGGACTGGCGTGCCGCTCTCACCGAACACGCTCCGCCGCTTGCCCGCTGGCTCGCACTCGAAGAGACCGGCGCAATGGGCCATCGACCTGGATTCGGCCCGGACCTCACCATCGCGGACTACGAGGCCTCGCGTGCCGCGCACCTCGATCGATTGTCGGGTGCGCTGCCCGGCGAGGAGGGACTCGATGTCCGACGGGCCGAGTCGCTCACCCTGCACGGCCGCATGCGCGAGGAACTGGCCCGCCGCATTTTCGATCCGATCTTCGGCGGCCCGGACCGCGAGCTGCTGCGACGGCTCGTGCCCAGTGAAATCCTGTACAGCGAACTCGATCGCCTCAATGCCGCCATCAATGATCCGTGGCTGACCGGACCGGAGCGACTCGCCGCGCTCGATGCGGCCATCACGGAGTTCGAGAATTCGCCGAATCTTCCTGAGCGGGTGCGTGATCTGATCGATATCGGCCGTACGCGGCACGCCGCCGCGACCTTCGCGGTCGGCCCCGATCTGACGGCCGCGGTCCTCGACCACACCACCGGTCGGGTGGAACTGGGTCAGGATGGGCCCGGGCACCAGGTGGGCGAGCAGACGACCGTGGACGACTTCCTTCGTGGAATCGACCGGGCCAACCAAGCCGCCGCCGCACTCGGCCTGGATGTCGAATACGTGGCCGTAATCCACCGCCCGGTGGATGGCCGCTCCCTGGTGGAGGTGCTGTCGCGACCCCAGCCACAGCATCGGCTCCCCGCGGCCCGCAATGAACCGGTGTACCTTTCGGCGCCGCGGCCTGCGGTACCCGCAGCCGCCCAGGGCGGTCATACCATCGAAATCGGTGACGGCCGTGGCGGTTTCGGCGCGGAGATGCTGCCGACCGCTGACCGCAGGGGTGGCGGCCTGCTGCTACAAACCTTCCCCGACACGTATGTCCTTGCCGCGCAGCGTCGCCGCGATCTCGGCATTCTCGATCCCGCACCGCTCACACCGCCCGGATCGGTCACTGTATTCGGAGACATGCTCTCGATCGGCGCGGTCCTGAACACTGATGACAATCAAGGTGTCGCCCGTGTCTTCGTCAACAATGTGCGTGCCCGCCTCGATGATTCGGCATACGAGGTACTGGTACGCACCCTGAACACGGTGCTCGCGCCAGGCGGTCGGGTCGAGATCCAGTGGGATATGAAACCGGCGACGCCCGGTGGCGAGCCGGGCGACCGCGGACATATTCGCGGTGACCTGCTCATGGAGGCGGTGCGGCGAATGTCGCCGGAAATCCGGGCTGCCTTCCGGGTCGTACAGGATCACGAGTTCTCCGGTCCGGGCAACCGCAACTACCTCTACACCGGTGAGGCCAGCGCCCGCAATCGCATCGATCAGCCGGCGTCGCACCCGGTTTCGCAACCCGACCGGCGGATGGTGATCGAATTCGATCCGACCGGCACCCACAGCGCACCGGTCACTGAACCGTACGGGCACGAATTCACTCCTCGCATGCCGCACGACCGCTCGCCCGAGGCACTCGAGCAACCGACCGGCGATCCGAATACCGCGCATCTGCCGTCGCTACGGCAGCACTACATCGCAGAGGTGGAAGCGCTGACGGCGTACGAAGCTTCGTTGATCGCCGAGGGCGCCAGCGAGGAGGAGATCGCCCGCGCGCTACAGCAGGAGCGACGCGAGATCGGCGAGTTCTACAAGGGCGAAACGCCGGAACCGCAGGCGAGTAGGATCCGAGCGCGCAATCTGGAGAAGTACGGCGACCCACTCGGGCCGACGGTGGAATACCTGCGTCGAAAGGGACTCAGTTGGGCGCAGATAATCGATGGTTCGAAACGTCCAGGCGGCGGTGATCTGGGGTTGAACAAATGATTGTGTACTCATTCGAAAAGCACTTGCAGGTAGCGGATTTCGATCCCGAGACAGGTGCCCTGCGCCGATTCGAGCGCGGGGAACTACCCGCTGGGACCGAACCCGCTGGATACTTCGGCGAACTGGGCGCGAAAGACCCGGCCGTGTTCTATCGAGGCACAGACGGCCTCTTACTGCGCGTCGACGACGAGATCATCGCTCTCGACGACCCGGACGCCGAAGTGCACTGGGAACAGATTGATCCCAACCGCGCGGGCCTGCTGATCCTTACGCCCCAGCGGACGTATCGGCTCGACTACCCGAATTCCTTGACCGAACTGCGCCAGGACCCGAACTTCGGCATGTCCGGTGAAGAGCCGGAGGACTTCGACTTCGGTCTGTTCATCAGCAATGTGCTGGCGGACCCGAACCGCCGCACCCGCATCCTCCCCATACCTACCGCCTCGCAGCCCGCGAGCCCGCCCGCTCCAACCCGTATCGCCCTGTATTCCTACGCTCGCGACCTGCGCCCCGAAAAGGTCGCCGAGTTCACCTGGAGCCCTGCCGATGGCGTCGCGCTGACCGTCCTCGATGCCGAATGGGGCGCGCTGGCATGGGAATACTTCACAACTGGCATCCCCGCCGCCACCGGCCCGATACCCGCGTCATCGGGGCAGACGTTCATGCGGGCTCTGCTCCGGCCGAGCCGGTCCACCTACTACCGCTTCGTGGACGAGAGCGCCTGAGCGCTCGATGGTGAACCAACCGTTCACGCTGAGTTGGAACTCCGTTATGCCGGTATGTGATTCGTCGTCGCCGCCGTAGCCGACCATGCCCGGGCGGCTTCGCGTCGCCTACTTGATGCGGAGCCATCACATCAGCGTTACGGCTCGGTCTTTTTCGTGTCAGGATGGGAAGAGCAGCAACGGCTGGGCATGGCAGCCCGATGTACCCCGAGATAGATCAGGAGCACAACGAATGGCCGAGGGTGATAGCGCAGTCAATCCGTGGCCCGCGATCAGTGAGCGAGCGTCGGAAGGGCTGCTGGAGTTCGAGCCCCAGGTGGCGCACGACGCGGCTTCTGCCGCAGTCAAGCTCCTCGAATCGGTACAGGCGCTGCACTGGTATATCGGAGTGAACGGCGACGTGCCTCAGCTCTCGCAGCTCAGCGATGGAATAGCGGTCGCAGACATGTTCAACACGGCCGCCGAAACCGCTGGGACGATTCTCAAAGAACATCGAGACATCCTCAATGACATGATCGACACCTTCGTCGCCGCAGGCAAGACGATGGAGGGGGCCGAGAACGATAACGAGAGCATGTTCGCCGATATCGAGAAGCCGAAGGCTTTCGATGAGGACGTTGCAATGCCCATTATGACGGGTGGAAACCAAGCCACCCTCGATCTCCCCGGCGTAGCTGAGGGAAAGAACCAGCACAATGTGCCCGAGTGGAAGGGCAGCAAGCCTCCGGAAGCACACGATGTGCGGGGACAGTCCGAGAAGGTAAAGGATCACGAGAGTTTCGTGGATCATACGGTTCGGCGAGTCAATCCGTACGAACAGAGCTACGACACCCTGTATCAGCTCGGCCAGGACATGAAGCCCACCTACGTTCTGGGCACGGCGAACTCCTGGGTCTGGCTGTCGGGGCGAGTCGATACCGCCTTCACCGACTTCTCCAACCTGATGAACTCGGTAACCGCTGATCAGTGGAAGGGGGATGGTAAGGAGGCTGCGGTCGCCGCTATCAAGGGCTATCTGACGAGTGTGCCAGGCCTCATAGAGGGTATGGACGTGACGGGGCGAAGCCTCGCCGATACCGCCGGTTGGCTGGAAGCGACACGAGTCAGCATGCCGCAGGACAGTAAGAACCCTGCGGGAACGGAGACCGGCTACTTCACGACCGAGGGTGGCCACTACTCACACAAAGAGGGCTATACCTACGGCGGCACACAGGTGCCAGTCCTCTATGAGGATCCGACACCGCAGTACCGCAAGAATATGGATGAGACCTACACACAGGGAATCATCAAGTCGGCCAATTCTGTTCCGAATTTACCGTCGCCGATCGCGTCATTCGCGGGTATTCCACCGTTGCCTTCACTGGATAAAAAGGGCGACGAAAAAGACAAGAGCGGCAACGGAAACGGTGGAAACGGAAACGGTGGTGGCGGCGGCTCCATGACCGGCGGAACCCCAGGCGGAGGGGGACCCTCGACTATGCCGGCCTTCACGCCGACAGTCGGCGGCATGCCCAACGGTCAGTACCCCGCCAGCAACGCGAGCAGGCAGACCGCGAGCGATGCGGCGGCCGCGGCGGCCCGGCGGGAAGCACAGCTGCGGGCCGAACAACAGCTCCGGGCAGCCGAAGCGGCGAGACGCCAGGCGCAGCAGCAGAATCAGGGGACGGGGAATCAGAACGGTTCGGGTTCGGGGTCCGCGGGCAGCGGGGCGGAACAGGCGGTGCAGTCGGCCATGTCTGCCGGTCAGCAAGCGCTGTCGGCCGCACAACAAGCCGCACAACAAGCCGCGCAGCAGGCAGCGCAGGACGCGGCGAAGAAGCTGGCCGGTCTGCCCATCACACCGGGAGGGCCTGGTCTCTCCGGTCTCGACCCGAAACTGGGCGGCGGTGGCGGTGGCGCACCGGCCGCACGAGCTATGGAGGCGTCCAAGCTGTTCCCGCGTGCCGGGCTCAGTACGACTGCGGCGGGTGCCGCGATGGGTGCCGCCCGCGCGGGTATGCCCCCCGGCATGATGCCGGGTTCACCAGGGCCCGCGGGTGCGGCCGGCCGGGGCGCCGGCGGTGAGGGCGGCAAGGAGCACAAACGACCCACGTTCCTGGATTCCACCGAACATCTCGAAGAGGCGATCGGTGACGCCCTGCGTGTCGTCAAGCCTGTGGTCGAGAAGAACGACTGATGCGGCCGACCTGGACATTCACCGATCTCGAGTTGGTAGTCGGATGGGAAGCGATGAAGGAGAACCTGCTACCGCGCCCTTTCATCTTCCGAAGCCGGACACACTGGTACGAGGACTTTCTCCGGGAGAAAAGGGGAGTCCGTGAACGACTGGAAGCCACCATGGATTCCGCTGCCTGGGCGATGCTGGATGTCGTCGCGAGACCCGATATCCGCCTGATCGTCCGTGGTCTGAATGGCGATGTCCGCGCGGAGCCGAAGGGCAGTATCCGGATGCATGCTGTACGGCGTGGTGGTTCGGCCTACGTCCTGACGCAACTTCCCGGTCAGAATGCCGATGAAGGAGGCGATTTCACCATCACCGAGTGCGATCCCTTCGCGCTGGCCGAAGTGGTGGTGGCCGAACTGCCGCAGGCGAAGCCCGGTCGCGAATCCAATATCCAATTGCCTGCGGTCGTGGACGGCGAGGATCACATGGTTCAGGGTGAATCCATGCTGTGGGACTCCTTCGACAATCCGGTCGGCCATGCGGGCGAGCGGTTCGCGCAGGCATCGTTCACTGGAGTCGGCGGTATCGAGATTGCCCAGGGCACTTCGAGGTTCGGGCCTCGAGGGCGGGTGATTCGCCGTCTCGAATGGCGCGACGTCGTCGACGACGGCCGTTATCTTGTCGTACGCGACAATCCTCCGGTTGCTCACAGCGTCGATGTCAAACGCATGGTTTCGCTGATCAATAATGAGATTGCGGTTGTGGTCCAGGCAATCAAGGATGAACGCGCAACGTTGTAGGTACGAGGGGCGCAACGAATGAACGGTGTAACCAATCCTTGGAAAGAGCTTGCCGCTAGCGGTGATATCCGGATCGAACCCGGTACCGCCGGCACACTGGCGCAGGCTTGTGGCGATCTTCTCGGCATGGTGCTGGCGATCAAGAAGGAAGGCGGAAACCTCCCCGCCTTCACTGGATTCAGCCCTAAACCCTCCGGTGTCAATCTGGCCCAGGCGTTTACCGACCGCGGCACGCTGGCCCTGGACCGGTTCGACGAACACGTCAACGTCCTCGGCGATATGCAACGCGCATTCATCGACGTGGGCAAGGCTTTTCAGGGCGCTGAGGCCGAATCCATCGCGGACCTCGATGCGATCGTCACCGATCAGGGTGCCTTACAGACCCAGGCGGAGCAGGCTCTCGAGTACAACTTGGAAACGCCGCTGTACCGCATCAACGATTTCGGCGTCCAGTACGCCCTGGAGGAGGGCTACTTCGCGCCGACCACCATGTCGGACGACAAGCCCCTGGAAGGACTTCGGTCGCCGGATCAGCTGGCCGGGTCGGTGGCCTTCGACGCGGAGGCGGCCGCGGGCGTCGGGGTGGATCACGGCGTGATGTTCTCCGCACAGGATCTGCACCAGTTCCGGGAAGCCTGTTACGACAACACCTCGATCCTGGATGCGGCAGACATCTGGTATTGGATGGGCACGACGCTCAACACCAAGCTCGGGAGCCTCAGGCAGGCGCTGGACGAGTCCAAGGAGAACTGGGAGGGCGACGGTGCCGACACGGCCAGGGAATCGTCCGCCGCCTACGTGACTTCCACCAACAACCTGTCGTACGAGTTGGTTTCGGCGAGTGACGGTCTGGTGTACGTCGCACAGTGGCGACGGTTGCTTGCCAGTGAACTGTCGGAGGCGGGCTGTGCCGAGGAACCCGAGAACTGGGGCACCGACGCCGATGAGACGCTCGAGGACGGTAGGGCGGTCATCGACCGCATCTACGCTCCGGCGATCGTGGAATCGGCCGGGGCGATTCCACTGCTCACTGTCCCGGTGAATCCGGTCGCGCCGCCCAAGGAGGATGGCGACGGTTCGGGAACAGGAACAGGAACAGGAACCGGAACAGGAACCGGGCTGGGCAGTGGCTTCGGTTCCGGCGCCGGAACATTCGGGGCGTCGCTACCGTCGCTGTCCGGTCGAGACTCGTCGCTGTCGGGCACAGAGTCGCCCGGGAGCGACGCGGTAGCCGGAGACTCCACCAGCGGCCTCGGCGATCTGGCAAGTGCGGCAACAGACGCGCTGCAGTCGGCCACGGATCCCTCGCCGGGTGCGGTGCCTACCTCCACACCGAATGGCGATCAGGGCAGGACGACCCCGGCGTCGGTGACACCCGCACGCGCGCAGGGCGGTTCGGGTGGCGGTGGTGCCGGTCAGGTGAGTCCGCTCGGCAAACCATCGGCTTCCTTTCCCCGAGCGGATCTCGCCAGCCAAATGGCCGCGACCGCGGCGCGTGCCGGCCTGGCTTCGACAGCGGGGATGCCCGGCACTCCCGGTGCGGCGGGCGCGCCCGCGCGGGGCGCGGGCGGTGGCGCGGATGAGAAGTCCCGCAAGCGTCCCGGATACCTGGACTCGGAGGAACACCTCGATGACGCCATCGGTGGGGCGCAGGTAGTGTCGCGGCCCATCGTCGATCAATGACAGTGGCTGGGACCGGGCGGACTTGGCGCTTCACCGACCTGGAGTTCGTCGTCGCCTGGGAACCACAGCGGGAGCGCACCGTTCCGCGCCCGTTCGTATTCACCAGTCGGACCGACAGCTACGACGATCTCCTGCGGGAGATGAACGAAACCAGGGAACACCTGCGAGACCGGCTCGGCACGACCTTCGACGACGTACTCGAGACAGTGGCGCATCCGGACATTCGGATCGTGGTCCACGGCAACGCCGACGACGATAGAGCGAACCCGGAGAGTGTCATTCGCCTGCTTGCGGTTCGCCGGCGCGATAGTGGCTATTTGCTGCGTCAACTGCCCGGCGAAACCGTGTGGCATGGCGGCGGATACATCGTTACAGAGTGCGACGCCTTGGCGCTCGGTCCGGTCGTGGTCGAAGCGCTGCCGGACGCGTCCCCCGGGCGGGCGGGCCACATTGCCATGCCGCGTGCCGGGGATGACCAGGACCACTACACGCGCCGCTCGATTGCTCACGAGCTGACCGAGGACCGTGATCGAGAGCGCGCCGAGTCCTTCGTACGAGCGGTGACAACCGGCTCTGGGATTATCGAGATCGCCCAGGGCGGTTCGCGATTCGGTCCGCGTGGTGTCATGGTCCGTCGGCTGCGGTGGCGTGATGTCGCCGATGACGGCAGATACGCGATCACCGGGGACGACCCGCCGATTGCCATCGGAGTCGATGTCAAACGGCTTACCGCGCTGGTGAATACAGAGGTAGCGGAGGTAGTACAGGCGATCAAGGATGAACGTGTGTAAGGCTCGCTGTGCAGACTTATACTGGCCGGTAACGACAACGATGGATGAGGGCCTCATGTCGACAGCAACGACACGGACCGGTTCGATCACGGTCCAGACCACCGAACAGGGGTTGCCTACCGGCATCAATATCGAAGCCGACGAGTTGCGACGTGATCCCGGCGAACTTGCGGGAGAGATTCTCCGACTGTGCCGGCAGGCGGCGAACCGGGCGGGTATGGCCCGGCGGGAACAGTTGGAGGCCGCTGGTGTGCCGAGCGAGATGCTGGCGCTGACCGGGCTGCCGAAGCCCGAGGACGTCGCCCGGCAGGAGCAGCTCGAGGAGCAGGACTACGACGTCGAACCGGAAAGCTGGTTGTGGTCGGTATGAGTCGGGCGATGGATGAACTGGAAGACCGGGCACGACGCCAGCTGCACCGCATGCGGGAGCTGGGAGAGCAAACGTCCCGCATTCGGGTGCGGGAGGTCTCATCCGATGGTTCCGTGACAGTTGAGGTGGATGGGAACGGCGCTCTGTGCGACCTGGACCTAACCTCGGCGATCACGCGGCTATCGGCGCGGGAGTTCGAGGAAGTGCTGGTGGAGACCGCTAATCGTGCGGCGGCGCAGGCCTTCTCACAGCGTGGTGAACTGATTACCGAGTTCAATGAGGAGGCCACCGAGACACAGACTCAGGTACGACGGAATGGCTGACTTCGGTATGTCACCGATTCTTTACGTGCCCTTCGCGTGATCTCCAGCCAATGGCCAGGCAATTGGGCGGATGATCCGATACATTGACAGGCAAACACCTTGATCGAATTGCGTGACAGAGGTTTTCGATGAATGAGATCGTCGCAGTCCCCGAAGCGATCAGCCGATATGGCGACGCTGCCGCAGTGATGGCGGCGAATGTGGGCACCATGGGTGCGGCCAATCAGGCTGCGACCGTGGCGGCCGTTGTGCCGGTATTCGGTCTGATCGGCCAAGACTTCTTGGCGGCCTTCGCGGTCGCGCAGGCGAATAATCTGTTGTCGGTGAGCGAACTCGCCATCGTGCACGCGGCTACCGCCGTGACCGCGTACGAAGGAGCCGGCGCATATCGAATGAGTGAGGACACAGCGGTCACCGATTTCGGTGCGATCGGTCGTCAATGATGGACGCACCCCTGGACCAGACCGTTGCAGACCTATTGCGGCAGAGTTCGGTCGGGCCGATGCTCGACCGACCGGTGGGCGATGTGCTGAAGGATATGGGCCTGCCACAGCTGCCCGACCTATCCGCGCTCCCGCCGCTGCCGGAAATGCCGCCGCTCCCGCTGCTCGACCTGTCAGCGCTCCTGCAGCCGATCACCAACCTGGCAAGCAGCTTCGGCACCGGTGTGCTTCCCAGTGCGGCGGCTCCTGCTCAAACCAGTGACGGTGGCACGGGCGATGAAGTGAAAGCCACTGATACGGCGGTAGATCCGGCCGAACTGCTTTCGCAGGTATCCACCGGACTCCAGACGGCCATGACCCTGGGTACCTCGGTACTGCAGATGGCGATGACCCTCTGGCAGGGCATGGGCGCGAATGCCGCTGCGGACAAGAGCGCGGAAGCGAGCAAGGACACCGCGGCGGTGGCCACGCAGAGCGCGGCGACCTCGGCCGGCGTGGTCTCCGCTTCCGGCACGGTGTTCCGTGGGGCGACCCAGATGTCGGCGATTATGGCGAAGTACATGACCTCGGTCGTCGCGGCCGGCCCGTTCATCGCCACCCCGCCCGGCCAGGCGTTCCTACTGGCGGCCACGACCGAGACACTTGCCGAAGCACTCACCGTGATCGGCATTACCCGCGGTGAACTCACCGTGCACAGCGCGGAGATGTCCAGCACCGGCCAGAAGGTCCCGGTCACCAACGCGCCCACAGGCGTCGACCCGTCGCAGATCATGTCGCAGCTGATGTCGATCCTGCCGACCCTGGCCAGTACCGCGACAACCGGTATCAAGTCCATCTCCGATGCCTATACCGCTATGAATCCGACTGACACCGACAAGGATTCGGATAAGGCACCCGGCGACAGCCCCGACAGCACGCTCGGTGCGCCGATAGCGGGCGGAATCGGTGGAGTAGGCGGCGCGGCCGGAGCAGTAGCGGCGGCCCGCCCACTGTCCGAATGGGGCGGCGGCCGACAAGTCAGCAACGGCCCCCTCGGCACGGCAAGCGCCGGTGCGCCAGCGTCGTCTCCGACCAACTCCAACGGCGGCGGCGCCATGCGCGGTGCCGGTATGGGCGGCGGCATGATGCCGATGGGCGGCGCCATGGGCGGGGCCCGCGCGAGCGGGGATTCCGGCGACGACAGCGTGCGGTCCCACCTGGTCACCGAACAACACGGCGACGAGGTAGTAGGCGAAATAGACAGGGCGGCAATGCCCGTGGTGGGCGCCGCCAAACCCGCCGCAGACGCCGCCGGAGACGACCGCCCGGATCAGGCACTCGCCCTGTAACGGGTAGGACACGCTATGATCTCTGCGCGGGGGGTGCCATGACGAAGAAAACCGGAAAGGGCTGGCCGACAGCAATCACGCTGTCCGGCGTACAGCCACGGTTACTGGTATTCGCGGTCATCCCGCAGCCGGATCCGGGGGACGGCGCGGTCACTCCGAACCAACAAGCCTGGGCCCATTCTCTACCCGGCTCCGATCATCGCGTCGCGTATGCGAATTCGATGGTTGTGGACGGAGGAGGGTGGATGCCCTAGCTCTGTGCAGGATTACGACGAAAATTTACGTGACAAATCAGGCTGTACCACAGGAGGGTGGAAAACATGAGTGGTGAAATTAATTTCCAAGGCGCCGAGGCGAACGCTGCCAAAGAAGAGATGGCCGACGCGGTCATCGCGGTCCGGATCACGATCAACGAGGTTACGGAGGCTGCAGGTGCTGTGAAGCGGGGCTGGCAGGGCGATGCGAACCTTGCGTTCGACGCAGTGGCCAGCAGCTGGGAGGACGAAGCGCAGCGGCTCCAGGGCATCCTCAACCAGATGACCGAGACGGTCGGTGACGGCAACACCAAGTACCAGGCGATGGAAGCCGATAACGAGGACTTCTTCAAGAACGCCGCTGGTACCCACGACCGGGCTTCTTCTCCGCACCTGACCAACCTGTAATTCAAGATCAGCGTAGAGTTTCGAAAGGATTCGACATATGAAGTACAACGAAGCTGCTCTCATTGAACTGCAGGAGTCGCTGAGCGGCGTTGAGGGCAAGCTGAAGACGCAGGCGGCCGCACTGCTCGATGCCGCCACCAAGCTGGAGCAGTCTTGGGAAGGCAACGAAGGTCTCGCTGGCTTCACCATCGCGAAGAACGCCTTTGACGCGGAGTTCGGCCGGGCAGATGGAGAGGATCCCAACTCCACCATCGGCCACGTCAGAAAGCTGGAGCAGGCGGTCGGCAACGCGCTCATCAACGCTAAGAGTGCTGACAAGGGCGTTGAAGGCGCCTTCAGGGGAGCCTGACGACCCCAGCCTCACGGTAGCTCCATAGGCCCGCTTCCCTCACAAATGTGGGGTGAGCGGGCTGATTGGCGTCAGCCATCAACTCTCACCGGAGTTGTGGGACGTTCTCGGATGGAGTTCTTGTCGGCCCGGTGCTAGGTTCACCACGGTCTGAGCTCGCTCGGGGTCGGCGCAAGCTTTTGGTGCACGTGCCCACTGTCGAGAAGACTTGTGGGCTGGGGGAGAGATGTATGCGGTTCCTATTCAACAGATTCACCGCCGCGGCGCTTGGTCTGCTGATGGTGGGACTGTCGGTATCCTGCGGAAATGCCGGCAGCACACTGGATTACGGCCCCTATCCAACACATCGAATCGATGGGGACTACGACGACCAGCCCAGCCGAGCACGTGGCATCCTGGCGGAATCGCTGAGACTTGGGGAAAGGGTTGTCCAGGCGAGCGATATCGACCCGGACCTGACGGTCGGGCGTGGTGGTGGGCCGCTCGCCGATCACCACGGTGTGATCGCCGGCGTGCTATCCGGACCGCAAGGGGTGGCCCTGGAAAAATTTGACGTCGTAGCAGGATTCAGTGCACTTGCCGCAAGCAAACCCTATGCCGATGGAAATCGGCAAGAGAAGTTCCTGGCTGTCTCTCTCATTGCTTTCCCCGACGACCAGACGGCCGCCGCTGCGGCACGAGATATGGCACGCGAGGACTTCGAGACCGTTGAGCAAAATACGCCGGTGACATTGGATGGCTATCCGCAGGCACTCAACCACTGGCAGCCTGGCGTACCGACCGTGGGCAGCTGGCTGGCCTGGAAATCGCTGGTAATCCGCATTCTTGCCCAGTTGCCGGAGCCGGATCTCGACCGCCTGACGGACATGGTGGCACGAACCTACCAACTGCAACTGGCCGAACTCGAATCGTTCACGGCCACATCGGTTGGGGATATTCCTACGCTGCCATTGGATCCGGACAAACTGCTGCCACGGTTGGTCAAGACAGGTGACTACGCGCCCGATGACTACACCTTCGCCATCTATGGGCCGCGCGCATTCGCCGTGATGATCGACAATCCTGCCGCCGAAATCCAGGAGTTTGAGGCCAGGGGGGTCACCGCAGTCGGTGTCTCCCACAACAAGTTCCTATATCGAACGCGCGACAGCGCTGCAGCGGCTGGTCTCTCTGTCTACTTGGACGGGAAGCGGGGCCAATCGGAGTACGTGCCGATGCGCGGCGTCCGAAATCTCCCCTCTGTGACCTGTTCTCAGGCAACAGTTCCATCCCCGTCGCTGGAAGCCCGCCGCTTCCGTTGCATTGTCGTCCGTGGCGACCTGGTGGCGCAGTTGTACAGCAATCAGGAAACCAACATTCGCTGGATGGCCGCCGCCCAATACGCAGTTATGGCGGACGCACGGTGACGCGAGGCTCGATGCTGGTCGGTGCTACGGAGCGGAAGTCCGCAGGAGGAACGGTATGAAGGCGCTGACGCCAGCGGATCCGCCATGGCTCGGACGCAATCACATGCTCGCTGTCATCGGCCGGGGTGGAATGGGACGAGTATTACTCGGTCGCACGCCGACCGGAAGACTGGTGGCGGTCAAACAGATTCACCGGCACCTGGCCGACGATCCTGAATTCCATGCACGATTCGAACGTGAGGTGGCGGCCAGTCGTCAGGTTACCGGGGCCTATACGGCCGCAGTCGTGGATAGCGGGACCGAGTCCGAAACTCCTTGGTTGGCAACCGAATACATTCCGGGGCCGGATCTCGGTGCGGTGATCGATGACTGCGGTCCCATGCATCTCGGCGGGTTACGGCTGTTGGCGGTCGGACTGGCTCTGGCACTCGAGGAGCTCCATCGGGCGGGACTCGTGCATCGAGATCTCAAGCCCGGCAATGTACTGCTCACCCCGGAGGGACCACGGGTCATCGACTTCGGTATCGCCCGAAGCCTCGATGGTGACTCCACGATGACGGCGACCGGTTCAGTGATCGGGTCACCCGCATACATGTCCCCGGAGCAAGCCGAGGGCCGCGACCTGACACAGGCCGCGGATGTTTTCTCGGTAGGAGCGATCCTGGCCATGGCGGCAACCGGGTCCAGCCCGTTCCCCGGCAATTCCACGCCGCAGATTCTCTACAGCGTGATACGAGCGACACCAGATATCGAACGTGTGCCACCTTCTGTGCGTGACCTGGTTGCCGCATGTCTTGAAAAGGACCCGGCGAAGCGCCCCTCCGCGAGACAACTGCTGGAGGCGGCCGGTCGCATTCCCGCCGAACCAGTTTGGCCGCAGTCTGTGCTGAATCGAATCGCCGAGCACCGCGCCGATGCCGAATGGTGGGTGGAAACGGCCGCGAAGCAGGCCAATCAGCAGGAGCGCTTGGAGCGGATGCGTCAGCGCCGTCGACGCACGCTACGTGCGGTGGCGGTTGCGGCGGTTTCTGCGCTTGTCATCGCGGGTACAGGTGTCACCGTCTATCAGTGGGCACGGCTGCCGGGGTATGCGGAACCCATGACCGACCCCTCACTTGCTCTGACGCCGGAAGAGCTGCGGCTGATCGATACTTGCGAGTTGCTCGATACGGTGGTCGCTGGCCAGTTCGGCGCCCGAACTGGCGATTTGGCGCAATCTAGTATCGGCTGCGGGACCGATATCACTGACGACACCGAGCGGAAGCTCAGATACGTCCTCCAGGTCGGCGAATCGTCCGGGTATTCCGAGGATAGCCTGAACCCTACCGGCGAAACCGTCGGTTGGGCACCGATTCTCGGCAAGGATGACGGTAGTGAGTGCGTTCGTTCGGTAATTAACCAGAGCGGCGCTCGAGCCATGATACTGATGCGGGTGTATGCACTGGACTACAGCGATTGTGCGAATGCTGACCAGGCATTCCGGGCCGTTGTCGAACGATTGCTCGTATATGTGCCTATGCGAAAACTACTTCCGGAATCAATCTTGCGTCTGGACCCCTGCTCACTGTTGGATTCCGAGCTATCTCTCTCAGTAGCGGGCGATCCCGCGAAGCGCAGCGTCGAACCCCGCCGATGCACTGTCGACGGTAGCGATTCTTCCTTCCAGATTGAGCTGGTGGAGCGTACACGCCCTGACCTGACGAGCTCGTTCATATCGCCTGCCACCGTTCAGATTGGCGACTATACGGTTTACTTCGATGAACGCCAGGTGGATCAATCATCCTGTGCGCTAGAACATATGGTCCGGCCAACTACTGGTAAACGCGCCGAGATCGTGACGTTCACCATCGACAACTACGGTGACGCACCGGACGCCTGCGAAAAGGCTGAGCGAGTACTTGCCGACGTGCTTCCTAGGCTGCCGAGATCATGATTGTTCAGCCGCTCGTCGCCAATGATCCGCAGGTCATCGGCCGGTATCGTGTACTCGGTGTACTCGGTTCCGGTGGTATGGGCCGAGTTCTGCTCGGCATTGGGCCAGATGGCCGGTTCGTTGCGATCAAACAGATTCATGCCCACCTATTGGACGAGCCGGAGTATCGGGCACGGTTCCGCCGGGAGGTATCGGCCAGCACGCGGGTGTCCGGCGCATTCACCGCACCCGTGATCGACTTCGATGTCGATGGCCACACACCTTGGCTGGCTTCGGTTTTCGTGGTCGGCATGCCGCTGGACAAAGCAGTCCAGGAGAATGGGCCGCTGCCGATTCCGGTCGTCCGACTGCTGGCCGCTGGTCTCGCCGTGGCCTTGCAGGAGATTCACCGATCCGGTCTGGTGCACCGCGATCTGAAGCCCGGCAATGTGCTGCTGACGGCTGACGGTCCGCGCGTCATCGACTTCGGCATCGCATTGCTGACCGAGAATCCCAGTGGCCTCACCGAAGCTGGTTCGACAGTCGGATCCCCGGCGTATATGTCGCCGGAACAGGCACTGTCCGAGTCGGTTTCGTATCCCAGCGATATGTTCTCCCTAGGGTCATTGTTGTTCATGGCCGCTACAGGGGCGAGCCCGTTCGTGGGCGGATCACTGGCCTACACGCTGTTCAATATCGCGCACACCGCTCCGAACTTGGAGCCACTTCCACCGGAGCTGCGCGGGCTTGTCCAGCCCTGTCTACACAAGGACCCGCGTGCCCGGCCTACTCCAGCGCAGTTCCTCGAGCACATTGGCCGACTGTCTGAGCAGACGATGCCGTGGCCGGCTTCGATCCACGGAGCCATCGACCAGCAAGCTCGCGAGCTGGTTGCGCTGACGGCGAACCCCGATGCCACGCAAGTGGTTTCCATGTTGGGGTCAACGACGACCAGGTCTGCGGGATTGCGACCCGGGCAGGCCAAGCCAGATGCCACCTCCGCCCAGCGACGTGTCGCCCGCCAGGTCGTATTCGCGGCCTTGGCTGTGTTAATGCTGGTAGTCGCGGGCATCGCATGGGGTCGGGTGAGCGGCGATCCGATGGGGGCAGAAGCGGATGGCTCGATGCTTACTCGACTCAGGGAGGCCGACACCTGCGCCTGGCTGCGACAGGCTCTGGACGGGTCAGTACCGGATGGCTCGGGATGGCCAACCGACATATCCACCTGGCAGTTTTCCACGAGCTGGAATTGGGGATGCGAGGCGGAGACAGCCGGTGGAAAGATGGTCGTCGAGGCGGGAGACAATCTTCAGTTCTACAAGCCAACGGGTCAGGAGATTGATGGCCTGGCGATCTTCGGTGCGACGACTGGTGCCGGGTATTGTGCACGTGCAGCAAATCTCAGTGATATCGATGAACAATGGGGCGTCAGCGTCAGAATTAATGGCGACGAGGAGCGGTGCGGCCTCGTTGATCATGTGCTCACCCGGCTGATGTCCACGCGGGATACGGTTCCCGCGCTTACAGATTCCGCTTCGCTGGCCGTGGTCGACCCATGCGGACTTGTCTCATGGGACTTCTTGAACGACGCAACAGGCCCAATTCCAAAGAAGCCATCGGAGTTCTCCGCTCACTCCTGCGTCTGGGAGGGTTCACAACCGGTCAAAATAGAGTTGCGTCGCTTCAACAACCTCTCCGTTGAGCGCTCCATCGATTTGGGGGATGGAACAAGTCTGGACGTCCAGGCGCAGCCGGTAACGACGAGTGTCTGCACCCTCTATTACACCTATCAGGAGGTGGGTGATCAGCGGGAAGCGGTGACGGTTTCGGTTTCCGGTGGGAGCGGCGGCCAGGAAGGCAACTGCGTCACCGGCGAATCGGTCATGCGTCAATTGATCCCCGAGCTCCCGAAGCTGAACTGACACTGCCGCTCGCCGACCAGAACTATTCCGCGAGAACAAGTCCCGCGTGAGTATGCATCCGTTATGCGAGCAGCCAGTAGCGTCCCTGATCTTCTCGTTCGATGCGGGCCCGGATGTCGGCGACAGTATTCCCGGCGGTATGAGCCCCACGGGTACGCCCGGCACCGGCGATCCAGCCGATCGTCACCCCCGATCCTGTGCCGAGGAGCACGAACAGCAGTTCTCCAATCATGCTGACCTCCTGGTGTTTTCGGCTGGCATCGTAGTGTTGTCAGTGTCTGGTGGTCAGGCGGCTCAATCCATCGGTGCCCACCTGTAAGAGGTTCCGCAGCGCTGCTTCGCTGAGGAAGAGTTCGAATCCATCGGGACCGCCGAACACGAGTGTGGCCGCGTCGTCTTCGGGATGAAGCAGGAGTCGAATCGGACATTCGTCGTCGACACAGGCCCAGATGCCCACCTTCAACGTTTCGAACATTGCGGTACCTCCCCGAATTGGACTGTCGTGCGGATAGTTCGGCTCTTGCCTGCAGCGCGGCCGAGCGACCTGCCCCGCGGACGATTGGAGATCAGAGTGTGGGCTACGACACATTGAAGACTACGGCACTTAAGTTAAGTACTCAATAGGCTGTGGTGGTCACTGTGGCCTGTGCTGTACGGTAAATCGGACATAGTTCAGCGACTTCCAATGAGGGAGAGCTCGCGATGGCCCACGTATCTCCTACCGTGGCGGGGTGGGAGCTCATGCTCCGAATCCGTGAGCAGGGCAAGGCAGTTGGGGTGAAGGCGAGCGCGATCCAGCAGGCTCTGGATATCAGCGCGGCCTATTGGTCGCAGGTTACGAACTACCGCGGCATGTTCAGTGAGGGCAAACTCGAGATCCTGATGGAACTGCTCGAGTTCGAGCCGGACGAGCAGCGGGAACTGTGCGCGCTTCGAACGGCCGCGCGGCAACGAGGCTGGTGGAGTGGGTATTCCGCGCTCTTTGACGACGGTCAGATGCGGTTCTATGGCATGGAAGACGGTGCGCGGAGTATCCGCAGTGTCGAAGGCGGCGTGATCCCAGGACTCCTGCAGACCGAGGACTACATTCGAGCGTTGATGTCGTCGATCGTCTATACCGCACGGCCCACCGAAGTGAACCAGCGCGTCCGCGCTCGCTTGGAGCGTCAGCGCCGTCTCGACGGACCCGACGCGCTTCAACTGTCCGTGATCATCGGTCAGGCCGCGCTGATGCAGGAGGTTGGCGGACCTGAGGTGCAGCGCAACCAACTTCGGCATCTCGGCGAGATGGTTGAGAAGTATGACGACAACTTGGATCTGCGTGTTATCCCGTTCAATGCCCGGGATTCGATTGCTGGCCTCAATGTCGCGACATTCCATCTGTTGGACTTCGAAAGCACCCGTCTGCCAACGGTGGGTTGGTTGGACACGGCCATCTACGGCGAGCTGACCGAGGATCGCGCGAAGGTCGAGGCCTTGGACTACCTGTACCGCCAGTTGTTCACGATCTCGCTCGGTCGCGAGGAGTCGTTGATGCTGATCGATGAGATCGCAAGTCGGATAGTCTAATTAATCATGCGAGTGGCCTGGTTCAAATCGACGTTCAGTAGTGCGGAGAAGACGTGCGTCGAGGTCGCATTCCGCGATGATGTCGTGCTCATCCGTGACAGCAAGTACGCCGGGCGTGTTCAATGCCAGCCGATTATTTCCGTCTCGAATGGCCAGTGGTCAGGGGTGTTAGAGCTCGTTTTGTCTGGAGCAGCCGGTCGTGTCGACCAGGTCTTGACCGTTGGATTGGGTGACGACGGTTCTGCCGCGCTCGTTGACTCTCATGGCACGGAACTACTGTTCAACGCCGCTGAGTGGGATGCGTTCGCGAAAGGCGTGGCCAACGGGCAATTCGATCGCCCGTGAGTCGGTAGGTCCGGATCAAGGATGTCCTGAGCGGGCCGGATGGCGTCGAAGGCTGTGTGCGCGAACTGATCTGGACCCCCGTTTGATGATCGCTGAAGATTAGCTCGGCATGTCGTGTGATCGGCCTCCCGTGTCGGGGGCGGCTCGAATAAGATCGAACGTATGAGCGATTCCGCCGAGCTTGACCTCACCAGCTACGAGCTGGTTGAGCGGCTGGAGGCGGTGCATGCGCGGGTTGCGGTGGGGCAGGCGGAGGAGGTTGCGTTGATGACGCGGCTCTACCGCATGCGGCGGGCGCAGCAGATCGAACTCGGGGTTGCCGCCCGGTATGCGGGCGAGTCCACGGCCACGGAAATCGGTGTGAACCTTCATGTTTCGCAGCGGCATGCGGACGGGCTGATCGCATTGGGGCTCGGGTTGGAGCAGCGGTTGCCGTTGACGCGGGCGGCGTTCGCTCGGGGGCGGGTGGATCTGACGCGGGTCCGGGCTATTCACGACACGCTGGTGAACGCCCCCGATGAGTTGGTCGAGGCCCTGGAGGAGCGGATCGTCGAGTACGCCGCACGAAACGATCCCGCACGGTTGCGGCGCGCGATTCGCAAGTGGCTGTTGGAGATCGACCCCGCCGGTGCCGTGCGGAGGCGCAAGGAGGCGGAGCAGGAGCGATACGTGAGTGTCCAGGCCGCTGATAATGGGACGGCGCTGCTGGACGGGGTGCTGCCCGCTGCCGGTGGGTGGGCGCTGTACGAGCGGTTGCGGGAGATGGCGATCACCGACTGCTGCGGTGCGGATCCGCGGTCGATGAATCAGCGCCGCGCCGACGCACTCATCGCGCTCGCCGACGGCAGCGGGCGGCTCACCTGCCAGTGCGAGCGCGGCAACTGCCCGCGCACCGGCTCTCCGGATCCGGCGAATTCGGCACGTCGCGCACTGGTGCAGGTCGGCGTCTCCGCCGAAACCCTGATCGGCATACAGGACAATCCGGGTCTACTGGCTGGATTCGGTGCCATCGATGCCAACTTGGCCCGCCAGATCGCTCGTCACGCTCGTTTTCAGTTTGTACCCGAAAACGATCACGCCGCCAGCGGGTTCGGCATGTCTGTCGCTTCCGCGGTGACAACTTTCTCGGGAGGTTCACACCGTGCGATATCGCACGTGGAATGTGCCTCCGCACAGACAACTTCGGCGGTCGGGTCGCTGTCCGGCGCAGCGCACGTCGAGTGCGTTGCGGCGGTGATGACTTCAGTGGTCGGTCCGCGACCCGCCGGGCTGGACGCGGGCAGTGCTTCCGGATCTCCTGACGTGTCCGACTCGTCTGCCTCGGTCGACGCGCGGTGTGCTGCTGTCGTGGCGGCTGCGGCGGGCGGTCGGCTGCTCGGCGTATCTCGGTCGGGGAGCGCTGCTGCGGTGACGACTTCGGGGGCGGGTTCGCTGTCTACTACTTCCCAGCCGGGGAACGCTGCCGTTTCGGCGCGGCTGGGAAGCTCTGACATCACCGGGGACGGCGGGGCAGGGCCAACCCCCTCTGCTGTCGATGCTGCGGAGTTGCGGTATCGGCCTGCCCTGTCGCTCGCCGCGAGAGTACGAGCGATCGATGGCATCTGCCGTGCACCAGGCTGCCGGACTCCGGCGATAGCCACCGATCTCGACCACCAGAGCCCGTTCGATCACCATGACCCTGCCTCCGGTGGCCCGACCACGGCGGCGAATCTGGGCTGCCTCTGCCGTCGCCACCACCGGCTCAAAACTCTCGCCGATCACGGGCGAAACGGCTGGTCGGTCATTCATCACCCGGACCGTCGGGTCGAATGGCGCACACCCACGGGCACTTCGGTGACCACCAGCCCGGAAGGGGCGAAGTTCCTGTTCCCGCACAACCCGATACCACCGGCCGCCGAGGTACCCGATCCGGAATTGGCTGAACCGTTACTGAATCCCGGCAGAATCGTCAACGCGCTAGCCGAGTTGATTCACGTCTATGTACCGCCTGGCGAACGGCGGCGTAGCAGCGCCACCACCAAACCCGGTACCCCACGGTTGATCGGAGCGGTCGTCGGTACACGCAATCCATCAGTTGATGTCGACGCCGCAGCGGCACCCTTCTGATACTGCACAGCCCCCCCGGTGATTCCGGCGCGTTCTTGGCCGGAATCCACACGATTTGGCACAGCACCTCGTGGCGTGGATCCCGGCCAAAAGCATGCCGGGATGACGAAGGTCGAGCCAGCAGAACGCCCAAGGCGCCCCCCGCCGCGTCATGATACGGTCGGGCACGTGTTCAACCGGCCAGCCGAGTTCAATGGTGGCATTCGGCGGCTCATAGTGGGGCTCGCCCCGGGTTCTCGGATCGCGGGTGAGCGAGTTCTCCCCGGGCGAGACTGATGACGTAGTGGAATGATCGGGGGGTTCCAGTGAGTAGCGAAGGCGCTCCTACATTCGATGTCCTGAAGGCGAATGTGGGCTCGGAGACGCTCATGTTCAACGTGGAGTCGGCCACAACGGCGCTGAACGCATGTAGCGCGCTGATCGGTCACCTACTCGCTGTCCAGGCATCCGTGGCTGATGTTTCCGGCTTGAGTCCGTTCGCCGGCCCGGCGGGCGGATTCCCGTCCGGGGCCGAGCTGGCCGACGAGTACTCCACCCTGGCGGGCCAGCTCCGCGATATCCTGGGTTCGCACCTTACCGTTGTGCGGGATATGGCGGACACTTTCAAATTCGCCGCCAAAGCGTTTCCGGCCGCTGAAGATTCGTCCGTCGATGACTTTGTGAACATATCTATGACAAAGACGGCGAGCGCGCCGATAGCCGCTCCGCCGGATCCCGGCAAGGTGACGATTTCCGACTCCGCACCCAATCCGAGTAATGGTGCGTTCAGCGATATCTATGGAGTCGCCGCGTATCAAATGCCGGACGACAGCCGGGCGGTGCAGCCGGAAAACCCGTACCAGAAGCAGTGGGAGAACCTGTTCGACCTGGGGGAGAGCGTCAATGCCGCCATCGCGTCGGTGGCCGGAAGCCGCTGGACCTGGATGTCCGGCGAAATCCGTAGCGCCTTCGAGGAATTCAACACGGTAACCGGTGAGCACAAACTTCTGGAGGGGTGGACGGGACCTTCGGCAAGCCAGGCCGTCGGTGCTGTCAACAGGTGCGTAAGCGATGGGACAACGCTCGCAACCATGATGGCCTCGATCGGCACGGATCTGACGAGTGCTGCTGAATGGCTGCAATCCACCAAGGCCACCATGCCGCAAACGCGTCAGGCGCCGACCTCATCTGGGGGCCAGGGACAACCAGGTCTAGCGGTACCCGCTACGGGTCAGCCGGGTTTAGCCACGTCCGCGGACAGTGGCGTTCCGTCGCTCACCGGCCTGGCTCTGCCCGGCAGTGAGATCGGTGCTGGGAATTTGGCGCAATACCAACAGAATTGCGAAACATATTATTGCGCTGGAATTATCCAGTACAACAGCAACCTTCGGACGCTTCCGAAACCATTCGGAACTACCGCGGGCATTCCGCAGGAGCCGGGCAATACCAAATCGCCCACCTCTCAGCGTGAAGGAACGCAGCACCCGACCAGCCCGCCGACACCGTCCACGCCGTCTACCCCAACAACTCCGTCCAGCCCGCAAACTCCGACCGAACCGGAGCAGCGGCCGGAAACCACGAATCCCGAGCAGCAGGACACCGATCTGACGCAGTTGGCGCAGGCGATTCAAACCCTGGCGCAGCAGGCCGCGACCGCCGTCGAGAAGGGCATCGAGGCCGCTCAGCAGGCGGTGACGCAAGGGATTACGGCCGCGCAGGACATTGTGGAACAGGTTCTTCAGGCGCAGACACCGCAAGAGGAGCAGCAGAGTCCGGTCGATCAGAATTCCCTGATTTCTGCTGGAAATCCCAATCTCTCACCTGGTTCGACCAGCCCGACCGGCGCCGGCGGTGGCAGCCCGGTCAGCACGCAGACACAGGACACGCTCGCCTCGAAGTTGTTCCCGCGCGCAGCAGCTGCCGAAGAGTTGAATTCGACGACCACATCGACATCGCGTGCCGGGTTGGCCTCGGGCTCGGCAACGCCCGCGGCGATGCCGATGGGTGGTGCCCCCATGGGAGCGGCCGGCGCCGGGCAGGGTCAGCAGAAGGTGGCCCAGCGGGCGAGCTATCTCGATTCCGTCCGAAATCTAGACGAGGTCGTGGGAGACATTCCTGCCGCGGTGACACCGGTAGCCGAGAAGTGACCCGCAGTTGGCAGTTCGAGGATCTCGAGTTTGTTGTCCTGTGGGAACAGCTCGCGAAAGACTTTCTGCCGGAACCATTCGTCTTCCTGAGTAAGACGCCGCTCTACTACGACTACCTGCGTGAGAAGCGCGAAACTGCCGAACGGCTGAGCGGGATGCGCGACGGGTACTTCGCTGATGTCCTGAAATTCGTGGTGAATCCCGACATTCGGATTGTCGTCAATGGTTGGGATGGGCGCGATCGGGAGCGAGCGGACGGTCGAATCAGGATGTTGGCAGCTCGCAAGGGTGGCCGCGGTTTTCTCATCACCCAGTTGCCAGGTGAAACCCATTCGCACGGTGGTGGGTTCACTGTATCCGAATGTGATCCGCTCGCGCTGCCCGATGTAGTGGTCGGTGCGTTGCCGACCGCCGAAGCCGGCGCGCTCGGAGAAATCCCGTTGACCGCACCTGCGGCGACGTGTGACGAAATCGATTATGACTACGGCCGTTCGCCGGTCGGGGTCGTGTCCGAGGAGCGGGTTGGTGCGCTGTCCACGAGATTTCTGCGTACGACACCGCAGGTAATGGGCACGATCGACGTGATTCAAGGGGAATCCCTATTCGGTCCGCGAGGAATCAGCCGACACCGGTTGGAGTGGCGAGACCTGCCCGATAGCGGTAGGTATGCCATTGGGCATGCCGCACCGTGGAAGGCTGTTTCCGTCGACTCTGCCCGCCTGATCTCGATGATCAATGTTCGTATCGCCGATGTCATTCGAGTTATCAAGGCAGAGCGTCGGTGAATACTCGAAGTGGCTGGCGGTTCCCGACTGCCCTATGGTATCTCTACACGTAGGTTCGGGAGGGAGCTGTAGATGGCTGATGAGGGGGCGGTGAGTGCTGGTTCCGCACCGGCGGAATGGCCCACGGTCACGGCGATCTCGCTGACGGGGACGATCAAGGTGCGGACCACCGAGCAAGGTCTGCCAGTGGCGCTGCGGGTCGATCCGTCGGAACTGCACCGGGATCCGGCGCACTTGGCGAACGAGGTGCTGCGGTTGTGTCAGCGCGCCGCGAATCGCGCGGGGTTGGCGAAACGCAAGCAGCTGGAAGAGGCCGGCGCGAGCGCTGCCACCTTGGCTTTGACCGGCCTGCCCACCGAAGCCGAAGTGCGACAGCTGGAACAGGCCGAGGAGCTGGATTACGACATGGAGCCCCGAAGCTGGCTCCGGACTTTGTGAGGAGGGGGACACATGGTCGGGTCGATGGATGAGCTGCAGGCGCGAGTCCAGCAGAAGCTGTATCGGATGCAGGATCTGCGCGATGGACTGGCGGCCGTCCGGGGGCGGGAGACGTCCGAGGATGGCGTCGTCACCGTGGAGGTCGACGGAAATGGGGCGTTGAAAGATCTGGCGTTCTCCAGCGGGATCTCGCGGCTGACCCCGGATGAGCTCGAGCGGATCGTCGTGCAGACGGCCGCGGCGGCGGCGCGCGTCGCGTTCGAGCAGCGCGCCGAGCTGGTGAACGAGTACACCGCCGAGCTGGCTCTTTAACCGTCCATTTAACACTTCCTTAGAGCACTGTTTACGCTTTGAACTCTGGCACAGTCGTTTTCGCGTCTGTAATGTTCTACAAGATCGATCATTCCGGGAGGGAATCATGGCCGGTATCGTGGAAGCGGACTTTGGCGCTATCACTACGTACGGCAGCACGGAGGCGGCGATAGCCACGCAGGTGGCGGGGGCGGCAGCCGCCGATGTGGCTACCGCAATGGCCACGGCCGTGCCGGTATTCGGACTGATCGGCCAGGACTTCCTGGTCGCGTTCGCGATAGCGCAGGGCAACTACCTGCTGTCCTCGGCCGAGATCGCGGCTGTGCACGGGGGAACGGCCGCCAGCGCGTACGCCGCTGTCGGCACCTACGGAGCCAATGAGGTGTCCTCGGCGGCGAACTTCTTGTCGACAATCCTGTGACTGATACGGCGAACCCGACGGTCCTGGACGCATTGCGAAGCACTGCGGCCGGGCCATTCCTGGACCGTCCGGTAACGGATGTGCTGGGCGATCTGGGGCTGCCGCAACTGCCGCAGCTCCCGGAAATACCGGGGTTGCCGGAACTGCAGTTGCCCGCGCTGCCCACGATCGATCCGACGGCGCTGATCGAGCCGGTGGTCGAACTGCTCACCGGATTCGGATCGGGCAGTTTGGGTAGCGGGTTCGACCCCACCACACTGCTGTCGTCGGTGGCCGACGTACTGACCTCGGCGGCGTCGCAGAGTTCCTCGGCGATGAGCAAGGTCAGCTCCAGCTGGGTGGGTGACGCCGCGGTCGCCGCGCAGGCGAAAAGCATTCAGGTGCAGCAGGATGCCCTCAACGTTGCCGCGCAGGGCCAGCATCAGAAGCTGATCCTGCTCGATGCCGAGCGTGTCGTCGCCCAGGGGTACGCGGAAGTCACCGGCATTATCGCCAAGTTGATCGGCCAGCTGATCGCGGCCGCGCCGCTGCTCCCCACTCCGGCGGGGCTGCCGTTCATGATCGGACTGGCGACCGAGGCGGCGGCCGAAGCCGGTGTCGTGGTGGCCAAGACGCGCGGTGAGCTGACCGTGAAGACCATGGAGATCGCCGGCGCCGGAACGAAGATCATGGTCGCCGGGGCTCCACTCGCCTCGAATGCGGCGGCATTGGCGAATGCCGTGAACACCGCGGTGCAACCACTCACCAGTATCGCCCCGACGGTGGCGGCGAAGGTCGTGGAAAAAGGGACCTCGGTGGTATCCGCCGGGTCGGATGCGGTCAGCAAGATCAGCTCCACCGGCCAGCAACTCCTCAGCGGCCTCAGCCCGTCGACCACACAGACACCGACTACCACGCCGACCGGTACGAAGACCGAAGACAAAGACAAGAACGACAAGTCGACCGACACCGGCGGCGATGGTGGCGGTGGTGGCGGCCCCAGCGGACTGATCGGTGGAGTTCCCGCCGGTGGTGGGTCGCCGTCGCAATTGAGCAACTGGAGCGGAGCCCGGGGCGGCCTCGGTGACGGCAGTCCCGCATCCGGTTCGCCGAGCAGCCGCGCGTCGAACCAGAGCACGCAGGCACAGACGACCAGAACTTCGCCGGGCATGATGCCCGGAAGCGGTGCGGCAGGCCGTGCGGGCGACGCCGGTGCCTCCGGCGACCGCACCACCAACACCAACCTGGTGACCGGATCACACGGCGACGAAGTGGTCGGCCTGATCGAGGGCGTTTCGATGCCGGTCGTCGGTGCGCTCGATGATCTGCAGGAACCGCCGGACAAAGAACTCACGCTCTGAAAAACTGGGTGTAACAGGAGGATTGACATGGTCGCGAATGAATTCGACGGCGTGCGTTTTGATCCGGTGGCAGCGAACGATGTCGCGACGCAACTGGATGAGCTAGCCGACCGTCTCATCGGTGGACTGCAGGATGAGCAGACCAAGCTCACCTTCATGCCCGCCGGTGCGGATGAGGTGTCCGTCCGTGCCTCCGGCACGCTGAACGCGGTCGCCGTGAGCTTTCAGGAACAAGGCGGACTCGGAGTCGACGAGCTGCGCAAATTGGCCGGGACCCTACGCGCGCAGTCCGCGCGTTTCGGTCAGGCCGAGGAGCGCAGCGTCGCGGATTTCGCTGTCTGATCGAGCATGCTGGAACCGACGAAACCCGGCTTTACCGAGACGGTCTGGGAAGCCAGGCCGCCGGAGCAGTTGGCCCGAGACCTGGTGACGGGTGTCGGTGCCGTGCCCGCGGCCGAAGCCGGTCTCGCATGGGCGCGTCTGAGCGCGGGTTTCGCGGCAGCGGCGATCGAGTACGAGCGGATCTTGAGTCTGCTCGACAGCGCGTGGGAGTCGCAGAGTGGCCGGGAGGTGGTCGAGCGCGTCCGCGCCCTGCGCGACTGGTTGGCCTCCTCCGCGTCCGCTGCGGCCGGTAATGCCGTCCAAGCCGAAACCCATGCGGCCGCATACGAAATCGCCAGGCTCGCCATGCCCGACGCGGGTGAGGTCGAAGCCATTCACGATCTGCAGAAGACGCTGGAACAGGTGGGCACTGCGCTCGGCGCCCCCATGCTGGGCAAGATCGCGCAGGTGGACGGCCAGGCCGACGCCGCCAAAGCGGTGGCCTCGCGAGTAATGCGCACCTACGAGGCGGCAACGGAATCGCTGGCCACACCGTGGCAGCATCAGGCTCCGCCGGTAGTGACATCTGGCGAAGCTCTGACCGCTGGTACACCGGAAGGCGCACCGGCGAATCAATCTCCGGCCGGTCGCGGGATCCCGGGCGGTATCGGTCCGATCAATATCGCTCGGGTGAAGACGGACTATCGCGGCCGCAGCACTACCCAGGTGTCGGCGACGCCCGTGCAACCGGTCACCGCCGCACCCTCGAGCACAGTCCAGTCGGGTTCATCGATGCCGCTCGGTCCCGCCGGAATGGGACGCGGTGGCGGGCAGTCCATCGAAGATCACACTCCCCGCATGAGCCCGATCGGTGCACCGGCCGGTGAGGGCGAAGGGCTGACGTCGGGCATGCATGTCGCGCCGGCTGTGCTGGGCGGTCTGGATCCGAATGCGCAACGGGTGCCGGCCGATATCGCGATCAATGCGGGGCGCGCCGAGACCGAGCCCGCTCATGGCACCGGCTCCGGCACCGCCGAGGAGTCGGCGACGTGATCACACTCACCAACGACGGTGTGATCGCACTTGCGAGCCGGCTCGATATCCAGACGCTGCCGCTGGTGCTTTCGATTGCACCGCAACAGGATTCGTATCGCGAATGGGCGGCGGCGCAGGAGCGGGCGGTCGCGGAGTTGACCGACACCCGGGTCCTCGACCACCACGGCGAAGTGAACGCGGAGACCGCGGATGCGCTGCACATACTGGCGCAACCGGATATCGAGTTGGCGGTGCGCGCCTTCAGCGATGACAGTCGGCTGCGCGTGTGTCTGGCCCGGCGTGGACACGGGCACGCGGTCGCGGTCCGCCGTGGCGACCGTATCGACATTCGCTCGGTCTGGTCCGATGGATCGGGTACCGCGCTGGCACGGCCGATTCTCGAGGCGCTGGGTCCGTGTCCGCCCGCGGAGGTGGCCAGCTTCAGTGCGCTGGCCACCGAGCTGAGTGAACGCCTGGACGCGGCAACGAAGTCGGAGGACTACACCGACGCCGTGTACGGCCTCGGCGTCAATGATCGCGATGCGACCAGCTATGGCCTCGCGCTCGCGTCCTGCCACACCTATGCCGAGGTGGTCGCCTACTCGCATATGGACGGTTTGACGGACCGCTCCCCGGGCGGTGTCGTGGTGTACGACACCGCCCGGGGCCGGATTGTGGCCGCCTCGGGCCTCGCATCCGACCAGCAGGTATGGTCCACGCTGACGCCTGGTACCGATCATCGAATCGCACAGGCGATTTCGGCGCTCATCGAGTCGTTGCCCGGGGGCCGGTGGCTGCCGTAGACCACGGCCACCCGCAACGGGAGATGGAGGATTCATGCCAGCACAGTTGACCACGCGTGCCCAGGTCAATGGGTACCGCTTTCTGCTGCGACGGCTCGACCACGCCCTGATCCGTCGCGATGTGCGCATGCTGCACGATCCGATGCGCTCGCAGACGCGGTCGCTCATCGCGGGTGCGGTGCTGGGGCTGCTGGTGGTGGCCGGTGCGGCGATTATGTCGTTTCTGAAGCCCCAGGGTTCGATCGGTGACGCGAACATCGTGATGGGCAAGGAAAGCGGTGCGCTCTACGTCGTCGTCAAAGACGAAGAAGACGAGAGCAAGATGACTCTGCATCCGGTGCTCAACCTGGCGTCGGCGCGCTTGGTCGCCGGGAGTAGCGAATCACCGACGTCGGTCAAGGACAGCAAGCTCGGTTCGACGGCCCGTGGTCCGATGCTCGGAATCCCGGGTGCGCCCGCGGCGTTGCCGGGCTCCTCACAGGGGGACCGCTCCGACTGGACGCTCTGTGACACGGTCAAGCTGTCATCATCGGGCAGCGCGGACGACTCGTCCGGTTCGACCACCACGGTGATCGCGGGCGGGCTGGAGCTCAGCGAGCGGATCAAGACAGCGGAGAGTGACTCGGCGTTGCTGGTTCGTAAGGGCGACAAGACATATCTGTTGTACGACGGTAAGCGGGCCGAGATCGACCCGGAGAACTCGGTGGTGCGACGGACGCTCAATCTGGCGGCGCACGGAGCGCGGCCGATCACCACCGGACTGCTGGACGCGGCGACCGAAGTGCCGCCGCTGCTCCCCCCGAGTATCGATCGCAAGGGTGAGCCCGGACCGGGTGGTTTGAGCTCCGTTCCGGTCGGGGGCATCATTCAGGTGACGGCTCTGGACGACTCCGGTCAGCGTGAACTCTATGTCGTACTCGCCGATGGGGTGCAACGTATTTCCGAGTTCACCGCACAATTGATCCGCAATGACGACTCGCAGGGTATGAGCGAGATCAAGTCCGTACCGCCGGATCTGCTGGACGGTATCGCGCCGGTGCGTCAGTTGCCGGTCGACGAATTCCCGGGTGCCGTTCCGAAGATCATCGACAACAGTCTGAACCCGGTCGCCTGTATGCAGTGGTCGAAGGCCCGCGGCGTCGGCCTGATGGATCCCGACGTGGCCGAAGGTTCCGCCGACCGTGCGACGATCTCCATGCTCATCGGAACCCGCCTGCCACTACCGGAGTCCGCCAAGCCCGTCCAGCTGGCCACCTCCGACGGTATCGGCGACCGGATCGACAGCGTGTATATCCGCCCCGCCTCCGGTGAGCTCGTCCAAACCACCGGTAATGAACCCGGCAGCCCACGGCGCGGGAGCATGTTCTACGTGGCCGACAATGGAATCCGCTACGGCGTCCCTGATCTCGAGACCGCTCAGATCCTCGGACTGGGCGACCCCCGGCTGGCACCCTGGACGATTATCAGCCAGATGGTGCCCGGCCCCACACTGTCCAAGGATGAGGCCCTGATCAGCCGGGATACCCTGCCGACTGGTACCTGAGACAGCCGACCCCGGCCGTGGTCGCTGCGGCCGGGAAACGAACTGGCGGACAGCTACTTTGGAACACGGGCGATTTCGCTTCGAGCCTCGGTGACCGCGTTCGCGCTCAGCTCCGTGCGTACGCTCCGCCGATGAAATGCTGTTCCGTCGGTGTAGTGACCAGCTGTGCCGTCGTCTTGGTCGCCGGAGTGTGCACCGTGACGGTGTGCGGGGCGGCCGGGTCCTGGATGATCGTCACATCCGCATCGGGTTCCCAGTTCTGCGGCACCGTGTCCTGCACCGTGACAACGGTCGCCGAGCCCGATGGCGCGGACACCGGTACGCCGTCGAAGACTACGACGGTCGCGGCCGGATGCGGGGCTCGCGCTGTCGACGTGTTGTGACGAGCACTGCTGGTGACCGAGGAGGCCAGCGACAAAGCGTGCGGTGCACCAACATTCGTGACCATGTCCTGCCATGCGCCCGGCCTGGCGGTGTGCACCACCGCACCGGCGCCGAGGGCGATGGCCCGCAGGATCACCTGCTGTGCCAGCGCCACGCTGCCGACAATGTCGATACGGCGCGAACCGGAACCGATGAGCGGTACCGCGATGCCGCTGCCGCTGCCGTCGGCGCCGATCAGCTGGCCGCAGCCGCCGGTCGGCACGTGGGCTCCCGCCAGCGCATTCACCGGGCCCCGATAGGCGGTCGCCCGGTTTTCCCGGGTACCGAAGGGCAGGCTGTCCAGTAGCGCCCACATCTGCCGTTGCTTGAGCTCGAGAAGACCGTCCACGGGCGGGGTATCCAGCTCTCGCGCAGTGTCGTAGCGCACCCGCGCGTCCACTTCGATGAGGTCGGACCGATGATCGGGGTCGGTCGAGCGAACGGCCAAAGGCCGCAGCCGGACCGTCAGCGTCGTCGCCAGACTGGGAACGGCCCAGATCTTGGCCAGGCCGTCTGTATTGATCAGATCGCTGCCGACCTGGTAGCTGGTGAGGTGGATGCCATCGGATTCGAGTGAACTCGGCGTCTCGGTGAACTCGGCGACCGGGATGCCGCGGATCAGCTCGCGCAGCGCGCTGGTCATTTCCGATGAGGTGAGCACCGATGCCGTAATACCCCGCGCGGCAAGGCGATTAGCTACCCGCCGGGTCGCGATCGCGGCTGCGCGCAGGGTTCCCGTCGCGCCGCCGCCCCGATTGTCGACCGCCTTCGCACTGGCCAGTGGGTTCAGTCGCAGCACCAGCCACACCGTTCGATGAGCGATGGCGGGTAGCGGGCCGAGGATCTCGTCGTACATGCGGACCAGGGGAGCCACGCTCGACGCGTATCCGGACAGCACGGCCTCATTGCCGGCGGTTCTGGTGCCGGTGCTGATGACGTCGATCGACTCCAGTTCGATGTCGAATTGCCGCAGGCAGCGAGCGATCTCGGTGAGTGGGAGCTCCTGGTCGGTACTCAGTGAGCCGCGGCGCAGACGGGTCAGCGAGTCCGGCGGATGGTCGATGCGCAGCATGGTGGTCAGCAGGGTGCCGTCCCAGCGCAGCCCGTAACTGCCACCGTCGGGAAGCGGCACATCGATGAGTGATACCTCCGCATCCGATTTCCGGCGCGACTGCCGCCAGCGGAACGCCACCCAGCTGCCCAGACGCAATCCGATCGGGATACCGCGCACCGGGGTCAGACCGACGATGACCGGTACGGCGGCGGCGAGAAGCGTTGCCCACCATGGGGCGTCGAACGCGACGGCCACCACCGAGGCCGCCGCAGCGAGCAGGATGACGGGGATCATCAACCGCAACGGCAGCACTCGGAACAACCACAGCTCATCGGTCCCCAGCGTGGCGGGCTCCGGCGGAGTCGGCTCCCGTCGCCCGGACATATCGCCGCGGTCGTCCGTTGTCCGGTCGTCGGTTTCCCGTTCGTCGAGAAGGTCGTGCACCACTGTTTGTTCCCCCGGTTACCCGATCATGCTGCGGCGGCGGTCAATCCGAGCGTTGCCAGAATGGTCTGTAGCGCCGACTGCATATCGGGCACCTCGATCCGCATCAGCACCGACTCGTCGACCTCGTGCAGATCGATGGAATCATCATTGGCGAGTCGGAACTCGCGCTCCTCTTCGGCGGCTTCGATGAGATTGCGGATGAAGCGGCCATTGCCAGCGAGATCGACACCGCGGCGCGGTTGGCCGCTCTGGTCCTTGCTCTCCATGTCGTAGAGCCGCTTACAGGTCCGCACCAGTAGCGCCATCGCGTCGTCGGACAGGGCCGAATCTCGTTTGCTCGCAATGACCTGACCGATCTCGCCCAGCTCTTCTGCCGTATAGGACGGGAACTGGAGTCGCTTGGCGAACCGGGAGGACAGACCGTCATTGGCGGATAGGAACCGATCGATCTCGCCGTCGTACCCGGCGATAATGACCACCAGCCGATCGCGGTCGTTCTCCATCCGCGCCAGCAGGGTATCCACCGCTTCGCGGCCGAACGCGTCGCCGCCCGACAGTCCGGTCTGGATCAGGGTGTACGCCTCGTCGATGAACAGCACGCCGTCGAGGGCGGTGTCGATGAGCTTATCGGTTTTGATCGCCGTGGAGCCCAGATGCTGGCCGACGAAGTCGGAGCGCTTGGCCTCGACCACCTTCTCGGTCTGGAGAATTCCCAGGCCACAATAGATTTTCGCCACAACACGAGCGATGGTCGTCTTACCGGTGCCGGGTGGTCCGGTGAAAGCCAGATGCTGGCCGCGGGCGGCGCTCGAAAGCCCCTTCTCGGAGCGGATTTTGGCCAGCTGTACGCTGGACTGCAGTTTGGCCACCTGGTTCTTTACGGCGGCGAGCCCGATCTGATTGTCCAGATCGGCACGCGCCTCAGCCAGGATCTGCTTGGCGCGATCGACGTTCTCTGCCTTCTGTTTCTCCGCGAGTGACGGAGCCGAGGCCGGATCCCACCTGTCGGTACGAGCCTCGATCACCTCTTTGGAGGTGATGGTGATGCGATAGGTGCGGTCACGCATGGCCGCGGTATTGGCATCGAAATCCGGTGCTTGCGAGTACACCTGCTCGAACATCGCCTGGGCCTCATCGGCGGCGCCGGTCTCGCGCAGGCAGAGGCCGCGGCAGAACATGGCGGCGGTGCGCGCGGCCGGAATGGGACCGTTCTCGGCCTGTTCCATCCGGCGAATCGCCTCGCCGAACAGACCCAGTTGCGCACACGCCGTACCGACCATCACATGCGCGCCGGCGGCCAGATACGGATCCTCCCATTCGGCCGACCCGGACAGCACGACCATGACATCCGGCCAGCGCTGGGTGTTGTAGTGCAGCAGGCCACGCATGTAACTGGCGATACGGCCATCAATCTCGTATTCCGGATTGTCGAGCCGACGTTGGCGTCGCTGCTGGTCGAGTTCGTCGAGCACCCGCTCGGCCTCGTCGTATTGCTTGTCGGCGATCAGGTGCGCCGCGTAGGCGAGCCAGACTTCGGTGAAGCTCGACAGCGGATAGTCGATGTAAAGCCCGGGTAAGAATCGCCCGGCAAGGGCGCGGGGCGGCAAACCGATCCGCCGCTGCTCGCGTCCCAATGAGATGGTGCTGGTCTTGTGCAGGTTGTACAGCACATCCTGGGTGAGCTCGCCGGCCGCGGCCAAGCCCAGCCAGGCGTCGCACATGGTCGGATCCCACTCCGTTGCCCGCTGAAAGGCCAGCTTGGCGTATTCGAGATCGCGGGTCGACTCCTGACCTTCGATGGCGAGCCCCAAGGACAGCACACCGGCGTCGAAGGCGCGCTGTGCCTGGCGAGTATCGATCATTTTGGCCGAACCCCGAATTCGTCGATCCTGGTTAATCTTTCGTTCACAATCTCCACCACGGTGTGCGATCTTCGCAGAAGCGCACTGTCGGATACATTATGGTTACCCGCCTCGCGTGGGCAACTGTATGTGAAGGCAGGAGTAGTTGAACAAGTGACAGCACAGTCGATCAGTGGCTTGGGCGCCGCTGAAACCGAATTGTGCCGCGTGTCCGTCATCGGGGGGAATACCCAGCTCGACGTCGGCCTGCCGGCAAACGTCCCAATCGCCGTATTCATCGGTGATCTCGTCAAACTCATCGCATCACGAAATCCCGGCCTCGCCGACAGCGAGGATGGGGAAGCGGTGGTGGTACCCGAACACTGGACCCTGGCCAAACTCGGCCGGGATGTGATCGCATCGGGCCAAACCCTGCACGACGCCGAGGTGTACGACGGCGAACTGCTGGTGCTGCGGTCGAATACCGCCAAGGAAGCGCCCGCGCTGTTCGATGACGTGATCGATGCGGTGGCACGCCTCACCGACGCCGACTTCCGTGGTTGGTCCGCTGGTTCGGCGCGCTGGGTGGGTCTGTCCACCGCAGTCGTCGCCGTGTTGTTCGGATTGCTGCTCGCCGCGCTCGCTCGCGGCGACGGCGACACCTTCGTGGCACCGTCGGTGCTCCTCGGCTGTTCCGTGGCCGCGGGGGTGGCCGCCATGATCGCCCTCCGCAAATACGCTGACGAACTCACCGCGACCGTGCTGCTGCTGTGCATGCTGCTGCTTACCTTCGGGGGTGCGGGTTTGGCGGTACCCGGCCCGATCGGCAGTCCGCACCTCCTACTCGGCGCGACCGCCACACTGCTGGTCGCCATCGTCGGCTACCGGCTCATCGGCGCGGGCGCCGCGGTGGTGACCGCGGTCGTCACGGTCATCATCTTCGCCGGCGGCGCGGCGGCGGTGCGCATGATCTGGGACACGGAACTGCCGAAAATCGCCGCCGGCGTGCTGATCGTCTCGATGCTGGCGCTGTCCATGACCTCTCGCCTGGCCGCCACGCTCGCGCGGCTGCCCGTGCCGCCGGTGCCCACGGCCGGTGCGGCAATCGATCCGGCCGACCATGAACCGCGGCCCACGCTCGAAGGTATCGGCGCCATCGGTGCCACCGCACTGCCCTCGGCGCACGGGCTCGGCCTGCGTGCCCGGGTCGCCAACCACTATCAGACCGGCCTGGTAATCGGCATTACGCTGGGTGCGATTTTCGGCGCGCTGGGGACGGCCGACCCGCTCGGTGCCGCCAAGTGGCAGGGCATCACCCTGGCCGTCGTGGTGTCGATCCTGCTGTGTCTGCGAGGGCGTGCCTATGCCGATCTCGCGCAGGCGAGCACCCTGATCGTGGGCGGCTGCGTCACCTTTCTGTCGCTGATCGGGTTGTTGGCACTGGGGGATTCGGATCTACTGCTGGTATCGATGGCACTGCTGCTCGCCTTCGCGGTGAGTGCGACAGGATTCGGTGTGATCGGCCCGCATATCGAGGTGACGCCGGTGACACGGCGGTTCATCGAGATCTTCGAATACATGCTGATCGTGTCGATCATTCCGCTTGTGTTGTGGCTCATGGGCATCTACTCGATGGCCCGGAATCTATGAGCTGGCTCGCCGGGACATGGGTGCGCACACTGTGCGCCACAGCGATTCTCGGCGCGGCGCTGGCAGGCCCGGTGGTGCCTGCCTCCGCCCGGCCGGTGCTCACCGTCGCACCGCCGACCGTCGATCCGGGTGCGCTCGGCAGCGCACAGGCGCTGAGCGGGAATCCCGCTCCGCTGGAACCGACCGAACAGCAGACCGTGTGTGCCGAACCGACCTTCACGGGTGGGCAGCTCCGCGAGGCACCGCTCGCGCAGCGGGTGCTCAATCTGCCTGCGGCCTGGCAGTTCAGTCGCGGTGCGGGCCAGAAGGTGGCGGTCATCGATACCGGGGTGAACCCGCATCCGCGCCTGCCCGCATTGCAGCCGGGTGGTGATTTCGTCTCCGACAGCGACGGGACCGTCGACTGCGACAGCCACGGCACCTTGGTCGCCGGTATCATCGCCGCGCAGCCCAGCCCCGACGACGCCTTCGCCGGTGTCGCGCCGGATGCGGAGATTCTCACCATTCGCCAGCTCAGCCTCGCCTACAAGACGAAGGAGAGCCGCCGAGGTGAAGAACCGGGCGCCATCGACACCTCGGGATATGGCAATGTACTGACCCTCGCCGCGGCGGTCGTGCGCGCGGTGGATATGGGCTCCACGGTTATCAACATCTCCGAAGTCGCCTGTACCACCGCCGGATCCACCATGGTGGACGGTGCGCTGGGCGCTGCCGTGCAGTACGCCTACGAACGCAATGTGGTCGTTGTCGCCGCCGCGGGGAACCTGTCCGAAGGCTCCGCCTGTGGCACTCAGAACACCGGGACCGGGTGGGGCAAGGTGCAGACCGTAGCCAGTCCGGCCTGGTTCAGCCCGTATGTGCTGTCGGTCGCGTCGGTCGAGTCCGACGGGAGTCCGTCGAATATCACGCTGTATGGACCCTGGATCGGTGTTGCCGCCATCGGCCGCCAGATCGTCTCGCTGGACAGCAAGCCCGGTGGTACGGGGCTGGTGAATGCGGTGCCGACTCAGCAGGGCATGTCCACGATCGACGGCACCAGCTTCGCCGCGCCGTACGTGGCCGGGCTCGCAGCGCTCATTCGAGCCCGGTTTCCGGAGCTGACCGCACAGCAGGTCATGGACCGGATCACCCACACCGCGCACGGCCCTGGGCCGGGACGCGACGACCGTATCGGCCACGGACTGATCGATCCTGTCGCGGCGCTCACCGACCAGCTGCCCGACCAACCGGTGAGCTCCGGCGCCGATGTACCTCGCGCCTTTCCCGAACCCATCCGGCCGCCGGGACCGGAACGCCTCCCGCGACTCGTCGCCACAATCGGGTCCATCGCCTGTCTGACCACGCTGGCAATCGGTTTCGCCATTTCGATTCCGTACCGCCGCAAGCGCGACAGCGATCTGCTGCCCGACCTCGACTCGTAACGACCGGAGAAAGATCCATGGCTACCGAAGGTTTCGTGCGACGGCCCCGTATCGCGCCGCCGCGCGCACCGGGCGGCGAGGTCGCTCTGACCGCCCCACCAGAGATTCCCCGTCCGGTCGCGACGCCGCTGTTGATGAAGCTCATGCCCGTGATCATGGTGGTCGCCGTTGTCGGCATGATCTCCATGATGGTCATGATGGGGCGAAATCTCTTCGCCAATCCATTCATGATGATGTTCCCGATGATGATGCTCATGTCAATGGTCGGCATGTTCATGGGAGCCGGTCGCAGCGGCAACAAGAACGCCGGCGAGCTCAATGAAGACCGCAAGGACTACTTCCGCTATCTGGACCAGATCCGCAAGGATGTCCGCCGCACCGGTGCCAAACAGGCCGAGACACTGGTGTGGAGCCATCCCGAACCGGCGGATCTGCCATCCCTCGTAGGCACTCGGCGGATGTGGGAGCGGCGGCCCAACGACCCGGACTTCGGTCACGTCCGCGTCGGCGTCGGAACCCACCGTCTGGCAACGAAACTCGCGCGGCCCGAAACCGGCCCGCTGGAGGATCTGGAGCCGGTCTCCACCGTGGCGCTGCGCCGGTTCGTTCGTACACACTCCGTCGTGCACCATCTGCCGACCGCGGTGTCGCTGCGTGCCTTCCCCGCCATCAATGTCGAAGGTCCGACCGAGGATGCGCACAGGCTGGTGCGCTCGATGCTGATGGAACTCACCGCATTCCACGGTCCCGATCACGTGGCCGTGGCGATCGTATGTGCCGAACCGGACGGCGAGACCTGGTCGTGGGCGAAATGGCTGCCGCACCTGCAGCATCCGAAGGAACGCGACGGTATGGGCTCGGTGCGCATGGTCTACCGGTCCCTGGCGGAACTCGAGACCGCACTGGCGGACGACCTACTCGAGCGCGGGCGCTTCATGCGCAATCCGCAACCGACACAGGGCCGTGTCCATATGGTCGTGATCATCGACGACGGTTATGTGAGTGGCACCGAACGTCTCGTCGGCGAATCCGGCCTCGATTCGGTGACGGTCATCGATCTGACGGCACCCGAGAACGGACTCGGTGCGCGTCGCGGGCTGCAGTTGGTCGCCGCCGGGGGCGACGTATTCGCCAAGAGTGCCGCCGGCACCGAGAAGTTCGCCACCACTGATCAGGTGGACCTGGCGGAGGCGGAGGCGTTCGCCCGCAACTTGGCTCGGTACCGGATTGCCACCGCGGCGCAGATCGTCAACCTCGGCGACAACACCACGACCACCGACCCGGGTCTGATGGCGCTGCTGAAGGTTCCGGACGCGGCGCAGATCGATGCGGCCAAGGTGTGGCGCCCGCGTGCCGGTCGCGAGCGCCTGCGGGTGCCGATCGGTGTGACGCCGGACGGGACGCCTGTCGAACTCGATATCAAGGAGTCCGCCGAGAACGGCATGGGCCCGCATGGTCTGTGTATCGGTGCCACCGGTTCCGGAAAGTCGGAATTCCTTCGCACACTTGTGCTTTCGCTCGTCACCCTGCACTCGCCCGACCAGCTCAACCTGGTCCTGGTCGACTTCAAGGGTGGCGCCACCTTCCTCGGTCTGGAACCACTGCCTCATGTCGCCGCGGTCATCACCAACCTCGAGGAGGAACTCGATCTGGTCGACCGTATGAAGGACGCGTTGGCCGGTGAGATGAACCGTCGGCAGGAACTACTTCGCTCCGCGGGCAATTTCGCGAATGTGGTCGAGTACGAGAAGGCCCGCGCGGCCGGTGTGCAGCTCGACCCGCTGCCCGCCTTGTTCATCGTTATCGACGAGTTCTCCGAACTGCTCTCGCAGAAACCGGATTTCGCGGATCTGTTCGTCATGATCGGCCGACTCGGCCGCTCCCTGCACGTACATCTGTTGCTCGCCTCGCAGCGATTGGAAGAGAACAAGCTGCGTGGACTGGACGCGCACCTGTCCTACCGAATCGGTCTGCGCACGTTCTCCGCCAATGAATCCCGCGCCGTGCTGGGAATCACCGACGCTTATCACCTGCCGTCGGTTCCCGGTTCGGGCTATCTGAAGAGCGATGCCTCGGACCCGTTGCGGTTCAATGGAACCTACGTGTCGGGGCCGTACGTCGCGCCGCGCGCGACTCGGCGGGTGGGTGGGCGCACGGCGATCGAGGTGCCGCGCGTCTTCACCGCGGCGTCGGTGGAGCTGCCGCCCGCGCCCGAACCGGAGAACCCGCTCGATCCGCTGGACCTGCTGCCGCCACCGCCGCCCGCGGACGAAGGTGTTCCCGACAGCCTGTTGCAGGTGGTCGTCAAGCGTCTGGTGGGCCACGGCCGCCCCGCGCACGAGGTCTGGCTGCCGCCATTGGACGAGTCTCCGACTGTGGATATGCTACTGCCCGACCCGGATTGGCGTTCGCCTGCCAACCGCCACGGTCAGCTGTGGCTCCCGATTGGTGTGATCGATAAGCCGTACGAGCAGCGACGTGACGTGCTGATCATCGACCTGGCTGGAGCGCAGGGAAATCTCGCCGTCGTCGGCGGTCCGCAATCCGGTAAGTCGACGACGCTGCGCACGGTCATCATGGCGGCCGCGGCCACCCATACTCCGCAGCAGGTGCAATTCTATTGCCTCGATTTCGGTGGTGGCACCCTCACCGGTCTAGCCGATCTGCCGCACGTCGGCTCGGTCGCCACCCGAATGGAGGTGGACCGGGTACGACGGACCATTGCCGAGATGGCCGCCCTGCTACGGCAGCGCGAGGAACGCTTCCGTGCCCTCGGAATCGAATCGATTCACGAATTCCGTAAGCGCAAGGCCGCGTTGCATCAGCTGTCCGCGGCCCAGCAGGCCGCGGATCCGTTGTCGCAGGACGAATTCGGCGATGTATTCCTGGTCGTCGACGGGTGGGCGACCATCCGCGGCGAGTACGACCAGCTGGAGCCGGCGCTGAACGCACTGGTCCAGCAGGGGCTGTCATATGGCATCCACATTATGGTGGCCGCGAACCGATGGGCCGAAATCCGGCCGGCTGTCAAGGATCTCATCGGAACCCGGCTGGAGCTTCGGCTCGGTGATCCGTCCGATTCCGAAATGGACCGCCGCACCGCGAATCTCGTTCCATTGGGTCGGCCCGGCCGGGGTCTGACCAAGGAGAAGCTGCACATGCTGGTCGCATTACCGCGACTGGACTCCGACTCCGACTCGAGTACCCTGTCCGAGGGTGTCGGCAGCGCCAAACTGCAGCTAAACGAGCTGTATCCGTACACCCGCGCCCCCGAGGTGCGGATGCTCCCGGCGGAGATCCCACGCGAGGAAGTGCTGGCCGCGGTGCGGGAGCGCGGAATCCAACTCGGCCGCACCCGTGTCGCGATCGGACTCGGCGAGAACGAGTTGGAGCCGGTGGTCCTGGATTTCGACGCACAGCCGCACCTGATGGCATTCGCCGATGTGGAGCACGGCAAGACGATGCTACTGCGCAATATCGTCCTGGGCGTGGCGGAGAACTCCACCGCCGACGAGGCGCGCGTCATCCTCATCGACTACCGGCGCACCATGCTCGGCCTGATCGAGGGCCAGCAGCTGGCCGGATATTCGACCTCGGCGCAGACCTCCTTCGACATGATCAAGGAAGTCGCAGGCTACCTGCAGAAGCGCATTCCGGGAGCGGATATCACGCCGCAGCAGTTGCGTGACCGCAGCTGGTGGACCGGCCCCGAGATCTATGTCGTGGTCGACGATTACGACATGGTGGTGACCGGTGGCCGCAACCCCATCGAACCGCTGCTGCCCTTCCTCCCGCAGGCCCGCGATATCGGCCTGCACCTGGTGGTCACCCGCCGCTCCGGCGGTGCGGCACGAGCGCTCTACGACAAGGTTCTCGGCACGCTGAAGGACCTCTCGGTCGACGCGATACTCATGAGCGCGCCCAAGGACGAGGGCAAGCTGTACGGCGACGTGCGGGCATCGAAGCTTCCGCCGGGCCGCGGCACGCTGATCTCGCGAACTCGTGACCTCGAGATGGTGCAGGTGGCGTTCGCGCCGCCGCAGATGTTGTGAGCCGATCGCGCATTGTGGGCGTCGACCACATCACGCGAGTAGCTCCGGATACGACAGCGCGGGAACCTGCATCGGGCCCCGCGGAACCCAACTGGCGGTAGGTCTTTCGAACAACGCTGTCGACGGTCCGGTTGCCTCCGGGCCGGCGACGCGTACAAATCGGAAACCCGTACGCTGGTAGTAGTTGTGTAGCCCATCATTGGTGGTCCACGCATCAAGTCGCACCCACCTTCGATGCCTTTCTCGCGCAACAGAAGCCGCATGTGCCAACAGCGCCTGTCCCACCCGTTGCCCCGCAAACCGCAGATTCACGATCGCGAAGTGCACGATGACCGCGTCGGCCAATTCCCCTGGGGACCAGAGGCCTTCGTCGGCGCGGTCGTTCACGGTGATGGTTCCGGCGGACTCGCCGCCGATCTCGGCGATCCAGGTTTCGCCATTGCCGATCGATTGCGAGACCGAGCGCGCGAAAATCTCGATCGGCAAGCCGCGGCCCTTGCGGGTCCATTGGTCACTGCCGCGGGCCGCCAGCCACGTCGTGCGTTGAAGTCGGAACCTACAGATGGTCCCTAGGTCATCGAGGCGCGCTGGGCGGATGCGGAGGGTCATGGGGAGCCAGGTAGCAGGGAGTTGCCGAAGGAGTGGGAATTGGCGGGTGGGGGAGGGGTGCCGAGGATGCGGCGGATCATATCGGTACCGGAGTCGTCGCCCAGTTCGTAGGCGAGGCGGTTGCGGCCGGCGATGGATCGGTGGCGGGTGACGCGGGTGATGCGGTCGTGGTTCGCGCCGATACGCAGGTGGTCGAGCAGGATGGTGCCGGGGCTGACACCGAGGACGGCGGCCTCCTCGCCGGTGGCGGGGCGGGCGGCGACGGTGTCGCGATGGGCGGTTTCGGGGTGTCCGCGATCGGCGAGCCTGCGGGTGGTGCCCTCCGGAATGTCGTGTGGACTGTCGATACCGGTGGCTTCCGCGAGATCTCTCGGATAGAAGCTGACCTCCCAGGACCACGGCTCGTTGTCCAGGTACTGGAATACCGTGCGCGCCACCACCCAGGAGTCCTTCGGGACGCCCAGCCAGTGCGCTACCTCCCCGCTTGCCGGTTCCATGCGGGCGGTGAACTGTTTAGAGGGCTCCCGCCCGGCGGCGCGAGCGATCTCGACGAAGATGTCGTGCGACGCGCGCGGCCGGTCCGGGCGTATATGGGTGGTGACAACTGATTCCAGCACTTCCTGGCTGCGCACGATGGTGCCGCGGGAAGTCGCCGTATAGATCAGGTTCTCGGCAACCAGAACCTGAATTGCGTTGCGGGCGGTGGTGATTGAAACCTGCATCTGATCGGCGAGCTCATTGTGGCTCGGGAGCCGATCACCTGGTTTCCACTTGCCTCCACGGATCTCCTCGCGGAGGAGGTCTGCGATCCGTTGGTACCTCGGACCGTCGGCCATCGCGCTCCTAGGTTGTTGCTTCAAGGCTTCGAAGTCTACTCCCGTGCCAGAACCACAGTGTGAGGCTTGACACCCGCGTTCCGAGGTTTATTGTAATGAAGGTCCTGAATGCGTGTTGGTCAGCGATGAACGCGAGGCAACGTGGCGGTTTCGGAGACATCCAATACGGTCGTAGTGGCGCTTCCCGACGTCCCCGGTTACCTGGACGCCGAGTCGCAGCCCCTGACGGCAGGCCTAATTCCGCCCTCGGCGGGCCTATTGCCGCCGTCCGACCTACTTCTGCGCGCGTGCCGCGGGCATCGTGTCATCGGTGGACCACTGCTGTGGTTCGGCCACGATCTCGCGGTGCTACATGAGAAGCGCCTGGTGGGCCGGGGTGGCACGGGGCCGGATACCGACCCCACCTCCATCGTCGAGAACAAGCGACGCCGCATCGAGTTGGTGATGGCGATCGACGATTGGATCGTGCGCAATCTGCCCCAACATCGGCTGGGTGCGACTCTACATACCGAGACTGTCGGGTCGGTGATCGACAGGCTGGCGGAAGCCTCGGTGCGTGCGCATCATGCGTTGATGACGCTTGACGCGAATAATGAGATGTTGCATTCCGCTTGGCATCATTTGGCTGAATTGTCGGACGCCTATGACGATTTGGTGCGGGATGTGCTGGCGGGGCGGCGGCGGTTGCCCGCCTGGTAGGTGGGCGAAACGCCCGCACTTCATGTGCGGGCGTCCGCCGAGCTACTTGACCTCTGGGAGCCTGTCGACGGCGGTTCTGGCGACCGATTCCGCGACGGCGCACACCTGCTGATTGTCACCGCCGCCCTGCACCTTGATTGCCATCACCTCGTACTCGTCGCCGATCTGTCGGAATACATACTCGCGGTTACAGATCGAAGCCACTGTCGACTTCGGCGCGACCAGTCGCCGCCCGTCGCCGAGATCGATTACCGGATCGTCGGCGTCTATGACTGCACTGCGGTTCGTGGTGATTTCCACCGACGACAAGCCCTCCCACGTGCACGAGTGCGCGGAGAACGCCGAGGGGAGGTCAGGCAGGGCTCCGATCAGTGGTCCGAGTGTGGCGGGATCGGCGAGGGCGCAGGGGTCCACCGAGGCCAGTGAGCTTCGAGCGTCGGAAAGCCGCGGAATATCTATGACGGCCGCCAGACGCAAGATTATGTAGTCGAGTTGCTGACAGGAGTTCGAGCCCGCTTCGATGGTCAGCCCCCACTGCAGGTCTCCGGCGGTCCTGATCGAACGCTCACACATGTAGGCGTCTGATCGCCCCATGACTGGCTGACCGGCTCCGTAAGAGCCATTCGGAATCGTGCCACCGGTCGACGCCGTCGAGATCCCGTACAGGTGCGCACCCGGTCTGAAGTACATGTACCGCTCGCCCAATCGGACCGATGAACAACCCCACCAGGAGTGTGGCCGCAGCTTCCACTCGGCCACATCGGTGGGGAAGTCTCCAGCGACATCCGCCGGCAGAGCTTCTCCCACAGCTTTTTTCAGCCAGGCACACGCGTCGACCTCACGCAACTGGGCCAAGGTCAGTTCCTGCGGGGCGGCCTGGGCTGTGTCATCGCCACCGCGTACCCAGACCACTGCGGCCGTCACCGCGAGCATGAGCACGAGTAGTGCCGACAGGGCGGTGAGTGCGATCGTGCGTCGGCCGCGGCCTCGCTCACCCTGTTGCCAGTTGTTACCCGCGCCAGCACCAACGCGGGCGGATCGCCGCGCGCCCGGCAAGACCGAAGTCGCATTCGGGTCGGCGGTCAATGCCACCAATTCCGAGTGCTGCCGGTCGATTTCGTGATGAACCGATTGCGGCCACGGCAGCTCGTGCTGCATCGGATCGCCGAGGTAGTCCAGAATCTGTGCCGGGGTCGGCCGGGCGGCCGGATCCTTGTGCAGGCAAGGCTCGATGAGCGAACGCAATTCCGGGGGCAGCGATTCCAGCTGCGGCTGGGTATGCGCGATATTGAACAGGGTGTAGGCGAGGGACGGTGCGGCGAAGGGGCTGGCGCCCGTCGCCGCCATCATGAGCACCGAACCCAGCGAGAACACATCGCTGGCGGGTGTGAGCCGGTCCGCGAGTGTCTGTTCCGGCGACATGAACGCGGGAGAACCCAGGACCGAACCGGTTTCGGTGAGCCCGCTCGGATTCTCGGATATGGACGCGATGCCGAAGTCGATAACGCGCGGCCCGTCGGCGGCGAGTAGGACATTGGCGGGCTTGAGATCTCGGTGAATCAATCCGGCCTGGTGAATGGCCTGCAAGGCAGACGCCAGCCCCGCCGCCAATCTCCGTACCGCTGGCACCGGCAATGGGCCGTACTCGGACACCGCCTTGTCCAAGGGTAATCCGACAACGAATACCGCGGCCAGCCATGGGTCCGGCGAATCCACGTCGAAATCGATGACCGGCGCGGTGAACGCACCCGAAACCCGAGTTGTCGCAGTGACTTCCCGGCGAAAACGGGCGCGGTACTCCACCTCGTGGAGCAGATGTGCGTGCACCTGTTTCACGGCGACGAGGCGGCCATCCGCCCCGACGCCCAGCAGCACTCTGCCCATACCACCGGAACCGAGTTCGCCCAGAATCCGATACCGGCCGATCTGCGGCCGATCATCCGGTGTGAGCGGTCGAATGGTCATTTCGGCAGCTGGGGCAGGACGGCGGAGAAGATGCGCTCGACCCGATCGCAGGAATCGGTGACCTCTGTGTTCCAGCCGCTGACGCTGATAGTCACGACCTCCGCCTGATCGGCACGGGTGGGTCGGGCCATATATGCCAGTGCGCATCTGCCGAGGTCGGGAAGACTGTCGTTGATGTGGACGGTCTGGCCGTCGAGCTGTGTCTCCTCACCTCTGCCGTACTTGTCCGGCCGACCCGTCTCGCTCAGGGTGAGACTGAAGTAGTAATCGTCGCCCGACGAATAGCAGTACGTCGGGTGGCTGTTCTGGTACGAGTTGGCACCGGCGAGTTCGGCGACCAGCTTCTTATCCAGCAGCGCGCACGGATCGAGGGTGCGAATGGAGTTCTCGGGCAAGGTCAGCTGTGGTGGATTGAGGGCCAGCCGGTTGACCACGGCGCTCAGACCTCGCTCGGCAGCCGGGCAGCCGTCGGCTTGCTTGCCCGGTTCGCTCGCGGTGATTTCCACAGTGACCGCCGGACGGCTCTGGGTGATCACGGAGCGTTGGCATCTCGCCCCATCTTTCAACTGTCCGTAGATCGGCAGCCACCCGGCTACTGCTCCGGTCGGTCTCCACAGGTACTCACCGAGCACATCGCGACCCGCGACCGCCACTTCGAAGGTTCGCTTGGTTCCCGCGGAATCGGTGAAGTCCGCCCGGCAGGTGCCCGCGATGCCATCGGAGAAGTCGCCCGATCGTGCGCCGAACTCGCTCGTCAGGGATTTCTCCAGTAGCGCGCAAGGATCCACCGTTCGCCACTGTGTACCGGTCAGTGCCAGCGACAGATCGGTTGCGGGTGTCGCGTGGCCTACCTGCTCGGCCAGTTCGTGCGCGGAGAAGGCGGTGCCGATCAATAGCACCAACGCGCCCACCGCGGCGGCGGCCGAACGTACGGTGCGCCGCCGGCGCTCCTTCAGCCCGGCCATCTGGGACTCGTACCGAGCGTGTTTCGCGGTGGTCTCCGCCCACCAGTTCGAGGCCGATTGCTGCTCGTCGATCACATCTCGTACCGCGCCCGGCCACACGGGTTCGGCTTCGAGCTGTCCGGCTGCCTCCAATAGCTGTTCCGGGGTGGGACGCTGGTCGGGCTCCTTGGCAAGACAGCGTTCGACGATATCGCGCAGTGGTGCGGGCACCCGGGAGGTATCCGGTGGGGAATGAATGACGTTGTAGAGCACCTGCGGTGTCGAGGTCCCCGCGAACGGGCTCTCACCGGTGGCCGCCATGGTGAGAATCGCGCCCACGGAGAACACATCGGCTGCCGGAGTGAGTGGTTGACCCATCGCCTGCTCCGGCGACATGAAGGCAGGCGAGCCGACGACCGAGCCGGTGGCGGTGAGCTGGGCGTCCCCCTCCATGGCGCGTGCGATGCCGAAATCGATGACGCGGGGACCGTCTGCGGCGAGTAGGACATTGGCGGGCTTGAGATCTCGGTGGATCAAACCGGCCCGGTGGATCTCGATGAGTGCGGAGGCCAAACCGGCCGCGAGCAAGCGCAAGCCACCCAGTGAGAGCGGACCTGTCTCGTCGACGACCGTCCCGAGGGCAGAGCCGGGAATGTATTCGGTTGCCAGCCAAGGGTTATCGGATTCGGTGTCGCTGTCCACCACGGCCGCGGTGTACGCGCCGGTGACCTGGCTGCTGGCCTGCACCTCGCGGTGGAACCTGGCCCGGAATTCGGAGTCCTTGGCCAGGTGCCGGTGAATCTGTTTGACCGCCACCAATCTTCCGGTGGGTGCTTGACCGAGCAATACCCGGCCCATGCCGCCCTGGCCGATTACGGCCACCATGCGATTGCGTCCGAGCTGGCGTGGATCGTTGGTACCCAGTCCCTTCATGCTCACTCACCGTCCGTCAGCAGGGCGTATTGCGCGGCGGCCAGCTGCCGCACATCGGTCTCCTGATCACTGAATACCTCGGCGAGCACATTCTCGTGCGGAATGAGACAGCGGTAACGGCGCGCCTGCATCTCGGTCGGATGGGGATCGGTGGCCTGGAAACATGCGATATCCTCGACGCCCGAAATACCGCCCATACGAGTGTATTTCGATACTGTCGGGGCATCGGCCAGGTGATTCGTGAAGCTCTTGGTCGTCTCGGCATCACGCAGTTTGTACAGATACTTGTTGTCCGATACCGCGACCGCCGTCACGCCCCGCGACTCGTATTCACGCGCCAGCTCAGCAGGGTCGGTGCTGGTGATTGTCGCGAATGTATTGGGGCCGTGGACCGCGAACGTCCGCGCGTCCGGAATGGTGTCGGCGGTATTGACCAGGCGCGTCAGTAGCTTGTCGCGATCGAGCGACAGCGTTTCCACCTCGTCGAGGGCGACGGGCAGGTAGTTCGCCAGCTTCCGTGTCTGTGCCTGGTAGGTCTTGGACAGCAGGCCCGTGAGCTGGTCGAGATTATTTTCCTCGGCCTGCGCGATGACGTGAATCACCACCGACCTGTAGGCCATCCAGCTACCGATATCGGCGTATGTGGGAACCCAATGTGACAGTGCCGCTGGCTGGTCGGGCACGGAGACCGGCGTGTTGGCATTATTCAAGGCGAAATCCGAGGCTGCCATGGCCGTGGCCGCGGCGGCGGCCGAGGAGTCATCCGGGAAAGCGATCAGGACCACCTTCACCATCGGACTTGCCAGGTGATTGGCGAGATACGGTGTGTCCGCCATTTCCGAAACGAAGCCGCCGTAGGGATTGAAGGGCAGCGCGGCCTGCATCTGGTGGACCTGCACCCCGCTCCATGTTCCGCGCTCACCGATGGGAACCTGGGCATACCGCTGGACCGCGACCTCCGGGGCGATCTCGCTGCCGAATACGACGTGCTCGCCCAATCGCAGTGATTCCACGAGTCGTCCGCGGGCCTGATTGGTGCCGCTGTCGTAGCTGCTATCGGGGCGCTGCGTCGAATACGGCCCGAAATCCTCAGCCGAACCGGAATTCGGTGTCGGACTGTCGCTTCCGCCGCATGCGGCCGTCGTGCCCGCCAATGCGGCAGCCAACGCCACCGCGGCGAGCCGGTGGAACCGGAACCGCATCTGCCCCCCTCGATCCGCAGTCCCCCACGGACTTGCACATCCGAAATCGCACGAAACCGGCGGGATACCGCGCGGTCGGGCGTCAATCTAACACCGGAACCGAGAGCGGACCACTTGCGTGACTTGTCGTCGAGCGGATGCGGGTTGATCGCTAGGGGCGAGAATTCTCCTATCCCCGCAGGCAGTTTCGTATCAGCCGCGATAGCGGCGGTGATCGGTGGTGAAGTCGTCGGCGACGGTGGCGGCGAGTTCCACAAGCGCACGTTTTGTGGTCTTGTGCAAGCGGCTCAGGTCGATTTCGGCGCCCTCGGCCAGGTGTTGGTCGAAGGGGATGATGTGTACCGCGCGGCAGCGGGCCAGGAAGTACTCGCGTAGCTGTTGGATTCCCACATTGGGGGAACCCGGGCGCGGGAGGTTGATGACGACGACCGCGTTGCGGACGAGGTGGTCGTGGCCGTGCAGGGAGAGCCAGTCCAGGGTGGCGGCGGCGCTGCGCGCGCCATCTATCGCGGAGGACGAGATCAAAACGAGGGAGTGCGCCAGATCCAGGACGCCCGCCATGGCCGAGTGCATCAGGCCGGTGCCGCAGTCGGTGAGGATGATGTTGTAGAAGCGTTGGAGGATGCGAGCCACGGCGCGGTATTCGTCTTCGCTGAAGGCTTCCGAGGCGGCGGGGTCTCGTTCGCTGGCAAGGACTTCCAGGCGGCTGGTGGCCTGGGAGGTGTGGCGGCGGACGTCCGAGTAGCGCTCGATCTGCTCGTCCAGCAGGAGGTCTCGCACGGTGGAGCGGGTTTGCAGGGGTACTCGCTGGGAGAGGGTGCCGAAGTCGGGGTTGGCGTCTACCGCGATTACGCGGTCGCCGCGGATCGACGCGAAGATCGAACCCAGGTTCATGGTGGTGGTCGTTTTGCCGACGCCACCCTTCAACGACAGCACCGCGATTCGGTAGTCGCCGCGGACGGGTTGGCGGATGCGAGCGACCAATTCCTGCAGTCGCCGTTCCTCGGCGGACATCCCGGGGTTGATGGCTCCGCCGGACATGTGGTGCACGGCGCGCCGCCAGCCCGAGCCCGGTGCCTTCTGGACGCGTCGCACCGGCACGTTATCCAGTGAGGGAGGCGGGTTTCCTTGCCCGGCAGCGGGATTCCCGTACTGCGGGGGTGCGCCGTAGGGCTGCGGTTGACCGGCTCCGTTGCCGACGTACGGGCCCTGATTGGCCGGGAAACCGCCCGGCTGATGGCCTGCCTGACCCGCACCGTGCTGGCCCGGGTTCGCCCCGGGACCGTACGGGTTGGGGCCGAGCGGCTGATTCGCCGGACTGCCGGGATGTTCCTGGCCGATCTGGGGGTTCTGCTGGCCCGCTGGATATCCGGCGGGTTGGTTCGGAACGGAGGTCTCCGCAGCAGGCTGCTCTTGCCGCGGATTCTGTTGTGCGGCACTATCCCCGAATCCAGGCCGGGCCGGTCCCGTTGTGGGAGTGCCCTGCGAAGAAGTCGATGCTCGGTATCCGAGCGGCCTTCCCGGGGGAGCGGACCAGCGCTGATCCGCGGCCGGTGCCTGCTCGCCCGAACCGGTTCGCTTGCGGGAAGGATCCGCCCACGCGTCGAATTGCGCGGCGTCGGACGGCTGCGCCTCGTACCGCGGCAGATGCCGGGCTGGCATCGGCACATTCACGGCCCGGTGCCTACCGCCGTGCGGCTCACCCCTGCTCGCCTCATCGGCTGCCGCGGATGTACCCGCATTGCCTGAGGCGGAGGGGGTTGGCTTTGTCGAATTACCCTGCGGCGTGGTAGGGCTTGGCGGGGGCTGCGTCACGCCCAGTCGTCGGGTTACCTGGGCGCTCTGGCTCTCCGCATCGGGCTGCGGCAGGTTGTCCGGGAGTTGCCCGTCTTGTTGTGGCGCAGTCGCGCCCGGTGCCGACGACGCCATGCCATTCGCGGGACCGCCGGATCGCGGCGGTTCGGAAACCGGCGGGGAAGCCGGGGTGGTCTCGGGCTGCTGGCTGGACGCGTCGGCCTGCGATCGATCCGGCATGGCCGACTGCCTCGGGATAGCCGAGGGAAAGCCGGAATTGCCTTGCCGCGCAGGCGGAACCGCAGGAGCGGCGGAGCTGTCGGTCCGCCACGGGGGTACCCGGGTGGCAGCGGACTGTTCGGGGCCCCGGGGGCTGTCCGCCGCTGTTGTGGAGCTGCCTGAGGCGGATTCGGGTGTTTCGGAGGTGGCCGCAGGCGATTCCGGAAGCGGTGGCAGCGCTGGGGGGCGTGGGGAATTGTGCTGTGATCCCGGTGGAGTCGCGGATTCGGAGACGTTGTCGACCGGCCGTTGAGGTGCTTGTCGACTGGGCTGCTGAGCCTCGGGGCGGGGCGGGGCGGCCGCAGTGCTGGCGGGCGCGGGAGCGTCGGTGGGCGGCTGCGGCGCCGGTGTCGGTGCGTCAGCAGGCGGCTGTGCCCCTGCTGCGGGGGTGGCGAGGGGCGACTCCGGAAGCGGAGGGCGCGGAGGAATGGCCGGGGGTCGACCTGCTCCCGAAGCCTTGCCGTTCTCGGCATCCGCCGATGATTGGGGCTGCGGTTCCGGTCGATCTTGCTGCGGCTCAGGGCTTTCGGGTGCGAGCGCGGAAGCCGTGTCAGCCGCGTCGGTCCCTCCCGCAACGGGCGAGGTGCCGGGAGGCGGATCCGGAATGGGCGGCCGAGGTGGAAGTGGCGGGCGCGGTGGAAGAGTTGGGGGCTGTCCACCCTGGGGCGCGCCACCACCGGTTGGGCGTGGTTGCTGCTCACCGCCCGCTGCGGGCGTACCGGGCGGCGGACCCGAGGCAGGCGCGGGAGCTGGTGCCGAACCGGGCAGGGGAGCCGTTGCCGGGTTCGAAGTAGGAGCGGAGGTGGAGGCTGAACTGGCGGCTGCGGTCGGCGCCGGGGGAGCAGCGCTATCCCGTGGCGGTGCAGGCGGGATAGGCGGACCACCGGCTTCCCGGCCGGGGTTCGGTGCGGGCTCAGCAGCCGGGGGACGCGCGGGAGAGAGCGGTGGCTCGTTTGTGCCCGGCTGTCGTGTGGGAGCCGGAGCGGAGTCCTGGCTCGCGGTGGGCGCGGGGGCCGGTGGCAGGTGCGGTGCCGGTGGCAGGCCGCCGTCGCCTCGCGGTGCGGGCGGCAGATCGAACGGCGTCCCAGCGGATTGAACGGGCGGCTGACCGTTTCCGGACGCCGCCGGGTTCGGTGCGGGGAGTACGTCGCGACGCGGATCGGCCGCCGGGAACAGAGGCCGGTCGTTCCCCGGTGTGGGTGGCACGTCGAAGCGAGGTCGGCTGGGCGCCTGCGACGCAGGCGCGGCAGTCGGCGGTGTGGCGGGCGGACGCTGCGGCAGGCCCGGTGGCGGTTCCGATTCCGGGGCGTGCGCGTCGCCCGGTGTCCAGTGGGCGCGTTCGTTCCACGCCGGTGTGGGTGGGATCGGGACGGGAGTGGGGGCGATCGGGTCCGGTTCGGGGGCGGGGGTGTCCTTATCCTTGCGAGGTTTGCGGCGGCCGAAGAGGCCGCCGCGCTTCTTCTCGGGGATGAGGTCGTCGTGCGGGAGGTTCTCGACGGGGGCCTCGTAGCCGCCCTCGGTGACCTCACTCTCGGAGAGCCACGGCGGCAGCATGGGGAGGCCGTCGTTGTTTCGGCTCACATGTCCCCCTGAGATCTGGACCGAACGATTGCAGACAGCCGGTAGTTTAGCGATCACGCCGTGGAGGCGTCAGTCGGCACTGGGGAGGCCGGGGCAGCCGCAGTGGGGCTCATTTGGCCGGAGCTGGGGAAACCGGTAAGCTGGCACGGCGGTGCATCTACACAGTGGTTTGGCATGTCCACATGTCGTGTCCAGTGAGTATCGCATCAGGTCGACTGGAGTGCACGACAACCAGTGACGAAACTAGCCGAATATGAGCTGTAACCAACCAGGTTCAGCCCAACACCGGGATCGCGGAGGATATGGCGAAAAAAGAAGGGGCCATCGAGGTCGAGGGCCGAGTGATCGAGCCGTTGCCCAACGCGATGTTTCGGATCGAGCTGGAGAACGGTCACAAGGTTCTCGCTCACATCAGCGGCAAGATGCGGCAGCACTACATCCGCATCCTGCCCGAGGATCGCGTCGTTGTGGAGCTTTCGCCCTACGACTTGACCCGCGGTCGAATCGTTTACCGCTACAAGTGATCGCGTAAGCGACCACCCCCAGATCTTCCCCGGCCATTCCGGCCGGGGAAAAACTGTGTTCACGGCCAGTGGACACCGACCCAGATTGGATCTGACGTGAAGGTTAATCCGAGCGTCAAGAAGATCTGCGAGAAGTGCAAGGTGATTCGCCGTAACGGGCGAGTCATGGTGATCTGCGAGAACCTGCGTCACAAGCAGCGTCAGGGCTAGTCCCCCTGGGGCTCGCTCAGAGCCGCACGCAGCACCGCCAAGCACCGAACGCGGTTCGGATTGGCAACACAGAAGACCTCCCAGCGCCAGTCGCTATCGACGAGTCCCGTAAGGGGGCGGATAGCGACTCACCCCCGGTTCGGAGGCCGGGGCCCCATACGAGGGGACGGACAGGGAGCAGACCTCCGCAACAATTAAGGAACCCGCCAATATGGCACGTCTGATGGGCGTCGACCTCCCGCGTGAAAAGCGCATGGAGATCGCGCTGACCTACATCTTCGGCATCGGCCGGACCCGCTCCAAGGAGATCCTGGCAGCCACCGGCGTCAACGCCGACCTGCGCTCGAAGGACCTCGGCGACGAAGATCTGACCAAGCTGCGCGATTTCATCGAGCAGTCGGACCTCAAGGTCGAGGGTGACCTGCGCCGCGAGGTGCAGGCCGATATTCGTCGCAAGATCGAGATCGGCTGCTACCAGGGCATCCGCCACCGTCGTGGCCTGCCCGTACGCGGCCAGCGGACGAAGACCAACGCCCGCACGCGCAAGGGTCCGAAGAAGACCGTCGCCGGCAAGAAGAAGTAGGGATAGCGCATGCCTCCGAAGAGCCGGGCCGCTGGCCCGAAGAAGACTCAGAAGTCGCGTCGCCGGGAAAAGAAGAACGTTCCCCACGGCCACGCACACATCAAGAGCACGTTCAACAACACGATCGTGTCCATCACCGATCCGACGGGCAACGTCATCTCCTGGGCGTCCTCGGGTCACGTCGGCTTCAAGGGTTCGCGTAAGTCGACCCCGTTCGCCGCGCAGCTCGCTGCCGAGAACGCCGCGCGTAAGGCGCAGGAGCACGGCGTCAAGAAGGTCGACGTCTTCGTGAAGGGCCCGGGTTCGGGCCGCGAGACCGCGATCCGTTCCCTCCAGGCCGCTGGCCTCGAGGTCGGCACGATCTCCGATGTCACTCCGCAGCCGCACAACGGCTGCCGTCCGCCCAAGCGGCGTCGCGTCTAAGCGGGAAGGAAAAGGTACAGAACAATGGCTCGTTATACAGGCCCCATTACCCGCAAGTCGCGTCGTCTGCGTGTCGACCTCGTTGGAGGCGACCAGGCGTTCGAGCGTCGTCCTTACCCGCCCGGCCAGCACGGCCGCGCGCGGATCAAGGAATCCGAGTACCTCATGCAGCTGCAGGAGAAGCAGAAGGCTCGCTTCTCCTACGGCGTCATGGAGAAGCAGTTCCGCCGCTACTACGCGGAGGCCAACCGTCAGACCGGTAAGACCGGCGACAACCTGCTTCGTCTGCTCGAGACCCGTCTCGACAACGTCGTGTACCGCGCCGGTCTGGCCCGTACCCGTCGTGCGGCTCGCCAGCTGGTCAGCCACGGTCACTTCATCGTGAACGGCCAGAAGGTCGACGTCCCCAGCTTCCAGGTTTCTCAGTACGACATCATCGATGTCAAGGAGAAGTCGCTGGGCATGCTGCCGTTCCAGGTCGCGCGTGAGACCGTCGGCGATCGTCCGATCCCGGGCTGGCTGCAGGTTGTGCCGGGCCGTCTGCGGATCCTGGTGCACCAGCTCCCCGAGCGTGCGCAGATCGATGTTCCGCTGCAGGAACAGCTGATCGTCGAGTTCTACTCGAAGTAAGCGGTTCACGCCGCTGTCGGTAGGAGGTCGCCGTGCTGTATTCAGTTCAGAACCGCGGCCTCCTGCAATCCAAGTCGTGAGCATCAAATGGTGGGTGCTCTGAAGGAGGAAAGTCCATGCTGATTTCACAGCGACCGACGCTGACCGAAGAGGTCGTGTCCGAGAACCGGTCGCGGTTCACCATCGAACCGCTGGAGCCGGGTTTCGGTTACACCCTCGGCAACTCGCTGCGCCGCACGCTGCTGTCCTCGATCCCGGGTGCCGCTGTTACCAGCATCCGCATCGATGGCGTGCTGCACGAGTTCACCACCGTCCCGGGTGTGAAGGAAGACGTCACCGACGTCATCTTGAACCTCAAGGGCCTGGTCGTGTCGTCCGAAGAGGACGAGCCGGTCACCATGTACGTCCGCAAGCAGGGCCCGGGCACCGTCACCGCCGGTGACATCGTCCCCCCGGCCGGCGTGACCGTGCACAACCCGGACATGCACATCGCCACCCTGAACGACAAGGGCAAGCTGGAGATCGAGCTCGTTGTCGAGCGCGGTCGCGGCTATGTCCCGGCCGTGCAGAACAAGGCTTCGGGTGCCGAGATCGGCCGGATTCCGGTCGACTCGATCTACTCGCCGGTTCTGAAGGTGACCTACAAGGTCGAGGCGACTCGTGTCGAGCAGCGCACCGACTTCGACCGGCTCATCCTGGATGTCGAGACCAAGAACTCGATCTCCGCGCGGGATGCGCTGGCGTCGGCGGGTAAGACTCTGGTCGAGCTGTTCGGTCTGGCTCGTGAGCTCAATGTCGAGGCGGAGGGCATCGAGATCGGCCCCAGCCCGGCGGAGGCGGATCACATCGCGTCCTTCGGTCTGCCGATCGAGGATCTGGATCTGACCGTGCGGTCCTACAACTGCCTCAAGCGCGAGGGTGTGCACACCGTCGGCGAGCTGGTTGCCCGCACCGAGTCGGATCTGCTGGACATTCGCAACTTCGGGCAGAAGTCCATCGATGAGGTGAAGGTCAAGCTGCATTCGCTGGGCCTGTCCCTCAAGGACAGCCCGGCTTCCTTCGATCCGTCCAGCGTCGTCGGCTACGACGCCGCCAGCGGCACTTGGAGCGATAGCGGCTCGTTCAGCGACACCGACAGCGGCGAGCAGGACTACGCCGAGACCGAACAGCTTTAGGCCGTACGGGGTTGGCGCCCCGAATCGGTCTTAGACACAGGAGATTCCCACAATGCCCAAGCCCAAGAAGGGTGCCCGCTTCGGCGGGTCGGCGTCGCACCAGAAGGCGATCTTCGCCAACCTGGCGACGGCGCTCTTCGAGCACGGTCGGATCACGACCACCGAGTCCAAGGCCAAGGCGCTGCGCCCGTACGCCGAGAAGCTTGTCACCAAGGCGAAGGGCGGCACCCTTGCCGACCGTCGCGAGGTGATGAAGGTGATCCGCAACAAGGACGTCGTCCACTCCCTTTTCGCGGAGATCGGCCCGTCGTTCGATGGTCGTGAGGGTGGCTACACCCGCATCATCAAGACCATCCCCCGCAAGGGTGACAATGCGCCGATGGCGATCATCGAGCTGGTTCGCGAGAAGACCGTGACCAACGAGGCCGATCGTGCCCGCCGCGTTGCCGCTTCGCAGAAGCCGGCCGAGGCCAAGGTCGAGGAGAAGGCCGACGAGGCTGTCGCCGAGGCTCCGGCCGAGGACGCCGCGGAGGAGAAGAAGGACGCCTGATTTCAGGCTTCCTCTCCGAATCCATGAGAGAGCCCGCCGTCCCCTCCGGGTCGGCGGGCTTTTTTCATATTAACCAGGAGATCGCTGTGAGTGTGGAGGATGCGGCCCCGCAACCCATTGCGGTTCGGGTACGACTGGACATCAGCTACGACGGCACCGACTTCACCGGGTGGGCCCGGCAGCCCGGGCTGCGCACCGTGCAGGGCGTGCTCGAGGAGTCGCTGAGCAAGGTGCTGCGTGAGCCCATCGCGCTGACCGTCGCCGGGCGTACCGATGCCGGTGTGCATGCCGAGGGGCAGGTCGCGCACTTCGATACGCACGCCGAGGTGGATGGACCGAGACTGGTGCACCGCCTGGCGCGGTTTCTGCCGAAAGACGTGCGGGTCAAGCAAGTTCGCTCCGCCCCGCCCGAATTCGATGCGCGATTCTCGGCGATTCGCCGTCACTACGCCTATCGGCTCACCACTGCGCCGTACGGGGCGGAGCCCCTGCAAGCGCGCGGTGTTGTGCCCTGCCGGTCCGGCGTCGATCTCGACGCCATGCGCATCGCCTCCCGAAAACTGTTGGGGTTACACGATTTCGCCGCCTTCTGTCGTCGCCGCGAGGGTGCGACGACGGTGCGTGAACTACAGCGCTTCGACTGGGAGCGCGAGGGTGATCTGCTCACCGCCTACGTCAGTGCCGATGCCTTCTGCTGGTCCATGGTTCGCAGCCTGGTCGGTGCGATTCTCGCGGTGGGGGAGGGGCGTCGTACCCCGGAGTGGGTGGCCGGACTGCTCGACGAGCGCGAGCGCGCCAGTGCGGTAACCGTCGCTCCCGCACATGGTTTGAGTCTTATCGCGGTCGACTATCCGGCCGATTCGGAACTGGCCGCTCGCAATCTGCAGACCCGTGAGATGCGGACCGTGCCGAGTCCCGAAGGTTGTTGTGGCAGTTGATATTCGTATCCGATGGATGAGGAGTAGTTCGTGCTGCATGCCGTTCTGTACGCCATTCCGGTGATCATCTATCTGATCGTCGGGGTGGTCGTCGTCTACGTGACCCTGCGCCGCACCGTCGATATGCCCGCGGCCACCCGGCGGGCCGAGATCTGGCGTGCCTACGGGGTACTGCTCATTCCGGTGCTGGTGGGGCCGATTCTCATCGGTGGTATCAGCGGTGGCAATTTCCTGCTGTTCATAATCAGTGAATTGGTTCTGGCCGCAGCGGTTTTGACTGCGGCCGCGGTTACCGCTCGCAGAGCGACAACGGTGCGAGGGGAACTGTAGGGCGCGATCATGTGCGTGCCGAGTATTCGCCAGGTCGAGATTCGATCGAGTGCGGAGCTATCGCCGACTGAGGCGTTCGAGCGCTGGGAAGCGCATATGAGCGAAACGTACTTCCCCCTTGCCGTTTCGCCGTCGGACCCGGACGAGTTCCACGGGTGGATCAGTCATGGGAGCTACAGCGGGGTCGAACTGTCCGCGGTCGGCTCGACATCGCAGCGGGTGCGGCGCACCGATCGGGCGATCGCGGATGCCGAGGACGAACATCTGCTGGCGGGCATTTTCGTCAAGGGGCACGGGCGCCTGCATGTGGGCGATCAGGTCGCCGCGCTCGGCCCGGGCATGATGGTGCTCTACAGCAGTGGTCGCAAGTACCACTGGGACCTCGACGGGGACTGGCAGAAGGCCGTCGTGCAGATTCCGCTCGACCGGTTGCGTGACCACAGCGGGCTCACCCTCGATGATGTGCCGACCGTCCTCGCACTACCGGGTACCAGCGCCACCGGCGTGGTGTCGCGATTCTTCTGCGGGCTGGCCGATCTGCAGCGCACCGATCCGGAGCAGGCGGCCGTACTGGCCTCCCCGGCAATGGATCTGCTGGTCTCGGCGGTAACCCTCGCCGCCGGTAGCGCGCCGCCGACCCCAGATGCCTTTGTGCGCGAGCAGGTGCTGGACTACATGCGCGCGCACTGCGCCGATCCGGGTCTCACTGTCCATCGAATAGCAGAGGGCTGCATGATGTCTCGGCGCACGCTGTACCGGGTCTTCGACGACTTCGAGGGCGGCCCCGCGGCGGTGCTGCGGCGAATGCGCGTGGAGCGCGCGTGTGAACTGCTCGCGCGTACGACGCTGTCGATCGCGGCCGTGGCCAATGCTGCCGGATTCCTGACCGACCGGCACTTCTATCGGGCGTTCCGGACCGAGCGGGGTATGACTCCGGCCGCGTTCCGGGTGACCGATACCGTCCCGTTCGGACGTCGACCGGACTGAAAAGCGTCCTCTGGTATCGGAGGTGCGGGACCGTCGGGGTGCGTCGCGGGCAATCGGACGTGCGCGAAAGCGGAAGCAGTTGCCATCAGTTTTCGGCCTATGTCGGAAATGCCTCGAATGTCGTTATTGCGCCCGATGCCTACCGAACACGGGTGCGAAGCTGCGAGCGAACTCATAGCGTCGGACCGATTCGTGGGAGTTGACGGCCACTCGGTGGGAAGATACCGGTGTGGGCCAACCGATTGCCGCCACCGCCGAGGTCGTATCGACCTCGGACGTTTCGCCGCGCCAGGCGTTCGAGCAGTGGGAGGCGATTGTCGCCGACACTGTGGTTCCGGCGATGGTCGAGCCGCCGGTGACGGGGCACTGGCAGGGGAAGGTGTCCTACAGCCAGTTCGATCGGTCGAGCGTGACCCTGATGCGGGCCAGCGCGCAGCGGGTGGCGCGGTCGCGACGACAGGTCGAGGCGTCCGGCGAGGAGTACTTCCTCGTGAATTTCGTCGTGGACGGCGTCAACTGGACTGATCAGAAGGGCCGTCGCGCGCAAACCGATTCCGGATCGGTGGCCTTCTTCGAAAGTGGTCGCCCGATCACCAGCGTGACCACCGACAATGCGCTATCGGTAATCGTCCGGACCCCGATGGACCAGGTGCTCGAGCATTCCGGGCTGGCCCGGGACGATCTGCCCATCGCCACCGCCATGCCGACCACGGGCGCGCTCGGGGTGGTGACCGGATTCTTCCGCGGGCTGGCCGAACTGGCGCCAGCGGAAAGCGCGCGGGCCGCAAGCGTTCTCGGTGCCCAATGCGTAGAGATGGTGGCGTCGGCGGTACTGCTGGCGACGGGGGAGAATTCGCCCGCGCCCACGGATTCGGTATTCACGCGGCGGCAGGTGCTCGCCTATCTGCGCAGTCGGTTCACCGATCCGGACCTCACCATGGACGAGGTCGCACACGCCTGTCTGGTGTCGCGTCGCACCCTCTATCGGGTGTGCGCCGGATTCGGCGGGCCCGCCGCGCTGGTGCGGCGCATGCGGATCGAGCACGCGCGCAAACTGTTGCGCTCCGATCCCACTCGTCCGCTGTCGGCCATCGCGTTTTCCTCCGGCTTCGGCACCGAACGACATTTCTACCGGGCATTTCGCGAGGAAACCGGAATGACTCCGGGCGAATTCCGGTCTGGGCTGGATATTCGAAACCCAGCGGCTCCACAGTGATCGGCACGCACCGTCCCTAACCCGGCACGAGATGTCGGTGTGCCTCGGCACTCACCTGGCGAAGGGTGATGGCACCGTCAACAACGGTGTGGCGAGGGGAGGCGAGGTGCTTTCGAAAGTGCGTATCGCGGCGGTGCAGGCCGAGCCGCGGTGGCTGGACCTGCGAGCCGGTGTGGAACAGGTAGTTGAACTGATCGCGGAGGCGGCCGCCGGTGGAGCACGACTGGTCGCTTTTCCGGAGACCTTCCTGCCCGGCTATCCCTGGTGGCTGTGGCTCGACTCGGTCAGTTGGGGGCCCGGATTCTTCGCCCGCTACCGAACCAATTCGATGATTGTGGGCCGCGCTGAGTTCCAGCGCATTACCGACGCCGCCCGGCGCAATCGGATTCACGTGGTGCTGGGGTTCAGTGAACGCAGCGGCACGGCGCTGTACATGTCACAGGCGCTGATCGACGATCGCGGAACCGTGATCGGCATTCGGCGGAAACCGGAGCAGACCGCGCTGGAGGCCACGGTATTCCGCGGCGGCGATCGGGCGCAGCCGTATGTGTTCCGCACCGATATCGGTCGGATCGGTGTGCACGGCGGCTCCGAACAACTGCGGCTTCCCGCGCGACAGGACCTCCAACGCGCCGGGGCACAGATTCACGTGGTGTCCTGGCCCGGATTCATTGTCGCCAAGGATGTGCGCTGGGGCGTGCGGGTGAATACCGCCGCCACGCTCTGGTACGCGGTAGTGGGCCGCATGTTCGTGGTCGCGCCGTGCGCGGTGATGGATGTCGCGGGCAGTGAGAAGCGACGCGGATCGGAGCCGACACGGCGTCTGGTACGTGGGCCCGGTGGACATACCCGGATCTACGCGCCCGGTGGGCAAGAACTGGCCGCGCCCCTATCCGGCGGGACGGAGGGCATTCTCTACGCGGAGCTGGAACTCGATCTCTCCGCGGAGAACGCGGCATGAGGGTGGCGGGTGGGAGTGGGACAGATTGGGACAGCACATGAATGGTGCTGAGTGAAATACTCTCGGGTGGAATAAGGCTGGGTGGAATACGGGCGAGCGCAAGCGGGTTCGGTTCGGATATGACACAGCTTGGACGATTCGGAGTATGGCGCGGCTATGGCGAGTTCACTCCGGATGGTGCGCATGAACTCGAGGAATTGGGTTACGGCACGTTATGGCTGGGTGGTTCCCCCGGCGCGGAGCTACCCAATGTAGAAGATTTGCTCGCGGCCACCACCAGCCTCACCGTGGCGACCAGCATCGTGAACGTCTGGGCGTCCCCGGCGAAGGAAGTAGCGGAATCGTTCCACCGCATCGACTCTCGCTATCCGGGTCGTTTCCTGCTCGGTATCGGCGGCCGGTGACCGTACCGCCGGGGCGCTGCCGTATCTGGTCACCCCGGACCACACCCGCGAAGCCCGGGGCGTTCTCGGCCCGGATCGGTTGCTCGCGGTGGAGCACAAGGTGGTTCTCGACGCCGATCCGGTACGCGCTCGGGCCACCGCGCGACCGGGGGTGGAGTTCTATCTGGGTCTGCGGAACTATGTCGCGACGCTGCGGCGTCTCGGTTTCGATGACGCCGATCTGGTCGCGCCGGGTAGTGATCGGTTCTATGACGGCGTGGTGGCGCACGGTGCCGCGGAAGCCGTTGTGGAACAGCTCATTCACCACATAACAGCCGGTGCCGACCATGTGGCATTGCAGATTCTCGGTGATGATTCGTTGCCGACGCTGCGTGCGCTCGCGCCCCTTCTGTGGGAAAAGCCGTGAACGGAAGTGGATCGCAAGAGCGGCCGTTAGGCGAGAAGTCGGGGATCTGACAGACTTCTCCGCAATCATCGAAGTACATACGGTGCAAGGTGAGTGCGGAATTGGAGCGGTCAGCGCTCGATCGGATCGAGCTGCAATCCGGCGCCGATGGTTCGGCGGCGGAGGTTTTCGAACAGTGGGATGCACGACTCAGTGAGAGTTATGTGCCGCTCGCTTCTACGCCGCTGCCCGCTGAAGATTTCCGTGGATGGATCACCCTGGGGCACTACGACGATGTGGATATGTCCACCATCGGATCGACGCCACAGGAGGTGCGTCGCACCAACGGATTGATAGCGCGCGCGAATGATGAATATCTACTCGCGACCATTCAGCTCCGGGGGCGTGGGCGACTGCATCAGGACGGTCGGGTTGCCGAGGTAGGGCCGGGCACGATGGTGTTCTACGACAGCACCCGGCCCTATCGCTGGGAAATTCCCGATGAGTGGGAAATGGCGGTCGTGCAGGCGCCGCTGAGTCGGCTCCGGGAACTCACCGGCCTCGCTGATGAGGAACTGCCTACGGCGACCGCGATTTCCCGCGACAGTCCCGCTGGAGTGGTAGCGCGCTACTTCCGGGAACTGACCGAATTGCAGAACCGCGCACCCGAGCAGGTGTCGTTGCTGGCGGTTCCCGCCCTGGATCTGCTGGCGTCCGCCATCACTCTCGCGGCGGCGAATCGAATCCCGGAACAGTCCTCCGACGCGCTGGCCCGGCAACGCGTCCTGGACTATATGCGTGTTCGCTGCACCGATCCGGGCCTCACTGTGGATCGAATAGCTGACGGCTGTCTGATGTCTCGACGCACCCTCTACCGGGTGTTCGATGATTTCGAGGAGGGTCCGGCGGCGGTATTGCGGCGAATGCGGGTCGAAAACGCCTGTGAAATGCTGGGTCGAGACCCTATGCTTCCCATATCGCTGGTTGCCTCGGCCTCGGGTTTCCTCACCGAACGGCATTTCTATCGGGCCTTCCGGCTTGAAAAGGGCACTACACCAGCAGCATTCCGTGTCGTTGGGGCCACTGGCACGGACGGTCGGTAAGTCGGCACGGATAGGCATTGCGTAACAAGGCTCCAGGCAAAAGGATTGCATTCAGACAGGGGGTTGCTGTCGTTGCCGAGGGAGAGAAAGTGCGGGTTGCTGTAGTTCAAGCAGAGCCGAAATGGCAATTGCGTGCCGGAATCGAACAGGTTGTCGAATCCATCGGGGCGGCTGCCGCCGCGGGGGCGGATCTCATCGCATTCCCCGAAGCATTCGTACCCGGCTATCCGTGGTGGGTATCGGCCGATGGGCGCGGTGCCGCGGAATCCGCCGCGCACTACCGGGCCAACGCGATGACTCGTGACGGCGCGGAAATGCGCGCTGTTGCCGCGGCCGCGCGTGAGCATCGATTACACGTGGTGCTCGGATTCGTCGAGCGTAGTGACCGCCGCGTTTTTATGACGCAGGCTGTGATCGACGATAGCGGTGTGGTGCTGTCGCTGCGGCGTAAACCCGGGCTCAACAGTCAGGAGCGGCGCGTATTCAGTGCGGGCACACCGGGATTGCCCACTGTCCATCGCAGCCGTATCGGACGTTTGGGCGCGTTGTCCGGGCAGGAGAATGTGCGGCCGCTGTTCACTCGCGCCATGCGCGCCGACGGTCAGCAGATTCATATTGCCGCCTGGCCGGGGTTTCTGGCCGCCGGTGGTGAGGCCGGGATCGCGGCCCCGACCACGGCGAGCCGCCTGTACGCGATCGAAGGCGGGGCATTCGTCCTCGCGCCGTGCGCGGTGGTGGGGGCCACCGGTCTGCCGGTGCTCGGGATAGGCGCGCGAATGGGGCGCGGGGGCGGATTCGCGCGCATCTTCGGCTCGGACGGAGCCGAATTGGCGACGCCGCTCGCCGAGGATGAAGAGGGCTTCCTCTACGCCGACCTGAATCTCGGTGTATCGCAGATTGATCCGACCGACCAGCTGATCAGGGAATCATTGCGGCCCGATCGGCCGATTGTGGAGCGGACCGAAGAGGTGTCGGTGCGCCGACACCGCGCGGGGCGGGATGTGGCGGCGGCTGTAGCGCCGGAACGTGGACGGATGCGGCTCGTCGGTCGCGAGAGCGCCTGACGTGTCCGGCAGGGCTCGATGCGAATCCTGCCGTAACGACCGGAATGCTGTTCAGGAACGAACCAGGCGCGCGATGGCGTCGGTGGCTTCCTTGATCTTGGCCTCGGCCTCGGGGCCGCCCTTGACGGCGGCGTCCACGACGCAGTGGCTGATGTGATCCTCGAGCAGGCCCATGGCGACGGCCTGGAGGGCCTTGGTCATCGCCGAGACCTGGGTGAGTATGTCGATGCAGTACTTCTCCTCCTCGACCATGCGTTGCAGGCCGCGAGACTGGCCCTCGATGCGGCGCAGGCGCTTGAGGTAGTCGTCCTTGGCGGTGATGTAGCCGTGGGTGCTGTGGTCGTGGCAGGACTCCGCCGCATCCGTCGTGGTGGTCTTGTCGTCGGCCATCGATGCCCTCGTTCCCGGCCGCGTCGGCCCTCGCCCATTAATACCCCCCTAGGGTACACCGGTGCCTCCGGGCTCACCACCCGTGCCCTGCCACCGGCGCTCGTGCGCGGGTACGCGAGAATCGGGGCATGAGTTCGGATCCTCGGGCCACGCTGGCCATTATCGGTGGCAGTGGGTTCTACGACTTCTTCGGCGACGACGCGATCACGGTGGAGTCGCAGACCCCGTTCGGCGCGCCCAGTGCGCCGATCACCATCGGCGAGGTGGCGGGGCGGGCGGTGGCGTTCCTGCCGCGGCACGGGCGCAAGCACGAGTATTCCCCGCACACCGTGCCGTACCGCGCCAATATGTGGGCGCTGCGCTCGCTCGGTGTGCGGCGCATCCTCGGGCCGTGCGCGGTCGGCAGTCTGCGCGCCGATTGGGGCCCGGGCACCGTGGCCGTCCCCGATCAGCTGGTGGACCGCACCTCCGGTCGCGACCAGACCTTTTTCGACGCCGGCGGCGTGCATGTCGCCTTCGCCGACCCGTACTGCGAGCAACTGCGCACCGCCGCCATCTCCGCCGCGGTGCCGGAGCTTCCGCTCAAGGATTTCGGCACCATGGTCGTGGTCCAGGGACCGCGCTTCTCCACTCGCGCGGAGAGCCGCTGGTTCGCCGGACAGGGGTGGGAACTGGTCAATATGACGGGCCATCCGGAGGCTGTGCTCGCCCGTGAACTCGAAATGTGCTACAGCGCAATTGCTCTCGTTACCGATCTGGATGCCGGTCTGGAATCCGGCGAGGGCGTGAGCGCCGCGAACGTTTTCGCCGAGTTCGAGCGAAATCTGGTGCCTTTCAAGGCCCTCGTCCGTGGTGCCGTGGCCGCCGTCGACGGTGACGACACCTGCGACCGCTGCCGGGTGCACTCCGGTACCGGTGTGACACTGCCGTTCGAACTGCCGTAGCGCGCTGCACGATTCGTTAGGGGCCGTCTGACTTATTGGTCGAGCCGGGCTGTTGCTGTCGGCGGCGGCGAAACACGTCATCCCGCGATGGAGTTCTGGACCCGACGCGGGGCGGCTTGCCGGAGCGCTGCTCATCATTCGTCCCCTGTTCACCCGGACGCGGACGCTTAGGCTGGACGCTATGAGCGCGGGTGGAGTGCGGGCCGAGCGGTCGCGGGTGTTGTTGACCGGTGCGGCCGGGTATATCGGGGCCCATGTGCATCGGGCACTGCGGGCGGCCGGGCATGAGGTGATCGCGATCGACCTTATGGCGGAGCCGGTGCATGGGGCGGATGCGTCACCGCCGCAGGGGGTTTCGGTCGTCGATATTCGTGACGCGGGTGCGCTCGAACAGTTGCTGCGCGGTGTCGACGTGGTCTGCCATCTCGCCGCGGCCGTGCCCGCGCCCGGGCTTGCGGAACTCGGCAGGCGCGATGAGAAGGTGGTCGAGCAGGAAGGTGCGCTGCGGTCGGACGGGCAAGGCGCGGGAGCGGAAGATCGGGCGGCCCAGGACACCACCGATCCCGAATCGCAGCCGATTGTCCGCCGAGCGGACGGTCAGGAGGGGGCGAGTCGATCGGGTGGGCGGAATGTGTCACCTGTCGGACCGGCGCCCCACGGGGTCGCGCATCATTGTGAAGGAGTTGCCGGAGAGCAGGATTCGGCCGAGGTATCGGGGCGACCCGGTGCTGAGCGTCGCGACGAGAGCCACGGTGCGGGTGGTTGCGGCCGGGGGGAGGGCGGGACGGAGCGTCCGGTCGCAGGGGTGCGGGTAACCCGGTCGGAATGGGCCGGAGTGTCCGCGCCGGGGATGCAGAGCGCACCGGTCTTCGTGGCGCACAACGATGTCGGGACAGCGCTACTGCTGGCGGCCATGGAGCGGGCCCGGGTGCGGCGATTGGTGCTGGCCTCGTCGGTGGTGGTTTACGGCGAGGGTCGGTATCGCGGCGTGCGTGGTGGGGTGTTCTTTCCGGTGATGCGGCGGCGCCGGGATCTGGATCGGGCGATGTTCGACCATCGGGCGCCCCGCACCGGGGAGGTATTGACCTGGGAGCCGATCGGGGAGGACGCCCCGCTCCGGCCTCGAAGCGCGTATGCGGCAAGCAAAGCGGCGCAGGAGAACTACGCGATGGCGTGGGCGGCCAATGCGGGAGGGTCGGCGACCGTGCTGCGGTATCACCACGTGTACGGCGATCCGGCGGGCGGTGCCGTGCGTACGGCGGAATCCGGTGTGGCGGCCAAGTTTCGAGCCGAACTGCTGGCCGGTCGCGCGCCGCACATTCTCGAAGACGGTGGACAGGTGCGCGATTTCGTACACGTCCGCGATATCGCCGCCGCGACGGTGGCTGCCGTCGAGCGGGCCCTACCCGGATTCGTCCCGCTCAATATCGCCTCCGGACGCCCCATCACCGTCTGGGAGGTCGCCTCCATCATGTCCAAGGCCCTCGCCGGTCCGGAGCCCATAGTCACCGGCCAATACCGCCTCACCGACGTCCGTCACCTGGTGGCCGACCCCGAACGCGCCCGCCACGCCCTGAATTTCACCCCCCGAATTCTCCCCGCCCAGGGCCTGGCCGCGTACGCCACCAGCACCGCCGACCGCCGCTGATACCGCTGACCGCTGGGTTAGGCTCGCGCCATGGATGATCCGCTGCGGCTCGAGGTGATGGTGGCCAGTACGCGACCGGGGCGGTTCGCGCCGGTGGTGGCGGAGTGGTTCCTGCGGGTGGCGGGGGCGGATGCGCGGTTCGATATCGGGGTTATCGATCTCGCCGATACGCCCTTGCCGGTGGATCTGACCGAGACCGCGGTGGTGGCGGCCTATCGGGAGCGGGTGGCGGCGGCGGACGCTTTCGTGGCGATAACGTCGGAGTACAACCATGGGTACCCGGCCTCGTTGAAGACCGCACTCGATACCGCGAAGCGGGAATGGCGGGGCAAGCCAATCGGATTCGTCAGCTACGGCGGACTGTCGGGTGGGTTGCGCGCCGTCGAGCAGTTGCGGCAGGTGGTGGCGGAGATTCATATGGTCTCGGTGCGCGAGACCGTCAGCTTTCACGAGGCCAAGCGGAAATTCGATACCGCGGGGGAGACACAGGACGGTGCGGCCGTCGATGCCGCCGACCGGTTGTTGCGTCAATTGGCTTGGTGGGGACGCACATTGCGGGCGGCCCGGGCCGCTGATCCCTATCCCGGCTGACGCGTCAGCGCGTGCGCCCCGCGCGGGCGGCCGATATAGGTGGCCTCGCTGGGGATGGTGACCAGCGTGAGTTCCACCCGGGTGGTGCCGGTGCGCAGCGTGATTCGGTTGCCGGAAGCGCCGGGTTGCCGAATGGACAGGTCGGGGCGGGAGCCGGGCCAGCCGAGTGGATCGCCGGTCAGGTAGAGGGTGGTGATGCCCGCGTGCGGTGCGGGCGCCAGTACGCCGTCGACGACGGTGGCCGTGAAATCGGCGTCGGACTGGTGGGTTTCGGCGGCAATGGTGAGGCGCTCCGGATTGCCGATGGTGGTGGCGAGGTGCTCCCAGGCGTGCGGGCGATCGGTGCGAATGAGTACGCGTTCGCCGACGGCCAGCGCACGGAAGACCAGCTGCTGCGCCAACCACAGCTCCCCGGCCACGTACACGCTCGAAATGCCCTGGCCGACAAGGCGAACCGCCACACCGCTACCATCGGCATCGGAGCCGAGGAGCTGCCCGCAGCCCGCGGACGGCAATTGCAGTGCGCCGATGGCTTCGATGGGGAATTCGTCGGTTGGCACCGTGGCATCGACGACGGGTGTGGCCAGCGGCAGCTGCGCGAGCAGGCCATCGCGGTGGCGGCCGTTCATGGAGATCATCCGCCGCTGTAATGGCTCCTGCGGCAGCTCCCGCATGGTGAGCCGCCAGGCGGCACCGACCCGCACCGTCTCCGCCGATCGCCCGGGTCGCAGTCGTACCGCCACCGTGGTGCCACGCGTCGGTGGCACCCACAGTCGCGCCAGTACCTCGGAGCCGAGCCGCTTCGGATCCACCGCCGCACCGATATTCACGCCATTGCCGACCTCGACGCCGCCCCACCGCTGGGTCAGTTCGCGTGGATCGATTCCGCCGGTGATCTGTGCCGCCGCCTGCCGGGTCTCCGGTGTGGTGAGAATGCGCGCCGCACAGTCGGCATCGTCGAGGGTGCGCACAATGCGCTCGGTAGCGATGGTCACCACCCGGCACGCTCCGTCGAGTCCGCCGCCGCGGCGCGCCACCGCATCCGGGCAGCGCCGCGCGTCGAACGCGATGGCCAACCACACCGTGCGGTGCGCCGTCGCGGGCAGCGGTCCCAGTAGTTTCTCGTAGCTGGCTCCGGCGGGTGTGCCGGAGCGGCTGCGGTATCCGTGCGAGATGATGTCGATTCCGGCCAGCAGTATGTCGTGCTGTTCGAGGCAGTGCGCGAGTTCCGACAGCGGCAGCAGATGCGAGGCCCGCACGGTATCGGAGGAGAGCCGGGTCAGTCCGCCCTTGGGCGGCAGCGCCTCCACCACCGCGACCACGCGGCTGCCGTCGCGGTACAGGCCGATGGTGCGGCCGTCGGCGGCGGGAAAGTCGAGGGTATCGCCGAGGCCGTAGTCGCGATTGCGGCGATACCGCCACCAGGTCCCGATCCAAGACGAAACTGGACGTTTGCCTAATGCGGTGAGTAGTAGCAACCCGGTCACCACGCCGATCGTCAGCGCTGCCCACCCCGGCGCGTCGGCCGCCCATGCGGCAAGTCCGAGCAGTGCGCCCACCAGCTGTGCGGCCACCAGGCTCGGCAGCGTGATCCATCCGAAGAGCGGGCGCGCTGCGGCCCCGCCGAATGCGGCCATCGTCATCCCCAACTACCGAAAGTGGGCCCGCCGCCCCGAGGTGATCGAGATAGCGTGGCCGAGTGTGCAGGTATAACCAGGTGCGATAGGAATCGGCTTTCACGGGAACTGTACTGTTTCGCACGAACTCGATGACTGGTCGGGGGAGTTTTCATGCCTTCAAAACCCACTACGCGTTGGCAGGTGAGCGGTTACCGCTTCCTGGTCCGCCGTATGGAACACGCTCTGGTGCGCCGGGATGTGCGAATGCTGCACGACCCGATGCGCTCACAGACGCGCGCGTTTACGGTCGGACTGGTCCTCGCGCTGGTGATCCTGGCTGGTTGCGGAGTATTAGCTCTCTTGCGTCCGCAGGACAAAATGGGCGGCAGCAAAATCCTCATCGGCAAGGACACCGGAGCCGTCTACGTGGTCATCGACGGCACGGTGCATCCGGCGCTGAATCTGGCGTCGGCGAGACTGGCGGCGGGGGAGGCCGCGAAACCGGCCACGGTGAAGGAAACCGAGCTGGCCAAGAAACCGCGCGGCCAGCTCATCGGTATTCCGGGCGCACCCGCCTCACTGAACTTCGACGACAGCGGTCGTGGTCGCACCTGGACGGTCTGCGATGCGCTGTCCAATGACGGCAGCCGCGAACTCACCACGTCGGTCCTCGCCGGTGCTCCGGAATTGGGAGAGAAAGCCTCCGCGTTGGGGTCCGGCGAAGCGCTGCTCGTCCAGGGCCGCGATGCCACCTTCCTGGTCTACGACAATCAGCGCGCCCGCGTGGATACCGACGATCGTGCGGTGGCAGATGCCCTCGAGATTCGCGGCCTGATCCCGCGCCCGATCAGCGCGGGCCTGCTCAATGCCATCCCCGAGGTGCTGCCGATCGTGCCGCCACCCATCGCGGACGTGGGTGGCGTGCCCGGCTATCCGCTGGGAGATCACCGCATCGGCGATGTGGTGCAGGTGCGCACCGACGATAAGTACTACGTGGTGCTGGCCGACGGCCTGCAACCCGTTTCGCAGCTGACCGCCGACATTATTCGCAACACCTACCGGTCGACTTCCACCGAGACGGTTATCGCCCAGGCCGACCGCACCGCCGCCCCGGTCTCCTCGGCCCTGCCGGTGTCGAAATATCCCGCGACCGCCCCGACTATTGTCGACGGCAAGGACCAGCCCGTGGATTGCCTGTCCTGGCAACCGATTCCGGTCGCCAAGGATAAATCCGACGGCAGTATGCGGGCCGAACTGACCGTCCTCACCGGCCACACCGTTCCGATCCCGAACAATGCCCGCCTGGTGCCCTCGGCCCAGGCCGACGGCTCCGGCCCGAATGAGGACTACTTCTATATGAAGCCCGGCGCGGGCGCCTACGTCCAGGCCACCGGTATCGAGCCCGATAGCCAGCGCCGTGACAGTCTCTTCTACATCTCCGATTTCGGTGTGCGCTACGGCATTTCGAGCTTGGAGGCAGCGAAGGCCCTCGGTATGGACGCGGAGCGGGTGCAGCCCGAACCCGCGCCCTGGCCGATCATCGGCCTGCTCGCACCCGGACCGGCCCTGAGCCGGGAAGCGGCCATGGTCGCCCACGACGGTGTCGCCCCGGACCCGAATCCGGCGAAAGAGCCGGTGCGGAGCCAGAACTGAGCGCTGGTCCCCTTCGTGGTGTCGTCACGCGGGGATGACGGGGTGGTGTGTGGAGTGGCGGGGTGGTGTTGTGACGGGGCGGGGTGATGGGGTGCGGTGCGGGGTCGCGGGGTGGTTTCGCGGTCCGTGTACGCCCGGCCTCAGTGATCGTCGCGCATGCCCAGCTTGCGGCGCAGCGGGAATGACGCCAGCCAACCCAGCGCCAGCAGCAGGCCGATCACCCCGGTGCCGATGAGCGCCACATTGCGGGCGGTGTGGTCGGGTGGCGGCGGGGGAGTGGGAATGGGCAGTTGCTCGCTCACGGCGGCGCTGGGGCTCTTCGGGGGCAACAGGTTCGGGACCTCGGCGGTCAGGGCGGCGACGGGATCGACCGCGCCGTAGCCGATGTAGGGGTTCCAGCCCTCGGCCGGGGCATGGGCGGTGGCCTCGATACGTTCGATGACGTCCTGGGCGCTCAGTTCCGGGAAGCGGGCGCGGACGAGTGCTGCTACTCCGGCGACGTAGGGGGCGGCGAAGCTGGTGCCGCTGTAGGGGACCCGCTGTCCCTGTTTGGTGAACTTCGCGGTGGTCAGGCCCGAGTCACGTGGGTCGAGCGAGATGATGTTCTCGCCCGGTGCGGCCACCCCGACCCAGGGGCCGGGGACAGTGAATTCCGAAGGCCGGCCGAAGGAATCGACGGAGCCGACGGACAGTACGTAGTCGTCCCAGAGCGCCGGGGCCACGTAGGAGACGACGTTGTCCCAGAGGTCGCGGTTGGGGTGCAGCGGGTCCAGACCGGGATTGCTCGCCTGACAGGAATCGGTATTGCCCGCCGAGGCGACGATCACGGCATCCTTCACCGTGGCCGCGTACTGCACTGCCGCACCGAGCATTCCGAATTCACGGCTCTCGGGTCTGGTGGTGGGGCAGGCCACCAGGGAAATATTGATGACGCGGGCTCCGGCGTCGGCGGCCCGGCGGACGGCCGAGGCCAGGGCGGAGATCTTGCCGTAGCCGTCGGGCATATCGTCGGGGCCCTTATCGTGGCCCGCGCCCTTGGCCTGGTACTGGGAGCTGGTCTGGCGGATGGTCATGATCCGCGCCTCCGGTGCCACCCCGGCGAAACCCTGACCGTTCACCCGGCTGGCGGCAATGAGCCCGGCGACCAGGGTGCCGTGCGCATCGCAATCCTCGGTGCCGTCACCACCGGCCGCCACATAGTCGCCGTCGGGGATGAGCCCGGGCAGCCGTGGGTGGTGGGCCACACCGGTGTCGATAACCGCAACCAATTGTCCTGCGCCCCGGGAGAACTGCCACGCGTGCTCCAGATCGAGGGAACGCTGCGCCGGTGGAATGGTCGGGCCGTCACCGCCGGTCTGGGTGCTGATACACGGTGCGTTAGCGGGATGTTCGGTTTCGGTGGGCGGTGCCGCGGGGCCACCGGCGGGCAGCAGGCCGGGATCCACGACGGGCGGCCGTTCGGCGTATGCGGTTCCGGTGCCGAGCGAAACACTCAATGCCATCACCGAAGTCGCCGCCACCAGGCGGAGGGTTCGAAAGGCATTGCGAGGCATATCGAAACTCGAATCAGAGGCCGCGAACGAGTGCGAAGAGCGCGGTCACCCAGAACACCAGCGGGATCACCGCCGCGACGAACGCGTACTCCAGCAGTTCCATCGCGCGTCGCATGGGCGGGGTGGCCTGATGGTTGGGAACGATCATCCCGAGCACCAGGGCGATCACCAGAATGAGTACGGCGGCACCGAAGACGGCGAGTGGCTGGTGCCGGGTGAATGCCGCGCCCACCAGCAATGACAGCACAATGGCCGCGCCGCCGACGAGGAGTATGACCGCCTGCTCCGCGCCCGCGTAGGTGCGGCTGCGGAACATGAGCACGGCCGCGCACACCAGTGCCAGCGCCAGACCGGGCCAGTAGCTGCTGTCGCTGGTCGGATCGGTGGCCGTGAGCGCACCGGCGGCGGTGACGAGGGCGGTCGCGGCCACCAGTCCGGCCAGGTACTTTCGCGCCCGCTCCGATTTGGCGCGGAGCGCGTCGAGGGATGGGAGCGCGCGATGGTCGTCGGGGTCGTCCTCGGTCGGGTCGATCGGCGTGCCGGGGGCCGGTACCGGGGGCAGCGGCAGCTTGGCCAGCAGCATGGACAACCGCGGGGCGAGGGACAGGCCGACCAGACCGAGTCCGGCCACGCCCGCGCCGATAGCCCGCATCGGGAGGTCGGTGAGCAGTCCGATCAGCGTCGCCGGCACCGCATAGGCGGCCACCGTGGTGACGCCGATGAACAGTCCGGGGCCGACGCCCGATACCCGCCAGGCCAGGATGGCGGTGGCACCGGTCAGCGCCGCGCCGAGCAGCAGATTCGGCCAGCCGTAGTGATCGGGCACGAAGAGCATGCCCGCACTGAATGCCGCCGGTAGCGCGCAGCCGCCGAGCACCAGCGCCGAATCGATATCGCGGTACATCCGGCTGAGTACCATGCCCGCCGCGACCAGCAGTACGGCGACGAACAGCGCCACCGCGCCGCTGACCCAGCCCGGTACCGCATCGGGCGCGGCGAGCAGCCCGAGACAGCCGATCCCCATGGTGAGCACCGCGAGAATCGACCCGGTCAGGCGCGCGGTGCGCGGCGTCCACCCGCGATAGTGGTCGGCGTCGGCAATGGCGACGTTGTACATGATGTCGTCGAACAATGGTGTGGGAGCGGTGTGTTCGGCGCTCTCCAACATGAGCAGCTCACCGTCGCGCACCCCGTGTTCGGCGAGGCTGAGCGAGTTGGCGAGGGGCGGTTCGCCGATGCGGGCGAGTACCCACTCGTGGGGTTCGAAGTCCTCATCGTCATGGTCGAAGTCATTGGTGCGATTGTGCTGCGCGACCATGTCGACAACGCTGGGAATGACGAGTGCGACCGGCACATCGAGCGGAATGGCCATATCGACCTGGGTATGTTTGGCCAGGATGGTGACACGCGCGAGGTCGGGCGCGCGGACGGTTCCGCGAGCGTCGTCGATCTGATCCATTCGCGCATTGGTCACGACGGGAGCCAACTTTCGGTTTCACCCTCTTTTCGGCGAACACGCCGATTCATCGGCGACGCCGTGATGTGCAGAATTGCTGACCGCAGCGTACGGCATATCGGATGCTGGTCGTACACTGAGGCCCGCACTCCAAGGCTGGTCACAACCTTAATGGGGGTTGGCGAAAAGAATGAGCACCGTCCGGTTTCAGCGCCGCCCGCGCCGGGAGATTCCGCGTTCTCCCGGTGGTGAGGTGACATTGCAATCGCCGCCGGAAATCCCCCGGAACATACCGGCCAATTTGTTCACCAAACTCATGCCGGTCGTCATGGTGGTCGGCATGCTCGGCATGGTCGTCCTGCTGTTCACCTCGGGCAGCGGTATCGCGTCCAATCCGATGGCCCTGATGTTCCCGATGATGATGGTGGTCTCCATGGTCGGCATGTACGCCGGTCAGGGTGGCAAGGGCCAGAAGTCGGCCGAGGCGGACGAGGATCGCAAGGACTACCTGCGCTACCTGGACCAGGTGCGCAAGGATGTCGGCGAAACCGCCGCCCAGCAGCGCGCCGCGGTCCAGTGGAGCCATCCCGAGCCGGGCCTGATCTGGATGTTGGCCGGCACCACCCGCATGTGGGAGCGCCGGGCGGGGGATAAGGATTTCTGCCATGCCCGTATCGGCCTGGGCAGTCAGCGGCTGGCGACCCGACTGGTCGCGCCGGAGACCGGGCCGGTGGAGGAATTGGAGCCCATTGCCGCGGTCTCGTTGCGACGCTTCGTGCGTACCCACTCCACCGTGCCGGATCTGCCGACCGCCATTGCCGTCAAGGGTTTCGCCAGTGTGCAGTTGGGCGGCGACCGTGCCGAGGCCCGCGATATGACGCGCTCGATGTTATTGCAGCTGGCCATGTTCCAGGGACCGGACCAGGTGCTGGTCGCCGTCGTCTGTGGTCCCGATACCGCCCGTGAATGGGAGTGGGTGAAGTGGCTGCCGCATACCCAGCACCCGGAGGCGCGCGACGGCGTGGGCGCGGAACGGATGGTGTACGGGTCGATTCGCCAGGCGCACGCGAGTCTGTATCCCCTGCTGCACAACCGAGTTCGATACTCGCGCAATCAGCCGCCGGATCCGAATCTGGTGCAGCTGGTGATCGTGGTCGACGGGGGGCTGCTGGAAGCCGAAGAGGATCCCTTGCGGGAGACCGGTTTCGAGGGTGTCACCGTGATCGACCTGTGCAATTACGCGCCCCGCCTGGCCGCCTCGCGTGGCATCCAGATGGTGGTGGAGAACGGTGAGTGCTCCGGTCGCGGGGCGGCCGGAACCATGGAGCGCTTCGCGCTGATCGACCGGATTACCGCCAGGGAAGCGGAGCGGGCGGCGCGGCGGCTGGCCCCCTATCGGCCCGTGGTCCAGCGCGGTGGTGAACAGGCGGGTGAAGAGGGCGAGGTCATCTCGTCGTGGGCGCAACTGCTGGGACTCGGCGATATCGGCGGCTTCAATCCGGAGCAGGCATGGAAGCCTCGCTATGGGCGGGAACGACTGCGGGTGCCATTCGGTGTGGGGGCCGACGGGTTGCCGGTGGTGCTCGATATCAAAGAGGCGGCCGAAGCTGGAATGGGGCCGCATGGTTTGTGCATTGGCGCGACCGGATCGGGCAAATCGGAATTTCTTCGCACGCTGGTACTTTCGCTGATTGCTACCCATTCACCAGATCAGTTGAATTTTGTGCTGGTCGACTTCAAGGGCGGCGCGACATTCCTCGGATTGGAGGGGGTCGCACACGTCGCGGCCATCATTACCAATCTGGAGGAGGAGGCCGATCTGGTCGACCGTATGCGCGATGCGCTGGCCGGTGAAATGAATCGTCGGCAGGAAGTATTGCGTGCCGCGGGCAATTTCGCCAATGTGTCCGAATATGAGAAGGCGCGGGCCGCCGGGGCGGATCTCGATCCCATGCCCGCGCTGTTCGTGGTACTCGACGAATTCTCCGAACTGCTCTCACAGCACCCGGATTTCGCGGAGCTCTTCACCATGATCGGTCGATTGGGCCGGTCCCTGCACGTGCATCTGCTGTTGGCCTCGCAGCGGCTGGAGGAGGGGCGGCTCAAGGGGCTGGAGAGTCACCTGTCCTATCGGATCGGTTTGAAGACCTTCTCCGCCAATGAATCCCGACAGGTCCTGGGGGTGCCGGACGCTTACAACCTGCCCAATAATCCCGGGGGCGGTTACCTGAAGTCCGACTCCGGGGAGATTGTGCGCTTCCAATCGGCGTATGTGTCCGGGCCGTATGCGGGCGTCGGTTCGCACCGTGAGTCCACCGTCGGCGGACCGTCCACAGCGGTGGACACCACCGCGCGCCCGTTCACCGCCACCCACGTCGATTTCCGTGCCATCGACCATATTCCGGCTCCGCCCGAACCGGTGATCGATGAGCCCGCGCCGGATGCCGAACAGATCTCCAATCTGCAGATGCTGGTCTCCCGGGTGCGCGGGCAGGGCCGCGCCGCGCACGAGATCTGGCTGCCGCCGCTCGATGAGCCGCCGACCCTGGATCAGCTTATTCCGCGCTCGCTGCTGACCGGCGACTACAGCGAGGTGGCGACGCTGCGGGCACCCATCGGCATTGTGGACCGGCCCTACGATCAGCGCCGCGATCCCATGGTGATGGACCTGTCCGGTTCACGCGGCCACGTGGCGGTGGTCGGCGGCCCGCAATCGGGGAAGTCCACGGCGATTCGCTCACTGGTGATGGCGATGTCGTTGACGCACACCGCCGAACAGGTGCAGTTCTACTGTTTGGACTTCGGTGGCGGCACCCTGATCGGGCTCGAAGGGCTGCCGCATGTGGGTGCGGTGGCCAGCCGCCTCGATGCGGACAAGGTGCGCCGCACCATCGCGGAGATGGTGACCATAGTGCGACAGCGCGAGGCCAGCTTCCGGCAGCTCGGCATCGAATCCATGACCGAGTTCCGGCGCGTTCGCGCCATGGATCCGTCGGCGAGCCCCGCCGCGACCGGTGCGCACTCCGATCCCTTCGGCGATGTCTTCCTCGTCATCGACGGCTACGGCACCTTCCGGCAGGAGTTCGAGGCGCTCGAGCAAACCGTCATGAATCTGGCGGGGCAAGGACTTTCCTACGGCGTGCACGTGGTGATCACCCTGGCGCGCTGGCCCGAGGCCCGTCCCGCCCTGAAGGATCAGATCGGCACCCGCATCGAATTGCGGCTGGGCGATCCGATGGACTCCGACCTCGGCCGCAAATTCGCTGCCCTGGTACCCATGGGGCGTCCGGGTCGCGGTATGACGCCCGACTGCCTGCATATGCTCACCGCGCTGCCGCGCATCGACGGCGTCGCCGATCCGGTGACGCTGGGAACCGGTGTGGCGGAAGCGGTTGCGACGATCGCCCAGCACACGCCCGGCCGCCCCGCGCCACGAGTGCGCATGCTGCCGGACCGGCTGCCCGTCGATGCGTTGCTCCGGATGGCCGACAATTGGCCCGCCGCAACGGATCCGGCGGAGAAGTGCCTGCGCTTCCCGATCGGCATCAATGAATCCGAGCTGGCCCCCGTGTACGCGGACTTCAACGCCAGCCCGCACTTCCTGATCGTCGGTGACTCGGAATGCGGTAAGACCACGCTGCTGCGCGCCCTCGTGCAGCACATCTGCGCGGCCAATACGCCCGATCAGGCGCGCATCATCATGGGCGACTACCGCCGCACCATGCTCGGCATCATTCCGCAGGGATATCAGGCCGGATACGGTTCCACCGCACCACAATTCACTCAGAATATGGCCGACCTGGCAGCCTATGTCACCCAGCGCATGCCCGGCCCCGATGTCACCCCGCAGCAGCTCAGGGACCGCTCCTGGTGGAGCGGCCCCGAACTGTATGTCATCGTCGACGACTACGACCTGGTCGCCACCTCCGCGGGCAACCCCCTGCACGCCCTCGTCGACCACCTGGCCCACGCCCGCGACCTCGGTTTCCACCTGATCATCGCCCGCCGCTCCGGCGGGGCGGGCCGCGCCATGTACGAGGCCACCCTCAACCGTATGAAGGAACTCAATTCTGCCGCCTTGATCATGAGCTGCAGCCGAGACGAGGGTGTGTTGATGGGTTCTGTGCGTCCGTCGCCACAACCTCCGGGCCGTGGGACCTATGTGACTCGCGGCAGTGAAGAGCTTGTTCAGCTCGGTTGGCTTTCGGCTGTGTAGGTTTCGGGCTT
>NZ_BDCE01000032.1 GCF_001613345.1 Nocardia uniformis NBRC 13702 | reverse complement strand
TACCGGGACGACTGCGATCGGAGAGCCTGAATCGCCCCGGCTTTCGTGCGCACCCGTTTATCTGTCTGCAGCCGGTTGCTCGGAGCGGGTCGAATAGTAGTCGGTTTCGTACTCGGTCGGTGGTCGACGGCCGAGCCGGTGCATCAACCGGGACTCGTTGAACCAGGCGACCCATTCGTGGGTGAGTAGCTCGACGTCAGCCAGCCGGTTCAGCGGCCCTCTCCGGAACGGTGAATCGTCGCGGACCGCCTCGGTCTTGTAGAGCCCGATCGTGGTCTCCGCGAGGGCGTTGTCGAAGGCATCGCCCACTGATCCTATCGACGGGCGGAGACCCGAAAGCATCAGTGTCTCAACGACTTTCACTGAAGTATATTGACCCGGCGTCGCTGTGGTGGATCAGTCCGGGCTCGATCGGGTGCCCGTAATGATCACGCCGCCACACGGCCATGTTGAGCGCCTTGGACACCAGCGAGGTCGTTTTCGTGGCGGCCGTGGTCCAGCCGACGATCGCCCGGGAGTAGGCGTCGAACACGAACGCCACATACGCCCATCCGGTCCAGGTTGACACGTAGGTGAAATCGGCGACCCACACCAGATTCGGTGCGGCGGCAGTGAAGTCGCGATTGAGCTTGTCACCAGCGCGGATCCCGTCTTTGGCGGGGACCGTGGTGCGCAGCTTGCGGCCACGCACGATCCCGTTCATGCCGAGCTCGCGCATGATCCGGTCCACGGTGCAGAACGCGACATCATGGCCGCGGCGGCGCAGGAAGCGAGTAATTTTCCGGCGGCCATACATCTGCTCCGGCTGACCCGCCAGATCACGCAATGCGTTCTCCACGTGAGCATCTGCGATATCGCGCGCCGACGGTGGTCGACGTCGCGCCTTGCGATAGGTCCTGGGCGCGATCTGGATTCCCTGCGCGGTCAGCGCACGACAGATCGACTCGACGCCGAAGACCTGGCGGTATTCGTCGATGAACCCGACGATCAGCGGTGTCGCGGGTCGAGTTCCCGCGCGAAAAAAGCCGAGGCCGCTTTCAGGATCTCGTTGGCCTGCTTGAGATCTCGGACCTCTTTACGCAGCCGCGCCAGCTCCTCACGCTCGGCCGCCGACAACCCCGCACCGGCCTTGCCGGCCAGCGGCGCGCCCTGCGCGAGCGCCTTCTTCACCCACACTCGCAACGTCTCGTAATGCACGTCCACCAGCGGGCCGATCGCGCGGGCGGCGGCATACGGGGATTCGAACTCATCGAGGCGGTCGAGGACCAGACGGACGGCCTTCTCGCGAACCTCGGGCGGGTAACGCTTCGTCATGATGGGAACCATCTTCCACTAGGAAGAAGCGGCCCCCAACCCGTGACGGTTCAGTTCGAAGGTGCCTCAATGTTTTTGGGTTGGCTCGACGGTTTTATGTCGCACCCTTCGTTCTGGACCGGGCCAGGTTGTTAGCTCACGAGGCATCGGGGTATTTGTACAGGTTCGATCCACCACCCACGCTGATCAGCAGTACGCCGAACAGCGCGATGATTGCCGTCAGGATTCCGAATACCCAGACGTGTACATTGATGGCAAGCATGATGCCGCCCCAGGTCAGCAGTGCCGTCAGGATGCTGAGAACGATCATCAAGGCGAGTGTGCTTCCGTCCAACTTTCGTGAACTGCGGTGGGCATACCTTTCGATCTGAATGTCGAGGAGGTCGAGCAATGGCTGTCGGTGGCTCTCCGGGATGGTGTCGGCCAACTGGGCAAGCTGTTTGATCTTCCGTGTACGTCCAGAGTCGCGCTCGTCAAAAAAGAACTTCGTGAACAGCGCGAAGAATGGCGGGATCGCAGCGGTTCCCAGGGCGATGGCTGTCGTCACGGTCGGCGAGCGTAGCAGCGATGGCTGGATTAGGCGGGCGAGTCCGGCGAGGGGTCGTGTGTCTATCGGGCTTTTCTTTCTCCCTGCTCCCTCATCGGCCATCCTCTACGGAGAGGGGGCGTGTCAAGGATGCCGTCGGCACCGCGTTCCGCTGACCGGTCCGAGCACAGCTCAATAGAAGCGAGCGGAGTCCGTGCCTGTGTCAACCAGGCACGGGCTCCGCATTTTTCTACCAGATACGCGCATCCTGATGCCGATCACCTGGCGGGCCGACCCGCACGCTGGCTTCCAGCACGCGCATCAGGCTTGGCACGGGCGCAAGGCTTTCCCACGCCCGGACCGAAATCGTGGGTCAGGTCAGGGCTATTGCTCGATGCCACGCGGTGAGGGATTCGCCCCATCGCTGCCTTCTACGCGGTTAAGGAAATCGCGGACATGCTGACGGTAGCGTGTGACCTCTTCATCGAACTCTGCATTACCTGCCCCGATCACCGGCCCTGCCCTGCCTGGTAGGCCGGCGAGTTCTCGCAGCTGGGGCTCATAGTCAGGGGAGAGGCCCTTGTGACAGGTTCCGCAGAGGGTTACGAGGTTCTCCTCGGTAGTAGGTCCGTCCATCCGCCAGGGAATGAGGTGGTGGACATGTAGCTCAATATCAATGTGATCTTTCGCTTTTCGGCCACAAACAACACATCGATAGCCATCCCGCTTCAACACTTGCATCCGCAGGGATCTGGATGGAGCTCGGCGATCCACGTCATCGTCGGGGACGTGGCCGGTCGCGACGAATCCGAATCCGCCTACTTCGGCCGTTCCGTCCCTGACGCACTCGGACGGCCCTATCGCGGTTGCGAGATGTGCTTCGGCTACTGACTGTTCGACGAGCGCATTACCACCCCGTCGCATGAAGATCGCGAGACTGAAGTCGTCGTACACGACCAGCCATTGCTGCCGCATTGCATCCCAGGCGTGGGTCATGGATTCCGGATCGACAAGACTGGCGACTCGTATCTCCCAGCCGGTCTTTCGTTCCGACCAGCCCACCCAATGAGTATGGCGAGACCAGAAGGGTATACCGCGTCTGTCTGCACGGAGGGTTAAGGCGTAGTAGGCGCGCGTGGGGTCGAACCGAATCATCTGTCGAAGCTGTTGCGCCAGTTCGAGGTTGCCAGCGCTCCCACCCTGATCCATCCGGCAACTATCGCACGCCGCACCGACACGTCGTGGAGATGGCAGCTGCCTTTCCGACGGCCAGAAACGGGAGGTGGTGGCAGGCGCCGAACCCGGCCCAATTTCGACGCTGGTGTGGTGGCTCTGCGATCGGGGTGTACGGCAACTGCAGCTGGGGCAGTCCTGCTCTCGTTTTATTGAGATTGCGGCTGGATGAGCCGGAGTCCCGAAATCCCTCCCTGGTTCACGCAATCGCGAGCGAGATCTCGGTCCCGATCGAAGTAGCTGCTGTCGTCCGCGCTTGCGTTGATCGTTGCGGTGACTGGACTGTAGCGAGCCAACGGAATCGAGTCTCCTTCGTACTGGAATCCGAAACCATCGACCGTGTAGATGACCAGGGGTGCCTCACCAGCCCATTCGATCCCTACCCGTGTCTCGTACTCGGTGGTGCCGAGATGCTGGCTAACGGACCGAACCAAGCCCAGTAGGTCTACTATTGCGGATTCGGTTGCCGCCGAGTCGATGTACTCGCCCGGCCAGTAGCCGTTCTGGCGATTCGGCTCGCCACCGATTGCTGCCGCAATAGTTACGGATCCGTCGTCGTGGACGCTTGACTGGAGCCCTCTGGGCAGGTCCAGCGGTTGTGAGAGTTCTGATGCACCAGAATGGGTGCAGGAGGACGAGATCACGACATGGCGCGACGACGACACACCCCTGAGCAGATCATCCACCAACTATGTGAGGGCGAGAAGCTGATCGGGGAGAAATTCTCGATCGAGGAGGTGTGTAAACACCTCGAGATTTCCGAGGCCTCTTGGCATCGCTGGCAGGCCCAGTACGGCAGCATGAAATCCGACGACGCGAAACGGCTCAAGGAGCTCGAGCGCGAGAACGCGCGGCTGAAGAAGATGGTCGCCGAGCAGGCCCTCGATATTGACATGCTCAAGGAAGTGAACCGGGGAAATTTCTGAGCCCGGACCGCCGTCGCAGAGCGGTCGTGGTTCTGCGGCAACGGTTTCGGGTGTCGCAACGGCGGGCATGCCGAGTGGTCGGGCAGCCCCGATCGGTGCAACGTCGGTCCCCGTCGGTCGAAGAGATCGAACGACGCCTGCGGCAACGGCTGCGGGCAATCTCGCGCAAGCATCTGCGGTGGGCATGGCGCAAAGCGCACTGTGCTGCGGTGAAGGTTTTGTCACCAATCATTAATGCACACAACGACTCTGGCGTGAGGAGGGCTTGAAGCGACCGTGCCGGGTGCGTAAGAAGCGCCGTATCGGACCGGGCCGCGATCAGCGGTTGAGGGCGTCGTTTCCGGATCAGATGTGGGCGTTGGATTTCCAGGTCGATGTCACCGTCGACGGACGGCAGGTCCGGTTCCTCAACATCGTCGACGAGTTCACCCGAGAAGCATTGGACACCAGAGCATTCCGTTCGTGCACCTCGGATCAGCTCGTCGGTGTGCTCGATGAAATCATCGCGACGACCGGTCGCAGGCCGACGCATGTTCGCATGGACAACGGCACCGAGATGACCGCGTACGCGATGCGGGACTGGTGTCGATTCGCTGGTGTCGATGCCTCGTTCATCGATCCGGGATCGCCGTGGCAGAACGGGAAACGTCCCACTAGGTCCACTGGAAACGGTCGGTCCATCGCAGTTCTGTGATGGACCGACCGTTTGCTCTTGAAGCTCCGTCAAACTGCCCCAGAAGTATCTGAGCGCAGCACGCGGTGCCCGCTGGTGTCAGGTTCGAGGCAGCGTGCTGTTGCCGGAATGTCCCTGCACCTCGAGCGCAAGACCCGGCAGAGTGGACCAGGGGTCCGGCAAAGTCGTCCTGTCAAGGCTGACCTGCGGTTTTTATGCCCATTTGCCCGACACGCCAGGAAAGAAAAATTGGTGGGCACGGCGGCGCTCGAGATGATCGCCTCTCCACAAGTGCGTCACACCCGGAGAGCCTGCCGTGCCCATGTCATCATCTCCCATCCTTATCCCGTCCGTCGAGTTGCCTTGTGAGGGTGGTGAATCGACCCTTTTGCCCGGTGCGGTGAGTTTGCTGGAAGTGTTGGGAGAAGTCGTCGATCCGCGGGCTCGTCGCGGTGTGCGGTACTCGGCGCGAGCGATTCTGGCTGCCGCGCTGGCGGCGGTTCTGGCGGGTGCGCGCTCGCTGACCGCGATCGGTCAATGGGTCGCCGAGGCGCCGGCTACGGTGCTGACCGAGCTCGGATTCGGCGGTTCGGTACCGGTGGAATCGACGATCCGCCGGTTCCTGCAAGCCCTGGACCCCGATGCGCTGGACTCGGCGATCGAGGCGTGGATGTGGCGCCGGACCGTGGTGCCTGGTCGCCGGGTGGTGTCCTTCGACGGTAAGTCCCTGCGCGGCTCCCGGGATGCGGCGGGCCGGGCGAGGCACTTGCTGTCCGGGGTGTGTCAGCAACTCGGGGTAATCCTGGGGCAGGTCGATGTGGACGGCAAGACCAATGAAATCCCTTTACTACGTGAGCTTCTCGCGAGGATCGATATCGACGGGATGCTCATCACCGCCGATGCGATGCATACCAACCGCGACACCGCCACCTACATCACCGAGCTCGGCGGCCACTACCTGCTCACCGTCAAGGACAACCAACCCAAGCTGCGCAAGACGCTCAAGAAACTACCGTGGCACTCGATCCGCACCGGCGATCGCACCCGCTCACGCGGGCACGGCCGCCACGAAACCCGCACCCTCAAGGCCTTGCGGATCGACGGCGGGCTCGGGTTCCCAAGTGCCCGGCTGGCATTGAAGATCACGCGCCGCCGTGTCGACGCCCGGACACGGAAATTCGCGAGCGCGACCGTCTACGCGATCACCAGCCTGTCGGCAGACGAGGCCACGCCCCGGCAGTTAGCGGCATGGTTGCAAGGGCATTGGCACATCGAGAACCGGGTGCACTGCGTTCGTGATGTCACCTTCGACGAGGACCGCTCCCGTGTTCGCACCGGCGCCGGTCCGCAAGTCATGGCCACTTTGCGAAACACAGCGATCGGTCTGCTGCGACTCCACGGTCATCACAACATCGCCTGCGGCCTCCGCTACTACTCCTACCAGCACAAACGGCCACTCGAACTGCTGAAGATTTGCTAAAACAGACTTTGCCGGAGCCCTGATCGGCGAGTTCACGGGTCGACACTCCTAGGAGGCGCGCCGCGTGGTGGATTTCGCCCCATTCCTGACGATCGGGTGGTCGGTCGGCCGTGAGAATTTCCGCAGCCCGAAGTGCCGCAGTCGCGACGGCAGTGGAAACCGTGCGCCCCCGTAGCCAGGGCAACGACCACGACTCATGGCCGACGTACCACGCACAGGGCCGGTTCGTATCTGTTCCCAAGACGAGCTGCATCCTTCATCACCTCGTGCCGCAGGTCGGGGGCTGTGGCCCCCTGTGGTTGGAGTGCGTCGGCCGTCACGATGCGGTTGCGGAGGTCTGCAGAACCGGGTCCAGATGTGATGCCCGACACATGCAACGGTAGACTTGCAACATTTGCAGAGTCAAGATGCTCATGGGAACTCTGCATCGTATGTAGCATTGGTCGTAATTTCGGATGCGGAATCGACTCATTACACGTGCGGGTGAGGAAGGATCAGGGCATGGCACCGATGTCATCGACCGTCGCACGGTGGGAACTCAAGCTGCGCCTGAACCGGTTGCGCGGGGAGTCGGGGTTCGACGACGCCGATATCATTGCCGCAGTAGGTATCTCGCGTCCGTATTGGTCGCAGGTGAGCAATGGCACCAGGATCCTGACCGAGGACAAGCTCAGGGCGCTGCTCAACATCTACGGCTGCGATGAGGCCGAGCAGGACGAACTACTCGCCCTACGCGCAGTGCTCAAAGAGCGCGGCTGGTGGATGAAATACCCCGCCCTACTCAGCCCCGAAATGCAACGGCTGTTCGGGCTCGAACACGGCGCGCGGAGCATCCGTTGCTACAACAGTCTGCTGATCCCCGGGCTGCTGCAATCGCGGGGATACGCTCGCGCAATCATCGCCGCCAACACCATGATTCGCCCCTTCGAAGTCGACCAGCATCTCGCGATCCGTATGCAGCGACAGCACCGCCTGGCAGGCGACGATCCGCTGCACCTGACGGCCGTCTTCAGCCAAGCTGCCCTGATACAGCAAACCGGCGGCCCCGACGTGCTCCGCGAGCAGCTACATCACCTCGTCCGGCTCATCGAGGATCATCCGGACACCATCGAGATCCGGGTCATCCCCTTCACCGCCGCCGAAGGCGCCGCGCTCGGTGGCTCGACCTACCATCTGCTCGACTTCCCCAGCACGCACCTGCCGACGGTGGAGTGGTCGGAAACAGCGTTGCAGGGCAACATCATCGAAGACCAGTCCGAAGTCAACGGCCTTTCCTACGCTTTCCGTCAAGCCCTCACCCACACGCTGAGCGCCGACGACTCTCTAGCCCTGATCAAGGCCTCCGTCAGTGGGTAATGTACGAAGTATGAACGTTCGCGAAACCGCACGAACCAAGCCGTCCGGCTGGTTCAAATCCACCTTCTCCGATCACGGCAATGCCTGTGTCGAAGTGCGGTTCGGCGACGGGGAAATTCTCATCCGCGACAGCAAGTACGACGGGGACGAGGCCGTCCGGCCGATCGTTGTCGTCTCCACCCAAACCTGGGGTGTCTTCCTTGAAATCGTCACGGGCACTGATGAATCCGATGATACTCGTTTGGGAATCCCCGCTATCCAGCACGACATCGCCACCGGGGTAACAACGTTGCGGGACGCGGTCGGCACTGCTCTTTCCTACACACGGGAAGAGTGGGCTGCGTTTACTGCGGGCATCCACGCCGGTGAATTCGCGTTAGCCTCGGCCTGACCGACCAGCAGGAGTTCGCCGCGATTCAGCGAATTGGATACCGGGTCGTGAACATCGTGACGTCGCCTACGTCAGTGAGTTCCACGTAGGCGAACGCTGCTCTCAATGTCGACTCCAGCCCGGTGCAGTTATCGTCGGCATTGTTGAATGCCCCGGCGCGGGTGTAGGTGGCACTCAGCGCCCGCCCGAACAGAGTGCGTGGCCGCTGATTCAGGATCGTCGCCCCGAACAGCGTCCCGTCATCGGCGAGCACGCGCGCCAGGTGCGTGAACGCGACCCCTTTCTGCGCGAAAGAGCCGGGCACGCAGTGCATCACGAAGTTCAGCCCGATGGAATCGAAGCCGGTTCCCGCGCTGTCGGGTACCGGATCGAGCACGTTGCCGGTCACAGTTCGAACCTGACACCCCTTGCTGTGCAGCCGCTTTCGTGTGTGCGAGAGAGGGGCTGGATTCAGATCCATCAAAGTGATGAGGGACTCGGCGGGCCGCTGGGCGTTGACCAGGTACCAGCCCGACCCGGGACCCACCTCGAGATGTCGATGGCCGAGATGCTTGTTGTACGCCGCGAGCATGATCTCGGCCGGGCATCGCCACGCGGATCGGTTCGACAGCCGGATTACCCACGGGTCGTAGAGCGCAAGAAACGTGGGTGTGTACGGTTTTGCGGCGCGGAGCGCGTCCTTGCCGATCATTGGTGTCCATCCCCCTCGGAAGCGACCAACCCGAAGCCTCTTGTTCTGTCCGCTGACCACGCCCGAGGTTGCCCTCGCCCCAAAGCTCTCCACTGCCCCCGACGATCGCGGGCTACGTCGCCGGTGGAGCTCGGGGGTTCGAGGTCGCTGTACGGATGCGGAGCGCGGTGAGTTCCGGCGCGCGTTGCCGGAGGTTGTGGCTCAGTTGACCCGACTAGGCGGTGACGAGTTCACCTGAAGCTGCCGGACATACAGGTCCTGAGTCGCGCGAGCAATCAACTTCCCGTCGGCATCATGGATCTCGGCGGTATGGGTGGTGATCGACTTGTCGCCCTCACGGGTGGCCTGCCGGATTTCGTCCACTTGATCACGACCGAGTTCCATTGTCGCGGTGACGATCCCACGCCCGGCCGCCAAAAATTCGATAGCACCCGTGGTGTTCCAGATCCGGTATTCGTTCCCGAGCTGCCCGAGCGCCATCATCCCGAAGAACGGGTCGGTCATCGAGAATAGTGTGCCGCCGAACGCCGCCCCGTTGTGGTTGCGGTTCCAGGGGCGGACGCGGTGCACCACTCGGATCGAGGTCCAGTCATCGGCGACATTCGCGACCCGCACGCCGGCGAAAAATAACGGCGGGTACGCGCTCATGGCGAACCGAAACACGCGTGGCGAAGGCAGCCGCATTGTTCCCCCAATTCTGGTCATGCCGGTGGCTGTTCAGTCAGGCAACTCTGCCGCAGAGTAGTTCAGATCTGCAACGTGCGCGAAGTTCGTGTCTCACAGGAACCGGTCGCGCCAGCCTGCGCTAGTCATGGATGCAGCCAGTCAGCGGATCGGTTGGTGCGGTCCGCATTCCAGCAGCAGGAATAGCGGACGTACGAAGTTGACCTTGGGCTCTCGTCGCCGCCTGGGGCGCAGATGGCCAGCACCGCAGCCGATACGGGGAGCAGGGTGATGGGCGGATCGAGGTTTCGTCCACATCTGGGGGAGAGGGGCTGCTGATCCACCCGGCGGCCGTCCGCGCGGTCCCATGCGCCGATGTGTAGGACGTCCTCGCGCAGGGAGGGGTCGAAAGTGACTGCTACTTCGCTGATCCAGAAGGGCGGGATCGGTCAGCTGCGTCTGATAGGGGTCGGGCGGTCGCGATGATCGTGATCCAGTATTCGGCGTTCTTCTCGTACGCCGCCGATACTCGTTCATCGCCGAGCGCACTCGCTCCTCCACCATATTCGGCTTATGCCGCTCTCAGCAGTGTCATGGTCGCCGCGCGGACGGTCTTGCCGGTGATTCCGGTTCCCAGACGTTTCCTCCAGCGTATGGCGTGGTGCCTCGAGTGAGCGGCCGAACGTCCGATCTTGTTCGAAGCAAAACGGTGCTGGTTCGCGCATGCTTTCGTGCTCTTACCCTCTTGTTGAAATAATGTCAAACAAGCATGTAGAGATAAACTCTTGTAAGCTTGTTTGACATTTCTCATTCGGGAGGTACTCAGCGCCCGGTCTGCACCTTGCTGTGGCCGGTGACGCGGTCATAGCAAATGCCCGGGTGAATCTGTTCGCGGGCGGAACCGTCGAATTCACTGTTCCGGTACCGGATGTTGAAGCGGCTGTGGTCCTTAAGGCTCTTGCATGGCGAAAACGGCTTGCCGACAAGGACGTCATCGATCTGGCCACGCTATTCGAAATAGTTCATCAGCCCCACCGAGATCCGGACCTGGCGGCTGGCGGACACCGCGCTCATCGGTGCGCGCAGAGACGCAGTCGCCGCGCTCGCCCTGCTCGTCTCGAGCATTGATCGAGGCAAATGGCAAAGCGCGTTCGCTGGCTCCGCGAACTCCGCCAGATTCACCGCCATCATTCGTCGAAATGTTGGAGTCTGAGCTCCTCGACGAATCGCGGGTTGCCGCGGACCGGCAGCCACGATAAGGACGAAACCAGATGCGGCCGAGCGCGACAGCGTCGTGCTGAGTGGCGGCTGTCCTCGTTGCGGAGAGGCTTACAGGCTGGTCGGCGATCCCGTAGTGCGCAGTGGGGTGGCGCAACGCTGCCTTAGGCGCAGCGATTCTGCCCGTAGAACTGTAGGGCGCGGACCACCTCGCGCCGCCCAGCCCGAAGCGGGCCGAGCGGGCACAACGTGACGGCGCCCAGAGACGGAACGTAGTGCGCCCCCATGCCTTCCTCACCGGCCGTGGGATAGGCATCGGCGTGCCTGCTCCAAGCCGCAAGGCCGAGATTGCCGTCGATTCGAGTGACGTCGATACGGTCGATTAGGTCCCAGGGCATCCAGGCAGAGTTCTTCGGAAAGAATGTCTGGACACCGGCGACACCGACCTCCAGTCGAACCGGCTGCATCGCCAAGCCCCAAAACCCGATGATCAGAGCGACATCGATCGCGATGAAAACTACGCATGCGATTCGCCACGCAGCATCGCCTACGATCACTCCGGTCGCCGCCAGCGCTGCCATGAGTAGCAGAATCCCGACCAGCACCCAGTAAATGCCTTGGTGGCCTTCAAAAGTCACGTACCCGCCGGTGGGATTGCCGCGCGCGGACTGCTGAGGATCCCAATCAATCGCTGCGGCGTCTCGCCCGGAGACTTTGACTCCGACGCCGGCGGTCCTGTTGTTCGACTGCCTGATGTCCTCTGTGGCGGGAGCCTCGAACTTCTGGGCTGCCCACTGCTCGTGGTCGGCCTTCAGTCGCCGAAGACGTTCGGCCGTGAAGAACATCGGCTGGTCATCGACCTGCTTGTGGTGGACCTTGCACAGGAGGATCAGGTTGTCGTATTTGTCTAGCTCCGAAACCGGGATCAGCCCAGCTCGTGGGCCGCCACCGGATTGGGCAACAATATGTGCCTCGTCGCCGACGACAGACTCGCGGTCGGTCTCTGTTGCGTTCAGGACCAGAGGCTGTCTACAGATCGCGCACGCGTTATGGGAGCGCGCCCACAGGATCTTCCGATCCCGAGCTTCGACCGTCATATCCGCAGTCTCGCAGGGAGATCCGTAAGGCGTGCAGGTTCTCCCTTCATGATCACTCGCACCGCTGTGGCAATCGAGGCGGTGATACGCGCGACGTCGTGAGTGCCCGTCACGCTCATGTGGCGTGAGGACTGCGCTCTTGGATACGCGATAGCGCGTGGCGAGTTCCGCAGAGGAGGAGCCGTCCTGGTAAGGCCTGGATCAACTCCTCGATCGTGCTCTTCGACAGTCGTCGCTCGACCTTCTGTGGGGTGCGCGATGCCGCCTTCTTACTTGACGTTCGCTTGCGTCGCCGCTAGCCCGCTGGTGCGCCCATGACCTCGACCTCGGCCCGAGCGGCTTCGAGTTTCCGCAGGTCAGCGCGGTTCGAATAACGTCCCGCTAGGTCCACCCTGAAAGGAGTCGCAGGTCACCGACCTGCGGCTTCTTTCCGCTATGTTGCGTGAATGCTGACTAGGTCCTTGAGCTGCAGCAATAGCGCTCGCGGCGGTTCGAACCCGCAAGGGCCTGATACTGGAGTCAACTGATGCGATCAGCGTGACGAGAGTGATTAGCGCGGGTTGGCGACTCGTGTTGGTCCCTGAGTTCGCTGGTAACGACGGTGGTGGTGTTCGCGTCTTCTAGACATGCCTGCCTCTCCGTGAGCGGTGGGTTAGACCCGTCGATGATGCGCGCTGCTCCGCTCGTGGGTTCAATGAGTGTGGCTGTTATTGAAGGTTGGTCCCTCGTACTTCAATGGGTTGAGCGGTTATTGAAGCCGTTGCGCACACTGCGCATTGTTATTGTAGTTTGATCGGGTAAACTTCAATTATGGACGTGGAAGCTCTCAAAGAGTCCCCAATCGGGCAACTGGTCCCCATCTCTGGCATGGATCCGCGGACCAGTAGGGAGTGGTCGTACTGGGCGTACCTTCCCGATGACCTGCCTGAACAGCTCGGTATGTCACCTGCTGCGGTCAACGCCGTCACCCGGGCCGGTATGGCGATCGCTCGACTCGACGAGGCGGTGGCTCTGCTGCCGAGGCCAGAAATCATCGTTCGACCCATTATTCGTCGCGAAGCTCGAAGCACTTCAGCGCTGGAAGGCACATACGCTTCCTTTGAGGAGGTCCTCGAAGCGGACTTCCTCGAGGACCGGCAAATGTCGCATGAGCAGCGCGAGATCCGCAACTATGTGGAAGCGACCGAGTACGCGGTGCAGCACATCGCGCAGCGCCGGATCGGTCGCTCGTTCCTTGGGGAGTTGCAACGGATCATCGTTCACGGCACTAGCGGGGACACTGACGATGCGGGAGACATCCGCCCTCATCAGGTCGCGATAGGCGCTCATCGACGCCCCATCGAAGAGGCTCGTTTCGTTCCTTGCCCTCCAGGCGACCAGCTCGCCTCGGGGATGGATGCTTGGGAGAATTGGGTGGCTGATCACACGAGGATGCCGATTGTCGCTGCAATGGCGTTGGCCCACTACCAGTTCGAGACGCTGCACCCGTTCGGTGATGGTAATGGGCGACTGGGGCGACTGATTGCGATTCTTCAGACGATGCGTGCCAGGGAACTACGTTGGGCTGCCCTCAATGTTGCGCCCTACTTCGAGCGGCGCCGGAGTGAGTATCAGGACCAGCTACTCGGTCTCACGGTGACCGGCGACTGGAATGTGTGGATCCGATTCTTCGCGGACGGGGTCGAAGCTCAAGCCCGGGAAGGTTTGGGTGCAATCCGTGAACTTCTCCGGATCCGTGAAGAGTTGGTGACGCAGGTCAGGGCTAGCGGAAGAAAGGGGTCTGCTGTAGAGATCGCAGAGCTATTGATCGGATACCCGGTGATCGATGTGAAGACCGCAGCGATGCTGACCGGTGTCACATTCACGGCTGCGAACACGACTGTCGGGAATCTCGTGGACGACGGATTATTGCGGGAGACCTCGGGTAAGCAGCGGAATCGTCTGTTCGTATGTGACCGGGTACTCACCGTTCTGTTGCGTTCGGAGTGAATTGCCGGGCGACCAGAGAGGGCGGATCCCGGCGTCGAACGCTGTCGCTGCTGGATCAGAGCAGGGTGACGCGGATACTGGGTGCCGCTTGTTCGGCTGCTTTGGCGAGGCGGGCGTCGAATGTCACGAGCGGGGCGTCGTGTGTGGCGGCGATGGCGAGGTAGGCGGCGTCGTAGACCGAGACGTTGTGGCGCATGGCCCAAACCGCTTGCAGCAGAGCGATATCGGTTCCGATGAATTCGATCTGCATGGCGGTGAGGGCTCCGACTGCTGCGTCGGCGTCCTTGGCGGTGAGTCGGTCGCCGAGGACTGCCTTACGCAGGGTGCGCAACACCTCCAGGGGCATGTGTGCGGGGGCGATCCAGACGTCGTCGGCGAGCATCGCCGCGCGCGCGGCGTCGCCTTGCGTCGACGGACTGGACAATGCCATGACCATGACGTTCGCGTCGACGACGATCACTCGTCGTCCTCGCGTCCACTCCGGACCTCGTCGACGACATCTTCGGCGGTCAGGGTCAGACTCCGGCGCCCGACCAGGCTCTCGAAGAGATGTCTATGGCGCTCGGCGCGGAATTCTCGTTCCAGCAGTGCGCGGAGATAGACCTGGGTCGATTGGCCCCGGGCCGCGGCTCGGGTGGCAATCGCGTCCCGCACTTCCTCGGGTACGTCCTTGATTTGAATTGCAACAGCCATGCCCACAGGCTACATGCGCATGGCATGCGCATGTGCGGAGATCTCGGGCCGCTCATTGGGACTACGCACTGGGCGAGGACCGTCCGCGGTCTCCCCTTGCCTCACCGGCTCCGAAGGATGCGGAATGGATCGAGGCCGTACCGGCACTGGGCATCCTGAACTGCGTGGGCTCCAGGCACGGTGAACCCATCGACGTCACTGAACAGTTGCCTGCGCTGTGAGCAGGACTAGATGTGCGCCTCCGTGCGTCGCCACATCGAAAGGGAAGGGGGTTTCAGCGGTCGGAGCGTGGTCGTCCCGTTGGGCGCATCCGGCCAAGGTATGTCCGGAGTTGGTCGCTAGAATAGTGTGCCGCCGAACGCCGCCCCGTTGTGGTTCCAGGGACGGACGCGGTGCGCCACCCGGATCGAGGTCCAGTCATCGGCGACATGCTCGACTCGCACGCCCGCGAAAAACTCAAGGTACGAGGCTGAGAAAATTCGATGCTGGCGGGGCGAGCGTTATGCTGAGGATGCGGTCGAGGCTCATCGACGCCCGACATCATCGACGTCGTGACGCCGTGGAACGAACCAGTCCAGCAGAAGTGCTCACTCGGGCATGCGGGCGCGCGGTGTTTGTGCACGTCGACTCCCCTCCGACCCACGTACACAATCCGAGCACCCGCCGCCGCGCGCGTGCGATAGCTTCCGCAGCGCGTTCAACGGGTGGTCCGCGAGGGTAGGGGTGATCGGGTATGGCGCATCGCATTAGCGATGTACGCCACGGGAATCGAGTCACAGCCGGTCCTTTGAGCATCCGGAAGCAGACCCACGTTTGTGGGCCACCTGCTTCCGGAAGAGAGTCGCTCACCGACCGGCGCTGTCGCGACCTGATCGCGACAGCGGAATCGCAACGAGAACCACAGGGTGGGAGCAAACCCGCGAGTAACCTACTGATGAGTCGGTCGCTTATGCTCTGCCGCATGGCATTACCGGCGATGTGGATCGCAGTGGATCTCATCGGCACCGAACTCTCCGACGACCTGTTCATTCATTCGGCGGCGGGCGACCGCGTCGCCCGTCCACTGCGCCGCTGCGCGAACAAACTCGGCTTCGACCGCGCGGGCGAAACGGTGTTCCGGGCGGTGGTCGACGCGGCACAGGCTGGGCGCGAACTTCCTGTCGTCGACGGGGTGATTGTCGATACCCATCGAATCGACGCGGCTGACGGCACACCGGTCGGCTTGGTTGTCTGGGTGGCGCACCGTCCATCGGGTCCACGCCCGACCTACAACGCCTGGGTGCTCGATATGACCGCGATGACCACGCGGACCAGCGGTGACGATCCCAGCATGATCGGTGACGGCCGCGAGGTGGGGGAGGAACGCCATGTGCAGTACCTGTTCACCTGGCTGAATCCGGAGGACGCGTGGTCGATGGTGGGCGGCTACTACGACGCCCTCACCGGCGATGACGGTCTGCTCATCCAGAGCCACTGGAGTCTGCGGCCCGGCGGTACGGATTGGGTCCACATGTGGTCGAGTTGCAGACTCCGCGTCGGCCGCGACGATCATCGCACGCTCTACGGACTGACCCTCAAACTGCAATCGCGTGAGGTCGAGGCGAATATCGCCTCCCTCGTTCGCTTCAGCCGGGCCACCCTGCTGCTGGTGGAGGCGAAGAACAAGATTCCGATCACGACGGTCGGCCGCCTGGCGCCGCTCGGCGAGCAGCGGATAGCCGATGTGCTCGGGCAGGTGGACCTGGACAAACTGGCCAACCCCCAGTCTCCGGAGAGCGCGGAGCAGAAGATCCGAATTGATGATCAACCGTTCATCGCTTCGACTTTCGCATTGCACTCCGCTCGCGAACGACACGGCGACCCGGTCGCCATCATCCTGTTGGTCGAAGACCAAGCCGACTGAAATCACGATCCCCACTACCGAACTGATCTTTGGAGGTCAACTCGTGCGCGTCCTCGTCACCGGAGCCAACCGCGGTATCGGAGCTGCGATCGCCAGCCATCTCGCGGCCGAGGGACATACCGTCTGGGGAACCCATCGCGGTGCCGCTGTTCCCGAGGGGGTGCACGCCGTGCAGTGCGATGTCACCGATGACGCTTCGGTCGATGCCGCGTTCACCCACATCGAACAGGCCGACGGCCCGGTCGAAGCCGTAATCGCCAATGCCGGTATTACCGACGACACCCTGATCATGCGCATGACCAGCGATCAGTTCGGGCGCGTCATCGATACCAACCTCACCGGCGTCTTCCGGGTCGTCAAGCGGGCCACCCGCAATATGCTCAAGCATCGCAACGGGCGCATTGTGATTATCGGGTCCGCTTCCGGGCTCTCCGGTATGCCCGGACAGGTCAACTACACCGCCGCCAAGGCCGGAGTCGTCGGTATCGCCCGCTCCCTGGCGCGTGAACTCGGTTCCCGCGGCATTACCTCGAATGTGATCGCCCCCGGTTTCACCGAAACCGATATGGCCGCAGGCGTCAGCGACAAAGTCGTAGAGACGGCGCTGTCCCATATCCCGCTCGGTCGGTTCGGAAAGCCGGAAGAGGTTGCCGCTACGGCGGCGTTCCTGCTGTCGCCGGGCGCGGCGTACATCACGGGAACGGTCATCAATGTCGATGGTGGCATCGGCATGGGGCACTGAGCGCAACCGAACGCCCTCGGGCGGAACATCTCTGCGCCGTATGCTTCGATATCAGCGTCCGAGTCAGGATCCCACGCGGCGGGAAGTGCTGTGGCAGCCACCAGGCGCAATTTGTTGAACTGACCCACCCAGGCTGCGGCACGGTCCCGATTTGTGGGCCAAACGTGGATCACGGCCGATCGCCGGGAACTGGTCATGTCTGTGATGTTGGCGGTACGATGCCGTTTCGTTCCAGACGGATGGTGATCGCATTGGCGTTTCGCCCGAACTCGCTGACCAGCCGTTCGAGGCTCACGCCTTGTCCTGCCCTCCGTATAAGCCTAGCTTCTTCTTCGGCGGTCCACCGTGCGTGGGAGTTGGGATGCGCCTGACGGCGGTCCTCGACCGTGAAGGCAGGCTTTGATGGATTCGATTCGGGGCGGTGGCTGCCGTCAAGACGGTCCGTAGTGGCCAGTTGCCGCATGGCGATTCCTTCTCGGTCGGCGGCTTCGGGAGGTCGTACGACCGTCAGTCCTGCACCGGTCAGGATACTCAGGTCCAGGGTCCAGTCCCGGGCGGATCGAAGCTCCCACAAGCGAAATGCGTCCGCGACGTGCTGCCGCGCCTCGCCGGCCGCCATTCCGTTGACGCGCATCAGGTGATTGAAGGCATGGGATTCGTTCCCTGTGAGCTGTGCATATCCGAAGTGAGTGGTCTGGTGGCAGTCTGTGCACAGCAGAATGATCCGCCGCAGGATCTGGATTGCGCGGGTGTGGTCGTAGTCCCACCGTTCGTGGGCCTCCAGCCACCGTCGAGTACCCGGGTCCTTGGTTGCGCCGCAGATCTCGCATCGATGTCCGGCTCTAGCGTTCACCATGCGGCGCAACCGATTCCAGTCCCGCTTGTCCACGCAGGAACGAACATTGGTGAACCAGCACGATGACGGCACCAGATCCACGAACAGGCCAGTGCCGAAGTCACGGTCCTCTCCGGGCAGCAGTTGAGGGACGTCGGGTCGGACACCGCGAGGTTGTCCCTCGGGATGATCCTGTATCCAGGACAGGCCACCGAGATCCAGGCGCGTTCTGGCGCGGGTCACGGCGACGTAAGCCAAGCGTGCGTCAGCGTCGTCGATGGGACTCGGCTGTCCATCGTCATCTTCGCCGGGCTCGGAAAAGTCGTCGGCGATGCGGACCGTATTCCACTCACGGCCCTTGGCCTTATGAGCGGTGGAGATAGTCACCTGGGCGTGGCGTTCGTCGCTGAGACGCCCGACGGCTTCGAGGATGGCATCCACACCGTGCTCATCGATCAGCTCCACGAACGAGTAGAGGTCGGAGCCGGAAGGGTCTTGCGCGGCGTAGTCCTGAACCTCGCCCCAAGAGGAGAACAGGAACAACTCGGGGTGAGTAGTCTTGCGGCCGGCCTGCAGATCGTGGGCGGCTTCGGCTAGTGAGCGTAACTGCCCGCCTCCGCCGACCATGGCGACTGTCGTGCCGACCTCCAATGCGCTCAAGACCTCCCGCATCGCGCCGGCGTTCGTTCGGCACAGGATCGCGTCCGAGAGCTCGACGGGTCCTACCGATGTGGCGATTGGGTCGTAGCCACTGAGCCGGATCGGTGCGTCGACAATCGATAGCCAGCGGTTGGCTTCCTCGGCGACGGCAGGGCCGAACCGAAATGATTGAGTCAGACCGAGTTTCGTACCGTCGAAGTCGGTCATGACGTCCTGCGCGCCGCGCCAGCCGTAGATCGCCTGGGCCGAGTCGCCCACCATGACGAGTTGCGCCGCGCTGCGTTGGGCGTTGAAGACCTGGTCGATTACGGGGTTCGTGTCCTGGGCCTCGTCGAGAAGGATGAAGTCGTGCTCGAGCACCGGACGGCTGAGTGCCCAGAGCTTCAGGTAGTGATCGTGCTCGAATCGCACCGTGCCGGTATCAGGATTTTGGATATCGGTCCACGCCTTGTTGGCGAACGGCAGCACAGCCTCGATGAGCGCCTGATGGTTGTCAGCGCTGTCGAGTCCGCGCATCCGAGGTACGTGGTGGACCCCAATGATGTCGTCTGCGGAGTAGCAGAACCGCAGTACGGTGCGCATCGCCGCATAGGACCGCGCGAGCGGGCTGACCTTGCGGCCTCCGATGCGCATGTCTCCGCGGATGCCGAGTCCGGCAGCGACTTCTCGCGAGGGGATGCGGGGAGCATTCAGGCGTGCACTGTAACGCCGTCCATACGTTTGGAAAGCCAACGAGTGCGCGGTACGACACTCGATATTGTGGGAGAAACTTCTCTTCGCGTCGTCGGCGATGGCGCGGTTGAATGCGATATAGAGCCCACGCTGGGAGGTAGCCGTCGCTAGCATCCTCAGCGTGGTCGTCTTGCCTGTACCAGCACCGGCCTGGATGGCCAGGTGATCGCCCCGAACGAACGCCGCGACCGAAGTCCGCTGTTCTTCCGTCTGCCTGACCGATGACCCGCTCACGCACACCCCCTGCTCTGCGACACCCTTGGCGATCATGCCATCAACGCTGACTCTTCGCGGCGCTAACAGAATGGCCGCGGACCGATCTTCCACGTGCAGTACAGGTTTCAGGGTCCCTCGCCTTCGGGGCCGACGCCGAACCCGGGGAAGACGCCTTCGAGGAGTTCCAGGACGTAGGCTTCCGTCCATCCACGCGTGAGGGGGACCCAGCAATGCTCCCAGACCAGCCGGTGCGCCAGGACATCCGGACATAGCCAGATGGCGAGTAACCGAAGCTTCAAGATCAGTGCATCGAAGGTGATCTGCTTCGCCCACAGCCCATCGCAGACCTTCTGAAGCAGCGACTTGATCGCCTCCTTCAGCACAGTGTCGGCGACGCTTTCATCCCGATCACGCTCGGCGCGGCTCGGTCCCGGCTGCCGCCTGCCGTTCGGCGTGCCGCCCCAGTCGGCGTCCCGGGAGCATCGAAAGCTCTTCCATACCTCGTCGACGAGCCAGTCGATGGCCTTGTTGCGGAGTTTCTCGATCGCCCCGTCTATTTCCGCCAGTACCCATGCCAATGCGCCGACCACATCGCACCAGAAGTGGTCGGCAAGCCGTCTCCGCTGGCCCTTTTTCGGCAGCGCTTTCAGGAGGTCTTCGGCCGCCCCACCGATCTGCTCGGCCAGGAACTTCACGTCCAGGAGCGCTGTCGGATTATCGACCAGCCACCGGATCGCTTCGTTGTCGGTGGCATTGCGTACCCCCGCTCGCCCCATCACGTTGGTGAATTTCGGGCGGTCGTCCGCAGGGCCGCACTCCAGTGGGCTCACCACCGATGAGAGCCAACACTTCCGCGCCTCATCAGCCCGCGCTACCGCGGTCCCTTCATGCCGCTGCACATCAGCAGGGCTCAGCTCATCGAATCCGGTCGGCCGATACTTCTCGGGGATCCGTGCGTATGCCCAGAACAGTCGGTCCATGCCATGGTTTGCGCCGCCGCAACCACATACGCACGTTGGTCCAACCGCATATCGGCAACGAGAACCTGTGCAACTGACCATGGAAAACTTCCCTGTGTGTCAGCCACCCGCCCCGACCGACCACGAACACCACATCCACTACTCAGATTATCGAAAATCCGGAGCCGAACAGCCATTTCGGCGGATTCCGGTGCGGCACGGATCCCGACGTGTAAGCACCGCGCAGCAGGGTGACGGGAGCAACGAGCTGAGGGGAGCTGTCGGCTCGACAGCTCGAGTCAATGTCGGAGTAGTGAGATATGTTGTGCTGAAACGATATTGGTGCTGATCGGCCACCTGTTCCGGCTGTATGACGATCGCAAGGAAGATCACCGTTGGGTGCCACCCCACCTGTGGCGCGGCGGCAGCTGCGGTGAGCGCCCCTTCTGCCGAGCCATTCGCCCGATACGAATCCACACTCGCCAGATCCACTGCTCGAGTGAACCCGACCATTGACGGCGCTCGGCCGTCCGTTGTCGAGATGTGAAACGTTGCGGGTCAACGTATTCGCAGACGGTGTATCGATACGTCAGGCAGTGATGTTGTCATGACCGAGTATTGGGAGGTTCCGAACCTTGATGCCATCTTCGCGGAGGCGAACAATCGCCGACTATCTGCACTCGCTCGATCCGAACACGCGGTGGCGGGCGGTAACGCGCCGCTGATAGATGTGCGCGGCGCGGGGATGACCGTCGATGCGAAGGTTGCCTTCACGGTGAGGCAACCGTCCGGATCTACCTGATCCCCGCCGAGATAATCAATGGCCGCACGAGCCCAAGGGCGCGACAGGACGGGGAATTGGGGGCAGGCCGCAACCTGTACCTTCCGGCAGCGACTGCCGAGAACTACGAAGTGAAAATCGCCAATCGGCGGTCGACGAGAATCCAAAGGTCCTGCGGCCCAGCCAGGTGGCTGCGTCGTCCGGTCCATGCCGTGGGTGTCGATCCGACGCAGATGAAGATCGCGTGGCCGGAGGACCGGGAGTACGCCGTCGTCACCGGCGGCAATGTCGGATTTCTTGAGCTGGGACGGCCCAATCTTGATGTCGCAGAGATCGCCGAGACGCACTGCGTCCCACCTCACAGGCAGGCCTGTGGAGTCGAGTTCGGTCGGCGCTGTGGATTGGTGAAAGCCTCACAGCTGGGCAAAGTCTCGGCCCCGCGGTACGATCGCGCGTCGGCGGAACCAGGGCTTCGCAGGATAGGGGGTGTGGTGGAGGGCAGCGGTGAAGCTTACGAGACTTTGATCGTGCAGGTTTCCGAGTTGTTTCCTGATGTGGCTGCGCAGATCAAGGCCGACGTGGCTGCGGGGCTGGACATCCCGGCCGAGGACCAACGCTCGTTCGTGTACATGAAGGCCAATGCGAGATCTACCGAGATCACGACCCGCAAATTCTCCGACGACGAAAAGCTGGAGATCCTGCTCACCGCTTTGGTCACTGCCACCAGAACAGCGATTGAATCACGCGAGCGAATCGCCGGATTCTTCGGCGCTGACGCAGACCGTGCCGGGCAGGGATACCGCATCACTTTCGCCTCGCCGGACACCGGCGAAAATCTACTGACAGTGTCGGCGGATCAGATGCCGCCGATCGGTGAGATGGCTAGGGCGCTCGAGGATTTGGAGCAGGCACTGGCGTTGCTGGGATCTCGATGAAAGCGGGGGTTGGGAAGGTCGAGCTGATTCAGTTCGTCGAGCGTTCGCTGGGGGTTCTCCACGCGAGCTATCGAGGATTCGCGAAGGAGTCCGACCTGTACGAGGCCGCTCTGCTCTACATCGCCGTCGAGGCTGCACACGCTGCGGGCGGCAACTCGATGATCACCTACGACGGCATGACCGCCACGACACAGGTTCGGTTCCGATGCTCACCGGGGAACCTGTGGGCGCCTGGCTTCACATACGTGCGAGTCTTGTTTCCGGAGATACGGGAAACGATCGAGATACACCTCGGAGTCAAGGTGGCCGGCAGTTCGGGTGTCGCCCATGAATGTGACGTCGCGATCCTCGAACGCGATGAGGCGGACCGCAGTCGGCAATCAGGTGCCCACCCGAAGCAGAGCAAGCTCATCGCGGCGATCGAGGCGAAGAACTACAGTGCCTCTCCGGAACTGGGTGTCGGGCGAGGGTTTGTGGGGCTGAGCGCCGAGCTGACGAAGGCGAACTGCAATCTGGTGTTCCCGGCCAAAGGGCGAGACAACATCACGAAACTGATCGCCAAGCGAAAGAGCGGCATGTGCTTCGATGAGGTGACCCCGATATCACCGGCCGCCGAGCGACTGCGCTCCTATCTCGAGACCGTCCTCCGGAATTGGGTTGCGACCAGGCGTGTTTCGTAGCGGTTCCGTGCGGTCATCGTAGGCACTTCAGCAGACGGTCGACGCCGGTGCCGGCACGGCTCACAGCGCCATGGCAGCGGAGATATCACCGGTCGTGGTTCCCTTGAATCATCCTGGCGTGCAGTTCGAAGCTCTCTAGCCGAAGTCGCAGGTCATAGACCTGCGGCTTCAATGCGTTGAGTCGCTTATTCGAACCGTGAGTAAACGGCAGGAGGTAGCCTCCAGGGTTATTCGGGTGCCGTGTACACGGAGTGGGCAGCGCGGCGGACGTCGATGTCGGTGTGCGAGCGCAAGTCGGCGAGTAGTTCTGGCCATGGAGGTGTCCAGCCGAATTTGTTGCCACACTGTGCGATCAGATCCACGGCGGCCAGGGCGGCGGAGCTCGCGGCGAGTCCTGCGGCGATCGGTGCCAGTGCCTCGGCGGGGATCTTTTCGAGGTCGTGGGCGACCCGATCGGCCAACCTACTCGCGGGATGACCGGTGAGGGCCCCGGTCGCGACGGCCGACAGCCCAGTGAGAGCGTCGATGGTCTGCTCCGGTTCGGTCCATCGAACCGCGGCAAGGGTGAGGTCGATGACTTGCTCATGCCACAGCGGGTCGGCGGTGAGCAGGTCGATGACCGGCGCGGCGACGGGGCGGGCTACATCATGATTGCGCAATGCCGGTCCAAGCCACTTCAGCAGCGTGGAAAGCCGTTGGCGGGCAGGCAGATCACGGCCCGGAAGGGTGGCGGTGGCGTGGAGCAGCCGGTCGACGGCCGCGATCACGGCGGGGTCACCGTCAGCGGCTACACCATCGAGCAGCGCCCGCATCGCGGTCATCCACAGACCCGATTCGGAGAGATCGCTCAGCCGGTCCACCAGCACGTCACTGGTGTCCGGCGGCGACCAGCGATACCAACGGGTCAAGGCATTCAGGGCTTGGCCGGCCACCCGATGATCTGAGACCGCGGCCAGTTCGCGCAGGAAGGTGGCGAAACGCCGTCGCTGCGGCACAGACAGCCACGGGGGCGCGATATCGAGAACGGCACCGGCCACCTCCGGGTCGGTGGCCGCCTCGCCCAGGAGTTGCCACGCTTCCTCATGGTCGAGGAGCCAGCGGGTCGAGAACACCGCAGCGCGGCGGATGTCCCGGTGCACGTCGTGCCGATCCCACAGCGCGTGAATGGTCGGCATGGCGTCGGGGGCGTGCAGCATCGCGAGCACCCGCACGCCCTCCTTCACTGAGGTGACCTTGCGTGAATCGATCAGGGGCGCAACGGTGTGGCTGAGCCGCTGCGGCGGGACCGCACGAGCACATACGGCGATGCCGCTAACCGCGACCCGAGCACGATCGGTGTCGACGTGCTCGGCCAGCACAGCAAGGGCGCGCTCGGGTTCGTCGCTGCGGCCGAGCGCGGTGAGCGCGGCCTCGACCACCGTGAGCTCGTCCGTGCCGACATAGGCCAGCAGCCTATCGAAACTGCCTGGCAGCCAACCCAATTGGCGAACCGCGGCGGCGCGCTCACCGATCGATGCCTTTTTGTGCCGGGCGAGGCTGTCCAGCAGGCCCGCATACCGGTCGACGTGGTGCGGTGCCCAGCGATCGAATCCGGTCAGGAGCATCGGGACGAAACGGATCTTCCTCGACAGGAATCGGCCGGGGGTCGATTCGCTCAACAGCGCGGTGAGCAGATCAGTGCGACGCCGGGCAATGAGGTTCTGCACCGCCGGTAGGGCGACGAGGGATCGGTCGCTGCGTAACATCTCGTCGAGATGGCGGTCACGAGTAACGGGATTGTCCAGTGCCAGCAGGACCGCGCGCCGGACCGTCCCGTCATCGTGTGCCGCGCAGGCACGCACCATCAGGCGCTGCAATTCCGGGATGCCGTGGGCTCGTCTTCCCAGGCCGCCGCACAATTCCAAGGCCAGATCCCAGCGGTCGCGGGCGGCATCGTCGTCCAGGCGGACACGCAGCGTGGCGAACAGCCGATGTTCGGCCCCGCGCGGCAGATCATGATGCAGGCCATAGAGATTCCATGGCCTCGTCTGCTCGGCGAGCCGGGTCGCGAGGCGCAGCGCGGCCTCGGTGAAGGCCATGTCGTCGGTCTGTGCACCGCGTCTGAGCAGAGTGCGGGCGAGGACACCGATCGTGGACATCGTTTGATAGGAGCAGTCGCGGGCCTGCAGGGCGTCCAGTGCCAACTGTTCGAGCGCTGGCACATGGTCGGCGGACAGCAATCCCATCGGGATGGTGGTCACGGCATGTAAGGCGTTGCGGCGCACCGGATCTTGTTCGTTGCGCAGCCGACGCAGGAGGTCCAGGAGTTCACCGACCACCGCGGAGTCGCGACTCCCGGCAGCAGCCGTGACCAGCAGCGGGTACGCCCGCGCCCGCTCCTCGGCGCTGGAACGCCCGATCGCTTCGGCCAGCACCGGTTTCGCCGCGCTCCAGGGCAGCCGGGCCGTGAGCAGCTCAGCGACCTCGGGCACATCCGATCCGCCGGGACGGGCCAGCAGTTCCCGGGCAAGGGCGGCGCGGTCGGAACGGGGCAGCGCGTCGAACGCGAGCACATCGACATCGCCCGGCGCGATGCCGGGCCGGGCGAGCAGCGGCCTCGCGATCACCGCCCGCCGCTGCGGCGGCACGGTACGCAATAGCCGGTATCGCTCGCGGGGTGCGCAGGCGGCGTAGAGTTCGCGCAGCCGGTCATCGGGCAACGCCCCCATGGCCTTCCACAGCGTGGTCCCGGCCAGTCCGCGGCCATGGCCGCTCGGATGCCTGATCAGTGCGTAAACAGCCGCGGCGTCGTAGCGGGCCAGCATCCCCGCCACCGGATTCAGCTCGGCGACAGGCACATACGCGACCGCCTGTGCGGCTACTTCGAGCAGCAGCCTCGGATCGTAGCGCGCCGCCGTGTCGACATCCGCGGTGAGCCACCGCCACAGCTCGCACCATTCATCCCGACCGGCACCCGGTGCACGCGAGCCCACAAGGTCGAACACCACACCGAAATGCCTGCGGCCCAGGACAATCCAATTCGGCACCGCGTACGCCAACTCGGGCAGTAACTCGGCCACCACCGCCCGCGAACAGAACGGCAACACCCGCGCCGCCGCGCCATCACCGAAGGACCCGCGCATCGGCCACAGCAGCGCATCGGCCAATTGCTCCCGGTCACCGCGGCTCAGGGCACGGAACACCCGGGTGCGTAACCGATCCGATAATCCCGGTACCCGATCCACAACCAGGTCGGGCTCGACACCCATCCGGATCAACGCCGTCAATGCCCGGCCGGCGCACTCCGGATCTTCCGAATCGAGCTGGGTCAGTAGGTGATTGCGCGCACCAGTGATCACTGCCATATGAATGGCGGTCTGCCGTTCGTAGCGGCCACCGGCCGACAGCTCATTCAGCAGCCGGTCCAGCTCGGGTGTCCCCGCAAGCCGCCGAGCTTCCCGTGCGATCGCCCCGCGCCGCTGCGGCACTGACAGCTCCGCGACCTCTTCCAGCAGGCTTCCCCTCGCAGTCACGTGGGCCACGGTACCGCGAGGTTCACCTACGGCCGCCGTTGTCAGCGATTACGTGGTGCAGCGTGCGCACCAGGGGATGGTGTGCGCACGCTTGTCCGAACCATTGGTACGAGCCTCCTCGCCGACCCGGCGACAGTAGGTGTCCTGGTCCCATTTGGTGGAGCTGCTCATCGCAGGCTGACCTGTTCTATTCGAACCAACCCCACGACTACCCCTCGCTTTCGTCGAAACGGCCTGTGCGGGTGTCCTATTCGACTGGGAGAGTGCGCAGAGCACCCGCTCGCCGAATCGTATGTGGTCACCACACACCTGTAATTCGGCCGCGCCCCGCTCGAATGGGTACCGGATTACCGCTGTGACTGGTGATGCCGCACAATCCGGGAGTGACGTACGAGGGCGACGAGTACGGATTCGATGCGATTCCGCTGGCAGAAGCGGCATTGGCTGGGCAGCGACCTGACCGGCTCACAGCCGACGAGGCAGATGTCATCCACGCCTACACATACAACGCGCACGACGTCATCAACAAGGCGTTGTGGGGCCAGATCGAGATGACGCCGACGAACGAGCGCCGCATTCGCTTGATCAGATCGGGCCTGGCGAAGTATCCGCTAGAGACCGCGGTCCGCGTCACCCGTGAGGCAGAGGCCGCGGAATACGGCATCGTCGATGAAGACTCGGCCTTCGCGCTGATCGACGAAGACATTATTCATCATGGGTTCCTGTCGACCTCCGGTTCGGCCAACCCTCCACGCTCGTACACCCGCGTCAACCCGATAATCTTGGATTTGATCGTTCAGGCTGGCGTTCCGGCCCTGCGTTTGGGAGACCTTGCCCAGGAGCCCAAGGAAAGAGAAGTCCTGGTAATCGACGCGCGCACCCTCTTCGTCGTTGGCGTCGAGTGGGATGAGGCGCGTAGCATGTTGCGCATCAAGGCAATCGTGCGAGGAGGCGAGTGATGAGTGCGCTGACACAGGGAACACTGCGCGTCACCCGGGTGAAACTCACTCCGGAGCAGATCGCTGAGCGCCGACGCGAGGCCGAGAAGATTCTTGGGCGCAAGCTGCCGCCGCGCCCCACACCGGCCCGCACAGCCAAGTAGCATCATCGGAGTCTGGCGCGGACGCGTGATCGGGCACGGTCCTGTCGTTCCCGAGCTGCCCGAGCGCCATCATCCCGAAGAACGGGTCGGTCATCGAGAAGAGTGTGCCGCCGAACGCCGCCCCGTTGTGGTTGCGGTTCCAAGGACGATTGCTCGTACGGTCTCGCGCCGCTGAGCTCGAGACAACCCGTTGATCGGATTGACCTGGGATGAGAGCCGGTAAACGACGTGGCGGCCATCGTGTTGGGATGGTGGGCTGACCGTACGGCAGACCGGTTGCCCCTACTTCGCCTTGCTGAGATGGACCATGGCGTCATAGAGCTGCTCGTCCGTCATCGGCGGCTCGGGAATCGAGTGTGCCCGCTCAGCCCGGTAGGCATCGAGCATGAGATAGAGGTTGCGCCGCCAGGCCGTGGGCGCCGTGGCGCTGGTGGCGTCGATGATCCGGCCGATGGACCAAATCAGATTGATAATGTCGGCCTGGGCGATGTCGGGGCGAACTCGGCCGGCTTCTTGGGCTCGGGTGAGCACGTCGACAATCTGTTGGGACATCTGGTCGTGGATGCGCTCGGTCTCGGCGCTGTGAGTGAAGCGGCGGGAGAGGAAGTCACTGAAACCTCGGTCGCCCACCTGCATGCCGAACAGGTTGGTGCCTGCCGGTTTTCTTTGCCTCGTGGGCGAATTCGCGGAGCCCCGTGGAGCAGGTCGTCAGACGTACCGGCGAGCGTCTCTGTACTGCGGTCAACCGCAACGCAGAGCAGATCCTGGAATTGGCGCGGTCGGTGTCGAGCCGTTCTTGTTGGATTCGGGCAATGGATGATCCACGCAGTGATGCCGCAGATGCCAAGGTCCTGTCAGAAATGTCCGTTGGGCGGGGCGCGCCAAGCCGGTCTGACGTAATGATTATGTCACATTATTGTGGTGGCATGCTCTTCCCGACGCCTGAACTGACTGCAGACGATCTCCGTGTCCTCGCCGACGTGGACCGTATGCGGGCCGACTTGCGCCACGAACTTCAGGCCAAACCTGGCAAACGGGCAGGTGGGCTGCGCAAGTTCCTCACCGCGGACGCCGTGTCTGCGTCGAACTCCATCGAGGGCTTCAGGGTGTCGACGGTCGATGTGGAGGATCTGATCGCCGGTGAACGGGACGTCGAGGTCTCCGAGGAGAACAAGGCCGAGACCCTCGCCTATGAGCGGATGATGACTTACATTCAAACGCTGCATGCTGTAGAAGATTTCGACTACAGCAAGGGATTCCTGAACGCACTGCATTGGATGCTGCAAGGGCATCGGCACACCGAGCGGCGCCCGGCCGGGCAGTGGCGCGCAGGCCCGGTGTACGTGACCGATGCCCGCGACCCGAGTATCGCCGCCTATACCGCCCCCGAGGTTGATCGAGTGCCGGCGCTGATGGAAGAACTCGTCGATTGGCTCAATGCCGACGACGGCACGCATCCGCTCGTTCGCGCGGCGATGGCGCACCTGCACCTCGTCGCTATCCATCCCTGGGCGGACGGCAACGGACGCATGTCTCGATCACTGCAAACACTGATGATCGCGCGGGAAGGTGTTCTCGCGCCCGAATTTTCATCCATCGAAGGATGGCTGGGTAGGCCGGGTAACACATGGGAGTACTACCAGGTGCTCGGTCGGCGGGGGAGCACATATCGGCCGGATCAGGATGTGTCCGAATGGGTTCGGTTCAACCTGACCGCCTACCATCAGCAAGCCCAAACCGTGCACGCGCGTTGGGTTCGGTCCGGCACGGTATGGGCGCTGCTCGACGAGTACGTCGCGGGCATCCGCCTGGACGAAAGAGTTGTCAGCGCACTGCATGATGTCGCGATGTCCGGCCGCGTCCGCCGCACCCGCTACGAACAAGCCGAAGGGCTGAGTCTTCAACAGGCACAACGCGATCTACGCGACCTCGTCGCACTCGGGGTACTCGAGCCGGTCGGCCGTACCCGAGCCCGTTTCTACACCGCCGGACCGCGCTACCCAGTGGACGTGTTGGAAGTCGCCGGAACCCCCACCACCCTCGACAGCCCCTACGGGGTCTAGCCGAGGTCTGTTGGCCTCACTGAGGTTCCCCACGTTGCATTCGACAGCCGGACTGGACAATGGCCCGTGCAGCGTTTATACAGCGGCCCGACGACATCATTCGAGCTGCCGACCTCTCGTTGCGCACCTGAGTCGAGTATTCGGATCACACTAAGCTCGAGCTAGCGGTGGTTGTGTGTCGCGGTGAGTTGTTCAAAGCCTCTGGGCCGGTGTCAAACTGGTGCGGTGCGAGGCGAAACAGCAGAGATCGCTGAGGGGGAAGTCGAGTGAGGCGCGACGACAGGACGCTGGCCGAGAAGGTTGATGCTCTGTTTCTGGAGCGTTGGCCTCGGGGGAGCCGCTCGGCCACGATCGAGGTGGCGGCGTTCGTGGCGGGCGAGACCGGCCGAGATATCGACCGGCAGTACATCTATCGGATTCGGGCGGGCAAGGTTCGGAAGGTCGATGGCAGGGTGCTCGAGGCCATCGCGTTGTTCTTCGGCAAGCCGTTCGGATATTTCTCCGCGAATACCGATGACGAGATGGCTGCGGTACTGCGCGAGTCGAAGTTACAGTTGGCGGGCCTGCGGGCGACGGGAGATTTGACCCCTGAGGCACATGCGGAGTTGCGCGAGTTGATGGATATCGCGCGGCAGGTGCTCAGAGACGAAGAAGCGGGGCGGCGGAGATAGATGGACCTTCAGTGGATTCGGATGGACGACATCGTGGCGCGCCTGGTGCCCGATCCGTACACCATGACCGGTCTGCTGGAACGTGCGTCGGACGAGCTGGGGATTCGGTTGTTCATGCTCGCGAAGGTGCGTCGCGGCACGCCGCTGACCGGGATGGTGGTGCGCGATGGCAACCGCGGGGTCATTCTGGTGCCCGCGGATGCGACCGAGGAGTTCCAGGTTCATATTTTCGCTCATGAGTTGTGGCATCTGATGCGTGGACACTCCTGTACGCAGCAGCTGAACGGCTACCGGACGACAGTGCGATCGAGGTTTCGAGAAGCCTGCTGCGAGCGGTTCGCGCGCAAGGTCGGTTTGGAGATCAAGCGGCAGCGCGCGGACAGTGCGGCGGCGGTTCCGTCGGCCGCGCGCGGGCTGGCCGAGGCGTTCGGCGTCCGCGCTTGGTAGTCCTGCTCGTTGTTCGGAGCCGACTTCTATAGACCAAGGGATCGCATAACCGATGGGCGCGCAATGGGTTTCGGGCGTGTCGTGGCTCGGATTCGGGGTCGGGACGGTGTTGTTCGGTCGGGGGATGTGGCGGGCGCGCCCTACCCAGCAGCTACTCGGGGTCGGAATCGCTTCCTACGCATTGTGTTTGCGGACCTTCGCGCCACTGGGCGTGGCCGGGGTGCGCGAGCCGCTGACCACCGATGAGCGAGTGTGGGCGGCGACTTTCGCAGTGGTCGCAGGGGCTGCGGTGCTGGCATTGCTACTGACCATCGTGGGGGGCGCAGCACGTCGGGGCCAGGACGCGCAGGCCGTTGCCGCTGCTGGGCTGCGCGGCGGTGCTCAGTGCGGTGGTGCTGCGCACGGTGATGTGGCTGCCCGGTCTGGATCTGCCGCCCAGCAATGACTTTCTCAACGCCTACGGCGGCGATGTACGGGTCGTGGTCTATCAGTTGGTTTTCGCCGCGTGGCTCGGTCTGCCATTGGGGGCGCTGGGGACATTCGTGTTTCGTTTCCAGCGGGGTTTGGTGCGCTGGTGCACCGTCACCGGGTGCCTGGCCGGAGTGGGATGGGCGATCTGGAAGGTCGCCGGCGTCGCGGTACGTTTCATTACCGGGGACGCGATTCCATTGCAGTCGCCGGTCAGCGTGGCCACGGCCATGACGGCGCTGGCCCTGGTCGTGGGTGGGTTGCTGAGCGGGCAGGTGCGCGACGCGGTGCGGCGGGCTCGGGAGAATCGAACGTATGCCCTGGCCCGCCGCGCCGACGACGAACGTCACTGCAACCCGGCACCCGATTCGACGGATACCTCTGCGGCGTAGCGGGTTCGGAGCTGCCCCTTGTAGATCTTGCCGCTGTCATCGCGGGGCATGGAGTCGACGATCTCGATGCGGGAGGGCACCTTGTAGTCCGCGAGCTGCTCGGAAAGGGTTTCGCGCACATCGCTTTCGGTGACGATCGTACCGGGGCGGGGCAGGATGTGCGCGACTACGATTTCGCCCAGGTCACCGGCGTCGGGAATGCCGAATACGGCGACGTCCTCGACGGCATCGAGTGCGGCGATGGCGTTCTCGATTTCGGCGGGGTAGATGTTCACTCCGCCTCGGATCACTACCTCGGCGTCCCGGCCGGTCAGGTACAGAAAGCCATCGTCGTCGAGATAGCCGAGATCGCCGACCCACAGCATGCCCTCGACCGGGGATTGCGGTGCACCCTGGTTGAGGTATTCGAACCGCGGCCAGTAGTCCGCGCCGCGTACCCAGACCCGTCCGATCTCTCCCGCGGGTAGCGGCTTGCCGTGCTCGTCGCCGATGAGGACGGCCGAGCCGTCCGCTGGTCGGCCGACGCTGTGGGGGTGGTCGAGCCATTCCGCGGCGCTGATCCAGGTGACGGTGCCCGCTTCGCTACACCCGTAGAACTCCCACAGGGCATCGCCGAACAGGTCGATGGCGGCCCGCTTGAGGGCGGGCGGACACGGCGCGGCCGAGTGGATGACGTGGGTCAGGCTCGACAGGTCGTAGGTTGCGCGTTCGTGCGCGGGCACGCTCAGGATGCGAGAGACCATGGTGGGCACGATCTTTACCTGCTGGATGCGGTGAGTGTCGACCAACCGCAGGAACTTTCGCGCGTCCCATTTGGGCATGATCACAATGTTGGCGCCCATGCGCAATCCGAGCACGGCAACGGCATTGGGGGAGGAGTGGTAGAGCGGTCCGGCGACCAGCATCGGCACACCGGGTGCCAGGCCCATGCGCTGGGCGGTCGCACCCGCGATGCTCAGCAGCTGGTGCGGTGTCATCTGCTCGCGCGCAATACCTTTGGGTTTGCCGGTGGTGCCGGAGGTGTAGATGACGCCCATGGAATCGGAGATCGCACCTTCGATATGGCCGACGGGTTCGGGATGCGCGGCGATCCAGTCCTCGAGCGAGTCGTGGCGGTCAGTGGGTCGGGCCAAGGCCGGATCCCATCCACCCTCATCGAGAAGCTCAGGGACCATGGGGATTTCGACAATGCGAGCCTGGCTGCCCGCGAGTTCACGCGCGGTCTCGATGACGGGCACGAATTCGGTGTGCGCGAAGATCAGACGCACTTTCGCGTCGGTGAGGACGTACGCGGCTTCGACTGCGGTCCAACGGGTGTTGATCGGCAGTGGGTTGCCCCCGGTGGCGGCGATTCCGACCGAGACTTCGAGGAACTCGATGTCGTTGCGCGCCATGATCACGCATTTGTCGCCACGGTCGATTCCGGTGGCCAGGATCGCCGACCCGAGCCGCCCCGCGCGCAGCAGGACTTCGGGTTGGGTGCGTGTGCGGGCACCACAGACGACGGCAGGGAATTTCGGCGAATCATCGGTCATATCCGGGAAGTCTGCCACCACAGCGATCATTTGTGACTGTGAGTTCGGTCCGTGAGAACCGCGTCGCGGCCCTTGCCGGTCGAGCCGACACAGACTCTGCCACAGCGTCTTCCGAGCAGAACGGGCCTTCCCCTCGTCCCCTGCGATGTGATTTACTACCCTCCGCGATCAAAAATGATCGTCAAAAGCGAGCTGACCTCCGGGCCCAGTGACCAGGTGGATTCGGAGCCCAATGAAGCGTCCCGAATTCTTCCCGAGCTGGTCTGAGACCTGATACGAAGGGGGTATCGGGTCTCAGGCCAGCGCCCCACAAGGGACGGACAAAGTGGCGAGGCGCGACCTCGGCCACGCGCCAGTAATTCGACGGGACCAGGCGCCTCGACGTGACCGCTGCGAGCGCCACATCCGCCGTTTCGTCCGGCTTGTCGGCGGCGACCAAGGCCAAGCCCAAATCCAGGTTCGCCGAGGCGATTCGGCGGGGACAGGCGGATGCAGCTCCGGCGAGGTCCGCGAGGACGTGCCGCGCGTAGGGCTCGGCCGACGGATCGCCGAGCCAGGCCAACGTGGTGACGACATAGGCGTCCGGCTTGGCCGGGTCATACCGGAAATGGTGTTCCGGCCGGTCGGGAGTGCTCAGCCCGGACACCAACCTTGCGACTCTGCGCAGCGCCACCGTATCGAGGACGAAAACTCGGATGGTTGAGCCCGTGCAGTTCGAACTGTTGGTACCCGGTAAGAGATCGCTGGACGCCGTCAGCGAGTGGCCGTTGAGGCAGAACCGCTCAGTCCGCTCGCCTGTTCGGTCCGCCAGCACCACGTGTCCGTGAACTGGTGCAGGTGTGCGAGTTTGCCCTCTGTGATCCGCCAGATATGAGCGAATTCGGCCTCCACGGGGCGGTTCGTCGAACGTTCGGTGCCTCGGTATCGGCCTGTCACGATGACGACGTCGCCGGGTGACTCGAACCATTCCTCGGCGTGTGGCGCGATATCGAATGCCTGCGCTACCGGCATCCAGATGCCTGCCAGGGCGGCTTGGGGGCCGTGGAACACCGTGCCGGTGACGGCGGGGAGGCCGGGTGCCACGTGTCCTTCGAAATCTGGATGCAGCGTCATGAGGAGGGCTGTGCCGTCACCGGATTGGGTTGCTCGATAGAACTTCTCGACTACGTCACGATTGCTCATGCCACCATATTAGAGCGTTCCTTCTATATCGGCTAGGGCGCGATTCGGCGAGGTTCGAACGCGGGCGGGGCTGTCAGGGACGTCGTGCGCCTTATTCCTCGGCGAGGATCTCCCGCAATGCTGAGGCAATGGCGTCGCGCAAGCTGTCATGTCTGGCGCTGAGTAGATGCTCGGGAGCCTCGCGGTCGCGGCCGTACAGATCGACGGGACCGATGCGTAGATTGTCGGGCTCCCACTGGTAGCGGGCGTGGATGTGTCCGTGTAGGTGCGGCCACAGGTTCCCGAGGACCTCGTAGTTGATGCGGGAGAAGGCGGGATCCGCTGCGCGGCAGGCGCGTTCGACGGCCTCGCCGAGCAGGACCATGTCGTGCATGAAGGTGACCCGGTCGGGGCGTGGCAGGTCGGTGAGCTGGTCTGCGGTGCCGTCGTACAGCAGCACGCAGTATCCCGGCAGGTGTTGGGTGTTACCGATGACCGCCCAGCCGCTTCGCATTCGGCACAGCACTGTCGGGTTGGTGCCCTGCCGGGCCGCCCCGATCGGGTCGGTCCGGAAGTCGATGATCGCCGAGGCGGGGTCGGGAGCGGACATGCTTCCTCATTTCTGCTGTGCGCCGATCACGTTCATCAGTAGTCGAGGGCGTGTTCCGGTTGGCAGACGTCCATGGGCGACGGGAGATAGCGGACGATCGCGTCCAGGAGTGGGGCGATGTCATCGCTTCTGGGGGCCGCGCTACACAGCACGGGGACAATGTCGCCGATGCGGGTGAGGCTGCGGATACGGTGATGCAACTCATCCGGAGGGATCTGTCGCGGGCTGCGGGAGCTGTCCATGGCCTCCTGCTCCATGACCGCCTGGGCGAGAGTTCGATAGCAGTCTTCGGCGACCTTCCAATAACTGCCGTAGAACTCGACACCCATCGGTTCGAGCGCCCACATCGAGACCAGGTCGATGACACCCTGGAACTGGGTGCCGGTGCCGAGCGGGAGATGGAGCCGCAATGGCACCGCTCCGCGGGTGTCGGTGATCGTTCGGACGCAGCGGTCGTGGTCGGCGGCCGGTTGATCGAGTCCGTGGATCAGACATATGCGGGCGACCTGGTGGTCGTCGGCAATGCGCAAGAGCGTCTCGAGTCGCGGGTCGCTGCGCACCGCGGCGTTCGCGAGCGCGATCACGCCATCGGCTACTCGGATCGATCGCACCAGGTCCGGGATCGGTGCGTGGCTCGACAGTTCGGTGACGCGAATCGTGTGTTCGACACGGCCCGCTGTCCAGTGAACATGGGACTGGCGGCCGGACCCGGTCGTGCCGCCGCGGCGGAGCAGACGGTGGGCGATCCGCGCCGTCTCGTCGGGATCCCCGATAATCGTGACATTGCGGATCGTCTGCGGATCAATGGCTTTGGTGCCCATCGCGTTGTGGTACTCCAGATCGACTCGAGGAGGTCGACGCATCCTCAATCAGCACTCACCGTACCTCCACGCGCGCATCGCCGGAGTCGAATTCCGCCCCAAAGTAGAACGTGTTCCTATACCGTCGGCCCTGTGCAGAAAGAACAACGCCCTGCCGTGGCGGACTGGTTCACCGTGGACGATGGCGCGGTGCGTCTCCAGGGGACCCGCTGCAATGATTGCGGCACACCGTACTTCCCACGGAACATGCTGGCCTGTCGCAACCCGCAGTGCTCGGGGCCGCACGACGGCTCCGAGCTGGTCGATTACCTGTTTTCCACGCGTGGCCGGATCTGGTCGTACGCGGACGCTCGCTACAAACCCCCCGCGCCGTATGTCTCGCCCGATCCATTCGTGCCGTATGTCGTTGCGGCGGTAGAGCTCGAGGTCGAGAAGATGGTGATTCTCGGGCAGGTCGTACGCGGCCTCACCACCGACGACCTGGCCGTCGGCATGCCGGTCGAATTGACCGTCGGCACGCTGTACGAGGACGACGAGGCGGAGCACACGGTGTGGATGTGGAGGCCGGTCAATGACTGATACGAATGATCGCGATATCGCCGTCCTCGGCGCGGGTATGCACCCGTGGGGTAAGTGGGGGCGCAATTTCGTCGAATACGGCCTGGTGGCCGCGCGTGCGGCGCTGGCCGATGCCGGTGTGAACCACCTCGACGTCGGTTACATCGCGGGTGCGGACACCATCCGCAACGGTTATCCCGGATTCGTCTCGGGCGCGACATTCGCCCAGGCGCTGGGTTGGTCGGGTGCGCGGATCTCGAGCAGCTACGCCGCCTGCGCCTCCGGTGCACAGGCCATCGCCAATGCCCGCGCCCAGATCTTGGCCGGATTGTGTGATGTGGCTCTGGTGGTGGGCGCCGATACCACCCCGAAGGGCTTCTTCCAACCGGTCGGTGGTGAGCGCCGCGACGACCCGGACTGGTTGCGCTTCCATCTGCTCGGCGCAACCAACCCCATCTATTTCGCGCTCTACGCGCGCCGCCGAATGGCCTTGCACGGCGCCACCCTCGACGATTTCGCCGCGGTCAAGGTGAAGAACGCCCGGCACGGCCTCAACAACCCGAATGCTCGCTACCGCAAGGAAGTTTCGGTCGACGAGATCGCCGCCTCGGCGATCGTCTCGGACCCGTTGCGGTTGCTCGACATCTGCGCGACCAGCGACGGCGGTGCCGCACTGGTGTTGACATCGATGGACTATGCCCGTCGCCACGGCATCGCCGACCCGGTCCGCATCAAGGCACTGTCGACGGTCACGCCGACTTTTCCGAAAACCGTGCTCGACCTCCCGGATTTCGCGACGGACTCCGCCGTGGCCGTCGAGGCCCCGCCACAAACCTTCCGTTCCGCCATCGCGCACGCCGCGTACGAAGAGGCCGGACTCGGACCCGAGGATCTGTCGTTCGCGGAGGTCTATGACCTCTCCACCGCTCTCGAATTGGATTGGTACGAGGACATCGGCCTCTGCGAAACGGGCGGTGCGGAGCAGCTACTGCGCAGCGGTGCGACAACATTGGGCGGTCGTATTCCGGTGAACCCGAGCGGTGGCCTGGCCTGCTTCGGCGAAGCGATCCCCGCCCAGGCGATCGCCCAGATCTGCGAACTCACCTGGCAGCTGCGCGGTCGAGCCGACGGCCGCCAAGTGGAGAACGCCCGCGCGGGCATCGCGGTGAACCAAGGCCTCTTCGGCCACGGCTCGGCGACCATCGTCACCCGCTGACCCAGGGGTCCACCCAGGTCCGCTCACCGAAAACCCGGGCTATGCCCGGGTTTTCGTGTGTCGGCGAAGCCGGGGCGCGTCAGGCGGTGCCCGTCATGCTCTGTTGCGGGGCAGTCTGGTTGCGGCGGGCGAAGAGGTAGGCGGCCGCGGCGGCGGGGAGGTTCATCAGGACGCCGTAGACGGCGCCGGGGACTGCCATGGCGTCGTTGTGCAGGACCGAGGCGGCTACGGCGATGGCGATCGCGCCGTTGTGGATGCCGATTTCCATGGCCGAGGCGATGGCTTGGTCGGTGTCTACGTTGAAGAGCCGTGGAGCGAAATAGCCTACGGTGAGGCTTATTACGGCGAACAGGAGGCAGATCGAGGCCAGTTTGCCGATGTTCTCGGTGAGGATGTCGAAATTCTTGGCTACGGCGGCGGTGACCACCAGGATCAGGACCGCGATCGACAGGATTTTCACGTTGCCGCGCATGCGTTCGGACCAAGCGGTAAAGCGATGGTGGATGTACATGCCCACCGCGACCGGGATCAGGACGATGGCGAAAACCTGGGCGAACTTATCGGGGCGTAGGCCGATTGATTCGGAGTCGTCCAGGAACAGCGCGAACGAGAGTGCCACAACCACGGGCATGGTGAACACCGCAAGCACCGAGTTCACCGCTGTGAGAGTGATATTGAGGGCGACATTGCCACCGGCGATGTGGCTGAACAGGTTTGCCGATGGTCCGCCGGGGGACGCCGCGAGCAGCATCATTCCGGCGGCAAGCGCACCGTTGAGTCCGAACAGGTAGATCAGTCCCAGGCAGACTGCCGGGAGCAGCAGCATCTGGCATACCAGGGCGACCACCGCCGCTTTGGGATAGCGCAGGACCCGTACGAAATCATCGACGGTCAATGTCAATCCGAGGCCGAACATGATCAACGCCAGGGCGATTGGCAGCATTACCGCGAAAAGCGTTGAACCCATGTGGATCTCCTCTCAACCGCCCCCAAATCAGGCCAACTGACGACGTTAGTCATCGCAGCGGGCGGGCGCGAGCCGGGAGAGAGGGTGGCCCGCGGTTGCCGATCCGCGGGTAGGGGGCCGTCCGTATGGGGGCTATGGCCTATCAATTGACCAGCCGGTAATTTACTATTGAGTCAATTCAGTCGGCGGTCGAGAAAGTGCAGCGTATGGCGACGAGGTCGTGGTGGGGTTGGGGCAATCAGGAGGACGCGGTCACCGGTCCGGAACGGGCCGCGCTGACAAAGCGGGTGGGGGCGATGTTGCCCGGCGCGGATCTGACGGTGCATGCGGCACCCGATATCGCCGCCCTGGATGTGCCCCCGGTGCGGGTTCGGTTGCCCGCGTCGCTGCGGCACCTCGCCTCGGAGGATCGCGCCGATCGCATCGTGCACGGGCACGGGCAGGCGTTCCGGGATGTCGTGCGCGCCTTGCTCGGCCGCGTCGACCACGTGCCCGATCAGGTCGTGCGCCCGCGCACCGAACAGGATGTGGCCGACGTATTGGACTGGTGCGCCGAGGCTGATGTCGCGGCCGTACCGTTCGGCGGCGGCACCTCGGTGGTCGGCGGAGTCGAACCCCGATGCGGTGCCCACTATTCCGGAACCATCGCACTGGACATGGGGCGAATGGATCAGGTGCTGGAGATCGATCACACCAGTCGCGCCGCCCATATCCAGGCCGGAATCCTCGGTCCCGCACTGGAATCCGCGCTACGTCCGCACGAGCTGACATTGCGACATTTTCCGCAGTCCTTCGAATTCTCCTCACTCGGCGGATGGTTGGCGACGCGAGCCGGAGGCCACTACGCGACCGTCTACACCCATATCGACGATATGGTCGAATCCCTGCGCGTGGTGACGCCGAGCGGGGTCAGCCAGTCGCGGCGGCTGCCGGGATCGGGCGCGGGACCTTCCCCGGATCGCATGTTCCTCGGCTCGGAGGGGACTCTCGGTGTGATTACCGAAGCCTGGATGCGTTTGCGGGAACGGCCGCGCTGGCGGGCGGGGGCTTCGGTGCTGTTCGACGACTACGGTCGGGCCGTCGCCGCCACCCGGGCCATCGCGCAATCGGGGCTTTTCCCGGCCAACTGCCGCCTGCTGGATCCGGTGGAGGCGTTCATCAATGCCGGAACCAGTTCCGTCGGTGGGGTACTCGTATTGGGCTTCGAATCGGCCGATCATCCGGTGGACGCGTCGATGGCACGGGCCGTGGAGATCTGCCGCGAGCACGGCGGGCAGGTGCCCGAAGCGATCAGCGGCACCGATTCGGCCGTGCGACCGGCGGCGGCCGACACCTGGCGCTCCTCGTTCCTGCGCATGCCGTATCAGCGCGATGCGCTGGCCGCGCAGTCGATGATTGTGGAGACCTTCGAAACCGCCTGCACCTGGGACCGTTTCGACGCGCTGCGGACTGCCGTGACGGACGCGGCGAGCGCGGCGTTCGAATCCGTCGGAGCCACCGGCGTGGTGACCTGCCGCTTCACCCACGTGTATCCGGACGGTCCCGCACCGTATTTCGGTATCTATGCCGCCGGCCGGTGGGGGAGCACCGTCGACCAGTGGGACGAGATCAAAGCGGCGGTATCGGACGCGCTCGTGAGCTCCGGCGGCACCATCACGCACCACCATGCCGTCGGCCGGGACCATCGCCTCTGGTACGACCGGCAGCGGCCCGCGCCGTTCGCGGCCGCGCTGGTCGCCGCGAAAGCCGCGCTCGATCCGGCGGGCATCCTCAACCCCGGTGTCCTGATCGATCCGGTCCGGGCCCGATGAGCCGACCGGGCACCAAGGGGGTTCCGCGTGAGCGGCGTGAGGAGCAGATCCTCGACATCGCCACCGCGACCTTCGGTGACCGCGGCTACGCGAACGCGTCCATCGTTGAGATCGCCGCGGCCGTAGGCGTTTCCAAACCGCTCATCTACGCATACTTCGGTTCCCGCGATGGTCTGCACGCGGCGTGTGTGCACCGTGCGGGCCGACGACTGGTCGACGCGGTGGCCGCGGCGCAGGCCGCGCACGGCGCACACGACAGGGCGCTGGCGACCCTGACCGGCATCTTCGGCGCGCTCGATGGGCACACCCAGAACTGGAAGATCATCTATGACGCCACCCTGCCCCGGCCGGGCACGGCGTTCACCGTCGCCCGGGACTACCAGGACGCCCTCAACGCGATGGGGGCCGAGGGTGTCGCGGCGGTGCTCGCCGACGCCGGAATAGCCGCGGCCGACGATCATTCGCTACTGCTGGCGGTGTGGTACAGCATTGTCTCCACCACCATCTCCTGGTGGGGCGAGCATCCGGACCAGACGTCGCAGGACATGACGGACCGCTGTCTGCGGCTGTTCACCGCGTTCCGCCGACCGACCTGATCTCGGTCGGCAGTGCCGTTCGCGCAATCGGCCGAATCGTCGATCAGCACAATCCGGCGAGCTTGTAGAGCACCAGGGACCCGGCGACCGCGACATTGAGACTGTGCCCGGTCCCGACCATGGGAATCTCGACTGCCATATCGAGCAGTTCCAGCCCCTCCGGTGGAATGCCGGTGGATTCGTGCCCGAGCACCATCACGGTTCGCTTGCGGGCAACGGGCAGATCGGCGAGCCGGATCGACTCATCGGTGAGCTCCACCCCGACGACCGCGGACCCACCCTCGCGCTGGCGGGTCAACCAGCGATCGACCCGCCCGTCGACCCAGTGCACACACTGCCGGTGCCGCAACGTATTTCCCCGATCGAGTGCTTCCGGCACCCATGGTCGCCGCGGCACCGCCAAGCACGCCCCGACCGCATCACAGGTCCGCAGCAGTGTGCCGAGATTGACGCCGTGCTTGGGCCACAGCGGTGCCGCGATCAAATGATTCCAGCAACCATGCGAGCGCTGACGGCGTTGCGTACGAAGTTCGGGCCGGGTGCGCACCCGCGCGGCCGTCATGAGCGGACGGGAAGAGCCTTCCCGGGGAAACGTTGGCAAACAACAAATTTCATTGCAGCGATGCTTCTCGGCGCACCAGGGCCATCGACGTGGCCGGTCACCATGTCGACCGGCCGTGTGAGTTAAGAATAGCTTCCGCCTCGGGTGGCGGCGCAGACCCCCCGGTGCGCCTGAACCTCGCCGCGGCCAGCATTGCCTCGGCATCGTCCGGGTCGACGGTGAATCGGGCCAGCTCCATGGCTGTCATCTGTTGTTCTCCTCTGGTGTTGCGAATGTCCGACACAAGGTGAGAGCCGGATTCGGGCGCGAGTGCGACAGGTGAACCGTGGTGATGCCGGTCACTTCTGTGGGGGCGGGCACTCGGGCAGGTACGTATCGGAGGGAGATCGTGCGGCTCGGTAGCGCCGCCCGCGTGATCCGCGGTTAGCGTGCGATAGCGGGCTCGGATCGGTAGCATCTGGGCTGTTGCCTGAAATATGCTCTGAAGCAGCATATTTCAGCTGGTGAGATAGTGCGGCGGGGTCCGGAGGGGGGATTGGGCGACCGGGAGTTGCGAAACCCGCTGCTGCTGACCGTGTCTCGACGTTGTCTTCGTCTACCAGTTGGAGATTATTTGTGAGCGCACCGCAGGCGCCTGGAACAGCGCAGTCGCCGGGCGGGGGTTGTCCCGTCGTGCACGGCGCGCCGATCGATGGCGGCGGGCCGCGCATTGCTATATATACGCAGCAGTTCGCCGATGACCCGCACCATATGTACGCCGATATGCGGGAACGTTTCGGGTCGCTTGCGCCGGTGGAGCTCGCGCCGGGTGTGCCGGCGACATTGGTGGTCGGGTATCGGACCGCGCTGCGGATTCTGAACGACCCCAGTCACTTCCCTGCCGATCCCCGTATTTGGCAGCGGGATGTGCCCGCCGACAGTCCGGTGCTGCCGATGATGGAGTGGCGGCCGAATGCGTTGCGCAGCGCGGATTTCGAGCATCTGCGTTACCGGTCGGCGAACCTGTTCGCCATCGGTGCGGTTGATCGGCACGCCATGCACACCGTGGTGGAGCAGATCACCATCCCGTTGGTCAACTCCTTCTGCGGTGACGGAAAGGCCGATCTGCTCCAGCAATACGTGTACCCGGTGGTGTTCCAGACGCTCAACGCCATGCTGGGGTGTGACCCCGATATCGGTGAGCAGGTCGCGGCCGGGATGGCCGCCATGTTCGATACGGTCAATGCCGAAGCGGGCAGCCGGATGTTGGAGGCGGGGCTGAAAGAACACACCCGCCGCAAACGTGCCGAACCCGGTGACGACATCACCTCGCGACTGATCGCGCACTCCAGCGATCTGAGCGACGAGGAGATGATCCACCAGCTGGTCACCCTCTATGGCGCGGGTATCGAGCCGCAGGTGCACCTGGTGTCGAATGCGTTGCTGCTCATGCTGACCGACACCCGGTTCGCCGCCGATGTACTCGACGGCAGCCTCTCTACCCGCGACGCCGTGGACGAGGTGCTTTTCGCCAACCCGCCGCTGGCCAACTACTGCATCACCTACCCGCGCCAGCCGATGCTCATCGATGATGTCTGGCTGCCCGCCCATCAACCGGTGCTGATCAGCATGGCGGCCTGCAACAACGATCCGGCGGTCCGCTCGTCGGATGTCAGCGGCAACCGCTCCCACCTGTCCTGGAGTATCGGCCCACACACCTGCCCCGCGCGCGAGCTGGGCTACCAGATCGCCCAGGACGTGATCGATCAACTCCTGGATGCGCTGCCGGAGGTTCGGTTGGCGGTAGCCGCGGAGGAATTGTCTTGGCGGCCCGGTCCTTTCCACCGTGCGCTGTCGTCACTGCCGGTGACGTTCCCGCCGACCCCACCACTACGTATGTGATTTTCGGTGTTCAGTCAGATAGGAGCTCCCATGACGGAGACACTTCCCAACCCGCTTGTCCTGGACCCCACGGGGGCAGACATTCAAGGCGAGGCCGCGCGCATCCGCGAACGTGGACCCATCACACCGGTCGAGCTGCTCGGCGGCGTGCGCGCCTGGTCGGTGACCGACGCCACCATCCTCAAGGAGCTGCTGATCGACTCCCGGGTGTCGAAGGATGCCCGGCAGCACTGGCCGAAGTTCATCAATGGTGAGATCCCGCAGGATTGGCCACTTTTCACGTGGGTGGCGGTGGCCAATATGTTCACCGCGTACGGCACCGATCACAAGCGGCTGCGCAAACTGGTCGCACCCGCGTTCACGAAACGCCGCACGGATGCGATGCGTGAGCAGATCGAGCGCATTACCGAGGACTTGCTGACGACGCTGGCACAGACACCGGCGGGCGAATCCGTCGATCTGCGTGAGGAATTCGCGTACTCGCTGCCGATCCGGGTGATCTCGGAACTGATGGGCGTACCGGAGAGCCTGAATCCGGGCCTGCGCGGCTGTGTCGACGGCATCTTCGACACCTCGCTGACACCCGAGCAGTCGCAGGCGAATTACATGGAGATGTACCGAATCCTGGGAGAACTCGTCGCCTACCGGCGCGATAACCCGGGCGACGATATGACCAGCCTGCTGGTATCGCACCGGGATGCCGACGACGGCTCCCAACTCACCGAGCAGGAACTGGTGGATACCCTGCTGCTGGTGATCAGTGCTGGCCACGAGACCACGGTCAACCTGCTCGACCAGGCCATCTACCTGCTACTGACCCGGCCGGAGCAGCGAGCGGCCCTCACCGAGAATCGAGCGACCTGGACCGATGTGGTCGAGGAGACCCTGCGCTACGAGGCACCCGTCGCGCATCTGCCCCTGCGCTACGCCGTCGACGATATCGAGATAGCCGGAGTCCACATCGCCAAGGGCGATCCCATCCTCGCCTGCTACGCCGCCGCCAATCGCGACCCGAAGATCCACGGCTCCACCGCGGACGATTTCGACGTGACCCGAAAGTCCAAGGATCACCTGTCATTCGGATACGGCGCGCACCTGTGCCTCGGCGCTCCACTGGCTCGACTCGAAGCCCACGTGGCATTGCCCGCACTCTTCGAGCGCTTTCCGAATATGCGACTGGCCGCCGATCCCTCGGAGCTGGGCGCCGTGCCCAGCTTCATCTCCAATGGCCATCAGCGGCTGCCCGCGTACCTGACCGGTGGACCGGCCACCGGAGCCTGACCAGGAAGTACCAACCTCACTGTCCGCGATTCAGCGTCAATGACACGCTGAATCGCGGACAGGCGCGGTACCGGCAGTATCCGGCCGATGCGGCGGCGACCACCGGCGCGCCGGATCAGCGGGTGGTGTAGCCGCCGTTCGCGAAAATGGTTTGGCCGGTGATCCAGCCGCCGTCGGTAATGAGGAACTCCACCAGCGGGGCAATGTCCTCGATGCGGGTCAAGCGGCCGCCCATCGCCTGGGACTTGTGGAACTCGACTCGCTCCGGGGTTTCCTGCGGGTAGAAGAACGGGGTGTCCATCGGCCCGGGAGCGACATTGTTGACCGAGATACCGCGGGTTGCGAACTCTTTCGCCGCGGCGCGGGTGAAGTGCTCCACCGGTGCTTTGGCGCCCGCATAGGTGGAGTAACCGTCGGTGAACGCCGCGAGCAGCGAGGTGACAACGGTGACGATCTTGCCGCCGTCGTTGAGCCGCCTACCCGCTTCCTGGAGGAAGAAGAAGGCGGCCTTGGCGTTGATGTCGAACATCGAGTCGTACTCGGCCTCAGTGGTTTCGATAATCGGCTTGCGCAGCACCTGACCCACCGTGTTGACCGCGATATCCACCGACCCGAAGGCCTCGATGGCGGTATCGAACAGCTGCCGCACATTCGCCGGTACGGTCAGGTCGGCCTGGAACTTCACCGCTTCGACACCAGCGTTCTCGGCGGCAGCCACGATTTTGTCGGCGTCGGCCTCGGTGCTGGCGCTATTGAAGTGCACCAGCACATTCGCGCCGCGCTCGGCGAGGCCGGTGCTGATGAGGCCGCCCAGGTTCTTGGCTCCCGCGGCCACGACCGCCGACTTGCCTGCCAGTAAGTTGCTCATGATGCGAGTCCCTAACTCTTCAGATCGGAGATCTTCCGAATTCGACGTTAGGACCGCCTTCCACAAATGTGAAACAGTATTTATTGGTGTTTCTACAAATCCTGTTTGTTTGCCCAGGGTGCGCTGATCGACCCGCGCTATTCAGGTACGCGGCGGTGCGACCGTGCGTGGCTGTCGCCCGTGATGAGCAGGTCGCGAACGGCCGATCGAGTGTGCGGCAGCCAGATGGCCTGCACCGGGGCCAGCGGCGGATCGGTGATATCGATGACGTGCACCGCACCGCCCAGCGCGGCCCCGGACGGCGCGGTGACGAAGGCGACCGCATCGGGATGGTCGAGGACGGCGCTGGTCGGCGTCGTACCCTGAATCCGGGGCACGACCAGGCTGGGCTCGAAACCCGCACGGCGGCAGTTGCTCAGAATGAAATCGGTGTAGAACGACGCACCCGGCGGAGCCCACACGACAATCCGCTCATCGCGCAGGTCGCGGATGGCGATGGTGTGGTGCGCGGCGAGGTGATGGCCGCGTGCGACGGCGATGCGCAGGGGGTGGTAGGCGATGACCGCGGCGGCCAGCGTGGCGGGCGCCGTCGTTCCGCGTCGTAGCGCGAGGTCGACGGTGCCGTCGAGAACGCCCGATTCGAGATCTCCCGGAAACATCTGGACGGCGGTGACCGACACCTCCGGCATCTGGCTGCGGACCGGCCCGAGCAGGCCGTGTACCTCCTCGGCCGTTACCGCCGGGGTATGGGCGACCACAAACGGCCGCCGTTCCGTGGCCGCGGCGTCGCGGACCTGCCGGGCCAGCACCTGACCGGCCGCCAGCAGCACCGACGCACCATCGAACAGCGCCTGCCCGGCCGCGGTGAGCCGCACCTGCCGACCGGTGCGGTCGAACAGCGGCACCCCCAACTGCGCTTCCAGCTTGGCGACCGAACTGCTCAAGGCCTGCTGGCTCAGATGGAGCTGGTCGGCTGCTCGGCTGAAACTGGAATGCTCTGCTACGCAGAGGAATTGCTGTAGTCGCCGCGAATCCAGCGGTTCCTCGTCGGGTGACACGGCGGGATTGAGCATGCGCGCATGCTACCCGTCGGTACAACTCGGATCAGATCCTTGGGCCCGGCCTCGTCGGCTACGACTCCCGGCTATCCGCAACCCCGACGAGCGGGTAGCTGGATAATTACTGCCTCGGTCGCGGATCGTGGCCGGTTCTCGCCGTCACCTTCGTTCTGCTGGCGCTGAGGCCGGTGGCGCACCCTGATCGATCGGATGTAGTCAGCGGCTATATTCGTGGGATCGCGGTGTCGAGATGGGTGTGGTTGGGGCGGAGTGGGATTCATGGCTGACGGTGGCGGGGACCCAGCGAGCCGGACGGTTCGCTATGGGGACCCTGCCGATATGCGGGCGGTATCGCGCATGCTGGCGCGGGCTTTCGAGGATGATCCGCAGGCCCGGTGGATGCATCCCCGACCGGAATCGCGGTCGAAGCAGCTGCGTATCTCCTTCGAGAGATCCTTTCGGGAATCCTGCGGGACGAGTGACGGTGTCGATCTGGCCGTCGACGACGCGGGCGAGATTGTCGGCAGCGCGCTGTGGATCGCTTCCCCTCGAATGCGGGTCAAGGCGACGCTCGGTGATCGCATCGGAATGTGGCGGGCGTACGGCTCGCGAACTCGACAGGCGGTGGACGCCGCGCACCTGGTCTGGAGTTCCCATGTGCCGGAACCACACTGGCATCTGCTCGCGATCGCGACCGCGGGGGAAGTGCGCGGCCGCGGATACGGTGAAGCGCTGATGAACTCCGGCCTGTCCCGTTGCCGGGCCGACGGACTGCCCGCCCATTTGGAGACGGGGAAACCCGAGAACATCCCGTACTACCAGCGATTCGGCTTCGAGGTGATCGCCACGATCGACCTGCCGCACGGTGGGCCGCGCAACTGGCTGATGCGATACGGGCCGTGAAGTGCCTTCCCGCCACCTCTGACTACTCGGCGATCTCCCGGTCGGCTGGTCAGCCCTTGGTGACGAAACCCTCTGCGATGAGCCAGTCGCGGGCGACCTCGGCGGGTTCGCGGCCCTCGACGTCGACCTGGCGGTTGAGTTCGGTAATGGATTCGTTGGTCAAAAGGTCGGAGATCGGGGTCATGATCTCGATGATCCGTGGGTTGGCCTTCGCGAAATCCTCGCGCATCACCAGGGCCGCATTGTATTTCGGGAAGAAGGTGAGATCGTCCTCGAGCAGCTGGAGATTCAGGGCTGGAATGCGGCCGTCGGTGGCGGCGACGGAGCCGAAGCGGCACTGGGTGGCGTCGGCGGTGGACTGGTAGACGAGAGCGTCCTGGACGATGCGCTTGCGGGCCTTGTCGGGGTCGATGCCGTATTTGGCGATCAGCCCGGGGAAACCGTCTTGGCGGACACTGAATTCGGTACCGACGCAGGTAACGGCGGCGTCGGGATCGGAATTGACCAGGGCGGCGTAGTCGGACAGGGTTCGCACACCGGTCTCACCGGCGGTGGCCGCGCTGGTCGCTATGGCATAGGTGTTGTTCATGGGAGCCATTGCCGCCCAGACCATTCCGTGGGCGTCGCGGTCGGCGTCGCGGACCGCCTCGAACTGTTCGACCGTACCGGGGATCGGGGATTCATTGCCCAGGTAGTTGATCCAGCCGGTGCCGGTGTAGTCGTAGGCGATATCGACCTGGCCATGTATCTGCGCGTCGCGGAGGCTATTGGACCCGACGATATTCGTCAGATCGCGCACCTGCGCGCCCGCGGCGCTGAGCGCGAACTCGATGAGGTAGCCGAGCACCACCTGCTCGGTGAAATCCTTGGACCCGACCGTGATCTGGACGCCATCGAGTTCCGGCACCGGGCGGATACTGCCGGGCTCCACCCGCAGCGGTACCGCGCTACCGGCCTCCAACCCGCAGGCCGCCACCAGGAGCAGTCCGACGGTGGCAGCGAAAGCCGCACAGCTGCGCCGAATTCGAGTCACCGCTCCGGTCACCGCAGCCCCCTCGGTCCGAGATACCGTTCGGCCAGCGCACCCAGCCAATCGATGAGCAGTGCCAGCGCCACGGTGAGCAGCGCCCCCACCCAGAGGGTGACGTTATCGCGCAGTTTGTAGCCGGTATCGATGAGGATTCCCAACCCGCCGGCACTCACCAGGAACGACAGCGTCGCCGTGCCCACGGCCAGCACCAGCGATATGCGCAGACCGGCGAGGATGTAGGGGATGGCGAGCGGAAACTCGATGCGGCGCAACAGAGTCAGAGCCGACATGCCCTGACCGCGCCCGGCGTCGATAACGGACGGGTCGACCTGCTGGAAGCCGAGGATGGTATTGCGCAGTACCGGCAACAGCGATAACAGCACGATCGGGGCCACCCCGATCCAGAACCCGGTGGTGCGGGTGATCAGATAGAACAGCACGATCAGACCGATGGCGGGCGCGGCCGCACCGATATTCGCGATACCGATGAAAAGTGGTGTGAGACGCCGGAATCCGGGCCGGGTGAGCATGGTGCCGAGGGGGACCGCGATGGCGATGACAATCGCCACCACGGTCACCGTGATCAGCACATGCTGGCGGGTGGCGGTGGCGATATTGGCCGCGCTCAGACTGGCCTGCTGGGTGGCGGTGAGGTCGCGCGCGAAAGCCCACACCAGCACGCCGACGCTGAGTGCGATGGCCAGCACCGGTTGGGCGAACAGCCGGATGCGTTCGGCCTGCCGCTCGGGATGCCGGGTGGGTGTGGTCATAGTCCGGCGTCCTCGTCGACACCGGTGCGCACGTGGGCACTTCGCATCTCGGCGAGATGCGCGACCAGGGTGTCGATGGTGATCAGACCCACGTACTCACCGCGACGGCCGGTAACGACGGCATTGGCATTGCTGTCGACCAGCAACTTCTCCAGCGCTTCCTGCAATGTCGACTCCATGGCCACGATGCCGCCCACCGGCGTCCCGACCGTGCGCAGCGAGGCCGCGTTCGCGAGCTGCGCGACCGTGACCCAGCGCAGGGGGCGGCGCTGCCCGTCGAGAATCAGTCCCCAGCCACGATCGGATTCGGTCATGGTCCGCCGGAACTGTTCCACGGGTACGGATTCCGACGCGACCGGGCACTCACCGCGCGGTACATCGCGGACCCGGGTGAGGGTGAGCTGTTTGAGACCCGCGTCCCCGCCCACGAATCCGGCCACCGTGTCATCCGCCGGTTCGGCGAGGACGGCCGCCGGAGTGTCATATTGCAGAATGCGGGACTGATTGCCCAGCACCGCGATTCGGTCGCCGAGCTTCACCGCCTCATTGAAATCGTGGGTGACGAAGACGATGGTCTTGCGCAGATCGGCCTGCAACCGCAGTAGCTCGTCCTGGAGCAGCCCGCGGGTGATCGGGTCCACCGCGCCGAACGGTTCGTCCATCAGCAATACCGGCGGATCCGCGGCCAGGGCGCGGGCGACGCCCACGCGCTGCTGTTGACCGCCGGAGAGCTGGCGGGGATAGCGGTCGCGGAAGTCCCCGGGGTCCAAGCCGACCAGGTCGAGCATTTCGTCCACGCGATCGGCGATTCGCTTACGGTCCCATCCGATCAGGCCGGGCACGGTGGCGACGTTCTTGGCGACGGTCAAATGCGGGAACAGCCCGGCCTGCTGGATGGAATAGCCGATGGTGCGGCGCAATCGGTCCGGATTCTCGCCGAGGATATCGCGGCCGTCGATGGTGATGGTGCCGGAACTGGGTTCGATCAGGCGGTTGATCATCCGCATGGTGGTGGTCTTACCGCAGCCGGACGGTCCGACCAACACCACGATCTCGCCGGCCGGAATTGTCATCGAGACCCGGTCCACCGCCGGATCCTGGTGTCCCGGATAGCGTTTGGTCACCGCGTCGAGCACGATCTCGACGCCGGAGACCGCCGCCTCGCGGGTTTCGGGTTCAGTCACGGACACCCCTGGGTGTGGTGAGTCGGCCAATGAGGACGAGGATGGCATCTAGGAGCAGCGCCAGCAGGATGATCAGCACCGTGCCGGTCAGCGCCCGCGGCACCGCGTTCGGGCTGCCCACCCGGGACAGTCCGGCGAAGATGAGATTGCCCAGTCCGGGGCCCTTGGCATAGGCGGCAATGGCGAGAATGCCCATGATCATCTGGGTGCTGATCCGCATACCGGCGAGAATCGCGGGCCAGGCCAGCGGCAGTTCGATGCGGGTCAGCACGCGCAATCGGTTCATACCGACTCCGCGCGCGGCATCGGTGGTCGCCGGATCCACCGACGACAACCCGACAATGGTGTTGCGCAGAATCGGCAGCAGTGCGTACAGCACCAACGCGACAATGGTCGGCGGCACACCCAGGCCCAGTACCGGAATCAGCAGGCCGAGCAGCGCGAAAGACGGAATGGTGAGAATAATGCTGGCGGTGGCTGTCGCGGCCGATGAGCCGAGCGGACTGCGGTGCACCAGAATCCCGACGCACACCGCGATGAGCGTGGCGATCAGGATCGATTGGACCACCGCCGACACATGCAGGTAGCTGTCGGTCATCAATTGATAGCGGTGATCGACGACAAAGGTCCACAGGGTGTCCAGTGTCCTGACCTCCCCACTGGTCGGCGTCCAGGCGAATTATAACGTTCAGTTCCCTTGTCATCCGGCCTTTTTCGATAAGGCCCACCGTAATCGCGCGTTACTCGGGCGCGGCGCGAATGGCAGGCCTGGACCGTGGACCAGGAGGAGAGTCGTGTCGGTCCGACGGCGCCGGGAAACGGCCAGGTGGCACCGCCGTACACTGGGCCGTCGATCACCGACGACGTCTGGAGGAACTCTGATGTGCTATCCGGTCAACTGCCCCAGCTGCGGGAAGACGACGTGGGACGGCTGTGGCGAGCACGTCGACGACGTTCGCGCGCAGATTCCGGCCGCGCAGTGGTGCGACGGGCACGCGGCGTCCGGCGACGAGTGATCAGCGGTACCTCTTCCGATAGGTGGTAGCCGTTTCCGGTCGGTGGAGCCGAGCGGGTAGAAAAGGTTCAGGCGTCATGGAAGCTTTCCGGGATGCCGCCGCACAGTTCGGTGCGGCAACGCAAATACTTCTGTCGAACACCAGAGAGGCTTCTTCATGGCGACCTCGCAAGCGCGCGCCCAGATCGGCGTGACCGGCCTGGCGGTTATGGGCAGCAATATCGCCCGCAATTTCGCGAGGAACGGGTACACCGTCGCGTTGCACAACCGCAGCGTCGGTAAGACCGACGCACTGCTCGAGGCGCACGGCGGTGACGGCGATTTCGTGCGGACGGAAACGGTCGAGGAATTCGTCGCCGCGTTGGAGAAGCCCCGTCGGGTGCTGATCATGGTCAAGGCCGGGGACGCCACCGATGCCGTGATCGAGGAGTTGGCCGCGGTCATGGAGCCGGGCGACATCATTATCGACGGCGGTAACGCCCTCTACACCGACACCATCCGCCGTGAGGCCGCGATGGCCGCGCGGGGACTGAACTTCGTGGGTGCGGGCATTTCCGGTGGTGAGGAGGGCGCGCTGAACGGTCCCGCCATCATGCCGGGTGGTCCGAAGGAGTCCTACGAGTCGCTGGGTCCGCTGTTGGAATCGATCGCGGCGCAGGTCGACGGCACCCCGTGCTGTACCCATATCGGCCCCGACGGGTCCGGGCACTTCGTGAAGATGGTGCACAACGGTATCGAGTACGCCGATATGCAGCTCATCGGCGAGGCCTATCACCTGTTCCGCGACGCGCTCGGTTTCGACGCCAAGCAGATCGCCGACGTGTTCACGCAGTGGAATTCCGGCGATCTGGAGAGCTACCTGGTCGAGATCACCGCGCAGGTGCTCGAGCAGGTCGACGCCAAGACCGGCAAGGCCCTCGTCGATGTCATTGTCGACGCCGCCGAACAGAAGGGCACCGGGCGTTGGACGGTGAAGTCCGCGCTCGATCTCGGTGTGCCGGTGACCGGTATCGCCGAGGCGGTGTTCGCGCGTGCCCTGTCCGGGTCGCGCGCCCAGCGCAAGGCCGCGGTGGGCCTCGCGTCGGGCACCCTGGCCGATAAGCCCACCGATGTCGCGCAATTCACCGAGGACATCCGTCAGGCGCTCTACGCGTCGAAGGTGGTCGCCTACGCTCAGGGCTTCGATCAGATCGCGGCCGGTAGCGCCGAATACGATTGGGATCTCAATCCCGGTGATCTGGCGACCATCTGGCGTGGCGGCTGCATCATTCGCGCGCGGTTCCTCAACCGCATCAAGGACGCCTACGCCGAGAATCCGGAGCTGCCGAGCCTGATTCTGGCCCCGTACTTCCGCGAGGCGATCGAAACGGCCATCGACAGCTGGCGTCGCGTCGTGTCCACCGCCACCCTGCTCGGTATCCCGGTGCCCGCGTTCGCGTCGTCGCTGTCGTACTACGACGCCCTGCGCGCCGAACGCCTGCCCGCGGCCCTGACCCAGGGTCAGCGTGACTTCTTCGGCGCGCACACCTACGAGCGCGTCGACGCCGACGGCAAATACCACACGCTCTGGAGTGGCGACCGCAGCGAAGTCCCCGCGTAGCCGGAACCTCAGCAGCCCACCCCTCGTCATTCCGGCACACTCTCCGTGTCATTCCGGCAGGCTCCTCGTCGGTCCGGCAGGCTCGTCGTCATTCCGGCATGCTTTT
>NZ_BDCE01000031.1 GCF_001613345.1 Nocardia uniformis NBRC 13702 | reverse complement strand
GGCCAAAAGCGCGCCGGGATGACGGGCGGGATGCGCACGGGATGGGGTGGGTTGCGCGCCGGGAAGGGGTGGTTGTGTGCCGGGACGGGGGCGGGTTGTGTGCCGGGATGACGGGGGTTGTGCGCTGGGATGTTGGGGCGGGTCAGTCGATACTGCGTATCAGCACCGACTTGAATAGGAAAACGGCTGCACGGGAGCAGATTCGGTAGATTCCGGAGCTGTCCTCCAGAAAGTCGGGCAGGCCGAATCCGGCCGCTGCCTCGCGGTAGAGGTCGGGGTCTATGGGGGTGGCCGCACCGGCTACGCGATCGGTTTCCTCGACGAGCTCGTCGGTGTGGCCCAGTGGGGGGATGTAGGCCTTCTCCACGAAGGTTTCGAGGAGCGTGCTCAGGACGAGCAGCGCGGTGGGGTCGTGGGCCGGGACACCGAGCAGGTAGGCGAGGCGGTAGGCGGCTCGGGACGGGTTGTGGCGCAGCGCTCTGGTATCCGGCAGGCCAAGTACCGCCGCCGCGACGGCCCCCTGGGCGGTGGCGGGCGGGGCGGGGGTCGGTAGCGGGGGATGATCGTCCAGGTCGCCACGGTGGATGATGGCGGAGGCTGTTAAAAGCCTCGCGGTGCGGTGGACTTCGATAATGGCGTCGCTGAGGTCATTGGTGACCACACCGAAGATCTCGGCGGTGCCGTCGGGATCGTCGATTTCCGGGATCAGCGCACGGGTCAGGGCGTTGGTCGCGGTGGCGATGTCCTGGGTGCGCGATCCATGGGGGAGTTGCGGGGAGCGGGCGAAATTCGCTATCAGCTGGCGCAATTGGACCAGGCCGCGCAGGTCGTCGGCGGGAAGATCCAGGAGATACGCCAGGCGGGTGGGCGCGGCCACCAGATCGCGCAGCGCCTCTTCGATCGAGCCGTAGCCGAGCAGGGTGGCGACCGCCTGACCGTTCTCCGGGGAGGTGGGAATGCACCACCAGGAGCTGTACCGGACGAATTCGGCCGAACCGTATCCCGTTGTGGTGGGCCAGAGTTCGGATTGGCGCGCGAACTCGTGCAGATGCTGGTTGGATTCGCGGGCGCCGAGGCTGGGCGGGGTGTGGAACTGGATCTCGATCCGGATATCGGAATCGGGGGCCGTCCAGACGGCGCGGTAATCCTTGTAGCGCGAGTGGCTCCAGGAATTCGCCTCCGAACCGGGCACCACGGTGTACCCGCGGCGCGCGAGGAGAGCGGAGATCAGCTCGGTGCTGGAGGTGTACTGCTCGGTATCGAAAACCAGTGTGTAGCGGACGATATCGTTGATGGTGCTCAGGGCCGTCGGCAGCGAAACTCCCTCGGAGCGCATGACGGCGAGCTGGCGGTGCAGCGAATCGAGACTCTTCATCGAGGCGAATTCGGTGGCGCGCCGGGCATCGCGCGTCGGGGTCAACGGTGCGAGGATCTCATCGAGGCAGGCGGCGGTCTCGGCGTCGGTGTGTACGGCGCGGTCCCAGTGTGCGCGCAGCGAATCTGCCTCGCTCACAGAGAGTTTCGGGACCTGTATCGCAGATTCGGTCTGCTGGCTGGCAGCCGCGATGCCGAATCGCGCGGCGAGCACCTCATCGGCTTCGGCGTCGCTGATCTCGACCAGATGCGGTACCGAGGACGGCCGGGGATCGGTCGCGTCGTAGAGCGCCGAGGTGGGAGCCCAGCCGCCCCAGACTCGGAACGACTCGTCGTAGACACGATCGGGGAGCTCGCGGCGGCGCACGACGGTGGTGGGCGCCTCGCCGGATTCGAAGTTCCGCTTGGCGGGGTAGTGGGCCCAGTAGCGCGAATCGATGCTGTTGGACATGATGATCCCCCACCCTCGGTATGCCATAACAAGATCGTTCGGGTCAGCTTAAGGCCGCACCGGACACCATGCCGAATGGTCCCCGGACGGCCGACTTCGGGGGTTCGGCGGACGTGCGCCCCTGGAAGTTGGGGATGGGAAAAGTCCGATGGGTGGGAAAAGATCGGGAATCAGTCCGGGCAGCAGGGCCTGTGCCTACACTCTCCGAAAAAGTGAACGGCATAGTTTTCAGTTATTGGTTGAGGTGTTTCATGAGGTCTAATCTCGCAAAACGGTCCGGTGTTGTTCGGGCCGTGGCCGCGGTGGTCGGCGCGGTGGCGCTGGTAGCGATGGTTACCGCGTGCGGCGGGGGCGACTCCGAGCCCGCGCCGACGAGCGGGACGCCGACCAGTGTCGTGGTGAGCTCGTCTGCCGCGGCACCCGATACGGTGGCGCCGTCGACGGAAATCCCCACGCCGGAGCCGCCACCCGCGGCCTCCGAGACCCCTGCCCCGGCGGCCCCCGCCCCGGAGGCACCCGCGCAGTTGCAGGTTCCGACCCAACCGGCGCAAACCCGGCCGCAGCCACCCGAACCCACGAAACCCGCTCCGACACTGTCGGATCCGGGATTCGAGCCGCGAGCCGGATACTGAGGTAGCGACACCGTGGGAAAGAAGATCGGCGCGCGCTGGCTATGCGCGGCGGCGCTGGCGGTCGCCGCGTCGATGAGTGGGTCAGCGGTGAGCGCGGCGGATACGCCCGAGGGCAAAGAGCTTGTCATTCTTGGTGATTCATTCAGCTCCAATGCCTGGATTCTCGAATCCGACACCCTGAAGTGCTGGCACGGTGAGACCTCGTGGCCTACCCAGCTGAGCGCTTTGATGGGCGTGGCCGGGACATCGGACTACCTCGATATGTCGTGCCCGGGAGCATCGCTCGACACTCCGCCGAGCTATACGGCGGTGTGGGAGACCAAGCAGGCCGACAAGGAGGGCGCGTTCGGTCCGCGTACCGAATTGGTGACACTGCAATTCGGTCTCAATGATCGCTGGGGCGCCCACGAGACCACCATGTGGTTCGCCCTGCAGCAGTGCGTACTCAACCTCATCGAGGGGTGTGGCACCGAGGCCGCCGATCAGGGCCGCATCCCCGACTTCCGCGAAGTGACCGGTACGGCCTACGCGGCACGAATTCGCAGTGTGGTCGAGTACGTGAAGTACTACGCGCCGAATGCGCGCATTGTCATGGTCGGATACCCCGAACTGTTTCCTGCCGGTCAGGACACCGTGTGCTTCAACGCATTCGGCGTCGTACGGTTCGTGCAGCCACGCGGACGGGCCGCTATCGAATTTGTGGATCGGCTCGACCGCGCACAGCGCGAGGCCGCGCGATTGCTCGATATCGACTTCTTCGATGCGCGCCGGGCGACCGCCGGTCACGGACTGTGCACGGAAGATTCCTGGATCAACGACTTCCAGGATCCCCGCGATCCGAATGCGATTCCGTTCCACCCCTCCGTGCGCGGTGATGCCGAGATGGCCAGCGGGATCCATGAACTGGCGCGACGCTGATGGTCGAGGTGGCACCCGCGGTGGGGTCCGCGGGAATCGTCGCCGACGAGCAGAAGCGGCCGGCGTTACCCTCGCTGACCGGCGGACGCTGGTGGGCGGCCTTCGCGGTATTCGTCCTGCACGCCTTGGTCTTTCTGCCGGTCTACCCGTTCCAGAAGTCCGAACTGTTCCGGCAGATCCACCAGTGGGTGCCCATGCAGTTGGGGGCCGCCGGGGTCACCTTCTTCTTCGTCCTGTCCGGCTTCATCATCTACTGGTCGTTCCGGCCCGGGATGTCGGTGCGCGGGTTCTATCGCCGTCGAGTGCTGAAGATCTATCCGACGCATCTGCTGGCGGCGGCGGTCTTCATTCTGGCGGCGGGGGTGCCGCTGTCCCGGCTGGTCGTCTGGGCACCGAATCTGCTGCTGGTGCACACCTGGGTGCCGAAGTGGACCACCGTGGGCGGACTCAATGTACCCGCGTGGTCACTGGCCTCGGAAATGCTGTTCTACCTGAGCTTTCCACTGCTGCTGCCGCTCGTGCGCAGGGTTCCGACCCAGCGCCTGCTGTTGGCGGCCGGACTGCTGATGCTCGCCATTCTGGCCCTGCATACCGCCTACTACCTGTGGGTGCCGGGCCCGAAGGGGATCGCCAATGCCTTTGCGCCCCGGCTGGTTCCGGGTGATGCCTCCCCGTTCTTCGAACTGCACGCCGCACAGGCGTGGTTCCGGCAGCCGGATATTCCGGTCTCCCCGTCCTACTGGCTCAGCTACAACTTCCCGGCCTCACGACTGCCGGAGTTCTTCCTCGGTGTGTTCGCCGCGCGCATGGTGCTCGAAGGACGCTGGCGCAGTACCCGTCTCGCACCGCCGCTGATCGCACTCACCATCGCGTACGCCGCCACCTGGGTGGTACCGGTCAACTACAAGATGTCGGCACTGCTGCTCGCGCCCATGACCGCCGTCGTGGCGACCATGGCCGCCCGTGATCTGCAAGGTATTCGCGGCCTCAATGCCCACCCGCGCATGGTGTGGCTGGGCAATATCTCCTATGCCTTCTATCTGATCCAGTTTCCGGTCATGGTGCTGATCACCCGAATGTTCATTGGCGGCAAGGAATTCGGCATCGGGGGCTGGGCCGGATTCACCGCGCTGAGCCTGGTGCTGTCGGTGCTCGCGGCCGCCGCGCTCTACCACTGGATGGATCTGCCGATCATGCGGCGCTTCGCCGGGCGGCGCACCGTCGTGGCCGGGTCGGCGTCGCAGTAACGTCAGGATGGGTGGACGCCCACCATCGGCAGCAGGGTGCGGCGGGCGAATTCGCGGGCGGCCTGTTCATTGCCGAGCGGGATGATGCCGTCCGGTGTCAATGCCAGTGAGAGGGCGAGCCGGGCCATGATCTCCGCGACCAGGTCGGCATCGAAGTCGGTACTGGGATTCGCGGCCTGCAGCTCGCGGAGCTTACCCGCCAGGTAAACACGTCCGACCTCGAGGATCGGGCCGCCCTCGGTGGTGAGGCGCGGCAGCACCAGATCGGGTTCGGTGCGCAGCAGGCGCCGCAAAAGTTCGTTGCGGGCCATCGCGGTGATGAATGCGACGAAGGTTTCCACCAGCTGCTCGTCGCTGGTGCCGAATTCCTGTGTGTACTTATCGATTTCAGCGACGAGCTGTTGGGCCTCGCGGACGCTGACGGCCTCGACGAGTTCGTTCTTGGATTCGAAGCGGCGGTAGAGGGTGGCCGGACTGATGCCCGCGCGGCGCGCGATCTCGCCCATACTGGTCCGCTTGATCCCGAAATCCAGGAAGGCCGACAGCGCGCTTTCCAGGAGCTGTTCACCGTCCGCCCGTGGCTTTTCCAGAATGCGTTGCAGGATGCTGGGCACGGAGGGCATCGAGTCTCCAGTCGATCGGTGTGGTTGACCGCGTCGATGCGGCAAGGCGAGCGTCATTATTTCATCGCACCACTCACCCCGGGTGTGGACGCGGGGTCGATCAACCGGCTCCGAGGGTCGGCGAGTCAGCACACGTTGAGTGCGGCCATCTCGCGCTCGATCGCATTCGCGGCGAAATCGATTCCATTGGAACGTAATTCGTGTACGCGGCGCTGTAGCGCCTCGATGCCCCCCGGCTGGGCCGCTATATCGGCCACACTGATTCGCCGTCGGTGCATACCGTCTCGCTCGTACGCCACCGTTGAAACCTCCTGCTAGCCCCATGCGCGCACCCGGCGAGCGGCGGCACAGCCCGGGCCGCCGGGAACGCTGCGCACGATGCTAACAGCGACATGTATTGGTCGCTTGTTCAGTGTGCTGAATATCACGTACCCCCTTCAGTCACATCTCTTGACCCTCGCGGTGCATGCTCATGTTGTGCAGGTACACCGCGGCATTGAGCTTGATGCGGTCCAGCTCGGCCTCGCCCAGCTCCCGGCGTACCTTGCCCGGCACTCCGGCCACCAGCGAGTTCGGTGGAATCTGCGCCCCCTCCGGAATGAGCGCATTGGCCGCGATCAGGCTGCCCGCGCCGACTACCGCACCATTGAGAACGGTCGCACCCATACCGACCAGCACATCGTCGCCGATAGTGCAGCCGTGCAGAATCGCGTTGTGCCCCACCGAAACTCCCTCGCCCACGGTACAGGCGAAGCCCGGATCGGCATGCAGTACACAGCCGTCCTGGATATTGGTGCGGGCACCGACGGTGATGTCCTCGAGGTCGCCGCGCAATACCGCCGAATACCAGATGCTCACCTCGGCATCGAGCTTTACGCGTCCGATAATGGTGGCATTCGGCGCGATCCACGCGCTGTCGTCGATCTGCGGTTCGTGCTCGCCCAAACGAATCTTCATGGTGGTGAAGCTATCGGAGCGGATGTCGGGCGACCGGGCGGGGTGCGCAGGTCGGGCTGCTGGGGTGGGGCGACGTAGTCCGGGCCGCGCGTGCTGCCGCTGCTGCGCAGGCTCGCCCGCGTTCCGGGTCGACTGCGCTGTACCGGTCCGCCCCGAATCGTCGTGAGCCGCCGCTGTGTGTTGGTCGCCAGCGCGGTACTACTTGCCGACTCGCGGTGGTGGCGTATCGGTGGGTCGCCGTGGTGGCCGAACTGGCTGCGTGCTCACGGAATCGCATGAGGCGGCGGGATTCTGCCGTCTCAGTGCGATTCCTGTCCGTCTGAGCCGGAAGTATGGATCAGCTCGCGCGCCGGGCCGTCGTCGACCGAAAGGCCGCGCGATGTGCGGCGGGCGTGACGCCGAGAACGCGGTGGAAGTGGTGGCGCAGATTCACCGCGGTGCCCAATCCGGGATCGGCGGCAATGCGATCCATGGTGGCGGTGGGTGGTGACCTCACCGCCGTCGGCCGGCCCGCTGGCGGCGACCGCCCAGGAGCCGAGACAGAGTCCGGTAATGCGCGCCGCGGTCATATGCGCGGTGCGGGCCGCCGAGGTGCTCGGTGACGCGGTGATCGTACCGTTGCACGGTGAGGGCTGGGCGCACTTCTCCGAGACCCTGGACTATCTGGCGCGCAATTTCGACTACGCGGGGCGCGCGGACCAGCCGCGCATTCCGGTTGCGGGTGAGGTCTTGACGGTTGCTACTGGATGACCGCGAATGCTGGACACCACAGGGCACAGTGATCCTGACGCGAGGGCACTTCCGTCATCCCGGCGCGCTTTTGGCCGGGATCCACGTTCTGAACGGAGGTGGATTCCGGCCAAAAGCATGCCGGAATGACGGGTTTGTGGCGGATTTTTGACGGGTTTGTGTTTGGGATCGAGTGCGATGGCGGTGCGAAGACGGGCCGGGGTCCGTTGGCCGGTGCTGAAGCCCGTGCGACTCCGAATCTCCGTTGCCGCACGGTTGCTTGCTGGCAACTCGCATTGCGGAGGTAATGGCGGGTGCGGGCTGAGTCGGCCACGATGGCGGTATGAGGATCGGCGTTCCGCGGGAGGTCAAGCAGCAGGAGTATCGGGTGGCGCTCACCCCGGCCGGGGCCGGGGAGCTGGTGCGCCACGGACACGAGGTGCTGGTCGAAGCGGGTGCGGGGGTGGGGTCCGGATTCAGGGACGAGGAATACACCGGCGTGGGGGTGCGGCTGCTGCCCACTGCCGACGATGTGTGGCGTGCCGCCGAACTGGTATTGAAGGTGAAAGAACCGATCGCCGAGGAGTATTCGCGCCTGCGAGCCGGGCAGGTGCTGTTCACCTATCTGCATCTGGCGGCCTCCCGCGAATGCACCGAGGCGATCTTGCACTCGGGTATTACCGCCATCGCCTATGAGACGGTGCGCTCCGCCGACGGGACGCTGCCGCTGCTCGCGCCCATGAGTGAGGTGGCGGGCAAGCTCGGCACCCAGGTCGGCGCGTATCACCTGATGTCACCGCAGGGTGGGGCCGGCGTGCTGCTCGGCGGGGTGCCGGGGGTGCGGCGGGCCGATGTCGTCGTGCTCGGCGGCGGGATGGCGGGGAGCAATGCGGCGGCGGTGGCGGTGGGTATGGGGGCGCGGGTCACCGTGCTCGATACCAATCCGAAGCGTCTGCGGGAACTCGACGCGCGGTTCGCGGGTGGCATCACCACCCTCGGATCCAACGCCTCCGAGGTCGAAAACGCGGTACTGGCAGCGGATCTGGTGATCGGCTCGGTACTGGTTCCGGGTGCTCGCGCACCGCAGTTGGTACCCGACAGCCTGGTCGCGCGCATGCGGCCCGGGTCGGTCCTGGTCGATATCGCCATCGACCAGGGTGGGTGCTTCGAGAGCTCGCATCCGACCACGCACTCGAATCCCACCTTCCGAGTGGCGGATTCGCTGTTCTACTGTGTGGCCAATATGCCCGGCGCGGTACCGCACACCGCCACCGCGGCCCTCACCAATGCCACCCTGCCGTATGTGCGAGCCATCGCGGATCTGGGCTGGCGCGCGGCCTGCGACGCGGATCACGGCTTGGCGCAGGGGCTTACGGCCGATGCCGGGAAGCTGTACTCCGTGGAGGTGGCACAGGCACACGGCCTGGGTTCGGTCGGCGGAGCGGCAACCCGGCCCTAGCGCTCCCAGTCGTCCTGGGATTCGGCTTCCCTCGTCATTCCGGCGTGCTTTTGGCCGGAATCCACACCCCGTAGCAGTGGATCCCGGCCAAAAGCACGCCGGGATGACGGGGCTCGCATATCCAGGACGACGGGCCTCGCACATGCGGGGTGACGGGGCTCGACGGGGCTCGTATATGGACGGCGGGGCTCGAATATGGACGGCGGGGTTCGCATGTTGATGGCGGGGGCCTGCATGGAACGGCACCGTGCCCCGGAACCGATCGGTTCCGGGGCACGGTCACAGGTGCGCGGGCTGTGAAACCTATTCGCCCAGTGGCCAATCCGGGTCGCCATCGACCGGGAGGTCGCGCAGCTTGTCCGGGTTGCGGACCACGGCGATATTGGTGATGCGGCCCTCGTCGACGGTGAAGGAGAACACCCCGGTGTTCTTGCCGTCGAAGATCACCAGGCCGGGCTGACCATTGACCTGCACCATGCGGCCCCACGCACCGCCGACCTCGCTGGCCTTGTCGAGGAAGGTGAGGAAGGTTCCGGCGACCGTCTCCGCGCCGTACAGCGGTTCCAGGAACGCCATGACCTTGCCGCCGCCGTCGGCCGTGAAGACGACGTCCTGGTCGAGCATGCCGAGTAGTGCGCTCAGATCACCGGAGCGCCAGGCCACCGCGAAGGCCGACACCACCTTGGCATGTTCATCGCGACTGGCCGGGAAGCGCGGGGTGCCCTCCTGGACGTGCTTGCGGGCACGAGAGGCCAACTGCCGCACGGCCGCCGGAGTGCGGCCCACCACGTCGGCGACCTCCGGTCCGGTCATGCCGAACACCTCCTGTAGAACGAAGGCGGTGCGTTCGGCGGGCGAGAGGGATTCCAACACCACCAGCAGCGCGGTGGTCACCCGGTCGTCCTGGGAGATCTTGTCGGCCGGATTGTCCTCCCACGCGCTGACCTCCGGCTCCGGAAGCCATTCGCCCACATACTGTTCGCGGCGCGCCCGCGCCGATCCGAGATGGTCGAGCGCCAGCCGTCCGGTGACAGTGGTCAGCCAGGCGCGCAGATTATCGATCTCCGCGCCGTCTGGCCGCGTCTCATAGAACCGCTGCAGCCGCAGCCACGCCTCCTGCACCACATCGTCGGCATCGCTGAGGCTGCCGAGCGTGCTGTAGGCGACCCGCCGCAGATACGCGCGATGCTCCTCGAACTCCCGAGCCAATTCGGCCGGGTCGGGTGCACTGGTGTGATTGTCCGTGGTCACTGCTGCCTTGCCGTTCGTCCGGGTCGCCGATGCGGCGACGAGCCTGGAGAGCCTATGCCACTGAACCGACGAAACAGACCGCCTGGGTGTGACATTCCGCCGCTCGCGGGCAGGAGGACACGTCACGCGCATACGATCCGAGTGGCGGCTAGGAGCGCCGCGAGCAGCTATTCCGCCGAGCCCGTGCGATCCTGCCGAATTTCCAGCCCGTGACCGGGATAGCGGGTTGACGCCGGTCACTGCGGCGCGGCAGCGGGCTACTGGGGATCGAGGTCGCGATGTCGCTGGCCACCTTCGTCATTCGGGCGTGCTCATGGCCGGAAACTCCACCCTCTGAGTAGGGGACCCGGCCGAAAGCATGCCGGGTGCTGCTCCGACACCGCGGTTTCGATCCCGGCAAAGCCAACCGCTCAGGAGGGGGACCGCGGCGATGCCAGCCAGGGTTGGGCAGTGGGTCAGCGGCGGAACAAGGCGATGGCGGCGGCGGTGAGGGCCGCGCCGAGTTGGACGGCTTCGGAGAGTGTGACGGCACGGTGGAGGTCGGGGACCTGGGGGGTGGGACCGTCGCCGAGGGTGGGGCGCAGTTCTATGCCGTGGCGGTACTGGGTGCGGCCGCCGAGACGGATGCCGAGGGCACCGGCCATGGTGGATTCGGCCACGCCGGCATTGGGGCTGGGGTGCTTCGAGGCGTCGCGTCGCCAGGCGCGCCAGGCATCGGCGGGGCGACCGCCGACGATGGGGGCGAGGGCGGTGGTGAGCGCGCCGGCGAGGCGGGCCGGGGCCAGGTTGGCGACGTCGTCGGTGCGGGCGGCGGCCCAGCCGAAGTTGCCGTAGCGCTCGTTGCGGTAGCCGACCATGGCGTCGAGGGTGTTGATCGCGCGGTAGGCGAGCAGGCCGGGGACGCCGGCCACCGCGCCCCAGAACAGCGGGGCCACCGTGGCGTCGGAAGTGTTCTCGGCAATGGATTCCAGGGCGGCGCGAGCCAATCCGTCCGCGTCCAGCACCTCGGGGTCACGCCCGCACAGCGACGGCAGCAGCCCCCGCGCCCCGTCGATGTCCTCGGATTCGAGCCGATCCGCCATCTCGCGTCCGGTGCGTGCGAGGCTGCGTCCGCCCAGCACGGTCCAGGTGACGATGGCGGTGAGTAGCAGGTCACCGGTGCCGCGCCCGGGGAGAGATTCCGCAGGCGCATCGGCGAGGAACGCACTCCGATCGCGGCGGAAACCGCCGATTCGCGTCCGATCGGCGGGGCCGCCACGCACGAGGCGTCGCACACCGATACCCAGCCCGGTGACGCCCCCCACCAGCACAACCTCGTGCAGCACCCCCGCCGCCCGACTGTCCCGATAGGTACCCGCCTCCAGCTTCGTCGCGGCCGACCCGAACCCGGCCACCGGATGCCACCGCCGCGGATCCCCGAGCACGCGATCCAGCGCAAAGCCGAGCAGCAATCCCGCTGCGGTCGAAGTTCCGGTACGCACTCGGGCGAGGTTAGACGACGCCCACCGCCAACCCTTCAGCCCCCGCGTTCCGGTGCGACCAGAACGCCATCCACTCCTCGGTGGCGAAGGCGCCCCCGCGACCAGAACGCCATCCACTCCTCGGTGGCGAAGGCGCCCCCGCGACCAGAACGCCATCCACTCCTCGGTGGCGAAGGCGCCCCCGCGACCAGAACGCCATTCACCTCTCGGTGGCGAAGGTGGCCACGCGATCTCAGTGCCAATCACCGGGTCGGTGTCAAGTCCTGCTGGTGCATACGACCGGACTCGCGGCGAAGTCCACTGCGAGTCCGGCCCGCCGTGCGCTCACTGCCCGAGCGTCACGACTGGTTCTTCAGGAACGAGAGTTCATTCGCGCTGCCCGCCACCACCACGTCGAGCTTCCCGTCCCCGTCGTAGTCGGCGATGGCCGGGGTTTGCGGTTGCGAGGTGACGCTGTGTTCACCGGCGCGGGTGATGGTGCCGTCGCCATTGCCGCTGAAGACAACGATTTTGGAGTTGAGGACGGCGGACATGACGGCGTCGAGCTTGCCGTCGCGGTCGAAGTCTCCGACGGCGATGCTGGTGGGGCCGAGGCCGGAGAGGGGGATGCGGTTGGTTTTCTTGAAATCGCCCTTGCCGTCGGAGATCAGCACCGTGGTGCTGAAGGAGAAGGAGTCGGCGGTTATGACATCGTCGATACCGTCGCCATTGAAATCACCGGCGCGAATGTCCTCGGTAATGAGTCCGGAGGTACTGCCGCCGCGCAATTGGAAGCTGCCGTCGCCGCGATTGGTGAATACGTGAACCCTTTGCAGCACATCATTATTGATGGCGATATCGGGTTTACCGTCGCCGTCGAAATTGCCGACCGTGAAGGCGGCCGCGACCCCGGGAATGATGGCCGAACCGCCGCCGTCGAGATCACCGTCGCCCTTGCCGAACCAGGTTTTGACCCCCGCCGGTACCAGGCTCAGCACATCGTTCCTGCCGTCGCCGTTCACATCGGCGATGATGACCTCCTGCTGTGCACCCTCGAGGGTGGGGAAGGTCTTCGGGCTGGCGAAGGTGCCGTCACCGTTATTGATGAAGGTCGCGATGGAGGTCCAGGACTGGGCGACCACATCGGGTTTGCCGTCGCCATTGAGGTCACCGGCGGCAACCGCGCCGTACCCATTGCCGGGTGTGCCGATCCGCTTGCCCGGATCGAAGGTGCCGTCGCCCTTGCCGGTCATGAGTACCGGGCCGGAGCCGCCGAAATCGGCGCTGACGATATCGGCCTTGCCGTCGCCATTGAAGTCGGCGGTGACCACGCCGATGGGGGCGGGGCCGGGACCCCAGGATGGGAAATTGCCGCCGGTAGGGGAATTGACGGCGGGGGCGAAGTCAATGGTGCCGGCGGCGGTCGCGGTGGCCGTGCCGAGCAGGCAGGCGGCGGCCGCCGCGAGGAGGGCGGTCGGGGTATGGCGCATGGGAGTCCCTGGGGTAGTGCGTGTTTCGGTGGAGCGCCCGGACTCTATGGCGCGCGTCACAGTGGAATCTCGGCATTGCCGCGAATTTGTGGAATTGGCGGCATCCGGAGCGATCACAGGGCAACGCGCCCAAATCGGTGCATTAGCTACCGAATTACGGTGGCATGCGGCCCGAAGTGTCTATATCGGCGTTGATCCAGTCCGCCCGCCCGGTCGCTGCCGGTCGTAGGCTGGCATCGTGCCTCGCATCGAAACGCGGTGCGGCGCAATATCTCACGATAGGGGTGGCGCATATGACGCTGAAGGATCGATTGAGTGAGCTTCCGGCCGTGGACGACTCACTGGTGTACGGCGCACCGCATCTGACCCCGGACGGGTCGACGGTAATCACCGTCAGCAAGCCCGGCTTCTTCCGCGGTATGCGGCCGCTCGGGGTCTTCGTGATCCATGAGGGCAAGGTGTCGTTCGAGTGCGTCACGGACTCCACCCGCATCGCGCTGATGGGTGAGCTGATCGGCCTTGTGGCGGCAGGTTTCGCGACGGCGGCGCTGCTGCGTCGGCCACCGTGGCCGGATATGTCGATCCATGAGATTATCGAGCGCCGTAGTTCGAGAGCGCGCTAATCGTGCACCACTCGGCGGAATTGGGCGATATCACGCCGACTTCGGGCCGAAGTGCACGACTACCGAGGTTGAAGGCGCGATGTCGCCAGCCTCACCCTCGTCATTCCGGCATGCTTTTGGCCGGAATCCACACCTACTACTACGGAACTGGGTCCAGCCACCAGCGCACCGGGATGACGGGAACAGTGCCGACATCGCGACCCCCCGGTGGGTCGGGTCAGCGACCCCGGCCGTAGCGATCGGCCAGCCGCGCTTCGGTCGTCTGGGAACTGCGCACCCCGGATGCGGCGGCGCTGTGGCCGGATTCGGTGGTGTCATCGGATTCGACGATGGTGTCGCCCGATTCGGCAGCCGATGGCGCGGCTCCAGATGTGCTCGTATCGGCCACTTCCGCACTCTCCCGGCGGCGGGCCCGCATTTCGGCGTAGACGAAATAGCCCAGCCCGAGCGGGGCCATAATGCCGAAGGCCAGCCATTGCAGGCCGTAGGACAGGTACGGTCCGGCATCGAGTTGCGGCAGCGGGACGGGGGTGAACGCGCCCGGCTGGTCCGCGGCCAGTTGCAGGTAGCCGCCGCGACCGTCGGTGGGGATCTCGGTCAGCGGGAGGTCGAGGACGGTGGCCTCCTGCCCGGTGTCGATGGAATACACCTGGCGGTACCCGTTCTCGGTCATCGGGGGTTTGCCCTCGGCAATACCCTCCGAGGCGCGGACACGCGCTTCGAGGCGCTGCGGTCCAGCGGGCGCGTCCGCGATCTGCGGCGGGCGGGAACCGTCGACGGCGGCGACCATACCGCGATCGACCAGCAGCACCCGCCCGTCCTCGAGCCGGAAGGCTCCGAGCACGGCGAAGGCCGGTGCGCCGTCGAGGTGCCGCAGCCGGACCAGCATGGTCGAGTCGGGCACATAGCCGCCGGTCGCGGTGACACGCCGCCACTCGGTCTCGTTGCCGGTGCCGTCGAGCATGGTCGTGATATCGACCGGCGGTGCCTCGACCGAGTCGGCGATCTGCTGATTGCGGTGCGAGGTGGAGGTGTTCTTGCCGAGCTGCCAGGGGGCGAGCACGGTGAAACACATGTAGGCGAACGCGACCACGACCGCCGCCAGAATCACCCAGCTCGGTCGGAACAGGAAGCCGATACGCCGCAGCGCGGACTTGCCACTCATATCTGATCCCTCGTAGATTCGCCGAGCTGTTCGCGCACCCAGTCCAGCAGCCCTGGCATCGCCGCCTCGATCTGCTCGCGAACGAGTTCGAAGTCGCGCTGATCGCCGTAGTACGGGTCGGGCACATCGCGACCGTCGGCCTTCGGGTCGAAACCGCGCAACAGCCGCCGCCGATCCGAGGGCACACTCATCCGAGCCAATGCCCGCTCATGCGAGGTGTCCAGCGCGATCAGCAGATCGGCATCGCGATGATCGACCCCGATAACCGCCGCCACATGGCCCACCGGATATCCGTACCGCCGCAGCTCATCGGTCGTGCGCGGATCCGCGTCATCCCCGATATGCCAGCTACCGGTCCCGGCGCTGCTCACCCGCACCCGGTCCGCCAATCCGGCGCGCTCCAGGTGCGCCGCGAAGATCTTCTCGGCCATCGGCGACCGACAGATATTGCCGGTGCAGATGAAGGTCACATGCAGCTCGCCCACGAAGCCATTCTCTCCGGTCGACCTACTGGACTGCCACGTAGGGTATGTGGCTGTGCCGGAGGACACCGCGCGGAGCCGCGATTCAGATGCCGCCGCCAGGTGCGGGCGGGCGAGCGCCGTGGGCGATGCCGTGGAAAACGCGGGTGCCGCGCCTGCGCGGGGCGACGCTGCCGCGGCGGATAGCGCGGGTGCCACGCCCACGCGGGCCGATGCCGTCGCGGCGTCAGGGCGCGTGTCGGGATATCCGAGTGCCGACGAGGCGGGTAGCGATGCGAACACCGGAGCGGGCACGGAGTCGGAACCGCCGATGAAGTGGGGGCGGGCGAGTGTCGTGGGCGACGCTGCGGCGGATAGCGCGGGTGCCACGGGAGTGCGGGGCGATTCCGCCTCGATCGCGATGGGTCCGACCGGGGACGACTCGGTCGGCGCGACAGGGGGCGAGCGGGAGGCTGCGTCCGGCCGGGGGCCGACGGCGGTAAGTCGCACAGCGGACAGCAGCTATCAGGAAGATGTGTCGGCGAATCCCGGCGCGGTCGCCGCGTGTGGCAGCGATGGAACCGGCATTGCGGCGGGCGAGTCCGACGGCGCGGCATTGGTCGATCACGCGAAGTTGCGCCATCACGGGGATGTCGAGGTGCGGCCCGGGATGATCGATTTCGCGGTGAATGTGCAGGGGAGTGGGCCGCCGGAGTGGTTGGCCGCCCGGTTGGCCGGACGGTTGGGGGAGCTCGGGCGGTATCCGGATGCGGCCGAGGAGGCCGCGGCGCGGGCCGCGGTGGCGGCACGGCACGGGCGACAGGCCGACGAGGTGCTGTTGCTGGCGGGAGCGGCCGAGGGGTTTGCCCTACTGCCGCGGTTGGGGTCGCGGTTGGCAGCGGTGATACATCCGTCGTTCACGGAGCCGGAATTGGCGCTGCGGGAGGCGGCGGTGCCGGTGGCGCGGGTGGTGTTGCGGCCGCCGTACACCCTCGACGCGGGGATGGTGCCCGAGGAGGCGGATCTGGTGGTGGTGGGGAACCCCACGAATCCGACTTCGGTATCGCATCCCGCCGAGACGATTCTGGCGCTGCGTCGGCCGGGTCGCATTGTGTTGGTGGACGAGGCGTTCGCCGACGCTGTGGTGGGAGAGCCGGAAACCCTGTCCGGCAAGGCTTTTCCCGATGTGCTGGTACTGCGCAGCCTCACCAAGACCTGGGCGCTGGCCGGACTGCGCTGCGGATACCTCCTCGGTGCCCCCGACCTGCTGGCACGGCTGAACCACGGCCGCCCGCATTGGCCGCTGGGCACACTGCAATTGGAGGCCATCGCCGCGACCAGCGAACCGGCCGCCGTCACCGAAGCGCAGCGCAAGGCGGAAACCATTGCCGCCGACCGCGCCGCCATGATCGCGCGCCTGCGCGCATTCGGCATCGAGGTCCACGAACCCGCCACCGGCCCCTTCTTGCTGATTCGCGTACCCGATGCGGAACTGCTGCGGAAGCGGCTGGCGGACAACGGAATCGCCGTGCGCCGAGGAGATACCTTCCCCGGTTTGGACTCCGGGCATCTGCGCCTCGCGGTCCGCCCCGCCGCCGAGGTCGACCGCCTGGTCGCCGCGATCGAGCAGGTCGGACTGTGATCGGCCCGAGTTCGGTCGCGGCGAGTCGCGGCTGTCCCGGCACAACCGGGTGTGGCAGCCCCTCCGCTGGTTTATTCGCTTCGCGCCCACGGCAGTTCGCGCGGCGCGTACAAAAGGTGAGCGTAGTTCGGTGACGGTGACTGGAGGTCTGTGGTGACGGCGGTGCGGTTGGCGGATGTCATCGAGGTGCTGGATGTGGCGTACCCGCCCGGGCTGGCCGAGTCGTGGGATTCGGTGGGGCTGGTGTGCGGGGACCCGGGGGAAGGGGTGTCGCGGGTGATGTTCGCCGTGGACGCGACCGCCGCCGTGGTGGATGCCGCGATCGAGTGGGGAGCCCAGGCACTGGTGGTGCACCATCCGCTGTTACTGCGGGGGGTGGACACGGTGGCGGCGGATACGCCGAAGGGCGCTCTGCTGCATCGGCTGATCCGGTCGGGGTGTGCGTTGTTCACGGCGCATACGAATGCCGATTCGGCCGATCCGGGGGTGTCGGATGCGTTGGCGCACAGTGTCGGATTGACGGTCGTCGGGCCGCTGCAGTCGAAACCAGCTGGCGCGCTGGATGAATGGGAGGTGCTGGTACCGCGCACGCACACCGAGACGGTGCGGGAAGCACTGTTCGCGGCGGGCGCGGGTGCGAGCGGGCACTATCGGGACGCGAGTTGGACGGTGGCGGGGACCGGGCAGTTCCGCCCGCTCGTCGGCGCTACCCCGGCGATCGGCGCGATCGGCGAACTCCAGGTCGTCGCCGAGGACCGCATCGAGGTGGTGGCCGCGCCCTCGGCTCGTCGCGCGGTGCTGGACGCGCTGCGGGCGGCACATCCCTACGAACAACCGGCCTTCCACGTCACCGAGCGCGCCGAGCTGCCGTCCGCTCTCGGTATCGGTCGCATCGGTGAGCTGGCGCAGCCGCAGTCGTTGCGGGAGTTCACCGCTCGCGTCCGCGCCGGACTCCCCGCCACCACCTGGGGTGTGCGCGCCGCCGGCGATCCGGACCGCGTGATCCGCACCGTCGCCGTCTGTGGCGGCGCGGGCGACTCCTTCCTCGGTACGGTCGCCCGCCTCGGCGTCGACGCCTACGTCACCTCCGACCTGCGTCACCACCCCGTCGACGAGCATTTGCGCGCCGGCGGCCCGGCACTCATCGACGCCGCCCACTGGGCCACCGAGTTCCCCTGGTGCGCACAGGCGGAAGGCATTGTGCGCGCGGCGATTCCCGGCCTGGACACCCGCGTCTGCGATATTCGCACCGACCCCTGGACCATCGGCGCGGCCGACTGCTGAAAGACGTGGGCCTATGGGCCCGAGGACACACAGGTGCGCGGATGTCGGCCTGCCCGCAGTCGAACCCGATTGCTGAGGTTGGTGCCGCGACAATGCCTGCCCGCCTTCGTCATTCCGGCGTGTGGTTGGCCGGAATCCACACCTCCGGATAGTGGATCCCGGCCAACCGCATGCCGGGATGACGGGGCTGCGCCGACAAGACTCCCGCAACCTCAGTAGGCGCGAACGCGCTGTTCCCGAGCGTGGAAGCCGTTGTCGCGTGCGCTACTCCACGACAATGGTGGGTTCGTGGCCAACCGGGAAGTTCACCGAATTGGCGATGAAGCATTTGCTGTGGGCGTCTTTGTGCAGGGCGTGGGCCGTGTCGACCATGGCGGGGTCGGTGACCGTGATGTGCGGGCGCAGGGTGACCGCTCGGAAGCGCTCGTCATCCATGACACCCACCGCGGTATCGCGGTAGGAGGTGACGACGACCCCGGATGTGGCACACAGGTGCAGATACCACAGCATATGGCAATCGGACAGGGCAGCGACCAGGAGCTGTTCCGGGTTCCAGCGGGTGGCGTCACCGCGGAACTTGGGGTCGGAGGTGGCGGAGATAGGGGGACGACCAGTGGTCAGCAGCTCGTGGTTGCGGCTGTAGGACCGGTAGTCCTTCGTTTCGCCGGACCACACCACTTCGACTTCGTACCGATGTTCGCTCATACCATGAGTTTGTCCGATTCCGGCGGCCGGGATGCGGCGTTCGCCACTCGAGCGGCGGATCGCGATCCGGCATGCGGCCGCGGTCGCCGAGCCATGGTCGCCCCGGTCCGGACGTCGATCCACCGTCCACCGCATCGAGTGAACATCTGCCCAGCTGGAGGCCGGGTTGGCGAAATCGGCGGTCGTGGCGGAGTACGGTAGGGGGTCTTGAACTTATCCATAGCGTCCAGGAGAGCCTCCGCGTTGAATGTCGAACAATCGATCCAAGCCAAGCTGCTCGACCTCGCCGCCGTCGATGCCGAGCTGACCCGGATCGAGCACCGTCGCAAGGTGCTGCCCGAGGAAAAAGAGGTGCAGCAGCTCGACGCGGAGCGGACAGCACGCAAGGATGCCGCGGTGAAGGTCGAAATCCTCATCGACGATCTGGACCGCGATATCCGCAAGCTCGAGGGCGAGATCGAAGCGGTCAGCAAGCGCGAGGAACGCGACCGCAGCCTGCTCGCCTCCGGATCGACCGGTGCGAAGCAGCTCTCGGAGCTGCAGCACGAACTGGCCAGCCTGGAGCGCCGTCGGAAGGTGCTGGAGGACGACCTCATCGACGTCATGGAGCGTCGCGAGGCTGCCGGAGCCGACCACGATCACGCGGGCGCGAATCTGGACCACGCCGAAGTGCAGCTGGCCGAGGCCGAGCGCCGCCGCGATGAGGCCGTAAAGGATCTGAATGTCGCGCAGCAGCGCTGCGAATCCGATCGGGCCGCGCTGACGGGCCGCTTCCCGGACGAACTGCTCGCCACCTATGACAAGCAGCGCATCGCCAACGGCGTGGGCGCGGCCCTGCTGCAGGCCCGCCGCTGCGGCGCGTGCCGCATCGAAATCGATCGCGGCGAGATCGCCCGTATCGCCAAGACCGCCCCGGATGTCGTCGTGCGCTGCCCCGAATGTGGCGCGATCATGGTGCGCACCAAGCAATCGGGACTGTGATCTTGCCTCGCCGCATTCGTCATTCCGCCGTGCTCTTGGCCGGAATCCACACTTCCGCGGTAGTGGATCCCGGCCAAAAGCATGCCGGGGGACGTGCCGATATCGTGCTTTCGAACGCGGCAAATCCAGTGGTGGCCCGGATTCCGGGCTGAGTGAACGCGGAGGGTGCACAGCGGTGAAGGTGATCATCGAGGCCGATGGTGGCTCGCGCGGCAATCCGGGACCGGCCGGGTACGGGGCGGTCGTCTGGGATGCCGATCATGTGCGGGTCCTCGCCGAGCGCAGGGAGGCGCTGGGCGTGGCCACCAATAATGTGGCCGAATACCGGGGGCTGATAGCGGGTTTGGAGGCTGCCGCCGAACTCGGTGCTACCGAGGTGGTGGCCCGGATGGACTCCAAACTCGTGGTGGAGCAGATGTCGGGGCGATGGAAGGTCAAGCACGCGGCCATGATTCCGCTCGCCGACCGTGCTCGCCGACTCGTCGCCGGATTCGACACTGTCAGCTTCGGCTGGATTCCCCGCGCGGAGAATTCGCACGCCGATCGGCTGGCCAATGAGGCCATGGATGACGCCGAGGTGGTGGGCGAGGTGCGCGACGCCCTGAACCAACCCGTGGACAACGGAGCCCTCTCGCGTAGCACGCCATCCGCTGCCGCCGAGACGTATACACCTCGGTCCGGCAGCACCGGCCCGACGCCCGGCGGCAGTTCCCAGGCCGCTCCGGGCTGGACCGGAGCGGTAGGACGGCCGACTCGACTGTTGCTGCTGCGGCACGGCCAGACGGAACTCTCAGTGCAACGGCGGTATTCGGGGCGTGGGAATCCACCCCTCACCGCACTGGGCCGCGAACAGGCGACGCGGGCGGCGAAGGTGTTGGCGGGCAAGGGCGATATCGCCGCCATCGTGTCGTCGCCACTGGATCGGGCGCGAGAGACCGCTGAGGCCACCGGGCAGGCGCTGGGTCTGCCGGTGCGCGTGATGGACGGGCTCATCGAAACCGATTTCGGCGAGTGGGAGGGCCTGACTTTTCTCCAGGCGCGCGAACGCGACCCGGAGCTGCACGCCCGCTGGCTGGGCGACCCATCGCTGCCCGCCCCCGGCGGCGAAAGCTTCGATCAGGTCCGCGAACGCATCGAGGCCGTCCGCCGCGACCTGGTAGCCCTCTACCCGGGCGCGAACGTCCTTGTGGTGAGCCACGTAACGCCGATCAAAACGCTGCTCCAACTGGCCCTCGGCGTCGGCCCCGCCCTCCTCTACCGCCTGCACCTGGACCTGGCCTCCCACTCCATCGCGGAGTTCTACCCCGACGGCGGCTCCTCCGTCCGCCTCGTGAACGACACCTCCTACCTCTGACGACCCGCACCCTCCGCCACCCCTGATCGTCCGCACGGATGGTCGGGGGTGGCGGCGTTGCGCGGGCAGCCTCGCCACCCCGCACGCCACCGACGGTTTTGTTGCCGAGCGCCTCGGGTATTGGCGCGGGGTCGGAGGTGGCCGCCGTCCTCCAGGGTGCGATCTTCGGCCTCGTGAAGGCCGCTATCGACCGCGCAGGAGCCGCCGGATACGAATCCCTCACCGGCACTTGGCCGGATAAGGATTAGGCACGCCACGGGGCCGTGAGCACGCCGGAATGATCAGGTTCAGGGTCGCAGCACCGCGGTCAGGAACTCCGTCTGGTCGTAGACGGCCTTCTCGAACCAGTCATCGAAGTAGATATCGAAGTGCCCGATCGGATACTGCTTCACCACAGCGTGCTTGGTGCGGGCCGCCGCCTTCAGGGTCGGCTCGGCCGGAGCGATGGTGTCGTTATCGCACACCGCGTAGAAGACCGGGACCTTGATGTCCTTGACCCGCTTGGCCGGTGCGTCGAACAGAGCCGAGAGGCCGATACGGGCAGCGACTTTCGGACGGTAGACGGTGCTCTCCTCGGCGAGACGGCCGAAACCCTCGGGCACATCCGCGGCGCTCATGAGGGCCGCCGAGCGCTGGCGTCCGGCCAGCCGAATCCCGATCGGCTTGCGGCGCACGGTGCCGATGATCAGATCGGTCATGGCCACCGTGCCGGTCTTGGTGAGCCCGATCGGCCCCTTCGCCATGGCGGAGGCCCACCCGCTGGTGAACGGGCACTGCGCCACCACACCCGCCAGGTAATCGTCCTCCGGTGCGACCGACAGTACGTGCCCGCCACCGAAGGAACTGCCCCACAGTGCGATTCGGGTGGCGTCGAAGCCACGCAGGGTGCGGGCGTAGGCAATGGCCGAACGCCAGTCCGCACGCTGCCTGGCGATACTGACCAGCTGGCGCGGCTCACCCTCACTACCCCCGAAATGCCGGTAATCGAACGCCAGCACCCCGATCCCCGCGGCGGCGAAACGCCGCGCATACCGATCCAACCCCATCTCCCGGTCCGCGCCCAGCCCGTGCCCCATGACAACCAGCGGTCGCGGTTTCGGCGGTCCATCCGGTAGATACAGCCAAGCGGCACACCGCTGGCCCTCGGAATCGAACCCCACCTCGACACGCTCCATGGCGCAATACCGTACCCTGGCGAGGCGGACGAGTCGGTCGGGCGGTCGCGGCGATGGGAACGGGCACGGTTGTGCCGCCGCCCATTGTCGAGGAAAGTCCGGACTCCACAGAGCAGGGCGGTTGTTAACGGCAACCCGGGGCGACCCGCGGGACAGTGCCACAGAAAATAAACCGCCCACACTGTCAAGTGTGGGTAAGGGTGAAACGGTGCGGTAAGAGCGCACCAGCGCGCCGGGTGACCGGCGCGGCTAGGTAAACCCCGCCCGGAGCAAGGTCGAAGGTCGGACTCTCTGCGAGAGTGCGACTGCGCAGGCGTTCGAGGGCTGCTCGCCCGAGTCTGCGGGTGGACTGCTCGAGGCACCCGGCAACGGTGTGTCCAGATGGATGACCGTCCCCCGATTTCGATCGGGGACAGGATCCGGCTTACAGACCGACTCGTCCGCCCCTATTAGCAGGGTCCTATTGAAGTCGCCGACCTCCGTGCCGACGCCCGGAGGGAAAAGGATCGATAGAGATCCGATATCAATCTTGCGAGATGGTGGATTCCGGCCACAAGCACGCCGGGATGCCGGGAGTTCGCCATTCCGGCGCGATTTCGGTCGGAATCCACGCTCACTCAGGGGTGTTCGCTCAATTCGGCTTGATGACGAGCAAATGCGCCCAATAGGCCGCCTGATCGGCGCCGAGCAGCGGTGACAGGTAATCGAACACGATCATCGACATGCGGAAGAGACTCCTCGAATCGCTATGTGCCGGATTGGCGCCCGCGCGAATCGATCTCGCCGCGGATGCGACGGCAACCCTACAGCGCGGTAACGTGACCGGCGTGGCACCCTTGGTCTCGGCGCGGCACGGCGTGTCGACCGGTCGTTCTGTCCGGAACTAGCCGGGACCGTGACTCATCTCATAAAGTGTGCGCGTTGGAATGTTCCGGTGCGGGTGATGGCATCGGAGCAAAGGGCATCAACAAACGTCGGAAAGCAGGTTTCCTCTATATGCGAATTGCTCCCAAGCTGGTAGCCGGTGCGCTGATCGCCGGTTCCGCTTCTGTTCTGGCTGTGCTGGGCTCCGGATCCGCCGCGGCGGCGACGGTGACCCCACTGCCGGGTGGGGTGCAGGTCGATCTCTCTCCCGCTGATACGCAGTGGGTGGCCGGCAACCACATCGGGCAGGCCCTCGCGGGTCTGCCGCACCCGTCCGCCGCGTCGTTCGGGCAGGCTCTCGACGCCGCGGCGGTACTGTCGTCGCAGTACCCCGAGGGTCGGGTCACTTTCACCGTATTCGGACCGTTCGATCAGTTGAACGGCACCATGTTGGCCCTGCAGTAGGGCCACCCACCCCGGTGGAACTACATCAGAGGATCGTGTCGGCACCGGTTGACTTCGGTGCTGTCCGAACCGAATTCGGGTTGGCCTCGGCGTATCCCGCCGAGGCCGTCTCGGAGGCCCGCGACGCGGTGGACGCGTTCGCGGGCTCTCGGGTCGATCGCACGGATATTCCCCTCGTCACCATCGACCCGCCCGGTGCCATGGATCTGGACCAGGCGGTGCATCTCGAGAAGACCCCCACGGGCTTCCTGCTGCACTACGCCATCGCCGATGTCGCGGCGGTGGTCGCGCCGGAAGGCGCGCTGGCGCGGGAATCCTTGGTGCGCGGTCAAACCTTCTACCTACCCGACGGCACGGTGCCACTGCATCCGACGGTGTTGTCGGAGGACCGGTCCAGCCTGCTGCCCGATCTCGATCGCCCGGCGGCGCTGTGGACCATCGAACTCGACGAAAACGCCGAACCCGTGCGGTATTCGGTGACGCGCGCCCTGGTGCGCTCCCGAGCTCGCCTCGATTACGCGACCGTGCAGGCCGATGCCGATGCGGGCCGCCTGCACCCCGCCATTGCCGCGCTGCCCGAATTCGGGCGATTGCGGATCGAAGCGGGCGTGGCGCGCGGGGCGATCTCGCTGCGCCTGCCCTCGCAGAGCGTTATTCGCGTGCACAACACCACCGACCACTGGCAGCTCGTCGTGGAGCCGCGTACCGCCGCCGACGACTGGAATGAGCAGGTATCGCTGCTCACCGGTATGTGCGCGGCTCGAATCATGCTGGAACACCGGGGTTCCGAACGCCTCGGGCTGCTGCGCACCATACCGCCCCCACAGCACAGCGCGGTGGAATCCATGCGCCGCACCGCCGCGGCCGTGGGAGTGGGCTGGCCGCAGAACGAATCGGTGGGCCGCATGCTCGCCGGACTGGACCCCAACACCCCCGCCGCCCTGGTCCTCATGTCGGAAGCCACCGGCCTACTCCGTGGCGCCTCCTACACCGTCCTCGATGGTGAGGACCCGAATATCCTGCAGCACAGCGCGATCGGCGCGACCTACGCTCACGTCACCGCCCCGCTGCGCCGCCTCTCCGACCGTTACGCCACCGAGATCTGTATTGCCCACTGCGCGAATAGCGGCGTCCCCGCCTGGGTCCGCGACGGTCTGGACGCGGCCGCCGAATCCATGCGCCGCACCGACGCCGTAGCGGGCAAACTCGAACGCGCCTGCATCGACCTCACCGAATCCACGGTGCTGCAATCGCGGGTGGGAACCGATTTCGAGGCCGTGGTGCTGCGCGAAGCCAATGGCACCCGGCCTGCGGAAATCTTCGTGGCCGATCCGCCGGTGCTGTCCAAGTGCACGGGTGGACCGCCGGAAGGGCAGCGGGTGAAAGTCCGGCTCGCCGAGGCTGATCCGGCCACGCGGACGGTGCTGTTCGACTTCCCCTCCGACAATTGACCGTCGTTTCCGACATCGTGGCTCGAATGCGATCCCGACGATGGGGACTCAACCCCGGCAGTGTGGCTAGAACCCGACCCCACAGTGTGGCTTGGGCCGGACCCCACAGTGTGGCTTGGGCCGGACCCCGACACCGTCGCTGGGGCTCGACCTCAGCATTGGAGCTGGAACTCACCCCGTCATTCCGGCGCATTTTTGGCCGGAATCCATATCCGCCGGTAGATGCGCCGCAGGGGGGGTGTGGATCCCGGCCAGAAGCATGCCGGGATGACGGGTGGCAGGCGACAGGGACGGGGGACAGGTGACGATGGCGGGTTCCACCACGGTGGTTCAGCTGGCGATGGCCGAGCTGACCGCCGAACGGATTGCGGCGGTGACGGTTTCGGGGTCTTCGACCATCAGCAGATGGCCGCAGTCGGGGAGGACTATGCGGCGGACCGGCTCCAGGGTGGTGTTGAGCCGGGCTCCGGCGGTGGCGGAGAGAATGCGGTTCTTCGCGCCCCAGATGGTGGTGATGGGTGGGAAGGCCGGGTCGGGGTGGAAGGTGTCGAGTTCGGCGAGGCGGGGGAAATCGCGGGCGATGGCCGCGGCCGGGAGCAGGCGGCGGGGTTCGGTCCAGCGGTGTTGGAAGGCGGCGAAGGTTTCGCGGGTCATATCGCGGCCACGGGGGCCGAGCTGTTCGCGTACCAGCCAGCCGGCGGCGCGGCCCGGGATGCGAATGGCGGTGGCGAGGCCATCGAGGGGAAAGCGCCGGGCCGCGCGGGCCGTCCGACCGGTCGGGGTGGGGCGCAGGGTGGCCGCGGTGAGCGGATTGCACAGCACCAGGGCGCGGACATTGCGCGGATCGCGCCGGGTGTAGAGCAGTGACAGCGCACTGCCGAAACAGTGTCCGACCAGGGTGACATTCTTCAATCCGTGCGCGGCGACGAATTCCTGCACCATGCGCACGTAATTGTCGATCGTGTACCCACCGGTCGGAATGTCGGAGTCGCCATAGCCGAACAGGTCGAGCGCGTACACGCTATTGGTGGTCGAGAGCGCCTGGACCTGGTCCGCCCAAATCCGGCGCTCACCACCGATATTGTGCAGGAACAAGATCGGATCGCCCGATCCGGCCTGGTCGTAGGCGACGGCTACACCGTCATAATCGAACACCGGCATCGGGCGCTCTCCTCATTGAGTAGCGGTGCTGCATTGCCTGCCCGGGAACAGGGAGTGATATCGGGATACCCCTGAGCCCGGTTGTGCAATCAATACTAGCTGGTACCGCTCGTCACAGAAGGATAATTCGGGGAGCGCCCCGCCGCCGGTCAGCGTGTGGTTTCGGGAACTACCTCCCCGGTCCGCAGCCAGTCTTTCAATTCCGCTATCCCGGAATCACGGTCCACCACCGGCCGATATCCGAAGTCTCGGGTGGCGGCCGAGGTGTCGTAGGTTGCTGTCCGTGTCATGACGGCGACCGAGTACCGCGACAGTGGTGGAGTCCAGTGCGCGGCGAGATAAGGTATGCGCCTGAGGGTTTCGATCACCTCGACGAGCAGGTTGACCATACGAGGATTCAGCTTCCGGCGCGGTGGCCGATAGCCGAGCTCCTCGGCGACCTGGCCGAGGAACCGCCACACATTGGTCTGCTCGGCATCGGCAATGAAATACGGTTTGCCGCCGACACTTTGGGCAGTAGCCGCCTTGACGCAGGCCTCGGCGATATTCTCGACATGACACAGCGAGGCGTACACCTCGCGTCCGAAGGACAGGTCCGGCAGCGAACCGGCCGCCGCCCGGCTCAGCAGTCGCACAATCGGTCCGGACCGGTCACCGGCTCCCCAGATGGCCCGCGGTCGTAGCGCACATGTAGTGAAATCCGGTGCGTTCGAGGCCAGTACGCGACGCTCGGCGGCGGCCTTCGTCTCGCAGTAGTAGTTGAGGTAGTGGCTCGGATACGGCACCGACTCGTCGATATCGACCTGGTCGCCGCCATAGCGGTCCATGAGCGCACTAGGACTGGAGATGAAGACGAATCGCCGCGCACCCCCGGCCCGGGCGGCGGTCAGCAGCTGCGTGGTGGCGGTGACATTCTCGGCCCAGAACCGGTCCCGGGTCCCGCGCTCGTCAACCCGTGCGGCACTGTGGAATACGACATCCACCCCCGCGACGGCGCGGTCGAGTGAGGCGGCGTCGGTGAGATCGCCGGTCACCACCTCCACCCGGTCGAGCACCCCCTCGATGTCGCGTAGATCGCTGGTGGCACGCACCAGAATCGCGACCTCGTATTCGCCATCGCGCACGAGGCGGCGTACCAGCGCACCGCCCAGGAATCCAGATGCGCCTGTTACCAATGTCTTCACGGCACCTCCCGAAGCTGATTGGGTGATCGGCTCGCCAGCTCGTCCGCCGCCATACCGCAGGCATTCCACAGGGCGTGGAACCATCCGGACAGCTGAGCGAGCGAGCGCAGGGCGGGAATCGAGAGCAGCACTACGACTTTCATGGAGCGCCTCCTAGGAGTTGAGCTGCCGAGTCGCCCAGACCGCTAGTTTCTCGCGGCCGATCTTGGCGTTGTGCCGGATATCGACCGGGAAGCGGTGGTGGAACAGGAACTCCGTCACCTTTCCGGTGACCTCGAATTCCGCTTGGCGCTTGTGCAATCCGATCTCGACCACCTGCTGGTCGGCCCCGGCCTCGAGTTCGACACAGAGCACCGGTCGCTGCGCACCGCGTTCGCCCACGCCCACCAGCGCTGTGCGCGCCACTCCGGGCACGACATTGAACACCTGCTCCACCTGTACGGTGAACATGGGTCCGTCGGCGGTCTCCACGCGTTGACTCTTACGCCCGCAGAACCAGATCCGACCCGCATCGTCGATGCGCGCCAGATCGCCGGTGCGATGCCATACCGTCTCCCCGTCCGCGATCTTGCCGATGGCGTTCGCGGCCTCGGGCCACAGATAGCGCGTGCTCACATTCGGCCCCGTCACCACCAGTTCGCCGATCCATCGAGAGACCGCCAATTCCTCCGCCCGCTCGTCCACATCGAGCCAGGTCGGCAGCGGATCGTCGGTGATGGCGACAATGCGCGCCCGCACCCGCAGTGCGGGCTTGCCCACGCATACGCCCTCGCCGCGATGAGCCCGCTCCACGAGATCGCCGAGTAGTTCCCGCGATTCGATGGTGGCCATCGGCAGCGCCTCGGTGGCCCCGTAGCCGGAGTACACCCGGGCCTGCTCGGGCAGCACCTCGCGCAGCCCGGCTATGCACCAGTCCGGTACCGGCGCACCACCGGAGTAGATGCTCTCCAGGGTGGGCAGGGCGACACTGTTCTGCTCGATATGGCGCAGCAGCGGAATCAGCACCGCCGGTGAGGCGAACATGGTCTTGACCTCGAACCGCCGCACTGCGTCCACCACCTGCGCCGGATCGGTCGCGCCGACCTCGGATGGAATCAGAGGCGGTAGTACACAGCGGGATCCGAGCAGCAGTTCGAGAATTCCCGCCACCGGTGCGGTAATGAGCGAGGTGCCCGGAGCCACATGTTCGCGTGCCGCGTCCACCTGGTCGATCATGGCGCTGAGATTGCCGTGCGTGAGCACCACTGCCTTGGCTGGTCCGGTACTGCCGGTGGTATAGGCGATGAGCAGCGGATCGGAATCCGGCGCCGGCTCCCGAACCGGCAGCGGCGCAGTGGGTTTGCGTCCCCAGCTGTCCAGGGTGGGGCCGCGCCAGAAGCCACGGCCCACCGTCACCGCCACCCGCACCCTGCGGAAGTAGGCGCGAAAGAAGATTCGCACCGCCTGCGCCTCGGGTACGCCCACGAACGCCTCGGCATCGGCGGCCTGCAGGCAGCGCATCATCTTGAAAAGCCCCATGCCGGGATCGATGATCACCGGCACCGAACCGATTTTGAACAGCCCGTACAGCACGGCGTAGAGCTCGGGTCCCGGCCGCACCAGCACGATGGTGCGCATACCGGGGGTAACTCCGGCGGCGGTGAGGTTCTCGGCAATGGCGTTGGACCAGTCGTCGAGCTCGGTATAGGTGAGCTGCTGATACGCCGGCAGACCCGTGGCGGTCCGGCCGGCCGCGTATATTACGGCCTCCCGATCGGGGTGGGCGGTGACAATGTCGCGGAATCGGTCCAGCGCGCGCCAGTAGGTCGCGGCGGTCATGGCATCACCTCGCGGAATTCGCGCACACGGCGAATACGAACCGCGAGCGCGGAAATGGTGGATTCGGAAATTGCTACTGCCCCCTGAATTCGTCGCTGAATACGACGAGCAGTAGGGCGAGGTTACCGCACACTGTACGAGTCCGCTACCGCGAGCGAGTAGTCGATCTGTTGTCGCACAATGTATTTGGTGTGTCCAGCGGTACCGCAACAGGTTCTCCCGAACCCCCTAGTGAACCCCCTAGGGGTGAATTCGATCGAGGTTGTCAATACCGCTGTCTACCTTGCCATTCTGTCGAAGCCGAAGTTGAACACCCGTGTTACCACTGTGATCGACGGTGCCGATGTGACCTGGAGTTACCGCTGGGTACTGGTACCTTCGGATCGGCACAGGGGCTACTGGGTAACGACGGCGGCTTCGGATATACCGATCCGAATGCGAATCGCCGCACCAGAATTCGACCGAACTCGCACAATACTCCAGAGAGTAGGGGGCTATGCGTACCCGCTTCGAATCGATTGGTGCCTACACACCGAGCACCATCCGTTCCACCGAGGATGTCATTGCCAGTCTGTCGGTTCCCCGGGCGTTGGACCTGGAGCGCATTACCGGGATCAAGAACCGTCGCGTACACAATACCGACCCGGACGATTACGAATCCTCGTTCGAGCTGGCACTGCGGGCGATCGACGACTGCCTGGCGCATTCCGACTATGCGGTCACCGATATCGACGTCATCATCTCGGTTTCCATCACCCGCTTTCGTGGCCCGGAATACTTCTGCTACGCACCGTCTTTCGCGCTCATGCTGCGCAATGCCATCGGTGCGACCAATGCGCTGCACTTCGATCTGTCCAATGCCTGCGCGGGCATGATCACCGGCGTCATGCTGCTCGATCGCATGATCAAGGCCGGGGTGGTGCGCAATGGCCTGGTGGTCAGCGGCGAGATGATCACCCCCGGTGCGGAAACCGCTGCCCGGGAGATCAACCAGCCCTACGACCCGCAGTTCGCGGTGCTCACGGTGGGGGACGCGGCGGTTGCCGTCGTGGTCGACGACCGCGGCGACGATAACGACGAGATCCACTACATCGAGCTCATGACGACCTCGGCGGGCGCGGAACACTGCATCGGCATGCCGAGTAATAAGACCAGCGGCATTGCCATGTACACCGATAACCGGGCACTGGCCAGTGAAGCGCGCTTCCTCCAGGGCATCAGCCGGATGGACGATTTCATGAAGGAGACCGGACGCACCTGGGAGAGCGAGAAATACGACTACTGGGTGCACCACCAGTTCAGCGGTCCGGCCATCGAGTACATCAGCGCGCTCACCGAGCGGCACTTCGACACCCCGATGCCGCAAACGCTCAATGTCTATGAAGATTTCGGCAATACCGCCTCCACCTCGCACTTCCTGGTGCTGCACGAACATCTCGCCGGGCAACGGATTCCGAAGGGGTCCAAGGTGTTGCTGGTTCCGGAGGCATCGGGCGTCGTCTCCGGACATCTGGCCGCGACCATCTCCCGATTGGAGGCTTGAGAGTATGAGCAGCGCAATCGTTTCCGCGGCCGTCTGTACCGACGCCGACACCGGCAGCTTCTTCGAACTGGCCAACCGCGCGGGGCGCTCCTGTCTGGCCCGGGCCGGGGTGTCATCCGACCGGATCGGCCTGGTGATCAATGCGGGCGTCTTCCGGGACAGCAATATCTCCGAACCCGCTGTCGCGGCGCTGATTCAGAAGCGCCTGGAGGTCGGCCTGGAGTACTCGACCGGGCAGCTGCCCGCCTTCTCCTTCGATCTCATGAACGGTGCCACCGGGGTGGTGCACGCCCTCATGGCCGCGCAATGCTTCCTGGCACCCGGCGAGGTGGAATACGCGCTGGTGGTCGCGGGCGACACCCACCCGTCCACCGAACGCGAACGCGAGGACTTCCCCTACAGCGTCAGTGGCGCGGCCATCCTGCTGCGATCATCGCGTGACGCGGGCGGATTCGGCACCCCGCACACCACCGAGATCGGCGATGCCGCACGGCCCACCGCGTGGGTGGATCTGGATGCGGCGGGCAGCGACGGACGCAACGCACTCACACTGCGCGGCGGCACCGGCGATCCGCTCGACGCGGCCGAGCAGGTGGTGCGCGCCTGCCTCGCGGACGAGGGTATCGACCCGGGTGACTTCGCCACCGGCAAGGCCGTATTACTGGCCCCCGCACCGGTACCCGGATTCCGGGAGCGGCTGGCCTACCGGCTGGGTATGCCATCGACAGCCATTGCCGGGGTGCACCCGGCGGTGGGCGATCCCTACAGCGCGGCTCCGATCCACGCCTACGCGAGTGCCGCCGCCGAGGGCTTGCTCGACGCGGCCGGTGCGGTGATCTTCCTCGCCGCCGACGACAGCACCGCAGCTTGCCTCGCCTACCACCCCCTGCCACTCGCCACCTCGGGCTCCGTCGCCGAGCTGCGCACCAATCACACTGGGGGGTAACCTGATTCAGCAACCCGGCTGATTCCGGTCGCCGATGGCGGCCACCGCTGCAACGATGCCGCTCGCGCACACCAGTTCGCCGTGCCATCCCTCAGTCGGGCCCATCCGTTCGATGAAGGGACCGGAGTATGCAGCGGTCGATCGCTCTGGACCGAAAACACATGGTCGTCGTCGAGGGATCGCGTGGGGTGGGTGACACGCGATCCCGGGAAACGGACGACGAGGAACGCGCCGTCGCGGAACTCCTGCGCGACGCGGACCCGACGCGAGTGCGGATCGTCCGCGCGGTGGCGGTGCTGGGCCCCGCCGCTACCGCCGGTCGGGTGGCCGCAGTGCTCGACGCTGAGGTCGCCGAGCCTGTTGTAGCTCCGCTGGAGGTGAGCGGAGCCGAGCAGGAGGCGGCTTCGCGCCTGGTGGAGGCAACCGGGTCCGTGGCGAGTTCGGTCGAGGCCGGGGGACCCGGGCTTGCGGGGTCGTCCGGCTCGGCGGGGGCCGGGAAGCCGGACACGCGCCGCGATGCCGGGGTAACCGGGCGTGTGACGGCCTCTTTCGGCTCCGCGGCAACCGGGCTTCCGGCGAGTTCGCTCGATAATGGGATACCCGGGCGCGCGGAGGGGCCACTCGAACCAGGGGAGGCAGGGAAGCCGGACACGCGCCGCGATGCCGGGGTAACCGGGCGTGTGACAGCTTCTCTCGGCTCAGCGGCAGCAGGGCTGCCGGGGAGTCCGCTCACAGTAGCGGCGGCCGGGCGTGCGGCGGCTCTGGTCGGCCTGAAAGCGGCCGGGCGCGTGGTGAAGCCGCTCACAGTGGCCGGACTCGGTGGCGTTCAGGCCCCGGTCGGGCCGAAGGCCGCCGAAATACCCGGTGTCCTGGCTGAATTGGCGACAACCGGATTGTTCGACGGAGAGCGGTGTACCGACCCCGCGATCGCGGCGAGGATCCTGCGCGACCTGCCCGCCGAGGAGCGGCGCGAGCTGCACGGTCGCGCGGCGAGAGTGCTGTACAGCAATGGTTTTCCGCCCACCGTGGTCGCTACGCACCTGGTCGCCACCGGTGATTCCCGGGCCACCTGGGCGGCGAACGTGCTGATCGCCGCCGCCGATGATGCGGTGGGGGAGGATCAGCTCACCTGGGCGGCGAAGTATCTGGACCTGGCATACCGAACCAGCTCGCGGGCCCGGGAGCGTGCCGCTATCGCGACCCGCCTCGTCTCGATCGAGTGGCGAGTCAATCCGTCGGGTCGCACCAGGAATTTCGGCCGACTACGGGCTGCCGTCAATGCCGGTTTGATCCCGCACCCGGACATTCCGGCAGCGGTGCTCTACCTGCTGTGGCACGGCTGCGCACAACATGCCGATCGCGCGCTGACCCGCCTGGAACGCAGCGCCACCCCCGCCGGTCCGCGCATCGACTTCCTATGCGCCTGGCTGCAATACACACATCCGACCCACGTGGAGCGCCATCAGAGCCTGCTCGCCGACAGTCCCCGCACCGGCGGATACCCACCGGTGGACCGAGACTTGCCGTCGACCCTCGGTGAACACAACGGCGGGACCTGCGGCGGCGTGAACGAATCGGCGGAACGCGACTCTCGTCTACTCGCCGATCGGTCCTATGACGCCGAATACCAGCCGGTGGCGCCTGATTCGTGGTCTCTCTCCGAGATGTCTCATGGTGGCCGACTCGTTCCGGCGCAACCCCACGAGCGGTTGTCTGCCGGGACCGGTGGTGGTGAATACGCGCCGGTGGAGTGGGGCTCGCCATATCGGCAAGCGAGCGAGTTGCTCACCGCCCTGTCGGCTCGGCGGCCGCCCACCGAGATCGCCACCGCCGCGCAGCGCCTGCTGTCCGGTCATCGGCTGACGCTCGGCGCGGTGGAACCTCTGGTAGCCGCCATCGACTGCCTGATCCACGCCGATCGGCTCGATCTCGCCGATGCCTGGTGCGCCTCCCTGCTGGCGGAGGCGGCGGCACGACATGCGCCCACCTGGCAGTCCATCTTCGCGGCCGTGCGCGCGGAAATCCTGCTGCGGAAGGGAAATTTGGCCGATGCCGCCGAGAATGCGGTACGTGCCCTCAACCTCGTACCCGCCGAGCACCTCGGGGTGTGGTCGGGGCGGCCGATCGGGGTTCTGGTGCGGGCGCTCACCGCGCAGGGCAAGCACTCCGAGGCGGCCGCGCAGCTGCGGCGGCCGGTGCCGCGGGCCATGTTCGAATCTCGGTTCGCGCTCGCCTATTTGACCGCGTGCGGTGAGCACTGCCTGGCGACCGACCGACCGGAGGAGGCGCTGCGGCACTTTCGGCAGTGCGGAAATCTCATGCGCCAGTGGCGGCTGGACTTCGCCTGGTTGACGCCGTGGCGCAATGATGTGGCCGCCGCCTACCTTGCCGCCGGGCGGCCACGGGAGGCGCGGGCATTCGCCAGCATGCACCTGGACTCGATCGGCGGCGCGAATGGCCATCGCAGCGGCGGAGTGTCACTGCGGCTCTTGGCGGCGACCAGTGATCCGCACCGGCGGGTGAGCCTGTTGCGACGTGCGGTCGCGACAGCACGGGCGGGAGACGACGAGCTGGAACTGGCGGCGGCACTGGGGGATTTGGGGCGTGCCTACCGTTCGATCGGTGACGCGGATCGGGCGCGGCCACTGCTGCGGGAAGCGATCCGACTCGCGGAACTCGCCGGTGCCGAGTTGCTGCTGCGGCGATTGCGCGGCGGCCGATCCCAGGCCGCGACGGTCCCACTGCCACGTGTGCCGGTGACCCCCAACATATTCGAGACATTGAGCCCGGCCGAGCGTCGGGTGGCGGAGCTGGCCGCCGTCGGCCAACGCAATCGCGATATCGCGGCGGCGCTCGACATCACCACCAGCACGGTGGAGCAACACCTCACCAAGGTGTACCGGAAGCTCTCGGTCGCACGGCGCGGCGAATTGCGCTTCGTGCTGGCCGCGTACCTGGAGTCCACGCGATCCGCGGTCGGATAACAGCTGTTCGAAAGGGGTTGGCATGAGTGTGCACACCATCGGTGAACTGCCTTCGGTCACCGAGATCGAACCATCGGAACCGCTACTGCCCGAGGAGGATGCGTTCTACACGCCACCGCCGGGGCTGCGCCGCCGCAAGCCCGGCGCGATACTGCGGACGCGGCCGGTGGAACTGGCCCTACTCGGGATGATTCCGCAGCGAATCGTCGCTCGGCAGTTGCTGTTTCGCAGCACCGACCTGAACGGCGACCCGGAGGCCACGGTCACGACGCTGCTGCTGCCATGGGGTGCGGATCCCACCGAGCCGCGACCGGTGGTGTCGTACCAGTGCGCCATCGACGCCGTCGCCTCGACCTGCCTGCCCTCCTATGCGTTTCGGCGTGGTGCGCGGGCACTGGGCGCGATCCCGCAATTCGAGCTGCTGCTGGTGGCGCACGCGCTCACGCGTGGCTGGGCGGTCTCGGTCCCCGATCACATCGGCACCGCGGGCCGATTCGGCACACCGCGCGAACCCGGCTACCGCGCCCTCGACGGGCTGCGCGCCACCTTGAGTTTCCTCGGCCGACCAGCCGATACCCCGGTGGCGCTGTGGGGCTACTCCGGTGGTGGCCTGGCGACAGTGTGGGCGGCCGAAACCGCCGCCGCCTACGCGCCCGAGCTCCACATTCTCGCCGCCGCCGCGGGTTCGCCGGTCGGTGATCTGGAATCGACCTTCTTCCGGCTCAATGGTTCCCGCTTCGGCGGGTTGGCGACGCTGTGTCTGGCGGGTCTGCGCCGCGCCTACCCGGATCTCGAGCGCAGCCTGCCCGAGCACCTCGACGCCGCATCACTGCGACTGCTGGACCACGCCGACACCAGCACGACCATCCCCACGGTCCTGCGCGGCAGTCGATCTCGCCTCGACGACCTCGAGGGCGGAGCCCTCGCCGCCTTCCGCACCCTGCCGCATATCCGCGCGGTACTCACCGATATTCAGCCCGGGGAGCATCCACCGAACTTTCCGGTCCTGTCCGTCCAGGGCGTACACGATCTGATCATTCCCGTCGGCAATGTCGACCAGCTGGTGCACCGCTACCGCATTGCCGGAACCCACGTCCGCTATATCCGCGACCTGATCGGCGGCCACGTCACCCTCGGCCTACTGGCCGCGCCGCTGCTGGAGAACTGGCTGGCCGACCGCTTCGCCCAGCGGCCCCTACCGTCGGGCATTACGAAAACCGTGCTGTCGGTGGCACTGTCGCGTCGCGCCCTGACCGGGTACCTGAGCCTGGCGGGAGTGCTGGTCAAGGCGCTCACCAGCAGGCCGTTCCAACCGGACGCGCGAACCCTGTCGCCGGTGCCGGAATTGCCTTCGCCTAGCGAAGACTCCGTATCGTCCAGCACATCAACCGCCTCCTCGACTCCATCGTGGTGACTACCGAGTGAACGCGTGAGGTCGGCACGTCCCGGAATGCTGGGCGCGCCCCCGTTATCCGGAGTGGTGGCGTGTTCTCGGTATTCGGAGTGGTGGCGTGCCCCCGTCATCCCGGCA
>NZ_BDCE01000030.1 GCF_001613345.1 Nocardia uniformis NBRC 13702 | reverse complement strand
GGGCGGCCAGGCGATGTCGACGAAGGCGGTCAGGTGCTCAACGAAGGCGGTCAACGAAGGCGGTCAGGCGGCTTCACGAACCTCGACCCGGATCAGCACCTGGCAGGCTCGATTCGGTCCGTCACCTGGAATCCGGTTCGGTCCGTCAGCCGGAATAGCTGTCGCGCAGGAATTCCGTTGCGGCCGGATACTGTTCGAGCACCTCGCGGGCGGCGGCGGCCTCGTCGTCGCAGAGCACCTGCCAGGCGGGGTCGTCGCTACCTTCGGAGCGTTGCCGGATGGCCGCTTCGGCTTCGACCGCGTCGCGGTGATCGCCGAGGACCGATTGCAGTTTCTTGGCATTGGAGGAGAGCTTCTTCGCGGAATCGCCGAGGATGCCGGTCGCGGCGTCGGCGGCGTAGCGCAAGCGTTTGGCGGCCTTGCGGATTTCGTGCATATGCTCGACGCGTTCGGCTTCGGGAAGGCCGGGTTCGCTGTGAACCAGGCGGTGCACCCGATGGAAATCCTTGCGCAGCACGGAGTCGCAGAACTTCGTCGCGTCGCGTTCGGCATACTTGGTGCGCAGTGGGGGATCGGTGAGCAGGGACCGCAGGCACTCGGTGAGCGACCGGTAGCGATCGCTGTCCAGGGCTTCCATGATTTCCGCGTGCGCACTCGCGTAGGCGTCGCGTTCGGCGGTGAGCAGTCTGCCGCGCAGATCGATTCGGGAGGTGGATCCACCATCGATCGCGGTCACCTCCGCCGTACGCGAAACACGCTTACCGGTCGCGGACTTTCGGCCGGGTGGGCCGTGGCCGTCCCGGCGAGCGGGTTTCGCCCGCCGCGTACCGCTCTCGCCCCGGGCGCGGGACTTCTTCGGCGCCAATTCCGGATGCCGGTCCAGTAGCGCCTCGAACCGCTCCGCCCGCACCTCGGCATCGCGGGCGACCCCGAGCAGCCCGGCCAGCCAGCGCAATTCATCGCGTAGCTCGTCGATCGGACGCTGCTCGAAGATTCGGCTGTAGGAGCGCAATACGCTGCGCAACCGTCGGGTCGCCACCCGCATCTGGTGTACCGAATCCGGAAGATCCTGGCGTACATCGGGTTCGGCGGACAGCAGCCGATCCACATCGTCGGCGATAGCGGCGACCAGAGCTGGACCGGCTGCTGTGTGCGTCATGGGCGAGACTCACCGTGCTTCATGGGCGGAATTTATCCGTGGCCTCAACCAGATGATGGATGATGCCGGGTTCGGAGGCGGCGTGACCGGAGTCGGACACGATATGTAATTGCGAATTATGCCACGCCTTGTGTAGATCCCACGCGCTGACCGCCGGGCAGACCACGTCGTGGCGGCCCTGCACGATGACACCCGGAATATCGGCGATGCGGTCGATATCGCGCAGCAGCTGACCGTCGTCGAGGAAGCCGCCATTGTTGAAATAGTGGTTCTCGATCTGCGCGAACGCCAGCGCGAACCGGGGATCGGCGGTCTCGGCCACCCGGTCTGCCTGTGGCAGTAGCGAACTCGTCGAACCCTCCCATACCGACCAGGCGATGGCCGCCGCGGTGGCCGCCTCCTTATCGGGTGAGTGCAGCAGCTGGTGATACACCTGCACCAGATCGCTGTCGCGCTGATGCTCCGGCACCGGTGCCAGGAATTTCTCCCACTCATCCGGGTAGAGGTTCCCGGCCGCGCCGTTGTAGTACCAGTCGATTTCCTTGCGCCGCAACAGGAATATGCCGCGCAGCACCAGCTCGGTCACCCGCTCCGGATACTTCTGCGCATAGGCCAGCGCCAGCGTGGAACCCCACGATCCGCCGAATACCTGCCACCGGTCGATACCCAGATGCGCGCGCAGCGCCTCGATATCGGCGATCAGATGCCAGGTCGTATTGGCTTCCAACCCGGCCCCATCGGCGATATGCGGTGTGGACTGCCCACACCCGCGCTGATCGAAGAGGACGATCCGGTACGCCTGCGGGTCGAAGAACTGCCGGTGGAATGCCGCGGTCCCGCCGCCGGGTCCACCGTGCAGGAATACCACCGGCTTGCCGTTCGGGTTCCCGCTTTCCTCCCAATAGATCCGCTGCCCGTCGCCGACGTCCAGCATTCCTTGCTGATCGGGTTCGATCGCCGGGTACAGGCCGCGCATCAGAACGCGATTCCGGAGGCCAGATCCGACAGTTCGAGAGCCTTGATCGCCTCGGCATGGGTGTCCGGGCACTGCGCGATCATGATCCGGTCCACCACGCCCTTATCGGAGAGCACCTGCACATTGATGCCGCCATTGCGCAGCGCCCACTCGTGCACGCTGCCATTGAGCGAGATCTTGCCCAGTGTCGGTCCCTGCACACGCCAATCCGACAGCTGCGGTTCGATGATGTCGCACAACTGCTTGGCGACGTCATCGGACACGGTCACCTGGGTCGGCGAGGTGGTCGGCGCGCCGGTGGTGGTCTCGGCGGTGGTGCTCTGCGGAGCCGAAGATCCGGTCGGCTCGCCGGAACCGGTGGTGCTGCCACCACACCCCGCGGTCAGTGCGACGGCCGCCGCAGTGGCTACCAGCAGCGCCGCGCGCCGCGTCTGAAGCTTGCTCGTCCAACGGCGTTGCGACATGCGTTCCCTTTGATCGATTGAACTCATCGATAACGAGTCTGCCACCGTTTTACCGAGCTGGGCCGAGCAGTATCGCCGCCCCCAGACGGAAATAGCGAACAGCTATATCCGAATGGGGGCGGTTTCCGGATGGACGGTAGGCGGCGGCGATGCCGACGAGGCCGCCCAGTGTTCTCAGAAGCTGTGTTCGGGACCCGGGAAGGTGCCCTGCCTGACCTCATCCGCGAAAGCGGCTGCGGCGCTGCGCAGTTCGTCACCGACATTGCCGAAACGCTTGACGAACTTGGCGGTCTTGCCGCTGGTGAAACCCGCCATGTCCTGCCACACCAGCACCTGCGCGTCGCAATCGCTGCCCGCGCCGATACCGACGGTCGGAATGGTGAGCTTGCGGGTGACCTGTCCGGCCAGCTCGGCGGGAACCATCTCCATGACCACGGAGAACGCACCCGCCTCCTGTACCGCGATGGCGTCGGCAACGAGCTGTTCGGCACCGTCACCGCGCCCCTGCACGCGGAACCCGCCCAGCGTATTGACGCTCTGCGGGGTGAAGCCGATATGCGCCATGACCGGAATACCGGCGGCGGTGAGCTTGGCGATCGTGTCCGCGACCCGTTCGCCGCCCTCCAGCTTCACCGCGTGCGCGCCGCCCTCCTTCATGAAGCGGACAGCGGTCGCGAGGGCCTGCTCCGGCGAGGACTCGTAGCTGCCGAACGGCAGATCGGCCACCACCAGCGCATGCGGAGCGCCGCGTACCACGCCGCGCACCAGCGGAATCAGTTCATCGATGGTGATGGGCACCGTGGTGTCGTAGCCGTACACCACATTGGCGGCCGAATCGCCGACCAGCAGGACCGGGATCCCGGCTTCCTCGAACAGCCGCGCCGAGGAGTAGTCGTACGCGGTGAGCATGGACCAGCGCTCACCGGACTGCTTCATCTGCAGGAGATGCTGTACGCGCGTCTTGCGCTTGGCAGCGGTCTTCGGGGCTTGACCAGCACCGTAGGCAGGGGTTTCCGCATCGGATACGGACATCATCGTCCCTTTCGTCGTCCTCGAGGCCCATACGGGTCCCCGGGTTGTTATGACGACTTCAGTCTGCCACTCCAACCCGCCCCGCTCAGGATGGAATTCCTCACAGTGTTTTCGGCCGCCGCTGCGCGCCAGCAAGTTCGCGGCCCGGCCGTCCGGTTCTTCCCTCCCTCCGCTCCTCCGCTTCGCTCCCCCGCTCCACTCAGTCCAGAACCGAACCGGGCCGCGAACCTGCTGGCGCAGTGCGGGGAGCTGAACGCTCGGTACGGGAGCTGCGGTGTGGTCGTGAAGGTGTGGTGGGGTCGTCGTCCGTAGCGGGGCGGAGGCTGAACAACCAGCGTGGCACCATCATCGGCATGGGGTTCAAGCGATCGGGTCCGGCCATGCTCATGGCCGCGGCATTGGTATTGGTGGCGTCCGCGTGTGGCACCGAGGTGACCGGGGAACCGGTTGCCGTCGGGCCCGCGGATATGGAGTCGTTCTATGGCCAGAGTGTGAAGTGGGGTAGCTGCGCGAAATTCAGCGAGGAAGAACTGCCCTCCGACACCGAATGCGCATACGTCCTCGTGCCCGTCGACTACGCGAATCCGGACGGCGATACCGCCGAGATCGCAATCTCGCGGATCAAGGCCAGCGGTCAGAAAATCGGTTCGCTGCTGTTCAACCCCGGTGGCCCCGGCGTCTCCGGCCTGACCATGAACACCGTCGGCGACGACACCGTACTGGCGGAACGCTTCGACCGCATCGGCTTCGACCCGCGTGGTATCGGCGCGTCCACCCCGGCCATCACATGCCTGACCCCCGCTGAAATCGATGCCGAACGCACCGAGAAGCCCGAGGACAATGACCCGGCGGGGATCTCGGCCCAGGAGGCCGACAACAAGCAGTACGCGGACAAGTGCGTCGAACGCACCGGCAAGGATTTCCTCGCCCACGTCGGCACCCGGGAAGTGGTGCAGGACATGGACATTATTCGGGCGGTGCTCGGTGACGACAAGCTCAGCTACGTCGGCTACTCCTACGGCACCCGTCTCGGCTACTCCTACGCGGAGAAATTCCCGGACCGGGTGCGGGCACTGGTCCTCGACGGCGCGCTCGACCCCTCGCAGGATCCGGTGCGGGAGTCGGTATTGCAGGCCGCCAGTTTCCAGCAGGCCTTCGACGCCTACGCCACCGAGTGCGCCACGCGCCCCGAGTGCCCACTCGGCACCGATACCTCGCAGTCGGTCAAGCGATTCCGGGAACTGGTCGACCCGCTGTGGGACACCCAGGCCGAGACCGACGATCCGCGCGGCCTGCACTACGGCGACGCCATTACCGGTGTGCAGCAGACCCTGTACTCCAACCGCTTCTGGCCCGCGTTGACCAAGGGGCTGAACGAATTGCGGGAGGGTCGCGGCGACACCCTGCTCGCGCTGGCCGATCTCTACCAAGGCCGCCGCGATGACGGCAGCTACGACAACACATCGGATGCCTTCAACGCCATCCGCTGTGTGGACGATCCGCGCGTCGATGATCGCGCCGTCGCCGCCGCCCAGGATTCGGAATACCGCCGCGTCGCCCCGTTCCTGGATGACGGTCGCGGTACCGGAGCCGCGCCCCTGGAGCTCTGCGCCACCTGGCCGGTGCCCAGTACCTCCATCCCGCACCAGATCTCGATTCCGGACCTGACCGAGGTGGTGGTGGTATCGACCACCGAGGATCCGGCTACCCCGTACCAGGCGGGTGTCGATTTGGCACGGCAGCTCGATGCCTCGCTGATCACCTTCGACGGCCCGCGCCACACCGTCGCGCTTTCCGGCGTGTCCGAGTGTGTCGATGGTCCGGTGGTCGAATATTTGGTGAACCTGACACCGCCCGCGGCGGCTCTCACCTGCTGAATTCCCCGGTAGGCACCCGGGGTGCGGTGCGGCTCCAGCAATAGCGCATTCGAGCCGCATCTCCCATGTAACACAGATTTAACTCCGGGTGCATACGCTCGCGAGCATGGATCGCCAGAAGGAATTCGTGCTGCGGACGCTCGAAGAGCGGGATATCCGCTTCGTACGGCTCTGGTTTACCGATGTCCTGGGTTATCTCAAGTCGGTGGCAATCGCTCCCGCCGAACTCGAGGGCGCCTTCGAGGAGGGCATCGGCTTCGACGGCTCCGCCATCGAGGGGTTTGCCCGGGTCTCCGAGGCCGATATGGTCGCCAAGCCGGACCCCTCCACCTTCCAGGTGCTGCCGTGGGCCACCTCCAAGGGGCATCAGCACTCCGCGCGCATGTTCTGCGATATCGCCATGCCCGACGGTTCGCCGTCCTGGGCTGATCCGCGGCACGTGCTGCGTCGCCAGCTGAACAAGGCCGCCGATATGGGCTTCAGCTGCTACGTGCACCCGGAGATCGAGTTCTTCCTGATCAAGCCGGGGCCGTACGACGGCTCCAGCCCGGTTCCGGTCGACAATGGCGGCTTCTTCGACCAGGCCGTGCACGACGAGGCCCCCAACTTCCGCCGCCACGCCATCGACGCGCTGGAATCCATGGGTATCTCCGTGGAATTCAGCCACCACGAGGGCGCACCCGGCCAGCAGGAAATCGATCTGCGTTACGCGGACGCGCTGTCCATGGCCGATAACGTCATGACGTTCCGTTACCTGATCAAGGAAGTGGCCATCGACGAGAACGTGCGCGCCACGTTCATGCCGAAGCCCTTCGCCGAGCACCCGGGTTCGGCCATGCACACCCATATGAGCCTGTTCGAGGGTGAGCAGAACGCCTTCAGCGATCTCGACGACCCGAACAACCTGTCGGCGACGGCGCGCGCGTTCATCGCGGGCATTCTCGAGCACGCGCACGAGATCAGCGCGGTCACCAACCAGTGGGTCAACTCCTACAAGCGGCTCATACACGGCGGCGAGGCCCCGACGGCGGCATCGTGGGGCCGGTCCAACCGGTCCGCGCTGGTGCGGGTGCCGATGTACACGCCCAACAAGTCGTCCTCGCGCCGCGTCGAGGTGCGCAGCCCTGACTCGGCCTGCAACCCGTACCTGGCCTTCGCGGTGATTCTCGCGGCCGGTCTGCGCGGTATCGAGAAGGGCTACACGCTGCCGCCCGAGGCCGAGGACGATGTGTGGTCGCTGACCTCGGCCGAGCGTCGCGCCATGGGCTTCCGGGAGTTGCCGGGCAGCCTCGATGAGGCGCTGCGGAATATGGAGAAGTCCGAACTGGTGGCCGAGGCGCTCGGCGAGCACGTCTTCGACTTCTTCCTGCGCAACAAGCGTCGCGAATGGGCCGACTACCGGTCCCAGGTGACGCCGCACGAGCTGAAGGAATACCTGGGCCTGTAGGCCCTGAAGTCACTGTCGCCGACGGGTTCCGCGAATTGTGTGATCACAGCGGAATCCGCTCGGGATATGTCCTGTAACCGAGCGGGTTCGTTACGACGCGTACCTCGCATGACATGTAATTTAGGAACATGGTCCGGCCACCGACTGCCCGTTCCGCGGTCCCAGGTGTCGGACGGCTCGGTTTACTCGAGCCGTCGGCAGCCAATTCTCTGCGAGAGTTGGCGTGGGACAACGTCGAGAGTGTTCCACTGCTCTGGGCGCTCTCGCGTTCCCCCGACGCCGATTTGGCATTGGCGTCGCTCATGCGGGTGCGCGAAGGGCTCGGAAACGACTGGGCCGCACTGGATTACGCCCTGCGTGAGGACACCTCGCTGCGTGGGCGGCTGTTCGCGCTGATCGGTTCGTCGAGTGCGTTCGCCGATCACCTCGCGGCCGATCCGAGCTCCTGGAAATTGCTGCGGCGTCGGGCCTTGCCCAACCGCGAGGAATTGCTGGCGTCGCTGCTGGACGCCGTGGGCGCGGAGCCGGAGGACGGGCCCAACGCCTCGCCCATGCTGCACCGTGCCAAGATCGCCGGGCCGGAAGTGGTGGCGTTGCTGCGCAAGCGGTATCGCGATGAGCTCATGTTGCTGGCGGCCATCGATCTGGCCGCCACCGTCGAGAATGAACCGGTCCTGCCGTACCAGCAGGTGGGCTGGCACCTCACCGATCTGGCCGATGCGGCCCTGACCGCGGCGCTGTCGGTAGCGGTGGCGCGGGTGTGCGCGGACCGGCCGGTGCCGGGACGGCTGGCCGTGATCGCCATGGGTAAATGCGGTGCGCGCGAACTCAATTACGTCTCCGATGTGGACGTGGTGTTCGTCGCCGAACCGGCCGATACCACCGCCACGCGGCTGGCGGCCGAGATGATGAGCGTAGGTGGGGCGGCCTTCTTCGAAGTGGATGCCGCGCTGCGACCCGAGGGTAAGGCGGGGGCGCTGGTGCGCACCCTGGAATCGCATATCGCCTACTACAAGCGATGGGCGCGCACCTGGGAATTCCAGGCGCTGCTGAAAATGCGGCCCGCCACCGGCGATCTCGAACTCGGCGAGCAGTACCGCGACGCGCTCATGCCGATGGTGTGGAGTGCTTCGGAGCGGCCCGACTTCGTGGCCGATGTGCAGGCCATGCGCCGGCGCGTGGAGGACCTCGTGCCCGCCGATCTGCGCGAGCGCGAACTCAAGCTCGGACACGGATCACTGCGCGATGTCGAATTCGCGGTGCAGCTCCTGCAATTGGTGCACGGCAAGGCCGATGACTCGCTGCACACCCAGGGCACGGTGGAGTCGTTGACGGCCCTGGCCGCCGGTGGCTATGTCGGCCGCGACGATGCCGCCAATCTCACCGCCTCCTACGAATTCCTGCGACTGCTCGAACACCGTTTGCAGTTGCAGCGACTCAAGCGCACGCACACGCTGCCAGCACCCGAGGACGAGGAGGGGATGCGCTGGCTGGCGCGCGCGGCGCATATGCGGCCCGATGGTCGCCAGGACGCGGTCGGGGTGCTGATCAGCGAGATCAAGCGCAATGCCGTGCGGGTGCGGCGACTGCACGCCAAACTCTTCTACCGACCGCTGCTGGAATCCGTTGCGCGCCTTGATGCCGCCTCGCTGCGGCTGAGTCCCGAGGCGGCGATACGGCAGTTGGCCGCGCTGGGTTACGGCGCTCCCGCGAACGCGCTCGGACACCTCAAAGCGCTCACCGGGGAGGTGGGGCGCAAGGGACGCATTCAGACGCTGCTGCTGCCCACGCTGCTCGAATGGCTGGGGGATACACCGGATCCCGATGCCGGGCTGCTCGCCTATCGGCGGGTATCGGAGGGGCTCGACAATGAGATCTGGTTCCTGCGCGAACTGCGCGACGAGGGAGCCATCGCACAGCGGCTCATGATCGTGCTCGGATCCTCGGCGTACCTGCCGGATCTGCTCATCAACGCACCCGAAACCATTCGCATGTACGCGGACGGTCCGAACGGACCGCTGTTGCTGGCCACCCAACCGGCCGATGTGGCGCGCGGAATCCTTTCCGGTACAGCGCGTTACGGTGAAGCCAAGCGGGCGGTGGCGACAGCGCGATCGCTGCGTCGGCACGAGCTCGCGCGGGTCGCCTCCGCGGATGTGCTCGGCATGCTCGAGGTGCCGCAGGTGTGCGGGGCGCTGTCCTCGGTATGGATCGCCACCCTCGAAGCCTCGCTGCAGGCGGCGATTCGGGCCAGCGAGGCCGAACTCGGCCGGCCCGCGCCCGCCGATATCACCGTGATCGGGATGGGGCGGCTGGGCGGTCTGGAACTGGGCTACGGCTCCGACGCCGACGTGCTGTTCGTCTGCGATCCGCGCCCCGGGGCCGATGAGACCGTCGCGGTGAAATGGTCCATCGGCATTGCCGAGCAGGTCCAGCGCCTCCTCGGTGCGCCCAGCACCGATCCGCCACTGCAGGTCGATACCGGACTGCGTCCCGAGGGCCGCAATGGCGCGCTGGTCCGCTCCCTGGCCGCCTATGCCGCGTACTACGGGCAGTGGGCGCAGTCGTGGGAGGTGCAGGCACTGCTGCGCGCCCGCTTCGTGGCGGGCGATCCGGAACTCGGTAAGCGATTCCTGCACGCCGTCGACCCGATCCGCTACCCCGAGGGTGGTATGTCTCCCGAGGGTGTTCGCGAAATCCGCCGCATCAAGGCGCGGGTCGATGCCGAACGCCTGCCACGCGGCGCGAACCCGGCCACCCACACCAAACTCGGTCGCGGCGGCCTCGCCGATATCGAATGGACCGTGCAGCTGCTCCAGTTGCAGCACGCCCATGCGGTTCCGGCCCTGCACAACACCTCCACCCTGCAATCTCTCGACGTCATCGAACAGGCCGAACTCGTCGACCCCGCCGATGCGGCGCTACTGCGCGATGCGTGGATCACCGCCACCAAGGCCCGCAATGCCCTGGTCCTGGTGCGCGGCAAACCCGCCGACCAACTGCCCGGCCCGGGCCGCCTGCTCTCCGCGGTCGCCAAGGTCGCGGGCTGGCGCAACGATGACGGCAGCGAATTCCTGGACCACTACATGCGGGTCACACGGCGGGCTAAAACGGTGGTGGAGCGGGTCTTCGGCGGCGAGGCCGAAAGCACCCAGGAGCGCTGACCGGTCCCGACCGGGTGCGCCCGCCTCTCGACGCAAATCGACCCTGGCCGAGAACACACTGGAGTGACGGCCCCGCAGGTGAGCAATTTCGGTCAAGCACGCCCGGGGTCCGACTTGGCAGACTCATCCTGTGCCCAAGAACGGACGAGATCGACTTCGCGAACTGCTCGATGCGGTGCTGCACGAGGACAACGCGACGCTGGGTGATATGGCGGCGGGAGCCTATATCTCGCCGTTTCATTTCGCGCGACAGTTCACGCGGGGCACCGGCGAGTCGCCGGTAGCCCTGCGGCGGCGAGTGCTGCTGGAGCGGGCGGCGTGGGAGCTGTCGTCCGGTGGGTCGGTGACCGAGGTCGCGTTCGCGGCGGGATACGACTCGGTGGAGGGGTTCAGCCGCGCGTTCAGCAAGGCCTACGGACATCCGCCGAGTGCCACCACCGAGGACCGGCGGCGGCGATGGCTGGTCGCGGCCAATGGGATTCACTTCCATCCACCGATGTCGCTGTGGGTGGCGAGAACGCCGAAAGGACGGTCCGATATGGACCCCACCACGCTGCTACTGCATCACGATGTCGACGACACACGCGAATTGCTCGCTGCGGCAGGCGCACTCACCGACGAACAGTACCGGCGCGTGCGGATTCCGAATTTCACTGTCGAGTCGTTCCAGAGCAAGGAGGAATCCATTGCCGCGGTACTGGCGCATCTCATCGAGACGAAGGAGATGTGGCTCGCGTCCATCGACGGTGCGGATATGCCCGGTGAGCGCGGCGATGACCTGTCCGGCCTGGTGAAACGCCACGAGCGGGTGGCGGCGCGCTGGCTCGACACCGTTCGTGAGATCGATCTGCGCGGCGGGTGGGGCGACACCCTGATCGACGCGCTCTGCGATCCGCCGGAGAGTTTCGTCATCGGCAGCGTGATCGCGCACGTACTCGGCTACTCGGCACATCGCAGATATCTGGTACGGCACTGGATTCGCACCGAATTACCGTCCACCGCAGATGAACTCGGTGACGGCGACCCTATCGCATGGCTCCAACGAAGAGGATGACCGCCATGAAGACCGTGTACTACACCGCCACCAGCGTCGATGGCTTCATCGCCACCGCCGACCACTCCCTGGACTGGCTGCTGTCGCGCCACTCCGATGAAGACGGCCCCATGGGATACAACCAGTTCATCACCGCTATCGGTGCGATCGCCATGGGCGCGAGCACCTATCAGTGGATCCTCGACAACGAGCCCGGTGAATGGTCCTACACGGTCCCCGCCTGGGTATTCACCCACCGCGAATTCCCCGAGTTCGAGGGCAGGGATATCCGCCTGACCGCCGAGCCGGCCGACATCGTCCACAAGCAGATGGCCGCCGCCGCACCCGGAAAGGACCTCTGGATCGTCGGCGGCGGCGACCTCGCCGGACAGTTCGCCGATCACGGCCTGCTGGACGAGATCATCGTCTCCATCGCACCGGTAACCCTGGGATCCGGCGCACCCCTACTCCCACGCCACCTCGAACTGAAGGTCACCGAGGTGGCCCCGAATGGTGAATTCGCCTGTGTCCGTTATGAGGTCGCGCGGTAGCTGCCACGCGACGGAACTGGGGGCGGTGGCCACCGATGTGGTGCCGCCACCAGTTCGCTCCCACCTCATCTGCGGCCCTCCCCGCTGCCGCTGCCGGGATCGAATTGTGCCGCAGGGATATCCGCGCCGATCGTGCCGGGCGGCAATGGCCGTGTAGTGCCGAGGAGTTCGTCCTCGCGGTTCCAGATCAGCCACTCCGGGCTCGTTCGGGTGGATTCCGCGTCCGCGCCTGCGGCGGCGGCCGGTGGGTACATGCCGGGAATCCAGTTCGCGCCGGAGCGTCCCGAACCACCGGAAGGCGCTGGTGTCGAGGTGGTTCCGGTAGGTGGGCTGCCCGGAATACTGCGGCCGGGATCGCCCGGAGTGAATGGCACACCACCCGGAGAGCTGGGTGAATACGGGGAACCGAGCGCCGGTGCCCCACCGCCGGGAGAGCCGGGGCCGGGCGTTCCTTGGCTGAGGTTCGCGGGTGTGGTCGAAGGGGTAGGTGCCGGCGTCTCAGTAGCCGAAGAGTCCTGCCACGCAGAGGTGTTTTGGTTCGCCGACTCGGGCTTGCGTGATGAACTCTCTTCGGCAGTAGCAGATGTCATCGTTGTCGAAGCTGGAACACTGTCTGGCGGAAGTGTCGAATCCGGTGCCCTCGCCGGTCCGGATCCGGTTCGTGTGGAACCGGCTCCAGTCGGGGCATGGCCGAGATCGGCAGGTGCGAGAAGTGTTGCAGGGCCACCATTCTCACCTGGCCGTACAGCGGGCCTGAAGGCAGGGACCCCGGAGCCCGCGGGCGGATATATGGGCACGTAGTTGGCGTCCAGCGCGGCCAAGGCGATCCGGTACTGCTCTTCCTCGAACACCGAAATGCTGTGTACGTCGCCCGGTGCGGGTCCACCCGTCAACGCGGCGAGAAACTCGGCCGTCGTACCCCGCGCCGGCTCCGCACCCGTAATCGGCGGTGGCGGAACAGATCTCTTCACCGCCTCGGCCCCGTACGCGGCGGCCATGATCCGGTGCCCCGATACCCGTACGACCTCCTCGATATCCGTCGCCTGCTGCACGAACGCCCGCGCGGCAGCATCGGCAGCCGTCGCGATCCGCCCCCGCAGCCCCTCGGCCAGCGCCGCCTGCACCGTCATATGCAGCCCGGCCACGGCCCCGCCCAGACAATTGGCAATACTCACCCACGTATCGGCGGACCCGTGCATGGCCCCGGGATCCATCTCCTGGACGCACCGGAATATCTCCTCATGCGTCACCCCCTCGAAATTCTCCAGGCGCGAGATGTAATCGGGGTCCACCCCATCATGCGAAATACCCCGCTGCTCCCGCTCGGCCCCCGCCTGCGCACGCTCGGCGGAGATACTGGTGCGCAACAGATCCGGGTCCATCACCGGCCCCTTCGTTCACGACGACTCATTCACTGCATTGGACGCGCCGGACCGCACGAAGGTTCCCGTGCGCAGTGGGGCACGTAGCGAAGGGCGTGTCGGCGCGCCACGGGGTGCGGCTCGGCCCCGGGTAGCGGAAGCAAACCCGCAACTATCGAGGTTGAAACTGCGGTGTCGGCATTCCCCCGTCATCCCGGCGTGCTTTTGGCC
>NZ_BDCE01000029.1 GCF_001613345.1 Nocardia uniformis NBRC 13702 | reverse complement strand
AAACGCACGCCGGAATGACGAGATGGCCATGCGACATAGCGACGCCGATCTCAGTAGGACGTGCGGTGGCAGTGAAGAACCCAGGCTGCTCCGCCTCCCGGCGCTGACAGTCGAAGAACCGGTGCCGACCAGCCGCGGCGCGGCAACTACCGCGGCCGTGGGTCAGTCGGTGGAAGTGCCGATGCGGAGGCGGTTCCCATCGGGGTCGCGCAGTTCGATCTCACGTGCCCAGGGAGCGTCCTCCGGTGTGACGTCGAATTCGGCGGCCAGGGCATCGACATCATTGACATACAGGTAGACCAGGGTGTCGGGGCGGGCGTCACCGGTGTGCTCGGAGAGGAACAGCTTCACCTCACCGCGCGCTACCTCGACGAACGCCGGGAAGTCGGGTTCGAAGCGGTGCTCCCAACGTTTTTCGAATCCGAGCCGCTCGTACCAACGCACAGCCTTCGCGGCGTCCGCCACACGCAGGATAGGAACCACTTCTTCGCGCATGCGGCCCATCCTCCCAGTCACCACCGACAGCGAGCGGTCGACGCGCTCATGCGCGCCTTGACCTTTGCGCGATAACCCCGGCGAATTCGCGCGGACGGGAGGATCATGGAAAGCCCACCGTCTCATCCGGGACCGGCGACAACCCCGGAGCGGTAGCGGGGAGGCAACAATGCGGAAAGTGCGCGTGCGGGCGGTATTCGCCGCCGTACTACTGGTACTCGGAACAGCACTCACCGGATGTGAGGCGGTACAGGACGCGGCCGAGGGTCTTGCGGACAGCACCATGCAGAATCCGTTCGAGGTCAATGGATCCTCCTCGTCGACCGGTCCGAACGGACCTCGCGAGGGCGTACCGGATGCCCCACTCACCGCGGTGAACGGGGACGGCGGTCCGCTCGACACGCTGGCGCTCAATGCCCTGTCGGATCTGCAGAAGTTCTGGGCTACCGAGTTCAATTCGAACTTCTCCGGCAGCTTCCGGACGGTCACCGGTTTCATGTCCTGGGATTCGACCGCCGCGCGCAGCGAAGCGCCGGAGTTCTGCCGAGAGACCACTTTTCAACAGATCAACGCCGCGTACTGCACCGGCGACCACATTATCGGGTGGGATCGCGGCATCCTGCTGCCGGAATTGGAGCGGAAGTTCGGTTCCATGGCGATCGTGATGGTGCTCGCCCACGAATACGGCCACGCCCTGCAGGGCCAAGCCGGACTCGCGGACCATCTCACCCCGACGCTGGTGCTGGAGCAGCAGGCCGACTGCCTGGCCGGAGTGTTCCTACGCCATGTGGCGGAAGGGGATTCACCGCACTTCACACTCAACACCACCGACGGACTCAATAGCGTGCTGGGTGCGACCATCGCGGTGCGCGACCAGGAGCCCGGGCGTTCGCCCCATGAGCACGGCTCGGCATTCGAACGGGTGACGGCCGTTCAAATCGGCTACACCGACGGTGCGTCGGTCTGCAAGAAGATCACCCGCGGCGAGATCGAACAGCGCCGCGGCACCTTGCCCACCAGCTTCCAACCGGGTGAGGAAATCGTGCAGCTCGATGTCGACGTGAACTCCCTCGAGCTCATCGCGCAGGATCTGGCCCGCACCTTCCCGCTGAGTGAGCCCCCGAGTTACGACTACGGCGGCGTCACTCGACGCTGCCCGAATGTGACCGTGACTCAGCCGGTTTCGTACTGCCCGAGCACCAATACGGTGGGCGCGGACGTATCCGAACTGGCGAAGCGCGCGCGCGGCAGCTACACGATAGAACTGCTGCCCTTGGAGGTGACCGGCGACTACAACGCCTTCGTGGTCTTCGTCTCCCGCTATATGGTCGCGCTGCAACAGGATCGGCAACTCGCGCTGACCGGCGCGGAAACCGCGGGCCTGCGCACCGCCTGCCTGTCCGGTGCCTTCACCACCACACTCAGCGAACCCGGCGGTGCGGTGCGCCTGTCCGCCGGTGACCTCGACGAAGCCGTATCCGGGCTGCTATCGGACGGTTTGGCGGCCAGCGATGTGAACGGCGAGACGGTGCCCAGTGGATACCTGCGCCTGGAAGCGTTCCGGGCGGGAGTCCTCGACGGCGAGGCGCACTGCCTGACCGCCTACAGGTGAGCCTCCAGCCACTTCATCACATCCGTGAGCACCTTGTCCTGCTCCGGCTCATTGAACACCTCGTGGTACAGCCCGTCGTAGCGGATCACCGTCAGATCCTTTGCGGCCACGCCCTTTTCCAGGACGTCGGCACTGGTCGGGGAGACCAGTCCATCGGCGGTGCCCTGGAGCACCAGCAGCGGCACGGTCAGATTCCGCAGGCGGTCCTTCACAATGTAGGTGGCATTGAGCATTTCGGTGCCGGTGCGGGCCACGACCGCGCCGGTGTAGACCAGGGGATCGGTGTTGTAGGCGTGCACCACCTCCGGATCCCGGCTGATGAGCTTCGAATCCAGCTTGATGACACCGAGATTCGGCGCGTACTTGGACAGCAGCGGCGCGACCAGCTTCTGCGCGGCATTACCGGCCTCGATGTCGATGGCCGGTGCCGACAGCACGATCCCGGTGACGTCGATCGGCGCGCGGGTGGCCAGGTAGGCGGTGATGAGTCCGCCCATACTGTGCCCGATGAGGAAGCGCGGCAGATCCGGATGCTTTTCGACGGCAATGGCCAACATGGCGGCCACATTGTCGGCGGTCGACTCCATGGTGTCGATATTGGCCTTGGCGCCCGCCGACTGCCCGTGACCGTGGTGGTCGAGGGCATAGGCCGCGATTCCGGCCGCGGCCAGCCGCTGCCCGACGTGGTCGTAGCGTCCGGAATGCTCGGCGATACCGTGCACGATTACCGCCACCGCGCGCGGTTCGGCCTCGGGCAGCCACGCCCGCCAGAAGATCCGGCCGCCCTTGCCGTCGAATCCACCGGTCTCGGTTTTGGTCATTGCTGCTCCTCCTCGGTCGCCTATAGCGACAATCCGGGCACCCGTGCCGGGCAATTCTCCCACCGAGGTCGCGGTTCGGGGCGGGAAGGTCGAACGCGGCTCGCCCCAGGGGTCAGCGCTCGACGGCGAGACGGTCGATGAGACGGCGGTTGAAGTCGATCAGGCGCGCGTAATTGGCGCGGGAAATGCGTTCGTCGGTGCCGTGAATGCGATCCAGATCCGCGGCAGTCAGCACTACCGGCGCGAAGTTGCAGCGGGTATCGGCGAGCTCGTCGTAGTGCCGGGAATCGGTCGCGCCGGGCACCAGACCGGAGGTCACCCCGATACCGGGCATGACTTCGCGGGCCAGTTCGGCGAGGGTTTCGAACCACGGGCCGGGGGAGCGCGGTGCCGACGGCTCCGACGACATACCCACGAGTTCGAGGCTCACCTCGCGATCCTTGATCACGCGGCGGCAATGCTCCAGCACTCCGTCGACCGAATCACCCGGCAGGATACGGAAATTGATGAGTGCCTCCGCCCGCTGCGGCAGTACGTTCGCCTTCACGCCACCGGCAATGACGGTCGGCGCGGTGGTGGTGCGCACCATGGCCTCGGTCTGCGGTCGCAGCGCCAGCACCCGCAGGATCGCCGGACCGGCCACCTTCGCGAACCCCAGGGCGGTACGGCGCGGTTCGGACATGAAAACCCTTATCCGCGCGAGCATATCGGCCGTCACGGGAGTCATCCGCAAGGGGAACGGATGCTCCTGCACCCGCGATACCGCCCGCGCCAACCGGCCCACGGCCGTCCGCCGCCCCGGCATGGAGGAATGCCCACCGGTCGCCGATACCGACAGCCGCACCGTCGCATACCCCTTCTCGCCCACCATGATCGTGGCAATCGGACGATCCACCCCGTCCGCGACACCCTGGGTGATCACCCCACCCTCATCGAGCAGCAGGTCGGCCCGGACGTCGAGTTCGCGCAACCGCCGCGCCATCCGCACGGCCCCGGCGTCGCCGAACACCTCTTCGTCGTGCCCGAACGCCACGAAGACGGTCTGTCGTGGCCGCACCCCCGCCGCCAGCGCCGATTCAACGCCTTCCAGAATCGCCATCGCCCGACTCTTGTCGTCGATGGCCCCACGGCCCCAAATGAATTCGTCATCCACGACGCCCGCGAACGGCGGATGCGTCCACCGCTGCTCGTCATCGACCGGCACCACATCGAGATGCGCCAGCAGAATCGCGGCGGTACCGTCCTCGGCTCCCACCCACCGATACAACCGGCTGTGCCCGAAGGTCTCCAGCTTCAGATGCTCGTGTACCAGTGGGAAGCAGCGCTCGAGATGCGCTGCGAGCCGGGTGAATTCGGCATCGTCGGTATCGGCCGGGTCATCGCGCGAAATGGTGACGCAGCGCAGGGCCTCGGCCAGCCGCTCGGCGGTGGCCTCGTCGACGGTGGGCGCGGTAGTGCTCATCCAGCGGTCCGGGGCGGGAAGGATACGGTCACCATCGCATTGTTCACCAGGTCGGTGGGCAACGGGATGGTCTTCTCGGCGCGCCACTTCGGAATGCCCTCGGTGAGACCCCCGGGGATATCCGGATTGCGCACGATATCCAGCAGCGGCAGCCGCACTTCACCACCGGTGACGGTGACGCGGGTGAAGGTCGGCGAGTGCGCCCACACATCGTCGATCACATCGGTGACCCGGACGCCGATGCGGTGACCGGCCGGGATGGGCCAATCCTGCGCCAGCAGCCGTACATTCGCGGTCGCGGTGACCGGTGCGATACCGCGGGTGATCACGGTTGCCTGCCCATCGGGGGCAATGTCATAGAGCTCCACGGTGACGGTGGTTCCCGGCGCACCCTCCAGATTCAGCGTGGCCGTGGACACCCCGGAGAAGTGCTGGTCCTGCTCCAGCGGCTGGGAAATGGTCCAGACATCGCGGTCGGTGCCCGGGACGAACCCGCGGTCGGTGTAGACGCCGTCGCGCAGATGCATCGCGACCGGGCGGCTGTCCGCGGGCGGCCACCGGTTCTCACCCCGCCACTTGCCGTCGAACTGCCCCACCGTGATCCGCGGCCCCGGCACCGTCACATCGCGCTGCGCCACATGCTTGTCGAAGAACGCCAGCAGTTCCGTATCGAAAAACGGTGTACCGCACTTCTCGTGGCAGTTGCGATGACCCCACTGCCCGAACCACGCCTTGTGATCGCCGGGCCCGAGCGCGTTCCACAATTCGATCACCCGATCGGCGCGGGTGTTGTAATCCACGAACCCCTGGCCCAGGAAGGTCGGAATCGTGGTGCCGCGTACCCGTTCCACCAGATCGCGGTCCCGCCAGAACTCGGTCGAGGCGTCATGGTTGCCGATATTGGCGAGATACTGCCGATAGCAGGCTTCATCGACGCTCGACGCATTCGCCCGGTACTCGTCCGAATCCGTCCAATGTCCCGGTGTCTGCGCGATGAGCAGATGCTCGAATCCCGCGAAATTTCCCGGACGAACCCCGGATTCGGTGACCGGTTTCCCGGAGAACTTCCACGCGATGCCCTGCATGTAGAGGTACGAGTTCGGGTCCACCACCGGTTCGAACGCCGCCACGGCCGCGAGTCCGGCGGGTTCGGTGGCCAAGCCCATGATCCCGGTCCACGCCTCGTAGGAAATGCCGTTCAGACCCACGCGCCCGGTGGACCACGGCTGGCTCGCCGCCCACTCCACCGCGGTCCGCACATCGGAGCGTTCCTTCGGCCCACCGAAATCCGGGCAGCCATTGGACCCGCCGAAGCCGCGCAGATCCACGATCACATAGGTGTATCCGGCCTCGAGGAACATATCCACCTGCAGGTTCTCGGTGGACACCCCGCCCCCCAGCCGAGGTTGGCTCAGATACGCCAGATGCGCGCGATACGGGCTCACCGTCATCACGACGGGCGTTCGCACGTCATCGGCCACCCCGACGGGCCGCAGCACATCCGCGTGCAGGCGCGTCCCGTCCGGGGCGGTGAAATACTCCTGTCGATGCTGATATCCGGGCGCGGCCGCAGCCTGCATGGCGACAACCACCCCGAATACCAGCCCGAGCGTGACCGTCACCACGGCCGACGCCCGCACCCACATCCATCCCTTGCGCACCATAGGACTATCGAGTGTGCCTGGGCATTCGTCCAGACCCCGGAACCGGGGGTCCCCCGATCAGATCGGCCGAAGATTGATCATCTTGCGCAGCCGCTGGCGGTCCCGCTCCAGCTTCCGCGCCTCATAGGCGATGGGGAAGAAGCGGACGCGCTCCGGCAGCAGCGGAATGGTGCGGCCGAGGAACCAGCCCAGTGCCTTCAGCGCGCGCTCGTCCTTCGCGGTCCACTCGAGGTCGAGCTTGCGACGCACCACCTCGGGGGTGGTGCCGACGGTGAAGAAGTACTGCATGCGGCCGACCGGGGCGGTCACCGCGCGCCACAGCGGGTGCAGCGGGGTGGGAATCTGCTTGGGCGGTGCGATCTTTCGAATCACCCGCAGGTAGTCGTGGGCCACCTGGGTGGGAACGAGGTGGTTTTCGACCATATCGTCGAACCACGGCTCCCACTCCTTATAGGAAGCGGGGATCTCCTTGGGCGCCACCAGGAAGTTGCGCATGAGCTGCACCGTCTCCTGGTAGTACGCCTCTTTGTCCGCATCGGTGAGCGGGGTGCGGGAGAAGTACTTATTGCCCTCGGTGAAGGCGAAGATACCGGTGTGCAGCACCCAGGCCCATGGCCCCGATGACAGCGCGGTGTAGCGGACACCGTCCTTCTCGGTATTGAGTCCGGCGTGCATTTCCCGCAGTCGGTCGGCCTCGGCGATCGCCTCGTCACCGCCGTAGACCCACATCATGACCGAGGCGATACTGCGCACGGCTCGGCCCATGGGGTCGGTGCGGAAGGTCGACCGCGCGTCCACGACCGCCGCGATGGTCGGCTCCATGGTCTGCAGCAGGAAGGCCGATCCGGCGGTGAACGAGAAAGTGATCAGTCCGACCTCGTCCCACATGCGGCTGCCGGGGCCGAACGGCTGACGTTCGGGTCGCACGGTCGCACTGTTGGACTGCACAACGGCGGCGGTCATGGTGATCTCCTTTGATCACGTGCTGCCAGGCGTCGCACACCTGACAGCGTGAGAGAGTTGCTCGCGAATCATCTCACTATCTCGCCGGTGTGACAACAGGTCATGACCACCCGATGAAAGAGATGTAACCCCGAATTTTCGAGGGAATTCTGGGTACCCGCTCAATCCACATCTCGGCGGTGGTAGGAGGATCGATCATGAATATCCCCGCGCTGGCGGCGCTGCGTGACCGTGCCCGGCACTGGCTCGACCGGCATCGGCACACCCGCGACGAACAGCCTCATCAACCGGCCGGAGACGCCCCGCCCGCCATAATCAGCGCGTCGCTCGGGTACCACCCGCCGCACCGGTAGTCGCCTCGCCCCTTCCTCGCAATACGGTGGGGGAGGGGCGCTTCCAAGTGTTCAGAGGCCTTATTGCGCCAGTGACCCAGACGATCTGACGGCGTATGATCGGCCACGATGGGCATATGGGGGCAGAGCGAGCGAGTTGTGACAACAGAATGGGACGGATTCGTCCAAGCCTTGGCCCGCTGTCTTGGTCAATTGCCATCTCGCGCAACCCTCATCATCGCCGCCCCCGGAAATCGATATGTGCAATTCCAGCAGTTCGATATCAAACTTTCCGCCGAGCTGACTGGCAATTACTATCTCGCCGAACCGATTTCAGAAGATGCCGCCCAGCGACTGACCGACCTCGGTTGGAATGCCCCCATGCTCCAACGCGAAGTCGAGAACTGGCGGCGCAGCCTGCTGTGGCCCATTCCGCACAGCACCCTCGTGGAGTTGGCGCGCTCGGTGGTGGTGGGTCTGCACGATGGGTTCGGTGTCGCGTCACCGGATGAGTTGAGTGCCACCGGCTGGACCGAAGCGGCCGGCGATCTGGATCTCAGCGTGCTCGGCCCCATGGGTCGGCGCGGGGCCGGGTAGAGCCACCGAAACCCTCCCGCGATCACGCGGGAGGGCCCTTTTCACTCGGTATGTCAGCTCACCAGGTTCTTTCGCAGCTTCGCAATGGTCATCGGATCCAGTCCGAGGCCATTGGTCAAGAATTTTCCGAAGCTGCCGTACTTCTGCTCCATGGTTTGCAGCGCGATATCGAGATATTCATTGCGCACCTCCTGCAGCGGAATCAGCAGATCCGGATTCTCCATGTACCCGCCCTGTTTCAGCTGCTCCCGCAATGCGGCATCCGACGCCGCCCGGTACTGGTTCGACAGCAGGTAGTCCTGCTTGGCCGTCGACTCCGGTACGCCGATCGCACGCAGCACCACATACGAGAGCCACCCGGTGCGGTCCTTACCCGCGGTGCAGTGGAACAGAGTGGCGGTGTTGGTGGCCGCCAAATCCTTCACCGTCTGACCGAACTTGCTGAGCGAATCCGGGGTGAAGAAGCTGCGATAGACGTCCCCCATGATCTGCTCGGCCTTCCCGTCCCCCAACAGCTCATGCTGCTTCGCCGGATCCTTGGACGATATCGCCTGAAACATCTTCGCGAACATCCCGGTATCATCGATCGGCCTCGCCACCAACGGAACCCCCGGCGGAAGCCGATCGGCTCCCAACCCCTCCACCTCCGCTTGCGTCCGCAGATCGATCACCGACTGCAACTTCAGCGTCCCGAGTTTCGCCACATCGGCATCGGTCAACTTGCCGAGCGCATCGGCCCGAATCATCTTGCCGGACTTGGTTCTCTCACCGTCGTAGGTCCGATAACCGCCGAGATCGCGAACATTCACCGCTCCCTGCAACTCAATTCGCGCCGAAGCCGTCAATTCAGGTTCCGCGGCGGCAATAGGCGCGAGCGTTGTCGCCGCCACCCCAGCCGCGGCCGCCGCAACAGTTATCAGCGATACAAGTGAAACTCTAAGCCGTACAAATGAATTAACTTTCATGGCCGCGACCGTATGGACGTTGCCCACAAGAATGTCCTATTCGCCTCGAGATTCCCACAGGCCAGGACTGCCGCCCCGGCCACCGGGACAGCCTCTGGACTGAAACGCGAAATTGCGCTTGCCCGAGGATGTTTCGACGTTTACCGGACCGGAATATATCTACTGAAAATACCATCCCCGGGCGTCGTCGAGGACGAAGCCCACCGCACCGGGGGGCAGCGGCGAGCAATCCGTTCGGCGCGGGAGATCACAGCAGGTGTGTGGTCAGGAAGTCGATCTGGTCGGCCAGGATCTTCTCGACTGCCGGAGGGTGGTAGACGCTGAAGTGATCCGCGTCGTAATGCTCGACAACGGCTCGGGGCGCGGTGGCGGCAACTCGTCCGGCGATCGCCGGGTCGATGAGGTTCTCCCGGTCGCACGCGCAGACGAGCAATGGGCAGCGCACCCGCGGCGCGGCCGACGCGGCGTTGTAGAAGAGCATGTCCAGACCCGAGGCCGCGGTAATCCGGTTGTCGAACTCATAGTCGGCGGGCGTCACCGATTGCCAGCCTTCGAGCGCGCCGGGCTGGTTGACGAAGGCCAGTTCGCCGGGACGCCCGACCAGCGGCACATAGCGCCGGGACCGGCCCAGCGCGGCACGCGCCAGGTCGGAGACGATCGGGAAGGTGAATCGCAGCAGGTGCCGTAGGCCCGCGCGGGAAACGACGGCACGCCCACTGAAAACCGGACACTGGACGACCGCGGCGCGCAGACTCTGGTGGCGGGCGGCTGCGGTCAAGACGTGGCTGGCCCCGAATGAGGTGCCCCACAGTGCGATTCGGTCCGCGTCGAGTTCGGGCCGGGAGCGGGCGAAGGCCAGGGCGGCGTCGACGTCCTCGGCGTACCGGCGTTGATCGACGAGTTGCCGTGGCTCGCCGCCGGATTCGCCGAGATGGCGGAAGTCGAAGGCCAGCACGGCCAGCCCCGCGTTGGAGAACGCCTGCTCGTACTGAGCGAGCATCATCGCGTGGGTGGCCCCGCCGCCGTGCACGAGCACGACGACCGGATGCGGTCCGGGTGTGTCGGGCAAGGTCAGCCAGGCCGCGCACTCGTCTGTGCCGGATGGAAAGGTGGTTCGGATGGTCATGACACCTCGATTAGGTACGTTGTACGTGAACGAGGTCGAGTCAATCACGTACAACGTACTTAAACAAGGAGGGCAATGCCCGCGCCCCGGAAGTTCAGCCGAGACCAGCTGCAAGCGGCAGCCTTGGCCCTGGTCGACGAGCACGGGCTCGCCGGGCTGACCATGCGCAACCTCGCTACCGAACTGGGTACCGGGGCGATGACGATCTACAACTACGTCGACGGCCGTGAGGGGCTCGAGGAGTTGGTGGCAGCGGCGGTAATGAGCCAAACGAGTTGGGCCGAGACCGGTGACGGCTGGGATGCGCAGGTGGCGGCGATCGCCGAGGGAATGTGGCGGGCCGTGCGCGCACACCCCCACGCCATCTCGTTGATCCTGACTCGCCGCAGCTTCGACCTGGCCACCCTCGCCCCGGCCGAGGCCCTGCTACAGGCACTTTCCCGCAGCGGCAGGTCGGGACGCGACCTGCTCGTCGCCTTCCGCACGGTCTCCGGATACGTCGCCGGCTTCGCCCAAGCCGAACTCACCAGCCCACTGTCGGCCGCGTCGCCGAGCGTCGTCGCCGAACGTATCGCGGCCCTGCCCGCCGAACGATTCCCGAAGCTGATCGAGATAGCCACCGTCGCCGCCGACAGCGATCCGCACGACGAGTTCCGTGACGGTCTGCGGCTCATCCTGAATGGCTTGAAGGCGTGACCGCGGTCGGCGGCGGCATACCCTCTGCGTACCGGAACCACGCGATCACTCGTCGCCGTCAAGTCAGCGGACCGTGCGCTATGCACCACCGAGCGACATGGACGGCACCGTGCGCGTCGAGCAACCGCCCGGCGCGGCCTGCCCCGCCAGACGCTCATCGATCCAACGCAGGACCGCGGGAGTCGCGCTGATTGCGAGACTGACGTGCTCGCTCAATTGGTCCCGCGTATGGGTGATCTGTGCCCCCGATGCGCACCACTGTGCCACCGCCTGGTCGGCCCCTGCGATGGCGACGATCTCGTCGTGCACGGCGTTGTAGAGGAACAGTGGCGCGGTCGGCGCCACGGGGCCGAAGTCCAAGTCGGCCAACGATGCCTGTACCTGCTCGAGCAGTTGCGGGAAAGGGATCGTCAGATAGTCGTCCATGCGCTGGAACGCATGCTGAGCCACGTTCGGCGTCATGCATGTGCTGTCACCGGCAGCCATCAGGGCTTGCCCGGCAGGCGTCAGATATTTGTCGAAGGCCGCCGCCAGGCGTGGATCGGCGCGCATCATGCCCGGCAGGATCGACGGTAGGAAACCGGAGAACGGACCGGAATCGAGCGACTCCAGGTGGTGGGCGATGGGTGCTGTCCAACCACCCATCGCAACACCGACCAGTCGTATTTCGGGAGCGTAGGTCGGTTGAACTTGCGCGGCCCAACTGGTGCCGAACGACCCGCCGGAGTAGCCCATCGCAGCAACCGGAGTATCGGTGCCGGGCAGACCGAGCGGCGCGAAACCCTGGGCTGCGCGCACTCCGTCGAGCGCGGCGTAACCCGGCTGTTTCGGGGTGAGCATCGAGCCTTTCGGCCCCTCCCAGTCGGGTACGGAAATCGCATGACCGGACGACAGCATCTGGTCGATCTGAATGAAATCCAGAGAGGCGTCGTACTTGTCAGGCGCTCCTTGCCGGAGCGCGAACGAGGGAGCGCACTGTGGGGCCGAGGCATTGGTGGCAGCCTGATAGGTGATCAACCCTTTGACCTGCCCGGTTCGTGGGCGCAGCACAGTCGTCACGGTCGCCATGGGTTGGCCGGCGGTATCGGTCGTTCGATACAGCAACTGCCAGGCATCGGCGTCCTGCGCCTGTGGCTCCAGCGAGGCCACCTCGACGGGTCGCGAATTCAGGATGGTGCCCGGCGTCACCGAGTCCCAGCCCGATGGCGGGGTGTAGAACGGGTCGTGCTGCGGAGTTGGCAGCGGATCCGCACTACCGACCGCCATGGGGGTACCGGTAAAGCACAACACGGCCGAAACTGCGATCAGAATCGAGCGCAGCTTACCGCGCTTGCTCACTGAACACGTTGCACCACAGGCTGATACGACACTGCCCATCATTCGGACTTCCCTCCCCGGAGGGGACCGACTCCCGCGAATCCCCCCTGAGGCAGTCAGCGTACATCCTCCGATCAGGATGGATACCCGAACCGACAACGAAGGTCGCGGCCGCCGCCCACGCCGGCAAGCCACAGATCCCGGCCTGCCAGAGGGATTCGACTTCCGGGACCTTCGGGCCACTCCTCGCCTCACTGCTGGTCGCGTATGGAGACCTCGGTCTGCCCGCACCGCATACCGCGCTGATTGAACCGGCCAACGCACATGTCAGGAGCACATGGTCTCACCGACCACCGACATCTAGAACTGACCTAAACCGACTGGTACGCAAGGAAATACGCGCTCAGGGCGCTAATGCCCACATGGAAAGGGCGAAGCCCCACCCGCCCGAAGGTAGGTGGGGCTTCGCGAGATCGCTTGCGACCCTATGAATCACACGTCGTAGTAGAGCTCGAACTCGTACGGGTGCGGACGCAGGTTGACCGGAGCGATTTCCTGGTTGCGCTTGATGTCGATCCAGGTCTCGATGAGGTCGGTGGTGAAGACGCCGCCCTCGGTGAGGTAATCGTGGTCCGCCTCGAGGCGGTCGATGACCGACGCCAGGGAGGTGGGGGCCTGCGGGATGTTCTTGGCCTCCTCCGGCGGGAGCTCGTAGAGGTCCTTGTCGACCGGTGCGAGGGGCTCGATCTTCTTCTTGATGCCGTCCAGGCCGGCCATCATCATGGCGGCGAAGGCCAGGTACGGGTTACCCGAGGAGTCAGGCGCGCGGAACTCGATGCGCTTGGCCTTCGGGTTGGAGCCGGTGATCGGGATGCGGATCGCGGCCGAGCGGTTGCGCTGCGAGTACACCAGGTTGATGGGGGCCTCGTAGCCCGGCACCAGACGGTGGTAGGAGTTGACGGTCGGGTTGGTGAACGCCAGCAGCGACGGGGCGTGGTGCAGGATGCCGCCGATGTAGTGGCGCGCCAGATCCGACAGGCCCGCGTAACCGGACTCGTCGTGGAACAGCGGCTTGCCGTCCTTCCACAGCGACTGGTGGGCGTGCATGCCCGAGCCGTTGTCGCCGAAGAGGGGCTTCGGCATGAAGGTGACAGACTTGCCTTCCTGCCACGCGGTGTTCTTCACGATGTACTTGAACAGCTGCAGATCGTCAGCAGCGCCCAGCAGCGTGTTGAACTTGTAGTTGATCTCGGCCTGACCGGCGGTGCCGACCTCGTGGTGGCCGCGCTCCAGCTCGAAGCCCGCGTTCTGCAGGTTGGTCGCGATCTTGTCGCGCAGGTCGACGTAGTGGTCGTACGGCGCGAGGGGGAAGTAGCCACCCTTGTTGCGAACCTTGTAGCCACGGTTCGGGGTGCCATCGGCGTTGTACTCCGCGCCGGTGTTCCAGGAACCGGACACCGAATCGATCTCGTAGAACGAGCCGTTCATGGCCGAGTCGTAACGGATCGAGTCGAAGATGTAGAACTCCGCCTCGGCACCGAAGAAGCAGGTGTCGGCAATACCGGTCGAAACCAGGTACTCCTCCGCCTTGCGGGCGACATTGCGCGGGTCGCGGGAGTAGGCCTCGCGGGTGAACGGATCGTGGACGAAGAAGTTCAGGTTCAGCGACTTCGCGGCACGGAACGGATCGATCCGCGCGGTGCTGAAGTCGGGGAGCAGGAGCATGTCCGACTCGTCGATCGACTGGAAGCCGCGGACGGACGAACCGTCGAACGCGAGGCCTTCGTCAGCCAGGTCGGCCGTGAAAGCCTTCGCCGGGATCGAGAAGTGCTGCTGCGCACCCGGGAGGTCGGTGAAACGGATGTCGACGTACTCGACCTCCTCCTCCTTGATGTACTTGATGACCTCGTCGGCCGTGCTGAACGCCACTTAGTACTCCTTACGGATCGGTTCCCAGCCAGTTCACTGCATGGGTCGTCGCGACCAGACGGTATGGACGCGGTGTTTCCCCGCAATCAAGGCTGTGTTTCGCCAGTGTTACACGTACAGCTGGCCGGGGGTTCGGCGGTGCCCCGGTGTCCCAGAAGCGACCGCAATGAGCGCCGAGCAGTGCTCGACCAGCACCGATATCCTGCCATCGAGCAGCGGCGATTGCCGCACAAGGCGCCGAAAACGCCGCGCCTGACGCCAAAAAGATAGGGGGATTACCACGCTGACGCGGACACGCGTGACAATCCTCACGGGCTGATCGGTCGGTTCAGCACCTGTTCGGTTACTCAGTGTGCATGCGGATCGGCCCGTGCGCCCACCGACGGCCCGTAAAGCCGTGGCGCGGCGCGGACCGGGTGGCCTTCATGGAGTCAGGAAGCGCCACTTAAGCTGGGCCCATGGCACGCATGACCGGCTCCTGGCTGTCCGGACCGAACTCCGAATCGGGCGCACCCGGGCCGGACGACTATCCCGGCAAGCAGTTGGGGCTGCCGAAAGAGGGCGTCGGGTCGCTGGTGGCCATGACGCGCCGCGTCGCCGCGTTGATGGTCGACTGGTTCATCTCGCTCGGACTGGCCGCGGTCATCGTCCGGCCCAATGCCAGCAAGATTATCTCCGAAGCGGATATCCCCGCGGGTAAAGAGCCGCCGTCCAATTTCGAGGTGGTGGTCCAGGCGCTGCAAACACCGACGCTGCTGGTGTGGTTCGTCATCGGGATCGCCGCGGTGACCCTCTTCGGGTACACGCCGGGGCAGTACTTCCTGAAGGAGCGCGTCGCACGAGTCGATGCGGCCGCGCCGGTCGGTTTCGTCCGTGCCCTGGTGCGACAGATTCTGATCGTCTTCGTGGTGCCCGCGCTCTTCACCGATGGCGATGGCCGTGGCATGCACGATCGGGCCACGGGAACCGCACTGGTTCGGGCCCGCTGACATCTCGTTATACCCGCGCTCGCCGCGGGTGATGAGCGTCCGCGCAACTTTTTCCGCGAAACTCGCGATTAGACAGTCGAATCCACTCCTACCGGTGTCGATAGCGCTTGCGCATCGATGAGTTCGCATCGGTCGGTACCTTGGATGCGAGTCACGACTGTTTCGGAAAGTCTGCGAAAGGACACAGCCACTTGTTCGCCTGGTGGGGGGATCTGGTCTGCCGCTTACGGTTCGCGGTGATCGGCGCAATGGTCGCGGGGTTATTGGCGCTGGGTGGGTACGGGCTGACCCTCGATGACCACCTGAGTTCGGGCGGCATGTTCGACCCGGGTGCCGAGTCGTCGGAGGCCGGACGATTGGCCGATGCCGCCTTCGGCCGCAATCACGACGTCGATGTGGTGCTGCTGTTCACCGCTCCCGAGGGCAAGACGGTCGACGATCCGGACTTCAGCAATGCCGTGATCGATCACCTCGACAATCTGCCCCGCGAGTATCCGGACCAGGTCGCGAAGGTCAACGGCAGTTACTGGCGTACCGAAACCGGCCCCGCCAGTGGCATATTCGTCACCGATGACAAGCAGCGCGCGCTGGCCGCCATCGCACTGCGCGGTGAGAACGACACCGATATCCTCCGCAGCTACCGTGAGGTCAAGGACGCCTTCGATATTCCGGGTATCGATGTGCAGGTCGCCGGTATGCAACCGATCGCGGGCACGCTCAGCGACACCGTCGCCGACGACCTGCACCGCATGGAACTCATGGCGATCCCGCTGGTCGGTGTGCTGCTGTTCTTTATTTTCGGGGGCGTGGTCGCCGCCGCGCTACCGCTGCTGATGGGCCTGCTGACCATTATCAGCGCCTTCGGCGTCATGCGGTTCGTCGCCAACTTCACCGAGGTGAATACCTTTGTCACCCCGGTGGTTTCGATGATCGGCCTCGGATTGGCCATCGATTACGGACTGTTCATCGTCAGTCGATTCCGCGAGGAGCTCACCGCCGGATACGACACCCGCACGGCCATAAGACGTTCGGTAATGACCGCGGGCCGCACCGTGGTGTTCTCGGCGATCATGATCGTCGCGAGCCTCGGCGGGTTGCTGCTGTTTCCGCAGGGCTTCCTGAAATCCATTGCCTACGGTGCGATCGCGACGGTGACCATTGCCGCCCTCACCTCCATCACGGTGCTGCCGGCCATCTTGGCTGTGCTCGGCCCGCGCGTGGATATGTTGGGGATCAAGCGCTTCCGCCGCACCAAGACGGCCGCGGAGATCGATAGCGGCCTGCTCGGTCGCAGCACCCGGTGGGTAATGAAACGCCCGGTCAAGGTTGCTGTCCCGCTGTTCATCGCACTGGTGCTGCTGATTGTCCCCATGCAGAATCTCGTCTTCGGTGGATTCAGTGAGAAGTACCTGCCGCCGGGCGACACGACCCGGACTGCGCAGGAACAGATCTACGAGTACTTCCCGATGCGCAAATCCGACCCGATCGAGCTGATCTTCGTCTCCGACCAGTCGAGCACCATCGGGCAGGTTTGGAGTCGGGCGAACCAGGCGCCCGGCCTGGTCGGACGGTTCGAGATTCCGGCGCGCTCGTCCTCGCATCCAAATATCTTCCGGTCCAAGGCGGCGGTGGCGGATATCAATGACGCCGGTGCCACCATCGAATATCTGCGCGCACTGGACCTGCCCGAGGGGATGACCGTCCTGGTCGGCGGGGTGCCCGCGCTGCAGAAGGACGCCATCGACGCCCTGCTCATCCGCATTCCGTTCATGATTGCCCTGGTCTTGCTGGTGACCACGCTGCTCATGTTCCTGACCTTCGGCTCGCTGGTATTGCCGATCAAGGCCGCGCTCATGAGTGGTCTCGGGCTCGGGTCCACCCTGGGTATTCTGACCTGGATATTCATGGACGGTCATGGTGCGGGGTTGCTGAATTTCACCCCGCAACCCATTCAGGCGAACATCCTGGTGCTGATCATCGCCGTCGTCTACGGCCTATCGGTCGACTACGAGGTAATGCTGCTATCGCGCATGGTCGAGGCGCGGGCCGCGGGGGCGAGCACCGACGAGGCCATTCGGATCGGCACCGTGCAATCCGGCCGGGTCATTACCGCGGCGGCCCTGATCCTGCTGGTCGTCACCGGCGCGTTCGCATTCTCCGATCTGGTGCTCATGCAGTACATCGCCTACGGCATGATCGCGGCGCTGTTCATCGACGCCACCGTGTTGCGCATGCTGCTGGTCCCCGCCGTTATGAAATTGCTAGGTGATCGTTGCTGGTGGGCTCCCGCAGGTCTGCGGCGAATTCAGCAGCGGATCGGGTTAAGTGAAGCTGTCGTCGAGGATGAACATCCGCGCGGAGGTGGTTCGATTGACCTGGTCAAAACGACATGACTGTGATCTCCGTGTGGCCCAGGCGCGTTCATGCCGGCGTAGCTGGATGTTCACCAACTCTCAGATTCGCTCGGTAGGGTGCGGGCGGCCCACCGTAGTGGTCTCGTAGCCGAGCGGGGGTTGTCGTCATGTTCGGAGGACTCATGGATGAGGGTTGCAAGGCCGCGGCGCGCAGGTTCAGCCGCCGGTCACTGTTCGCCTCCACCGGTTTGCTCGGCTTGGCCGCAGTCGGAGCGACGGGGCTGAATGCCACGACCGATCGGACCCGGCAGGTACTGCACTCCGGTTCGTTCGAGGACATCACACCCATGCAGTTGGGCCCGGTGATCCGGACCGAGCGGGTGTACTCGGCGGCGCGCAACCGCGAAGTGGACATCATCACCATTCTGCCGCCGGGCGTGCGGATCGACGGATTACCCATGTCGCTCCTGCTGCACGGGCGCAAGGGCAATGCCCGCACCGCGGCCGTGGGCGGTTTGCCCGAACTGCTGACCGCTGGAGTCCTGGCGCACCTGATACCGGCTTTCGGCTTCATCGCCGTGGACGGCGGCGATAACTACTGGCACCGCAGCAGCTCCGGCGACGACCCCATGACCATGCTGCTCGACGAGGTTCCGCAATGGCTGGCCGAACGTCGCCTCGGCGGACCCGGCGGAACCCCGTTCGCCTGCACCGGCGTATCGATGGGTGGTTTCGGAGCCATGCTCTATGCCCGTCGTCGCACCGAACGCGGCAGACCCGCCAATGCCGTCGCGACCATCTCCCCGGGCCTGCTCACCTCCTGGACCGAGATGAGTACGCGGGAGGCCTTCGCCGACGAAGCCCAGTGGGCCAGCCTCGACCCGCTCCGCCACGTCCACGAGCTGGGCCCCGCCCCCATGGGGCTGTGGTGCGGCGACCGTGACAGATTCATCGAGGGCTGCCGCGCGTTCATCGGCCGCGCCCGGCTCGAAGTAGCGTCCATCACCCCGGGCGGGCACAACGAGGGGTATTGGCGCACAGTCGCACCCGATGTCATCCGCTTCCTGGCCGGCCACGTGCGCTGATTCGCGCGGCGGGCGGAGCCAGCGCCCTGCCGGGCATACTTGTCCACCGCACAGCGAAGGCCCGCGTCCGAGAGGGCGAGGGCCTTCGTTCGAGCAATTCAGCGGCGGCGGATGCTGCGCTGTACGCCACGCATTTTCGCGCCGCCCGGGACCGGCCCCTTGGGGAGCGCCGGGCCACCACGGGTGGCGAGGGCGGAGAGACGGCCCTCGATGAGTTCCATTCGCTTGGCGTCGATATTGCGGGGGAGTTTGGTGAGGTACCGCTGCAGTCCCTTGAGCGGGACCTGGCCCTCCTCATTGCCGATGGTGACGTCGTAGATGGGGGTGTCGCCGACGAGCCGGGCGATCTTCTTCTTCTCCTGCGCCAGCAGCGATTTCACGCGCGACGGGGAACCCTCGGCGACCAGGATCACGCCCGGCAGGCCGATGACGCGGTGCACCGCGTCGAGCTGGGTGGTGGCCGCGATACCCGGGGTGACCCGCCACTTGCCCTGCAGATTGTCGAGCACCCACGCGGCCGCGCCCGCCTGGCCCTCGGCCTTGGCGTAAACGTTCTTCTGCACGCGCCGGCCGAAGATAATGAACGCGGCCAGCGCGCCCAGCAGCACACCGACCGGCAGCAGGAACCACTGCAGGTCGAAGAAGAACCCGATGACCACGAACAATGCGGTGACGCCGACGAGCGCACCGATCATTATCGGCAGCAGCAGCTTGTCTTCCTTGCGCTGCATCTGGAACGCCTGCCAGAGCTGCCGACGACGTTCCTTGGACGCCTGCTTGCGCGCCGCCTTCGCCGCGGCCTTAGCTTCCTTCGACGGTTTGCCGCCCTTACCTGCTGCCATGGCACTCAGGATAGTGGCCGCGCTCGCTCCGATCCGCGTCGGGATCGCGAGGTTCGTCGCAGACGTTGCCCGGGAGCGGGAATCGGCGTGCCACCTGATCTCTCCGAGCACGCGCTCAGCACATGGGGCAGCCGTGTCGACCGACGGCTTCGCTCCGGGCGCTGCCGTGTTGCCCGAGATCTCGAACATGACTACTCGATCCGAGCTCCGTGCCGCAGCGCGGTTGGTCGACTCGACCGCATACGGTGACGGGGTGATAGCGGATTACCTGCGGCAGCGGATCAGGGCATTGCCCTCGGCGGTGCTGTACCTGGTGATCGGTGGCGCTACCTCGCTGGTGGCATTGTTCGCGATGGTGGGGCTGTGTGTGGCGGGGGCGTTGTCCCTGGTGGGAGTGGGGCTGCCGATACTGCCCGATGCGGTGCGCGCGCTGCGCCCACTGCTCGGATTCGAGCGGCGCCGGGCCGCCGGGCGACTCGGTGCGCCGATTGTCGAGGCATACCGACCGTTGACCGGGTCGCTCAGACAACAGGTGTCGACCGTGTTCGCCGATCCAGCGAATCGACGCGATGTCGTCTGGCTGACCGTGCACGCGGGGACCGGGCTGATCCTCGGCGCACTGGCCTTCGCCTTGCCGCTGAGCGCGATCAATCAGGCGCTCATTCCGCTCTACTGGCAGCTGGTACCGGAAGGAGCAGTCGACAACTTCGGGATTTCCGTGCGCTCCTGGAGCGGTGCGCTGCTGGCCATGGTCCTCGCGATTCCCGTTGGCGCGCTGGCACTTCAGGTGCCGGTAATGGCCCGCTGGCAGGCGCGGGTCGCGCGCTGGCTGCTCGCACCTCCCGCGGATGTGGCCCTCGCGGACCGGGTGGCGGAGCTGACCGCGACCCGAGCGGCGGCCCTGGACGCCCACGGCGCGGAACTGCGCCGTATCGAACGCGATCTGCACGACGGGGCCCAAGCCCGCATGGCCGCGGTGATCATGCAGCTCGGCCTGGCCGAACAACTACACGACCGCGATCCAGCCGCCGCGCGGGACCTGATGCGCAAGGCACAGGACACCGCGACCGATGCCCTCGCCGAACTCCGCGAAGTCCTCCGCAGCGTCTACCCACCGGTCCTCTCCGACCGAGGTCTCGCCAGCGCCCTCTCCGGTCTGGCCGCCCGCAGCCCCATTCCCTGCACCCTGGAGGCGAGCACCATCGGCCGCTGGCCGGCAGCCGTGGAAGCCGCCGCGTATTTCGTTGTGGCCGAGGCGCTCACGAACGCCACCAAACATTCCCGAGCCCACTCCATCGCGGTATCCGTCCGGGGCGCGGACAATCTCCTGACGGTCGAGATCCGCGACGACGGCATCGGGGAGGCCCGAGAAGCCGACGGCGGCGGCCTGGCCGGCATCCGCCGCCGCGCCGAAGCCCTCGACGGCCGCATGACACTGGCCAGCCCAGCGGGCGGCCCCACGGTGCTGCGCGTGGAGCTCCCCTCCGGCCTATAGCTCGCACAGGAACACCACAGAACAGACCGTGCGGTCAGGGGGACATGGTGGCGGCATTGCCCGAGAGGCCCCCGCCCTCATGTCCCCCTGACCGATCGGTCTCATGACGGCACCCGACTGGGGATCCGAGGTCGGGTACGGAGGCGAGTCGGCCACACTGATTTGTCGATTGCCTCTGCTGCCGAACGCTGCTGAAACTGCCGTGTTCGCTCCCAACCTGGCTGCGCGGGCACCGAGGAGGCGAAACCCCCTCGCCCACATCAGTAGGGTGTGCGCCGTGGAGTCTCCGTGCGCGTAATGATCGCTGAAGACGATGCCCTGCTGCGCGAGGGTCTCGTATTGCTGTTGAATACAGCCGGTATCGAGGTCGTCGCGGCATTCGACAATGCCGATGACTTCTTGGCGGCCGTAACCGCGGATCGACCGGATGCCGTGGTGGTCGATGTCCGGATGCCGCCGACCTTCACCGATGACGGATTGCGGGCGGCGGTGCGGGCCCGCGCTGTGCATCCCGGTTTGCCGGTGCTGGTGCTGTCGGCCTATGTCGAGGACCGGTACGCCGCGGAGCTGTTGGGTGACGGCGCGGGCGGGGTCGGATACCTGCTCAAGGAACGGGTCGGCAAGGTCGATCGGTTCCTGGATTCCCTGCGGCGGGTGGCCGACGGTGGGACCGCCATGGATCCGGAGGTGATTTCGCAACTGCTGGTGCGACGCAAGGCCGACGACCCGCTGTCGGCGCTGACCGCCCGGGAGCGAGAAGTGTTGGCGCTCATGGCGGAAGGACACAACAACGGCACCATCGCCGAGCGCCTGGTGGTGAGCGAAGGCGCTGTGCTCAAACACATTCGGAGTATTTTCGCCAAACTGGGTCTGGCAGCCGATGATGTGGGGCACCGGCGGGTGTTGGCGGTGCTGGCCTATCTCAATGCCTGATGACCCAGCGCACCGGAACGCGGGCACGGCTGAACGCCCGAACCAGATTCGGGCGTTCAGCCGTGGTGATCGGGCCGTGGTGATCAGTCGGCGGTGCAGGTGGTGTCCGTGGCGGGCAGGGTGCCATCACGGAAGTACGTGTTCACCGCGTCGTATACGCAGGTGTTCGGGTAGCGGCCGAAGATCCAGTGGATCGGCACATCCTGCAGTGTCACCATGCGCGAGGCGGACAGCGAGTGGTGCATGGCTTCCGCACCGGCGTAGGTGGTGCGAGTGTCGCCGGTGGACTGCACGATGAGCGCGGGCACCGAATTGTCCACCACCGTGGGCGATTCCACAGGCGGAGCCCAGAACGCACACGGACCGATGTTATTGGCGAAGCCACCGAACAGGGGCTGGGTGGCGCGCGTCGCCTCGATATTGCGCCAGTACCAATCCGGATCGCGCTCCACCGCGACATCGCCGCACATAATCGCCATCTGCGGGGAAGCGTCCTCCGGCCGTCCGGCAATCATGAAGGCGAATGACTCGTTCAGGCTGGGCAAGATCTCGACCTGCTTGCCGTCGGCGGCATCGATGAGTCGCCGCACCTGTTCGGCAAGCATCGGGTACTGCTCCGGAGCATCCAGTCCGACGAAGAACACGCTCGGCATATCGTGCTCGTCGACCTCGAAATCGCCTATGCGTACCGGCTTCTCGGCCGACCGCCGGATGAGATCCATCGCGGTGGCCCGCACCTGATCACGGGTCGTGCCGAAGTGGTACTCCCCGTCGCGTGCCGCCGCCCACTCCGCCCAGATATCGAATGCCGCCTCATTGGCCGGGCCCATATCCTGCATCATCTCGACCGGTCCGTAGCGGTCCGGATCCGCCGCACTGTCCAGTACGATCCGGTCACTGCGCTCCGGGAACATCTGCATGAACACCGAACCCAGGTAGGTCCCGTACGAGGTGCCGTAGAAACTGATCTTGTCCACGCTGAGCGCACCGCGAATCACGTCCATATCCCGCGCGGTATTGCGGGTCGTGATGTACGGCAACCGCTCGCCCTCGGTGTCCGTGCAGCGTTCGGCCAGGTCGCGTTGTGTAGCAACCGATTCAGCGAAACTCGCGGCATCCGTCCCCGCCGACTGCATCGCGAATCCACGCGGCCACCCGCAGTTGATCCGCGTGGATCGTCCGACACCGCGCGGGTCCATCCCGATGAGGTCGTAGCCGGCACGCACCTCCGGTGTCATAGCCGCACCGAAGTCCAGGGCGAAGTCCAGTCCGGGACCGCCCGGACCACCGGAGTTGGACAGCATCACACCGTACTTGCGCGCCGGATCGGCAGCCAGGCGGGAGATGGCGACCGTCATGGTCTTCCCCTGCGGGTCGGCGTAATTCAGTGGAACGGTGATATCGGCGCACTGCGCACCCGCCTCGTCGAGGCGCTCCTCATCGCAGGATTTCCAGTCGAGTTTCTGGCTGTAGAAGCTGTCCAGACCGGACTGTGTGGTGGTCGGTGCGGTGCTGGGCGCGTCGGTCGTTGTGGCACAACCGATTCCGAGCGGTATTATGAGACCGACGGTGGCGATCCATTTTCCGATACTCATGCCGCGCACACCGCGGTCTCGTAAGCGTGCTGTTCCATATCGGCCTGCTCCTCGGTAGTGGGTAGCTGGTTCACGATGAGCGTGACGGCGGTGCCGTCGGCTCGAACGCCATTGCGGGTGCCGAAACCGGGAATGCTGCCGCCGTGTCCCCAGGTCTCCTGGCCGCAGGCGAGCGACTGGCGCATGAGTCCCAGCCCGTACCCGGCATTCGCCATCCGGTCGAACGGCACGGTGCGCTGCATCTCGGCCAGCTGTGCGGCGGGCAGCAATTCCCCGGCCAGCAGCGCGGTGAAGAACCTGTTGACATCGGCTCCGGTGGAGACCATCGCGCCCGCCGCTCCGGCCCAGGAGGTATCGAGCGCGGTGAAATCGACTCGCTTACCGTCGTTTTCCTGATATCCGACCGGGTGCGGGTCGCGAATGCCGGTGTCACCGTCGGCCGGAACGTAGGTGTCGCGCAGCCCGAGTCGCTCGATAATCCGACGGTCGATTTCCGCCGCATACGGTTGCCCGGTGACGCGTTCGATGAGCATGCCGAGCAGCACGTAATTGGTATTGGTGTACACCGATTTCGCGCCCGGTTCGAATTGCGGCGGCATGGTCATGGCAATGCCCACCAGCTGCTCCGGGGCGTACTGCTGCCAGCGCACCGATTCCAGATGCGGATTCAGTTGGACCACCTGATTATCCGCGGTGGGTGCACCCGAGCCCAGGTAGTCGGGCAGTCCGCTGGTGTGCTGGAGCAGCTGTCGCACGGTAATGCGATTGCCGTCATTGCCATTGCCGCCGATCACGCCGGGCAGATAGCGCTCGACCGGCGCGTCGAGATCGAGGGTGCCCTCGGCCACCAGTTGCAGCACCACGGTCGCGACGAAGGTCTTGGTATTGCTGCCGATACGCACCAGCGCATGGTCCGGAATCGGCGCGCCACCGGCGATATCGCCGACCCCGGCGGTAACCACACGCTCACCGTCGGGCCCGCTGATCACGACCTGCGCACCCGGAAATCCATTGCGTACCAAGTCCTCCAACGCCTCCCGCACGGTCGCGTCCGAGCTCTGCGGTGCGGCCTCCGAGGGCCCGCAAGCCGTACCGGCCAGCACTGCGCCCACCACGACCGCGGCCAATGTGACCCGTCTGGCGTGCCGCCGAAATACCGTCGTGTGCAAAGGTTCCTCCTGCTCAGGGCTGGAAGCCGGGCGGCTTCCGCTGACCAGTTCAAGGCTAGGAATTCGCGGCCCCCGCGCCCATGCCGCACACACCCGAATTCGAGGTGCGGCACACGCCCGCATACGGGGTAGTGCTGGCGCTACCTCCGGGCTCCGAGGTCGTCCACCGACGTTGATGGCGTGATGTCGGAACAGCCCCGTCATCCCGCATGCTTCACGCCTCCGTTATCCGGCATGCTTTTGGCC
>NZ_BDCE01000028.1 GCF_001613345.1 Nocardia uniformis NBRC 13702 | reverse complement strand
GGCGACGTCGCGATGCCGACCTCGATCTCGGTGCTGCCTGGCGTCCGCCCGACGCACCTTCAGAGCGCGAGACACCGATCAGCCGTTGGCCTTGGTCTTTTCACGAATCCCGTCCGCCAATTGCGCGGGCATCGATTCGTGTCGGGTGTAGCGCCGGGTGAAGTCGGCGGCTCCGCGCGTCAGGGAACGCAGGTCGATGGCGTAGCGGCTGAGTTCCAGTTCGGGGACTTCCGCGCGAATGGCGGTGCGTCCGCCCCGGCCGAGCGGCTCGGTGCCGAGCACCCGTCCGCGGCGGCCGGACAGATCGCCCAGTACCGCGCCGACGAAATCATCCGGAACCACCACCAGTACCTCGTCGATCGGCTCGACCAGACTGATGCGGGCCGTCGCGGCGGCTTCGCGCAGGGCGAGCGCACCTGCGGTCTGGAAGGCCGCATCGGAGGAGTCGACGGAGTGGGCCTTGCCGTCGTACAGCGTGACCCGCACATCGACCAGCGGATATCCGGCGGCCACCCCGCGCGCGGCCTGGGCGCGCACACCCTTCTCCACGGACGGAATGAACTGGCGCGGAACAACTCCGCCGACCACCTTGTCCACGAATTCGATACCGGAGCCGCCCGGTAGGGGAGCGACCTCGATTTCGCAGATCGCGTACTGCCCGTGTCCGCCGGACTGCTTCACATGCCGTCCACGCCCGGTCGCGGTACTGGCGAACGTCTCCCGCAGGGCCACCTGGTGGTCGATGACATCGACCTGCACCCCGAACCGAGTGCGCAAGCGCTCCAGCGACACATCACGATGCGCCTCACCCAGACACCACAGCACCAGCTGCCGGGTATCCGGATTCTGTTCCAGGCGCACCGTGGGATCCTCGGCGACCAACCGGCCCAGGCTCTGGGAGAGCTTGTCCTCATCCGCTTTCGAGTGCGCCGCAATCGCCACCGGCAGCAGTGGATCCGGCATGGTCCACGGTTCGATCAGGAGCGGTGTGTCCTTGGCCGACAGGGTATCCCCGGTTTCGGCCTTGGAAAGCTTGGTGACACAGGCGATATCGCCGGCAATGGCGTGCCCGAGTGGCCGCTGCTGCTTACCGAACGGCGCGGAGACCGCGCCGACTCGCTCATCGGAATCATGGTTGGTGGTCTCGGTCGGCCCGTGCCCGCACACATGGACGGTGTCGTCGGCGCGCAGCGTCCCGGAGAACACCCGTACCAGCGACATTCGCCCGACATACGGGTCGGAGGCGGTGCGGATCACCTCGGCGGCGAGGGGTGCGTCCGGATCGCAGATCAGCGGTGTGGGCGCGCCGCCGGACGGCTTGGTCGCCGATACCGGATGCTCCGCGGGCGTCGGGAATCCGCGCGTGATCAACTCCAGGATCTCCATGGTGCCCAGTCCTTGCCGCGCCCCCTCCGGTGGCGGCGCGGCGACCAGTACGGGATGGAAACTCCCACGTGCGACGGCCTTTTCGAGATCCGCCTCCAGTGTGTCGAGGTCGATCTCCTCGCCGCTGATGTAGCGGTCCATGAGGGTTTCGTCCTCGCTCTCGGCGATGATGCCCTCGATGAGCCGATTGCGTGCCTCCTCGAGCTGTTCCAATTGCTCAGGGGAGGCCGGAGTTTCGATCTGCTCGCCGGTCGAGTAGTCGTACACGTGCTGTGACAGCAGGTCGATCAGCCCCACCACCGGTCGATGCCCGTCGCTGGCCTTCGCACCGTACACCGGAAGGTGCAGCGGCAGTACGGATTCACTCGCGCCGTCGCCCAGGATCTCGCGGCAGGTCTCGGTCATTTCCTCGAAATCCGCACGCGCCGTATCGAGATGGGTGATCACAATGGCGCGCGGCATGCCGACCCGTGCGCATTCGTCCCATACCGCCGATGTCGGCCCGCTCACCCCCTCCACCCCGACCGCGGCCGACAAAATGAAAAGGGCCGCGTCCGCTGCTCGCAGACCGGCCCGCAATTCCCCGACGAAATCCGCGTATCCGGGGGTATCCAAGAGGTTGATCTTGTACCGCTCCCAGGCCATCGGTACCACCGACAATTGCACCGACCGATGCTGTCGCTGCTCGATATCGTCGTAGTCCGACACCGAGGTGCCGTCCTCCACCCTCCCGCATCTGGGCACCGCCCCCGTGGCCACCGCCAGGGCCTCGACCAGCGTGGTCTTCCCCGACCCGCTGTGGCCCACCAGCACCACATTGCGTATGTCCTCCGGCCGCTCGGCCGTAATCGCTCTGCCGTTGGCGCCTGTCGACGCACTCGTCTTCTCGACCATCTGGCTCGCTCCCCTGGTCGCCACGTCCGGGTCCTTCGAGCTTCCCACCAGGCGGGGTTTGGCGTCCACGATTCGCGCGATAAGGGGCTATCGGACGAGCGATCGCCGGCCAATCCGCAATCGCGAAATGCCTGCCAACGGCAGACAGCTATCGGCGGCGAGTGTAAAGTCGAACTGTCACGGAAGTGATGGCGGAGAGGACAGGACGTCGCTGTGTACGACGCCCTGCCCGACGGGTCAGTTGGCCAGCAACCGCCGGACCAACCAGACGAGCGCCCCGGCAACCATGGCAATGCCGATTCCAGCGGCAGTCAGGCTGACCGGGGCCTCACTCTTTCGGGAATGTTTTCCCATTGACCCCCACCTCCTTCCTGGGCGCGGCGTGGACCATGTCTGGTGAAACACCAGGCCACCGCCCCGCAGAAGGAGGTGCGGCAACCCTATGACAGGTTGCCGCCGAAATCCTTGGAACGCCCGGGATCCCGGGCGGTCTGTGTCAGCTACCGAAGCGCGCGAGGACGCTGGTGGCCTCCTGCGACGCGGTGCCCTCATTGGCGAGATGCGCCATCTCCGGGGAGATGTCGCGGCCGTGGAACTTCATGGCCTGCGCGTAGAGGCGACCGGCGCGGTAGGAGGAGCGGACCAGCGGCCCGGCCATCACACCGGCGAAGCCGAGTTCGGTGGCGAAGTTGGAGTGCTCGACGAACTCCTCCGGCTTCACCCAGCGGTCCACCGGATGGTGCCGCGGCGACGGCCGCAGGTACTGGGTGATGGTGAGGATGTCGCAGCCCGCCTCGTGCAGATCGCGCATGGCCTCGGTGACCTCGTCGAAGGTCTCGCCCATTCCCAGGATGAGGTTCGACTTGGTGACCAGACCGGCCGCGCGGGCGGCGGTGATCACGGCCAGGGAGCGTTCGTAGCGGAAGGCGGGGCGGATGCGCTTGAAGATGCGCGGCACCGTCTCCAGATTGTGCGCGAGGACCTCCGGGCGGGAGGCGAATACCTCGGCCAGCTGCTCGGGTACAGCATTGAAGTCGGGGATGAGCAGTTCGACGCCGGTGTGCGGGTTGAGTCGCTTGATGGCGTTGACAGTCTCGGCGTAGAGCCACGCGCCGCCGTCGTCGAGGTCGTCGCGTGCCACACCGGTGACGGTGGAGTAGCGCAGCCCCATGGCCTGCACACTCTCGGCGACCCGGCGCGGCTCGTCACGGTCGAGCGCGGTGGGCTTGCCGGTGTCGATCTGGCAGAAGTCGCAGCGGCGGGTGCACTGTTCACCACCGATGAGGAAGGTGGCCTCGCGATCCTCCCAACACTCGAAGATATTGGGGCAGCCCGCCTCCTCACAAACGGTGTGCAGCCCTTCGCGTTTCACCAGGCCTTTGAGTTCGGAGTACTCCGGACCCATGGTGGCGCGGGTGCGAATCCACTTGGGCTTGCGCTCGATCGGGGTCTCGGCGTTGCGGGCCTCGATGCGGAGCAGCTTGCGACCGGCGGGCGCGGCGACGGGTCCGGAGGCGGTAGCCTGCGTAGCCGCGGCGGGCCCCGAGGAAGCCGCTGGGGGTTCAGCCGCGGTCGGGTTATTCGATGTCGGGGTGTCGACGGAGGTCACGGTTTAGACTCTACGCCCGTGATCATTCGGACTTGACGGGCACTGCGGCCGCCGGAGCCTGGGGGCGCCCAACGGTATGCTCAGTCACCGGCAGATCGCCGTCGAGCGCGCGCGTAATCGCCTGCGCGACCAGCGGACGTACCTCGGCGACGGTGACTTCCCGATCCAATTCGCGGCTGAGCGTGGTGACCCCGGCGTCGTGAATGCCGCACGGCACTATCGCCTGGAATCCGTCGAGCGCGGAATTGCAGTTGAACGAGACGCCGTGCAGGGTCACGCCGCGCTGCACCCGCACGCCGATCGCGGAGATCTTGCGCTCGGGCTGGAAGTCGTCAGCGGGCACCCACACGCCCGAACGTCCTTCCACCCGACCGGCATTGAGGCCCAGCTCGGCACACACATGAATGATCGCCTCTTCGATGCGTCGCACATAGGCGACCACATCGACCGGCTCGGCCAGCCGCACGATCGGATATCCGACCAGCTGTCCCGGCCCGTGCCAGGTGATCTTGCCGCCGCGGTCGACCTCTATCACCGGGCTGCCGTCGATCGGCATGTCCTCGGCCTCGGTGCGACGGCCCGCGGTGAATACCGACGGATGTTCCAGCAGCAGCAGCCGATCCTGCCCGATACCGTCGGCGCGTTCGGCGGCAATGGCGCGCTGGCGCTCCCACGCGAGGTGGTAGTCGATGAGGCCCAAATCCTCGATCAGCAGTGGGGTCTCGTCGTAGCGGGCCGATGCGCGGCGGGCCACGGTGGTGGCCGGGGTGCTCGGGGCGCTGGTGGTGCTCTCGCTCACCCCTGCGACGCTACGCCATCGTCGAAGAGCAGTTGCATGAGTGTCAGGTCCATCCAGCGATCGAACTTGTACCCGACCTGTGGCAGCTGTCCGACGATGGCGAATCCGAACTTCTCGTGCAGCGCGATCGAGGTGGCATTGGAGGTTTCGATGGCGGCGATCATGGCGTGCACCGGGCCCCGCCGTGCCCGGACCAGCAGTTCGGCCATGAGCGAGGTCGCCACCCCGCGCCGGTGGAAGCGGTCGGCCACGTACACCGAATTTTCCACCGAGAAGCGGTAACCCGACTTCGGTCGGAACTGGCCGTAGCTGGCGTATCCGGCGACCGAGCCGTCGATCTCGGCGACCAGGATCGGATGGCCGGCGCCGGTGCGGGTCCGGAACCACACCAGCCGCTCGTCCAGATCGGCCGGTTCGGTATCCCAGATCGCGGTGGTCTCGGCGATGGCGGTGTTGTGGATTGCCAGGATCTCCGGCAGATCGCTCTCGCGGGCATCGCGCACCAGCAGGTCGGCAGGTACGAGCACGGCGGGGGAGGGGGCGTCGCTCACCCGCCCACGGTATCCAGCACCGTGGTGTGATGCCGACCTCGCCCGGATCAGCCGTCCAGACAAGCCAGGAATTCGGCGGACGAGTGCAGCTCGGGCACGCATTCGAAGGGATTGTCGAAGCTCGGAATCGAATACCCAGCCGCCAGTACGGCGATTGCCAGGGCGATATCTGCAGCGATGTGTTTAATCATGGCGGTCACGCCTTTGTTCGGCGGCCCCGCGTGCAGCAACGGGTCTGACTACGGCTTCTTCATCATGGCAACTTTTAGGCTACTCCTGATCGGTGGGGCGAAACAGAGGTTCGGCACAGACCGCCGTCAGCCCTCGTCGCGACCGATCGCCGCTGCCAGCGCGGCCCCGATGGTCGGGTGCCGGAAGGCGTAGCCGGCCTCTTCCAGGACCGTGGGAATGGCGCGCGGGCCGTGCAGAATCGCCTCCTGGGCGAATTCGCCGAGGGCCGCCCGCATGGCGAAGGCCGGGACCACCAGCGGGGTGGGGCGATGCAGCACCCGGCCCATCGCCCGATTGAATTCGGCATTGGTGACCGGGGCGGGACCCACCATATTGACCGGACCGGACACGGTCGGATGGGTCAGGGCGAACAGGATGCCGCCGATCTCGTCATCGAGGGAGATCCACGGCATGTACTGGCGGCCATTGCCGAGCCGACCGCCCAGACCGAGTGAGTAGAGCGGCCGCAGCATGGCGAGCATGCCGCCCTGTCGCGACATGACCACCGCGCTGCGCAACAGCACGGTGCGCGCCCCCGCTTCGGCGGCGGGCCGGGTGGCGGCTTCCCAGTCGCGACACAGACTGGCCAGGAAACCCGTTCCCGCGGGGGAGGTTTCGGTGATCACCCGATCGCCGGTATCGCCGCCGTAGTAGTGCGCGCCGCTGGCATTCACCAGCGTCGGAATTCCGGCGGAGGCGACCGCGGCGGCCAATACATCGGTGGGGGTAATGCGGCTGTCGCGCAGTTCCTGCTTATAGCTGCCGGTCCAGCGCCGCCGCCCGATACTCGCGCCGCAGAGATTCACCACGGCATCGGCATCGCGCAGCGCGCGCTGGTCCAGATCGGCTCGGGCCGGGTCCCAGGAGAACTCATCGCGGGCGGCGGCGGGACGGCGTACGAGGCGAATCACCTCGTGCCCGTCGCGGCGCAATGCCGCGACGAGTGCCGTCCCGATCAGCCCGGATGACCCGGCAACCACGACCCTCATGAACTACAGGCCGAGGTCGCCCTCGAACCGCGCCTCTTCCAGCCGGTGCCGGATGGTGCTGAGGAAGCGGCCCGCGTCGGCGCCGTCGATGAGCCGGTGATCATAGGTCAGCGGCAGGAACGCCATCGAGCGGATGCCGATGGCCTCGCTGCCGTTATCGCTGATCACCATGGGGCGCTTGACGATCGCGCCGGTACCCAGCATGCCCGCCTGCGCCGGCATCAGGATCGGGGTGTCGAAGAGCGCACCTTGGGAACCGATATTGGTGACCGTGAAGGTGCCACCCGACAGCTCGTCCGGCTTCAGGCCGCCGTTGCGCGCGCGGTTGGCGATATCGGCGATGGCCCGGGCCAGTCCCGCGAGGGACAGATCGTTGGCATTGTGGATGACCGGGGACAGCAGACCCTGCTCCGTATCGACCGCGATACCCAGGTTGACCACCGAGTGGTAGGTGATCTGCTTGGAATCCATGTCGTAGGAGGCGTTGACGTTCGGGTGCACGCCGAGGGCCTCGATGGCGGCCTTGGCGAAGAACGGCAGGAACGTGAGCTTGACGCCCTCGCGTGCCTGGAACGAGTCCTTGGCCTTGTTGCGCAGCACCGCGATCTTGGTCATGTCGACCTCGTGCACCTGGGTGAGCTGCGCGGTGGTCTGCAGCGACTCCAGGGTCTTGATCGCTGTGAGCTGCCGGATCCGGTTGGCCTTCTGGGTGGTGCCCGGAAGGTGTGCCAGGTCCGGACGCGGGGCCGTGGCGGCGGCCGGAGCGGCGGCAGCGGGAGCCGGTGCGGCGGCGGCCGGGGCCGGGGCCTTCTTGGCTTCCGCGGCGGCGAGGACATCCTGCTTGCGGATGCGACCGCCGACACCGGAACCGGTGATGGAGGACAGGTCCACGCCGTTCTCGGAGGCCAGCTTGCGGACCAGCGGGGTGACGTAGGGGCCACCGTTGCTGGAGGGCTCGTCAGCGGGAGTAGCGGCGGCCGGAACCGGAGCGGGCTTCTGCTCGGCGGGCTTCGGGGCCGGAGCCGGTGCGGCGGGCTTGGGCTCCGCCTTCTGCTCGGCGGCGGGCTTGGGCTCGGGAGCCGGAGCGGGCTTCTGCTCGGCGGGCTTGGAAGCCGGTGCGCCACTGCCGATCACACCGAGCTGGCCGCCGACATTGATCACGTCGTCTTCCTGCGCGGTGATCTCCAGCAGGGTGCCCGCGACAGGCGAGGGGATCTCGGTGTCGACCTTGTCGGTGGAGACCTCGAGCAGCGGCTCGTCGACCTCGACCTTGTCGCCGACCTGCTTGAGCCAGCGGGTGACGGTGCCCTCGGTGACCGATTCGCCGAGCTCCGGCATCTTCACGGAGGTGCCTTCGGCGGGTCCGGAGGACGCGGCAGCCGGCTCGGGCTCCGCGGCGGGTTCGGGGGCGCTTTCGGCCTGAGCGGGCTCGGGCTCGGGAGCCGGGGCTGCTTCAGGAGCGGGAGCTTCGGCGGGCGCGGGAGCCTCACCGGCATCACCGATTACACCGAGTTCGCCACCGACCTCGATCACGTCATCCTCCTGGGCGCTGATCTTGACCAGCACACCGGCGGCAGGGGACGGGATTTCGGTGTCGACCTTATCGGTGGAGACTTCGAGCAGCGGCTCGTCGACCTCGACCGTGTCTCCTTCCTGCTTCAGCCACCTGGTCACAGTGCCCTCGGTGACGCTCTCACCAAGAGCTGGCATCTGGACGGAGAAGGCCATGTCTGTTGACTCCTCTGACTGCTCGTCGGGTTAAACAGTTGTCTCGCGGCGATCACCCACCGCGGGTCGCGGCGAGGTCTCGTCAGCCACCGATCGTTCTGTGGCGCCGGAGATCCGTAGGTTGTTGTTCCAGCTACCCATCCTTGCACTACTGCGCGTGCGGCGTGTCACAGGGCGGCTGATGAACAGACCTCGCGATGTCGGCGCGGCGGCGGTGAGCGGTGGGCCGGCGCGGCGAACTGGGTTGATAGCCGATATGTCGTGTCGCATGTCACCGAAGAAGAATGTTTCGCGCCCGCGTTCGTGGGGGCCGCCGGAAAACTGGTCGACGCCCGAGTGCCCGGCGAGGCAACCTCGGTTCATGACCGACGCACCGGAACTGGCCCCGGGATATGAGATCTCCACCGATACCGATCGCATCGACGCCGAGCGGGTGCACCGTTGGATGTCGACCGATGCGTACTGGGCGCAGGGGCGGGCGCGGGAGCATCAGGATCGGGCGATCGCGGGGTCGCTGAACTTCGGGGTGTACGAGACGGTTTCGGGGGAGCAGGTGGCCTATGCCCGGGTGATCACCGATATGGCGACCTTCGCGTGGCTGTGCGATGTGTACGTCGATAGTTCGGTGCGGGGCAATGGTGTCGGCACGGCGCTGGTCGAGGCCGTGCGTGAACGTTTGCGGCCGCACGGGCTGCGTCGGATCCTGCTCGCCACCCATGATGCGCATGGTGTTTACCGGAAGCTCGGGTTCGGGCCGCTCGCGAAGCCGGACGAATGGATGGCGCTCGAATTCTGAGGCGGTCGGCCGGGATCGATTCGCCGCCGCGCCGCGCCGCGTCTGTGTAGTCGCTGAGGACTCGGTCGCCTGGCCGCCACGCAAACCTTTCAACTGGCATTATCGAAAGAGAAATACTGGATTCCCGGGCTCCGCGGAGGAGGTTGTCGGATGGGTTTCCTGGATCGGGTTCGTCGTACCGCTCGCGGGCGGGTCGACGGCTCCACCATCGCGTATCTGCGCGAGTGGATGAGCGCACGCCGGGGCGTGGAAGCGTTCGTCGAACCGCGCACGACGGTCACCGATGTCACGGTCGTGCTGGTGGCCCACGACGGTGAGTGGACGCGACGCGTCGTGGGCGAGCGTGGTGCGCAACGGCTTTCCCGCGATCTCGGCATACCGGTGTACGACGTGCGCCTGGTCGGGTATCCGCAGCGCATGCGCGATCACGATGCCCGTCGGCGCATCGAACGGCGGCGCGCCAGGCTCGCGGAGGACGGGGTGGACGGCGGATAGCTGTCCGCCGTAGCTCCGTGTGGTGCCGACCGACGGCGCACCGGCACCCTCGGGGTCGCACCGGCATTCACGAGGTCGCGTCGGCACCCTCGGGGTCCCAACGGCATCCTCGAGGTACCGAGGCCCTGGCCGGAAGTCCTGAGCGCGACTCCCTCCCCGTCATTCCGGCGTGCTTTTGGCCGGAATCCACACCCGAATGGCACCGCGCAGTGCGGATCCCGGTCACGAAGGCGCGCCGGGTTGATGAGGCGGTTCGGTCGCGAAACCGCGGTGCCGGCCGCCCGACTAGCCCCGAGCCGCGCGCCCTTCTCGAGTGTCGGCCGGGAGAGGGTGCGACCTTCGTGCTCACCCGGCGGGCCTATTCGTCGTCGGCCGTGCATGGTGAGCAGCCCGGGCGTTTTCAGCGCGTGCGCAGTCCGGGCCAGCCGTACTGCGGTGGCCCGGGGGCCGGTCCGGCGCGGTGCGCGATCGGTGCCGCTGCGGGTTCGGCGGTGGGGGCCTGGCGCTGTCCGGACTGTTGCTGGAGCTGTTCGGCCGCCTGCCGCCGGAATTCGTCCATATCCATCCAGAGGACCTGCTGCACCACCTCTTCCAGCTGTCCGGCGTCCAGGTAACCGGCGTTCTTGTACACCGGCAGGCCTTCGCGGAACGCCATGATGGTGGGGTACCCGGTGAGACCTATGGAGCCGGCCAGGGCCGGTTCGGCATCACCGTCGACGGTGGCGTGCACGATCTGCGGATGCGTTTCGGCGGACGCCTGGTAGACCGGTGCGAAACGTTTGCACCAGCCACACCATTCGGCCCAGAAGTCCACCAGCACTATGTGATTGCTCGTTACCGTCTGCTGGAAGTCGTGCTGGCTCAGCGCACGTAGGGACATCGGAGGAACCTCCCGAAACGGCTCGCACCGAATGTGTCGGCCGAGCCGCCGATCGACGACAGCAGTCCAGGATTATGCCCGACCGGGACCGCTTGTACGACAGCTGGTTCGACCGGACCGCTCGCCGAACCGGAACAGCGGACGGCGGGTGGAGCACCGGGTTGTCGGCAGGGCCGCACGGGCGACCCTGCCGAACCGGACGGTGGACGGTGGGGAGCGCTGACTGAGTTCTCCGCGCGATGCCGCCCGCTTCCGTCATCCGGCGTGCTTTTGGCCGGGATCCACGCCTCACCAACGGTGGATTCCGGCCAAAAGCGCGCGGAATGACGAGAGAGTGGGCGGTTTCACGTGTTCGAGCTTCAGTTATCGGCGGGGCCGTGCGGGCCCCGCCGGTCATTCGGCGGCGATGTCCTCGAGGGTGGTGATGAGGGTGCGGACCGGCACGCCGGTGCCGCCCTTCGGGGTGTAGCCGAAGGGGCCGCCGGTGTTGTACGACGGTCCCGCGATATCGACGTGTGCCCACTGCACGTCCTCGGGCACGAACTCCTTCAGGAACAGCCCCGCCGACAGCATGCCGCCCCAGCGGTGCGGTGCCACATTGGCGAGGTCGGCGATCTTGGAGTTGATATCGGCCCGCAGTTCCGTGGGAAGCGGCATGGCCCAACCGTTTTCGCCGACGCTCTGGGAGATGCGCGCGATCCGGTCGCGGAATTCGTCGGTGCCCATGACACCAGGGGTGCGAGTGCCGAGCGCGACCATCTGCGCACCGGTGAGGGTGGCGACGTCGATGAGGTAGTCCGGTTCGTCCTCGCCCGCGCGCACAATGGCGTCGGCCAGGATGAGGCGGCCCTCGGCGTCGGTATTGATGACCTCGACGGTGGTGCCGCCGTACTGGGTGAGCACATCACCGGGGCGCTGCGCATTCGCCGACGGCATATTCTCCGCCATCGGCACGGTCGCGGTGACAGTCAGCGGCAGACTCAGCCGCGCGGCCAGCAAGGTGGTGGCGACAACCGCCGCCGCGCCCGCCATATCGGAGGTCATATTCTCCATATTGGCGGCGGGCTTGATGGAGATGCCGCCGGTATCGAAGGTAATGCCCTTGCCGACCAGTGCCACCTTCGGATCGCCGCCCGCGTAGGTGATGCGGATCAGGCGCGGCGGCCGCGAGGAGCCCTTGCCGACGCCGATGATTCCGCCGTACCCGCCGGCCTCTAGGGCCTCCTCATCGAGAATCTCGACCTGGAGTCCTGCGGCTTTCGCCAGTTCCGCTGCGCGATTGGCGAATTCGGCCGGGAACAGATCGTTCGGCGGGGTGTTCACGAAATCCCGTGCGGTAGCGACGGCTTCGGCGATCGACCGGGCCCGGAAGAACGCCTCTTCACCGTATGCCGGGTCGGGAACCAGGAACTCGACGCGCTTGACCGGCCCCTCATCCGCTTTCGGCGCGGATTTGGACGACCGGTACGGGGTGAAGGTGTAGGCCCCCAGGTAGAACCCTTCCGCCGCCGCACCGAGATCCAGTCCGGACAGCGTGGTCACCGCGGTCGCGGTCCCGCTCAACGCACGCCCCGCCACCCCGGCCGACTTACGAATCTGCTCGGCATCGACCTTCTCCGCCGCCCCGAGCCCCACCGCGAGCACACTGTCCACGCCCAGTCCGGCGGGCGCGGGAATCCGGGTCAGCTCCTCGGCCTTACCTTTCGCGCCCACGGCCCGCAGCGCGGTCACCAACGCGGCCCGAGTATCGGCATCGAGCACATCGTCGAAGGCATCCGCCGGGGCGATCGCGGGCCCGTCGTCGGAGGACGTGAGTCCGACGACGAGGACATCGGCCTCGCCGATGCTCACGGTGCGTACCAGTTCCGGCCCGAGCGAACGATCTGCAACAGCTGTCATGGCAGCCACGTTACTGGGCACCCCGAGGGCGGGCGTGTCGGGCGCGGTTGCGGCTCGGACACGGCGTGGCTGGGTAGCGTATTCGGTCGCATGGGGCTTTCGGATCAGGACTGACTCGAGCGAAGGGCGCAGACAATGACGTCACCCGGCAGTGAGTACGAGGACATGCCAGCCGATCAGGGGCAGCCGCCACCGCAGGGCGGCCGAGCCGCGCTCATCGGCGTGGTGGTCGCTGCCGCCATCGTCGCGGCCTTCGCGATCGGATTTCTGATCAACCGCTCGGACGATTCCGACAACCAGACCCCGGCCACGAGCACCACCTCGACCACCCCGAACTCGACGACCGCCATCCCCATCCCGCCGCCCATCTCCCCGAGGTCGATCATCGCCCCCCAGCCCACCAACCTCAAACCGACGGCCCCGCAGCCGACACCCCAACCCACCGCCCCCGCCCGCGATATCGGCGACGACTGCTCGCACGGCAATATCGTCGCTCAGTGGGGCAAAACCCCTGACGGCCAGTGGGTTTGCATCCCGCAGGAACAGGGCCGGGACGAGCACCAGGTCGGCGACGACTGCTCCCACGACGGCATCGTCGCCCAGTGGAGCTGGACCGGCGCGAAATGGGTCTGTGTCCCCCAGGAACAGGGTGAGAGCGAAGTCGAACCCGACAACTGATCAACCTCTCGAATCGGACCGGCACATATGGGACCGTGATCTGGTTATGAACGAGAAGGACATGGTCAAACTGTCCAAGCGCCTGTCGAACTGGCTCCGCCACAATCCCGACGCCATCGGCGTGGACCCCGACGAGGCGGGCTGGGTGCCCGTCGACACCCTGCTGCGCCAAGCATCCGCGCACGGCAAACCGCTCACCCGCGCCCAACTCGAAACCGTGGTCGAACGAAACAGCAAGAAGCGCTTCGAATTCGACGAGCCGGGCACCGCGATCCGTGCCCGCCAAGGCCATTCGATCGCCGTAGATCTCGGCTACGAACCCGCCGAGCCGCCACCCGTCCTCTACCACGGAACAGCCGAATCAACCCTCGGGCCGATCACGGCGAAGGGCCTTCTCCCGATGCGCCGTCACGCGGTCCATCTCTCCGCGGAAACGGCGACAGCCCACGCGGTGGGTGCTCGCCACGGCAAACCCACGATCCTCGCTATCGACGCCACCGCCATGCGCCGCGACGGCTACGAGTTCTTCGTCACGGGCAACGGCGTCTGGCTGGTCGCCGAGGTCCCCACGCGCTACCTCGGTCTCGCGGATTCGACCAAGACTTCCTAGCGCGGCGTCAAGAATGGTTGAAGCGAAACTCGTCATCCCGGCATGCTTGTGGCCGGGATCCGCACTCCGCGCCGCATGAGCTGATCGTGATGGATTCCGGCCAACAACACGCCGGAATGACGGAAGGCTCCGCGGCGCCCCACTGGCTGCGGCACCAGCCTCTGAATCGCGTCGCAGCGAGTATTTACGTCGGAAAGTGGCGGATGGCAACGCCGTCGAAGAGTAGGGCCAGGCAGTCGTCGAGTAGCTTGTCGAGATCCATATCGAGGCCGTCGGCGTCGTCTTCGAAGAATTGGAACAGCATGGGGTGGGTGTCGGGGGAGACCAGGGCTATCGTCTCGGCGGCGCGGGTTTCGGCGGTGACGGTGTCGATGGGTGTGCGTTCGGAGTTGAGGAGTAGGGCCAGGCCCTGTACCAGGCCGGAGACCGAGAGGTAGATGGCCAGCATGGTTTCGCGGGTCATGCCGGGGCGGTAGAGGGCGGCGAATGAGCGTTCCAGGTGGTCGAGCAGGGTCGGGCCCATTGGTGGGCGGGTTTGGGCCAGGACGGGGAGCATCCAGGGGTGGCGGCGGTAGAGCTGCCATTCGCCGTGGGCCTCGTAGCTGAGCCGGGTGCGCCAGCCGGTGAGATCTGCTGGCGGCGGGGGAGTTTCGGCGAGCGCCAGTTCGGCCATTTCGGCGAGCAGGGCGTCGCGGTCGGGGAAGTGGCGGTACAGGCTGGTTGTCGCCACACCGAGGTCGGTGGCGAGGCGTCGCATGGAGAGTCCGTCGAGTCCCTCGCGGTCGGCCAGGTCCACGGCGGCGCGAACGATGGCGACCATGGTGAGCCGTTGCGGCCGGACGGGGCGACGGTGCGGTGCGGGCGCGGGGTGCTGGCGGGCGCGGTAGGCGCGGGCCTGACAGGACCGCGAGCAATACCTGCGGCGACGTCCCAGGCTCGGTTGGGTAAGTTCCTCGCCGCAGACCTCGCACCGTGGCCGATCGGATTTCATCACACCACCCAGTGTGACGAAATGTTCGTAAACCTGCCGACCACTCCATACCTTGGCTTTCGAAGACACTGTTCACATCGGGAGGTTGCAGATGGATACGCAGGTGGTGGTCCGCCGGGCGGGCCTGGACGAACTCGACGCGGTGGCGCGGGTGTTCGCCGCGGCGAGCGTCGACGAGGTGGTGTACAGCTGGGTGATGGAGGGCCATCCGGAACTGGTCGAACAATCCGGCACGACGTACGCGACCGAACTGGTCGAGAAGACCATGCGCGACGACGAAGTGTGGGTCGCCGGGACGGGCGACGATATCTGGGCGGTGTCGCTGTGGCAGACCAATGTCACCAGCCTGGATCGCTGTCGGCGGGAAGCCGCCGAGATGGCCGAGCTGTACGCGAGTACACCGATCCAACCGTTCCGGCGGTTGACGGCCTTGACCGGCATGCTCGTCGAACACCATCCCGCCGAGTTCCCGCACCGCTACCTGCACGTCATCGTGACACTGCCGGAGCATCGCGGAAAGGGCGCCGGTGCCGCCATCGTCACCGACCGGGTGAAGGCGGCCGCCGACGCGGGCGTCCCCGCCTACCTGGAGGCCAGCACCGAACGCTCGTCACGCCTGTACGCCCGCTGCGGATTCGCGCTCGAGGGTGAGCCGCTCGTCCTGCCCGAGAACGGGCCGACCTTGCGCCCCATGTGGTTCCGCGGCTGAATCAGCCTCCGTGATGTCGCCCACCACTGGCCGGAATGGCGGGTTGGTAGGCGGCATCGCGCTGAGAACCTGAGCGTGTGCCGAAATACCGCACGTTTAGTGGCGAACCGTCCCGTCATCCCGGCGCGCTTGTGGCCGGGATCCACACTGTGTGGCACGCACTTTCGGGTGTGGATTCCGGCCACAAGCACGCCGGAATGACGAGGGGTGTAAAGCGTCGAACTTCTGACCAAGCGCTCAGTAGTGCGAAACCAATTGCGGCATCCGCGACCGCGTCGTCGAGATGAAGTCGAGCACCGTCTCGGTGACAGCCCGGTGCACCGGTTCGTGTAGCAAATCGTGTCCGGCATTGGCGTATTCGCGCATTTCCACCGTGGGTCGCATCGCTGACCAGGCTCGGATCGGCCCGATCGGTGCCCGGCGGTCGTCGCCGCCGTGCAGCACCAGCGTCGGCACTCGGGGAGCCGGGACGTCCAGTATCGCAGCGCGTTCCGGGGTACCGGTCAGTACGACAGCGGAAACCGAGTCCACCACAGGCGAATCCGACATCATCGCGATCAGGGCGGTTCCGGCACCGAGCGAATGTCCCAGCACTACCAGGGGTACATCCGACTGAGCGTCCCTCACCAGACCGATCAGTCCCAATGTATTCGCAGCTAGGTCATCGATTTCCGCTATGGATCCGGTCTCGCCCTCACTTAGCCCGTGTCCGATGTGGTCGATTCCCCACACCTCGATGCCGTGTCTGTTCAGAGCCCGGCTGAACCGGTGGTAGTCGGCGCTCTGTTGGCCGAGGCCGTGTAGCAGCACGAGAACCGCGGTGGGATGTTCGACCGGCCATCTTCGGTAATGCACCAGGCCGCTCACACCCTCGAAATAACGCATCCGGGGATTGTGTCAGACCCAGGCTGTCCTCACCTGTGCGATGGAACACGATATAGCGCATTATGTTGCAGATCCGCCGGTGTCGTAACCAGCCTTCGTCGGTTCGAGTTACTAGGCTGAGCCGGATCGTTCCGACGGTCGCTGAGGTGAAGGGTTTCGGACTTGGTGGAGTTGCGCGGTGAGGTGTTGCCCGAAGAGCGTGTCCGCTCGGCGGGATTCGCCGCGAACGACGGATTTTCCTGGGAGTGGCCCGATAAGGCCGATCGTGTCCTGCACTTCGAACGTCCGCGACGGATCTGGGAACGTAATCCGTCGCCCGGCCGTAGTCGCCCCTATGTGGTCGCGACCTTCAATCTGAAGGGCGGAGTGGGCAAAACGACCACTACCGCCGCGCTCGCGGAAATCCTGTCCGCCGAATTCGGCAAGCGCGTCCTGCTCATCGACCTCGACCCGCAGCGCAATCTCACCACCATGATGGTCGGCGAAAGGCATGCGGCGGACCTGGATTACGGCGACCACACCCTCGCGTCGGTATTCGGTGATGTCCTCGCCGGTTACCGTCCCCGGGACGCGGCGGAGCTGGTGCAGCACGGAGTTTCCGCCATGCATACGGTCGATTCGGTGGACCTGCTGCCGTCCTCGCTGAAACTCATTGCGCTCCAGGATGATCTGACCCAGGTCAATAGTGTGGATCCGACCGCCATCCTCGCCGATTCGCTCAGTGGGATCCTGTTCAACTATGACTACGTGCTGATCGACTGCCCACCCAGTCTCGGCCTGGTCACTCAGAACGGGCTGCGCATTGCCGACGGCTACGTCATCCCCACCATCCCCGACTTCATGTCGACCTACGGAATCCCCGCGGTGCAGACCAGGATTCGGCAGCTATCGGCCCGATGGGGTTGTCCTATCGAGGAACTCGGCGTCGTGGTCACCAAATACCGCCGCTCCTCGGCGGTACATCAGCGCATCCTCGACGACCTGCGCCGCAATCGCGGACTGCCGCGCCTTTTTCCGACCCGAATTCCGGAGTCGAATCAGATTGCGGCAGCAGCGGAATACATCGATTTCGGCAGTCTGCGGCAGAAGTACGGGACCGGTGGACAATTCCTGGCGCTGCGTGAGCTGACCGACGATTTCCTGACCACCACGAGAATCAAACTGGCCTGGGGGCGATAGACCGCTCCTGCTCGGTGACCATCGCGGGCTTACCGCCGTGAAGCAGCCGATTCTGGCGCCGGTCGGGTCCGCCGCGACCGGAAGGTCGCCCTGGCCTTCGACTTCCTGTGCCCGCATCGCCCGTCGGGTCGCCCGGCCCACGGGCCGCGCACCGTCATTCCGGCGTGCCGGTGGCCGGAATCCGCACCATCAACCGGTGCGCGTGCATTCAAACCCTCACGGCCCCATGGACGCATCAAGCCGGTGTGGGCGCGGTCGCTCGTTGCGGGATGACATCGTGCGGGGCACCGGCATCGACCAGTTCGCCATCGCGCAGTAGCAGGCAGTAGTCGGCGTCCAGGGCTTCGGCGCGGTCGTGTGTGGCGAGCACAACGGTGGTGCCGGTCGCGACAATCTCGCGGAGCGTGCGTGAGATCTCTTGCTGTGCTTCGATATCCAACCCGGTGGTGGGCTCATCGAGCAGTAGCAGATCCGATTGCTGGGCTAGTGCTCGCGCGAGTAGGGCGCGTTGCCGCTGTCCACCGGAGAGGTCGCTGAGTCGGCGGTCCGCGAGGTCTGTGATCCCGAGGCGATCCATGGACTCGCGCACCGTCTTCTGATCGTCGCGGGTCAGCCTGCGCCACGGTCCCCGGTGCGCCCATCGCCCCATGGCTACCGTCTCGCGAACGGTTATCGGCAGCGTCGTGGGTACCGTGCTCTGCTGAACCACCAGTGCGGGCCGGTGCCGCCCTGTCCGCACGACGCTGCCCGACGAAGGTTCGAGCACCCCGGCGATCGCCCCGAGCAGCGTGGACTTCCCCGACCCATTGTGTCCGACGATCGCCGTCACCCGGCTCGCCGGAATCTCGGCGGTGACCTGTCGAAGTACCGTCCGCGCCCGGTACCCCGCCGTGAGCCCCTCGATGCGCACCGCGGGCATTCGCTGAATGTTCACCACATCACCTAACTTGTATTGATAATCGTTTTCATAATAGTGTGCGCTGTCATGGAGTGGCTGATCGCCCCGTTCGAGGTGACGTTCGTGCAGAGAGCGCTATGGGGTGGCCTGCTCGTCTCGGGCATCTGCGCTCTCGCCGGGACCTGGGTGGTGGTGCGTGGTATGGCATTCCTGGGTCAGGCGATGGCCCAGGGTTTGCTGCCCGGTGTGGCGGTGGCCGCGCTGCTCGGTGGGAACCTGATCGTGGGTGCGGCATTCAGTGCCGGAGCCATGGCGGTCGGCGTCACGGCCCTGGGGCGAAACCAACGATTCGCGGCCGATACCGCGATCGGATTGCTCTTCGCCGGAATGCTGTCGCTGGGCGTGATCATTGTGTCGCGCTCGCAATCGTTCGCCGTCGATGTCACCGGACTACTGTTCGGCGACATCCTGGCGATCCGTGCTCAGGATGTGGTGTACCTGGCTGTCGCACTGGCGATTTCGCTGCTGATAGCGGTCCTCGGGCATCGCGCGTTCGTGGCGCTCGCTTTCGACCCACGCACCGCACACACGCTCGGACTACGTCCGCGCTGGGCGCAGGGGGCCCTGCTCGGACTACTGACCCTCGCGATCGTCGCGTCCTTCCACGTGGTGGGCACCCTGCTCGTCTTCGGCCTGCTCATCGCACCACCGGCGGCCGCCACCTACTGGTCGCACCGTATTCCGGTGATTATGGCGTTGGCGGCACTGTTCGGCGGAGTCGCCACTGTTACCGGACTTTTGGTGTCCTGGCATGCCGGAACGGCGGCGGGAGCGACCATTGCGGCCATCGCGGTCGGGGAGTTCTTCGTATCGGCCGCCGTGGCGCAGCTGCGCACGCGGCTGCGGACCCGCCTGTCCGCGAACACGATCCGGTCACGCACGCGACTGGCCGGATCGGGCGTGAATGTACTCGTGCTGTTCATGGTGGTCGGTGCGATCCTGCCGCTGATCGGGTGCGGGACGTCGCCCTCCGATGACGTTGTGCCCGAGGAGAAGCCGCACGGCTACGTGGAGGGCGCGGAGGAGGCCGACGGTCCGCAATCGCGACTGGTGGTCGCCGATCCCGACGGCGCGGTCCGCGTGGTCGACCTGATTACCGAGGAGGTCACCGACGGCGGCGAGGTGCCGAATGTGGTGCGCATGACCGGCGATGGCCGCTTCGCCTACCCGATCACCGCCGACGCGGCGCGCATCGTGGACGGCGGCGCGTGGACGGTCGACCACGGTGACCACGTGCACTACTACCGGGCGACGACCAAGGATGTCGGGAGCGTGCCGCGCGGCGGGGCGACGGGTGTGCACAGCGATGTGGTGATCACCGCGATGATTGTCGACGGCTCAATGCCCCGGACGATCCTGCTGGACCGCGCGGCGCTGGAGGCGGGCACCGTCACCGAGCGAGGCGTGATCGACGGCATCGCACTGCCCTACGCCGAACATCTCGTTGTCGTATCCGGTTCCGGGACAGCGGAAGTCCGAGATCGCGACGGTGCCGCGGTCACACCGCTCACTGAGTCGTGCCTCGAGCCTCGCGGCTCGGCCACCACCCGGCGTGGAGTCGTATTCGGCTGCGCGGACGGTGCTTTGATGGTTTCGGCCGATGAGGGCCGGTTCACCGCGGTGAAGATTGCCTACCCGCAGCCGGTTCCCGCGGCCGAACGCGCCACCGAGTTCACCCACCGCGCGGGCAGCACCGCCCTCGCCGCCCGGGCCGGTGACCGCGGCGCCTGGGTGCTCGACAGCCGCGCGCACACCTGGGTTCTCGTCGAGACCGGACCCGTCGTTGCCGCCAATACCGCAGGCGAAGGCAGTGCACTGCTGACCCTGACCCGCGACGGGGTACTGCACGCCCACGATCTGACCACAGGTGTGGAAAGCGCACGGACACAGGTGCTCACAGCGGCCGTCTCCGGTGACACCTCGCCCGTCATCGAGATCGACACCAACCGCGCCTATATCAACGATGCCGAGGGCCGCGCGGTGCACGAGATCGACTACCGCGACAACCTGCGTCGCGCACGAACATTCCCGCTCGATATCACCCCCGCACACATGGTGGAGACAGGCCGATGAAAACCATCCTCCGGGCGGGCCTGGCGGCCCTGCTCGCGCTCCTGCTGCTCCCCGCCTGCTCCAGCGGCGACTCCGACCGCATCGACATCGTCGTAACCACCAACATTCTCGGCGATATGACCCGCGAGATCGTCGGCGATACCGCCAACGTCATGGTGCTGATGCCGCACGGCGCGGACCCGCACCAGTTCGCGATCTCCGCCCAGCAGGCCGCCCGCATCGATCGCGCCACGCTGCTCATCCACAATGGCCTCGGTCTCGAAGAGGGCGTCCAACGTCACGTTATCGCGGCCGAAGAATCCGGTGTCCCAACCCTTTCGGTCGGCGACCAGGTCAACCCCGTGCGCTATCGCGGCAGCGACACCCCCGACCCGCACTTCTGGACCGACCCGGCCCGAGGTCGCAGTGCCGCCGAACTGATCAGCACCCGCCTACTCGACCTACCCGGTATCGACACCCAGGCGATTCGCGCCAACGCCGACCGCTACCTCGCCGAACTCGACCAGCTCGACACCTGGATGACCGCACGCTTCACCAGCCTCGCCCCCGAACACCGCAGACTGGTCACCAATCATCACGTATTCGGCTACCTGGCAGGACGTTTCGGCTTCGAGGTGATCGGCGCGATCATCCCCAGCGGCACCGCCCTGGCCTCGCCGAGCGCCTCCGATATCGCCGACCTGGCAGCCGCCGTCCGCGACACCGGCGTGCCCACCATCTTCGCCGACTCCTCCCAGCCGGACCGCCTGGCCCGGGTGCTCGCCGAACAAGCGGGAGTGAACGTCCAGGTCGTCGCGCTGCACACCGAGTCGCTGACCGAGCCCGGTGGGGGAGCGGCCACCTATCTGGAAATGATGCGCGCCAATACCGAGTCCATAGTCACCGGCCTCACCCCGCGCTGATCTCCCACAAGCGTTGAGTAACACCAAGATGAGGAGCACACCCCATGTCCATGCACACCAGAGCCCGCTCGTCAGCGGCTCTCACCGGCCTGCTGGCCGCGGCGGTAGCCCTGAGCGGTTGCGGCAGCGACGACACACCCGCCCGTCCGGAAATCGCCGACCCGCTCGCCGTCACCTATGACGGCGGCATCTACCTCCTCGACGGCCAAACCCTCACGGTGGCAGATGATCTGAAGATCGAGGGCTTCAACCGCCTCAACCCGGCCGGTAACGACACCCACGTGATGGTGTCCACCAAGGACGGCTTCCAGGTCCTCGACGCCGTCCACGCCGAATTCACCGACATCACCTTCCCCGGCGCCAAGCCCGGCCACGTGGTCCGCCACGCCGACCGCACCGTGCTGTTCACCGACGGCACCGGCGAGGTCACCATCTTCGACCCCCACGACCTCGAACACGGTAAGCCGAAGACCGACACCTACACCACCGCCGCACCCCACCACGGCGTAGCCGTCGAACTCTCCAACGGCCAACTCGTCATTACTCTCGGCACCGAGGAAAAGCGCACCGGCATAGCGGTTCTCGACAAGGACCGCAAGGAGATCGCCCGCAACGAGGACTGCCCCGGCGTCCACGGCGAATCCACCGTCGCCGGTGAAGCGGTCGTCATCGGCTGCCAGACCGGCGCGCTGATCTACCGCGACGGCGTCATCACCAAGGTCACCAGCCCGACGCCCTACGGCCGTATCGGCAACCAGGCGGGCACCGACGCGTCCCCCATCGCCCTCGGCGACTACAAGCAGGACAAGGACGCCGAACTCGAACGCCCCCAGCAGATTTCCCTCATCGACACCCGTGACGCCAGCCTCCGCCTGGTCCCGCTCGGCACCAGCTACACCTTCCGCTCCCTGGCCCGAGGCCCCCAGGGCGAAGCCCTGATCCTCGGCACCGACGGCCGCATCCACGTCATCGACCCGGTGGCGGGCACCGTCACTCGCACCCTCCCCGTCATCGGCGCGTGGGAAGAGCCCCTCGAATGGCAGCAGCCCCGCCCGGCCATCTTCGCCCGAGGCAGCGACGTCTACGTCACCGACCCGACCAGCAAGCAGATCCACCGAATCGACCTGGCCGCAGGCAAGATCGCGACCACGGTGACCCTGGACGGCACCCCGAACGAGATCAGCGGAGTCGTCGCCGACGCCCACTGACCCGCGCGGATTCCCGCCGCCGTGCGCCAGCAGTCCGCTGGCGCGCGGCGGCGATCCGCCATCTGATCGAAAATTCCCGAACTACATGCTCGAAGCGGCATACGGATCGGATGACGGGCGTCCGACTACCATGTCCATGTGCCCGAACCCCGGATCGAGCGGCCCGATATCCCGGAGTATCTGACCTGGGACGAACTGCAACGCCTTCCTCAGGAGATCGCTGCGGAGATCGAACTGTGGGACGGTCGAGTGGTCTGGTTGCGCCGCGGACCCGGGGAACATCAGCTGTATACCGGATTGTTCTGGAATTCGCTGCTCCGCTGTGCACGCCGCGATATGGCCGAGTATCCGGATCATTGTTGGCAGGCGAACTTCGAGACCAACGTGTTCCTCCGGCAGGGGAACAAGGATGATTTCGTGACGCCGGACTTCCTGGTCTATCGCTGCCTGGGTGAGGATTACGCGGACGTGTCGGCGGCGGATGTGCTGCTGGCGGGCGAGGTGCTGTCACCTTCGAACACCGTGCGCGACGTGGAGGCGAAGAAGGCACGGTACGCGGCGGGTGGCATTCCTTCGTACTGGGAGGTTGTGCTCGGGCGCGACCCGCGGCGCATCGCGACGGTACGCGCCTATGCGCTCGAAACGGGGCACGGGCGGCTTCCGGAGGGCATCACCGCGCTGCGTCCGACCAATTACATCCTCGCCGGTGAGTGGGCACCGGACAGCGCACCCGAAGGCATCCGGATCGGCTTCCCGTTCCCCATCGACATTCCCTGGTCCGATCTCGATTTCTGACGAGGGTGATCTGCCGCTTCGTCGGGGGATTGTCCTGTGGCCGGTGCTCGTTCCGGAGAGCGGCGAGCGGCGCGCGATTCGTATAGGTTGACAATCGTGTCGATGATGAAGGGCGCCAATGTTGCGGTGCCGACGGCGGCGGTTCGGATCGAGCTGGGATGGCAGGCCGGGCAGGGGGTTCCGGACGCGGATGCGTCCGCGCTGTTGTTGATGAGCGGAAAAGTGCGCTCCGACAACGACTTCGTGTTCTACAACCAGCCCGTGCATCCGTCCGGGTCCGTTCGCTACGAGGGTAAACAGCAGGGGGCGACGGTCCTGGATCTGCTGTCGGTGAATCTGCCGCAGGTGGAGCCGCAGATCGAGACCATCGTTATCGCGGCCTCCACCGGCAACGGGACCTTCCGCCAGTTCCAGGGTCTGTACGTGCGGGTACTGGACGCGTCGAACGGTGCCGAACTGGCCCGCTTCGTCAGCACCGATGCCACCACCGAAACCGCCTTCGTGCTCGGCGAGCTGTACCGGCGTCAGGGCGGATGGAAGTTCCGCGCGGTCGGGCAGGGGTACAACTCCGGATTGGCTGGACTGGCAACCGATTTCGGTATTTCCGTCGATGATGCGCCCGCGCCCGCTCAGCAGTATGCGCCACCCCCGCCGCAGCAGCAGTACGCACCGTCGCCACCCCCGCCGCAGCAGCAGTACGCGCCTCCTCCACCACCCCAGCAGTACGCGCCGCCGCCGCAACAGCAATTCGCACCGCCGCCACCTCCAGCTCCGGCTCCGGTCAGCTTGACCAAGATCTCCCTGACCAAGGAATCGCCTACCGTCTCGCTGACCAAATCCGGCGCGACCGGCGGCACCATGCGGGTCAACCTGAACTGGACCACCACCCGAGGCACCGGCCTGTTCGGCCGCAAACGCAACGGCCTCGACCTGGACCTCTGCTGCTTCTACGAATTGGCCAATGGCGCAATAGGTTCCGTCCGAGCCCTGGACCGCCGCTTCGGCGACCTACACAACCCCCCATTCATCCAACTCGACCAGGACGACCGCACCGGCTCCAGCGTCACCGGCGAAAACCTCGACATCAACCTGGATTTCACCAAGTTCTTCCGCCGAATCCTGGTCTTCACCTCCCTCTACGAAGGTGCCCGAGACTTCTGCGGCGTCCACGCCACCGCCACCCTGTACCCGGTCAACAGCGCACCGATCGAAATGACCCTCGACGGCTGCACCGACGACTCCCGCGACGCGGTCCTCGCCACCATCGAAAACATCAACGGCGAGTTGGTAGTCCGCCGCGAATGCACCTTCATCCGCCCACCCGCCGGCCAACCCGGCGCGGGCATCGCCGAAATTATTCGCCTGTACAACTGGAACTTCAATATCAAGGCCGGTCGCGGCAAGGACTGATCGGGAGCTATCGCGAACACCGGGTGACCGTGGCACCGAGGGAGCGGCTGCCCGGTCAGCGGATCCGCTTCGCGGGGCGGTTCAGCATGTCGGCACCAGCGCCTCGATCAGAATCTCCGCGACCCGGGCGGGCGCCATATTGGCGATCATGTGGCTCGACCCGGGGACCGTGATCACCGTGGTCCGCGGGCAGGATTCGAGGGTGCTCCGCTCTTGGTCGGTGATGCTCACGTCGTCGTGCTCGCCGTACAGCACCCACGCCCGGCGCCCCGCCTGGCAGAGCCGTGTGGCGACGGAGCCGTGCTGATCCAGGTACTGCAGATAGCTCCGGAGGTGCCGCCGGGTCACGCGGGGGTCGTTCTTGCGCAGTTCGGCGATGAGCATCTCCTGGCTCTCCGCGGGAAGGCTGCCTTTCATCGCCGGCCCGATGACTGTGAGCATGGCGGTGAAAGGAAGATCGCCAAGGACTCGGCCGAGCCGATCGAGCACCCTGGGAACGATCGACTCGTCGCGACGGGAAAGACTGGGCGACAGCAGAACGACGGGACCGTCGAACAGCCCGGAAGCGACCATCTCCAACGCGACATTGGCGCCGACACTGTGACCGAGGACGGCGTCGCACTCGAACTGTGCGGCCAGCTCTGCCGCGAGCCGGGCGTAGTTCTCGATGCTGAAGTCCTCGGGCGGCGGTGTGCCGCCATGACCGGGCAGCGTAGCGGCGATCAATCGGACGTCCGCGAGCTCGGGTTCGGCCATCAGGTCCCGGTAGAACTGCGCCGTGCAGAGCGCGCCGGGCAGCAGCAGCACGCTGTGGTCAGCGTCGGCCGGCCCGGATTCGATCAGGTTCCAGCTCACGGCTTCCTTCCGTCGGGGAAGCATCACGGCCTCTCTTTCCGAATCGCCGCCGACTGATCGGTTGCGAACTGTTTCATGAACGCTTGCGGCTTCGTGTGCTCGATGGCCATCGTCGGCCTCCTCATCTCGGCCGGTCCCCGAACCTCGGTGGTCGTCATAACGGAACTCGTTCTCTCGGGTGAAGGCGAGGTCAGCGGCGACAGACTGGAAGGCTCATGGCGGTCCCGGTTCCCTCCGCATCAATGTAGGGCGGGTAGGTGCCGGCGGTCATGAGGCGTTTACCCCCTCTTTCGCGACGCGTGCGAACCAGCCTGGTACGCGGATTCGCGGTCCACCGGACACGTCTCATGCGGATACGAAGTTGCCGAGGAGCCCGTGCCGGGTCGCGAACAATGTCGCGGCGGCGCGGCTGGACACCGCTGCTTTGGTGTAGACGTGCTCCACGTGGTTGGACACCGTCTTGGGTGTTACCCCGAGCCTGCGGGCGATCTCGCGGTTGGAGTGGCCGCGAGCCAGTAGAACCAGCACCTCGACCTCCCGCGCGGTGAGCCCGGCGGGCCATTCGCGTCGCGCGGGCGCGCGGTGGCCGGCAGCCTTCAGCACCGCGTTGACCGCCTCGCCGTCCAGCCGGCCTGCCCTGACCTCGGAGCGCAGCTGCTGGGACGCCTGTCCCGGGCCGAGAGGCGGGCGGTGCGGGCGCGGCTCGGACAGTGCGTGGTACACGTCCGCCGCAGCCAGCAGCCGATCCGACGGCGTGAGCGAGGCAGCGGTCAGCCCGCGTGGGTAGCCGGACCCGTCGAGGCGTTCGTGGTGGCGCGCGGCGATATCGCGGCTGCGACCCAGGGCCGAGACTCGTGCCAGCATGCGCTCGGTCAGGTAGGGGTGCAGGCGAATCCGTTCGAGTTCTGCCGCGGTGAGCGGGCCGGGCTTGTCCCAGATCGCGTTGGAAACGCCGAGCCTGCCCATATCGTGGATCAGCGCCGCACGCCTCAGGGTGGTCACTTCGTCGGTGGAGAAGCCCGATACGCGAGCCGCGGCCGCGACCAGGTCGGCGACCCCGCGCGAGTGTCCGGCCAAGTACGGGGATTTCAGGTCGATGAGGTCTGCCATCGCCTCGAGAACGGCATCGAGGCCCTCGCCGGTGACCGTTCGGGAGAGCCCGGGTTCGGCGTCGAGGATGGCGTCCCAGTCGGCGGCTTCGGCCATGCCGTCGAGTATCGCGGGCGCATGGTCGCAGAACAGGTCGACCAGGGTCGGGTCGAACTCGCCGCCCCGATGCCTCCGTGCGATGGTCCGCGCAGATTCGACGCTACGTCGGCCGTACACCTCGACCGGGGCCGCCAGGTGCACCACGCGCGCGGGGAGACTGATCTGCTCCGCGCGCAGGCGCTCGGGGTACCCCTTGCCGTCCCACTGCTCGTATTCCTGGCGGATGGCCAGGGATGTCGCCCCCGCCAGACCGATCCGGGTGGCGAATTCCGACCCCAGCGTCGCGTGGGTGTTCAGAAACGTCACCACCCGCTGCTGGGCGGTGAGCGGAAACGCGGCCATCCGCCGCGCGCGTTGCATCGGGCTGCCGTGTGAACCCATCCGCCGCAGCAGAAATGCGATTGTGCGCGCGGTGCCCATGTCCAGCAGTTCGAACCCGTCGCGCTTCAACCTGATGTCGTCGCCGTACCATCGTGCCTGTTCCGTCGCGTCGGCATGACAGTAGACATTCGCCATGAGGCCGGCGTAGTAGGTCGCCTCCCGGTCCGTCTCACCCGCCCCGGCGAGATCCGCAAGCCGCAATGCGATGACCGTCTGGCGCAGGCAGTGTTCCATCGGCTGCCCCAAACCGAGATCGGCGGCGAGCGACAGGGTCGCCAGCAGTTCAGCGACCCTGACCTCGTCCGACTCGGGCTGAACCGGCATATCAGAATTCTAGGTCGACGCTGCGCTCGCAGCTCGAACGTCGGCCGATCCCTTCGACGCGCTGGCGGGGTCGAGGAGCTATCCCCGAGCCCCTGGACCCGGACGGTCACGTGTCTGCCGGCTCTACGAAGGTGCCCGAGACTTCTGCGGCGTCCACGCCACTGCCACCCTGCACCCGGTCAACAGCGCACCGATCGAAATGACCCTCGACGGCTGCACCGACGACCCCCGCGACGCGGCACTCGCAGTCATCGAAAACATCAACGGCGAGTTGGTAGTTCGCCGCGAGTGCACCTTCATCCGCCCACCCGCTGGCCAACCCGGCGCGGGCATCGCCGAAATCATCCGCCTGTACAACTGGAACTTCAATATCAAGGCCGGTCGCGGCAAGGACTGACTGAGTTCGCGACGGTAGGGTGGCGTGCATGTCGACGCCGCAGGATGAGTCGCCTCGCCTCGTTGCCGTGGATGAGTTCCTGGCGGGACAACCCGACGCCTTCGGGGAGATCCATGACGGACTGATGATCACGGCGATGGCACAGTCGCCGGAACACGACCTGGTCGTACGGAGACTCGCGTCAACTGTCGAGTTCGCCATCGATCCGGATGGCCCCTGCCGAGAGGTGCACAGCGACACACCGATGCGTCTCGCCGATGCCGAATTGTCCGATCCGCACCGGCGGCTGCGAGTCCGGTACCCGGACCTGATCCTGCGCGACTGCACCGACGGCCCCTACGACATTCAGCGGGTGGCCCGCCAAACTCTGCTCGTTGTCGAAATCACGTCGGCGGACACCGTCGACACCGATATCGGCATCAAGCGCGAGCTGTACGCGAGGGAAGGCATTCCGGTCTACCTCATCGTGCACTTCGACAAGGATTGGCAGCAGATCACCGAGATCGAGGAATGTCGGCTCGACTGGTCGGGCCGGCGTTATGTCACCCGGCACACTCACACCGATGCCTTGGTTCTCACCGAGCCGGTGACCCTGGCGGTGACTTTCGCCGAATTGCGGAGTCGGTTGCCGCGTCGCGGGTACTGAGTCGCGATCGCCAAGCGAACCGAGTTCGTCGAAGCACGCGCTCCGGCTGGTCGCCCTACTAGAACGAAGACGGGAGCGCACACCATGTCCGGCGAGATGTCGGCTTCGGAAAGGCGGGAGTATCGAGCGTTGCTGCGGGAGCAGGAGCGGCTACTCGCCGAGCGGGAACAGCTGCGGTCGGAGTTCGACGCTCTCGCAGCTGATATCGACGAGCTCTCACGGCCGCCACGGGAGATGGCTGAGCTGTGTGAGGAGGCCGCTGCGGCCGATCCGGAGGAGCGGGCCCAGAACCTCAGCGAGGCCGCCGGGTACTGGGCGATGGACGGTGAGCTGGACCGCGCGAAACGAGCGCACCTGGCCGCCATCGCCGACGGCGGACCGGTTCCCGGAGACGCGCGGGTCTGGTACGCGGTGTTCCAGCTCGAACACGGTGACGAGCAGGCCGGTACGGCGCTGCTCGAGACGGTGTTCGCTGAAGGGACGGACGACTACGTCTTCTACGAGACGGCGGCTGAAACGTTCGAGGCCATGGAGCAACCTCAGCAGGCGCTGCGCTGGTTCGAGGCCGGTCTGTCACGGCTGCGTGTGCTCGGCGAGGACACGGACGAGGAATTCGGTGAGCACCGGCTCGCGCTCGGCCGTCGCAGAATTCGGCAATCACTGGATTTGCCCGAGGATGCCGATGATCAATGGGCAGAACAGGAACGCGGCGACTGGCTGGAAGAAGACCCGCGCTCCGAGGAAGCGTATTCCGTAGCCCTCGCCACGTTCTATTTGCCGGAGCTCGAATTCGCACATGCACTGCGACGCTGGCCGGAACTACGTGAGCAGTACGGCAATCATGACGAACACCGGGCGCAGGTGGAGCGCAACCTCCGCGCAACCGAGCCGGGACGCTCGCCGCGGGTGGCCGCCGCGACTGTCGCGGGTTTGGTCGAATACGCCGACGCCGAGAGCCTGGATCCGGCACGGTCGCAGACCCGCGCCGCATACGCCGCCGAACTGAGTCGCACCGGCGCAGACACTTCGTGGCCGCCCGGCCGCAATGATCCTTGTTGGTGCGGTTCGTTCCGGAAATACAAGAAGTGTTGCGGGCGTCCTGGCTGAGCGGTGACCGCGCGGGATCTCAGCGGAATAGCGCGCCCACCAGGTTCACCAGCGCTGGTAGGTCTGACACTGTGCCGACCGGCTCACCGAGCCCGGATTCGGGTATCCAGTGGACCAGGTCCGGCACCGCTACCCCGATTGTTTCGGTCCCGTCGGGGTCGCGGTAGCGAACGCGGTGAACGCTGGTGAAGTCGTCGGGAACCACACCAGGCACTATCCGGCAGACAACGACGCGGCCCTTCCCTGCCGACAGATAGCGAGGTCCGGACAGCACCACCACGTAGGAAGTGGGCGGGCCCGCGTCCCGCCTCGGCCGGATCTCACCTTGCTGCACGCTGCACCTCGTCCACGGCCTTGCGTTCCTCCGCCAACCAGGCGTCGTCGAGGCCGAGCAGGCGATCGACTTCTTTGGATCGCGCCCACATGTCGCGTTCGAGACGATCTTCGATCGCCTCCACCACCCACTGCGAACGGTTGTCGCCCGCAGCGGCCCGGATTCGGGTATCTAGCTCGTCGGAGATCTTTACCGAGAGATGCTGAGTCACACCGGTGATGTTACCTGGAGTGTCACCGATCGTGTGTCCATGGAACCGAACTGCGGGTTCACGCGGCGGGGGTTGGTTCCGCTTCGCCCGGTAAAACATATGCCTTCCCCGGGCCACGGAAGCCGAATGCGTGGTCAGTGCGCGGCGTGCTGGTGCACCGCGAGTTGGAGCTCGATCAGTAGTCGGTCCGGGGCGTGGTCGAGGTCGAGGCCCATGATGTCGGCGGCGCGGCGGACTCGGTAGCGCAGGGTGTTCGGGTGCACCTGTAGTCGCGTGGCCGCGGTTCGCACATCTCCGGGGTGCTCCAAATATGTTGCGAGGCTTTCGCGTAGCTGCGCGGAGTATTTCGTGTCGTAGTCGAGGAGCTTCCCCAACCTCGGGTCACGTAGTTCGGGGCGGCTCGCCAGTAGCGTCAGCGTCTCGCCGAGCAGGACGGCCGTGCGCGAGCGGGCGAGGTCGGTGACCTTATCCGCGTTGGTAAGTGTCACCGTGCGGTCGAGTACCCGATCCACCTCCGTGCGCGCTCGCGCGACGTCGGCGAGGCCCGCGACAGGTGCCGCGATCGCCGCCCGCAGTGGCAGCCCCGACTGGTTTTCCAGCCTGCCGATCACCTGCCTCGTCCATGAGGCGACACCGGTGGCCGAATGATATTGCGGGAAAAGGACATACGCCCGATCGCCGATGACGGTGGTGAGGCCGTCCGCACGAAAAACGCTGGCGTGTAGCCGCAATGTCACCACGTCGCGCCGCAGTGCGTCGCGCCGTAGCGCCGTCTCGGCGGGGTCGGCACCGCCCGCGGGTTGTTCGTGGGCGAATCCGACGACAGCGGCCGGACCCTGTTCCGGCACACCGAAATCGGTGGCGAACGACCGCACATCGACATCACCGCCGAACAGACGCTGGATGAGCAGCCCGTCCTCGGTGGGCGCGGTCCGGGTCCGCCAGATGATTCGGGCGGCGATCGCGGCCGCACCGCGCAGGACGTCGCCGCTTTCGGCGGCAAGCGGCACGTGCGCCTCCTGCACCCAGATGGTGCCGAGCACCCGCCGCGAATGGCCGCCCAGCCTGCCGGGCTCCCGGATCGCGATGGCGATCCTGCGCCGGGTCCCCATCTCCTCGTGCGCGGGCACCTCGACGGCATCGTCGCTGGTACGCAGCCGGTCGAATACGCCCCACTCGTGGAGTCGGCGCAGGTATACCGGTGGACCCTGACGGCCCAGCACCGACAGTCGGCGCAGCGGGTCGGCGGCCTCATCGCTGTCGGCGGAGTAGGCGAGTACATGTGACCGGTCGTCCTCGATGGTCACCAACCCGCCCGTCGACCCGGCCACGGTCTGTGCCAGCCCGAACAGGTCGGTGTCCGCGAGCAGCGCGTCATCCCCGGCCTGATCACTGCGCCGGGGTCCGGCGGCCGCGTCCAGGATCCGATTCACGATGGCGTGCACCGTCTCCCACCGCGCCTGCGGATTCACCGCGACCAGCGCCACCCCCGCTGCGGCGGCGGCCGCCCGCAGTCGCGTCGAGACCCGCGCACCCTTGGACAGCACCGCGCGCGGGCGATACTCCGGTGGGCACTGCTCGGCCACCATCCGCAACCACTGCGCGGCCTCCGCATCGGCCACCCCGACCTGGAGGGACAGCGCCGGCAGCGGCCGGGTGGGCGGTGCGTCCACGGAAAGGTCGTCGGGGTCGAGGAATGCGACGGACCCGACCTGAACACCCACCCCGGCGGGCGCGTCCACGAGTTCGACGACCGCGCTGGTCAGAGCCGAGAGCAGCTCGCCGAGGGCGACCGACTCGTACTCCTCCACCATGGTGGCCCACCTCACTGTCCGGCACCGGCAATGGTACGTGTCACGCCAATCTTCATCCGATCGGACAAGATATTCCAGGCCAATTTGTCCGATCGGATCATCCGCACCGTACCCCGCATACGGTTGAGTGACTCGCTATGGATGCCATTACCGCGGTCCCTGCTCCCACCAACGAGCACATCAACTCCTACGCACCCGGCACCCCGGAACGCGCCCGGTTGCGATCCGCCCTCGCCGAGCTGTCCGACAATCCGACCGAGATTCACAATGTCATCGGCGGCCACCACCGCAACGGCGACGGGAAACGCATCGATGTGGTCGCGCCGCACCGGCACCGGACCGTCCTGGGAACCCTCACCACCGCCGAGGCCCCCGAAGCCCACGACGCGGTCGCCGCCGCCACCGCTGCCGCCCCGGCCTGGCGCGACCTCCCGTTCGACCAGCGCGCCGCCGTATTCCTGCGCGCCGCCGATCTGCTCGCCGGGCCCTGGCGCGAAACCATTGCCGCCGCGACCATGCTCGGCCAGTCCAAGACCGCCTACCAGGCCGAGATCGACGCACCCTGCGAACTGGTCGACTTCTGGCGCTTCAACGTCCATTTCGCCCGCCAGATCCTGGCCGAGCAGCCGATCTCCTCACCCGGCGTCTGGAACCGCGCGGAGTACCGTCCGCTCGAAGGCTTCGTCTACGCGGTGACCCCGTTCAACTTCACCGCCATCGCCGGGAACCTGCCCACCGCACCCGCGCTCATGGGCAACACGGTCATCTGGAAGCCTTCTCCCACACAGGCTTTGGCGGCCTATCACACCATGCGGCTACTGGAGGCCGCCGGATTGCCGCCCGGCGTAATCAATCTCGTCAACGGCCACGGCCCCAAGATCTCCGATGTGGTGCTCACCGATCCCCGGCTGGCCGGAGTCCACTTCACCGGATCGACCCGCACCTTCCAGCACCTGTGGCGCACCGTCGGCGCGAATATCGCTGAATACCACAGCTATCCACGCCTTGTCGGAGAGACCGGCGGTAAGGATTTCATCGTCGCGCACCCCTCGGCCGATCCGGACGTCCTGATCACCGCCATGGTCCGTGGTGCCTACGAATACCAGGGCCAGAAGTGTTCGGCCGCCTCGCGTGCCTTCATCCCGAAGTCGGTGTGGTCGCGCATCGGCGAACAGCTCATCGCCACCGTCGAGAACCTGACCTACGGTGACGTCACCGATTTCGCGAATTTCGGTGGAGCCGTCATCGATCAGCGGGCCTTCGACCGCAATGCCACCGCCATCGACCGCGCCAAGGCCACATCGAGTCTCACCGTCGCCGCCGGCGGCCACTGCGACGACAGCGAGGGCTACTTCATCGCCCCCACCCTGCTGCTCGGTGACGACCCCGCAGACGAGGCGTTCACCACCGAGTACTTCGGCCCGATCCTGTCCGTCCACGTCTACGACGACAGCCGCGCCGGAGCATTCGACGAGATACTGCGGCTGGTCGACTCCAGCAGCGGATACGCGCTGACCGGCGCGATCATCGCCCAGGACCGCAGCGCCGTCCAGGCCGCACTGCACGGATTGCGTTTCGCCGCAGGCAATTTCTACATCAACGACAAGCCGACCGGTGCGGTCGTCGGCCAGCAGCCGTTCGGCGGTGCCCGCGGCTCCGGCACCAACGACAAGGCCGGATCACCGCTCAACCTGATGCGCTGGACCTCACCGAGGTCCATCAAGGAAACCTTCGTCCCCGCGACCGCACACGAGTACCCGCATCAAGCTCCGGAGGTGACCCCGTGACCCTCATCAATCCCATGCGGCCCATGCTGCTCGCCGCCGCCCGCTCACCCCGGGCCGAGCGCACCGTCACCGGATTCCCGGTCACCCGCACCCTCGTCGACCGGTTCGTGGCCGGTGAGTCCCTCGCCTCGGCCCTGGCCACCGTCCGGGAGCTGCTCCAGTCCGGACGCTTCGTCAGCATCGACTTCCTCGGTGAGGACACCGTCGACCCGGCCCAGGCCCGGCTGACCGTCGACACCTATCTGGCCCTCATCGACGAATTATCCGCCCTGGCAGGCGATTCGGGAGATGTGCGGCCCGTCGAGGTGTCGGTGAAACTGTCCGCGCTCGGTCAGGCACTACCCAGGGACGGGCACCGGATCGCACTCGACAACGCCCGCGCCGTAGTGCGGGCCGCGCACGCCGCCGGGGTGTGGGTCACCTTCGACGCCGAAGACCACACCACCACCGACTCCACCCATGCGATCGTGCGTGAACTGCGCCGCGACTTCCCACAGACGGTCGGCACCGTCCTGCAGGCCTACCTGCACCGCACCGAGGACGACTGCCGCGCCTTCGCCGCCGAGGGTGCCCGCATCCGCCTGTGCAAGGGCGCATACGACGAGCCCGAATCCGTGGCATTCCGCCGCAAACCCGAGGTCGACGCGTCCTACCTGCGCTGCCTGAGCATCCTCATGGCCGGTTCGGGGTATCCGATGGTCGCCTCGCACGATCCGGTCGTCATCGGCACGGCGGAACTCCTCGCCACCGCCGCCGGACGCGGAAACACCGCCTTCGAGTACCAGATGCTGTACGGAATCCGCGATGCCGAGCAGGCACGGCTGGTTACGCTCGACCGACACGTGCGCGTATATGTGCCGTTCGGTGACCAGTGGTACGGATACTTCATTCGGCGATTGGCGGAGCGGCCCGCGAACGTCGCGTTTTTTCTGCGTTCCGCGACGTCGCGGAAGTAAGGAGTTGTCATGGTCGACCTCGATGGGGTCACTCTCGGAACCTTCATCGTGTATCTCGTCGCGATGGTGGCCATCGGGGTCTGGGTATACAACCGCACGAAAACCCTGTCCGACTTCGCATTAGGCGGCCGCAGCCTCAACGCCCCCACGGCCGCGCTGTCCGCGCAGGCCAGCGACATGTCCGGCTGGCTGCTGCTGGGCCTGCCCGGCGCGGTGTACGCCGCGGGCATCGGCGCGAGCTGGATCGCGGTCGGCCTCGCCGTCGGCACCTACCTGAACTGGCTGTTCGTCGCTCCCCGGCTGCGCACCTACACCGAACGCGCCAAGGACTCGGTGAGCCTGTCGGCCTACCTGGAGGAACGCTTCGAGGACCGCACCAGGGCGCTGCGGGTCATCTCCGCGGTAGTGATCCTGGTGTTCTTCACCGTCTACGTGGCCAGCGGCCTGGTCGCGGGCGGCGTGCTGTTCGAGCAGGTCTTCGGCGTCGAATCGACCCTGGCCATGACCGTCGCCGTCGTGGTGATCGTGGTGTACGCCTTCCTCGGCGGTTTCCTCGCGGTGAGCTTCACCGACGTGGTGCAGGGCCTGCTGATGTTCGCCGCACTGGTGGCGCTGCCGCTGATCGCGGTCGGCACCCTGGGCGGTTTCGGCGCACTGCGCAACGCCCTGAACGACGAATCACCCGCGCTGCTGGATATGAACGCGGAGGCCAGCTTCACCGGTGGCGTCTGGGGTGCGGGCGCACCACTGAGTTTCGTCGCGATCATCTCGCTACTCGCCTGGGGCCTGGGATATTTCGGCCAGCCGCACATCCTCGCCCGCTTCATGGGCATCCGCAGCCACAAGGACATTCCCACCGCCCGCCGCATCGGCACCTCGTGGGTCGTGGTGACCCTGGGCGCGGCCTGCCTGGTCGGTCTCGTCGGTATCAGCGTGCTCGACCAACCGCTGGACAACCCGGAAACGGTCTTCATCGCACTCGCCCAGCAACTACTGAACCCGTGGGTCGCCGGAATCGTCCTGGCCGCGGTGCTGGCCGCGATCATGTCTACGGCGGACAGCCAGCTGCTGGTGTCCTCGACCGCATTGACCGAGGACTTCTACCACGCCTTCCTCAATCGTGAAGCGTCCCAACGCAGTCTCGTCTGGGTGGGCCGCGGCTCGGTAATCGTGGTGGCCGTAATCGCCTACGTGATCGCACTCGGCGGGGGAGCGGTACTCGATATCGTCGCCTACGCGTGGGCCGGGTTCGGTGCGGCATTCGGACCGGTGATCCTGCTGTCGCTGTACTGGCCGCGCATGACCGGTGCGGGCGCACTGGCGGGCATTATCAGCGGTGCTGCGACAGTGGTGATCTGGCGTCAGATCGACGTGCTCGCGGACACTGGCCTGTACGAGATCATCCCCGGCTTCATCGTCGCGACCGTCGCCGCCGTGGTGTTCGGACGGTTCGTCGGTAGCCCGCCTGTGCGCAGCTGGGAAGGAGCCATGGGGCAGGCGGTGGAGGAACCGGCGCGTTGATGTCGAGTATCTAGCTCGAGGTTCCAGACACAAGCTCAGCACTGTGGCCCGCCGAAGCTTCGGCGGGCCACAGTGCTGAGCGGAACTGGTTGCAGCTCGAGAGACTGCGGTGATCGCAGCGCTGATCTCCCATTGGGTAGCGCCACGACCCCTGCGGCTCACGCCCACAGCTACCGCCCCCGTGCTGATGTAGCTTGCACTTATAAGTGCAAGTCGCTAATCTGGGCTGGCCACCGCGTTTGCGCAGCAGGGGAGTGGGTCGATGAGTGAAGCAGTGATACGTGACAATCGGGCCCTCGTGTCGCTCACGGAGAATGAGTTGGAGCAAGCGCGTGCCTTCACGGCGAGCGTAGGCAAGGTGCGCGATGTAGCAGCGGACTCGAGCGACGAAGCTGTTCTCGTCGGTCTCGGTCAAGGAAGTGCCGTTGAAATGCCCGCAGAGTTGTCGGCTCTGGTGGGGCGGATACTCGACCTCGTCGCCCACGGATGCACCGTCACCGTGGCGAGTGTGCCCAATGAGGTATCCACGACCACGGCGGCGAAACTGCTCGGGATATCGCGTCCAACATTGATGAAACTCATTGGCGAAGGAAGGCTTCCGGCTCACAAGGTTCGATCGCATACCAGACTCCTCAGTAGCGACGTCTTCGCGTACAAGGATCAGCAACTGGCCGAGCGCCGTCGCGCCTTTTCGGAACTTCGGGACATCGAGGACGAACTCGGCATCGAGTTTTGACGTATTCGCTTGTCCAACTTCTGATTTCGAACCCCTATCCTCCGCTCGCGGTAGCATGGCCGCCATGGTCAACGGGTGGGGGATGAAGGTTCTCGTCGACGCCAATGTTCTCTATTCGCGTACATTCCGAGACTGGTTGGCCCTGTTGTATCTACACGGTGGCGAGATGTTCGAAGTCATGTGGACCGACGACATCATGGCCGAGTTCGTCTACCACCTGCGAAAGAAGAACCCGTTCCTCGCCGACGCTCAGGTCGGCGGTATCCGCCGTCGGCTGGAGAAGGTCTTCGAGGCGGGCCGGATCAGCGGATTCACCATCGACCCGTCGTGCGACTACACCGATCCCGGTGACGCTCATGTCCACAGCGCCGCTGTCCACGGTCAGGTTGACATCCTGCTGACCGGCAACACCAAGGACTTCCGCGAGATGGACCACCTCACATACGAGGTCTACTCGGCGGATGAGTTCTTCGAACTGGTGGATGACAGTAGCCCCGACGCGGTGCTTGCTGTCACGAGGGAACAACTCGTATACCACCTTCGCCGGAGCACCGACAGCAGGGTGTCGCTACCCGACATGCTGGTCAGGGCGGGAGCACCGGCATTCGCCAACCGCGTGCGCAAACACCTGCAAACCGTGGATATCAACGAACTGCTGACATGATCGGTCGCGCAAGACCATCGAATGCGACCGGGCGAACTGGTCGACGGCTGGACGTAAGTGGTTTTGCTCAGCAGCGACCTGGCTGCCCGACACCATCGCCCTCGTTCCGAGGATCCGCAACGCTCGCCGAAACCAGCAATCGCTAGGGTGGTCTCCGTGCAACTCGGACTGGCCAATCTGATCGACCCTCGCCTCCACCTTCTCGTCGACGAGTCACGCGCCTTCTATGAAAAGCGCACGGCTGGAAGAGGTCCGAACAGTTCAGAGGAGCTGCGCACATTCCGAGCCGGTGTCGCCGAGCCCACCCCGGCTACTCCGCCAGCCGTCGAAGAGCTCGTCGTCGCCGACGGACGCAGCGTCCCACTGCGGATCCACACTCCCGTGGACACGGCGGCGAACGGCGTGTTCATGGACATCCACGGCGGCGGCTTCTACATGGGATCGGCCGCTGACAGCGACGTCCGCAACCGCCAGCTCGCCGACGCACTCGGCATCGTGGTCGCGAGCGTGGACTACCGGCTCGCACCCGAACATCCATGGCCGGCCGCTCCGGACGATTGCGAAGCCGCCGCGCTCTGGCTCATCGACCACGCCCAGAATCGTTTCGGCACAGCGAAGCTCGCTGTCGGCGGCTTCTCGGCCGGTGCAACGCTGGCAATGACCACGCTGCTGCGCCTGCGTAATCGAGGGATCACCGCATTCGACTGTGCTGCACTGCAATTCGGAACCTATGACCTGAGCGCACACACCCCGGCCGGGCGGCTGATCGCCGACGAGTACTTCCTCGAGGCCTACGCCGGGGCGGCACCGGACCGCACAAACCCGGACCTCTCACCGATCTACGCCGAACTCTCCAACCTGCCTCCGGTCCTCATGGTCGTCGGAGAGGCCGACATCCTGCTCCAGGACAACCTGGCCATGGCCGCGCGACTATCAGCCTTCGGCGCAGACGTCGACCTCCGCGTCTATCCTGAATCGCCCCACGGGTTTACGGGACACCCGACCCGGATGGCGCAGGCCGCACTCGACGATATCCAGGCATGGCTAGGCGCTCACCTGCGCCCGGCACTGTGAACCCGAACCCGACTGGGGGAACCTGGCTGCCAGGCATCGGGCATCACCCCTTCTGAATTCGGGCGTGTGCCCTGGTCAGGTGAACGTGACCGCAGCGGAGTTCGGCGTGTCGCAGCCGGTTCGGGCGTAGGTTGCCCGATCATGGCCGATCCGGTGCCCAATCCGCATGACGCGTTGTTCCGCAAGATCCTGGCCCGTCCGGCCGACGCGGCGAGTGAACTGCGTGCGGTGCTACCGGAGAAGATCACCGCCCATATCGAGTGGGACACACTGGAGCTGCAGCCCGGTAGCTACATCACCCAGGACCTGCGGTCACGCTACAGCGATCTGGTTTTCCGCGCCCGGATCGATAACCGCACCGCCTACCTGACTGTGTTCATCGAACACCAATCCAGCCCTGACCCGCTCATGCCATTGCGGATGCTCGAATACGTGACTGGTTTTCTGACTCAGCACGTCCACACCCACCGCAGCACCACCGTGCCCGCCGTCCTGGCTCTCGCGATCCATGCTGGGCCGGACGGACGGCGCTGGAGCTACCCGACCGAACTTTCGGAGCTGTTCGACCTGGACCCGGCCACCCGCGAGGACCTGGGTGAGTACCTGCCCCGGTTCCGGATCCTGCTGGACGACCTCACCGTGCACGACGTCCCCGCATTGCGCGCACGCCATCTCACACCGCCGACACCGCTGACGTACGTTTTCCAGCAGAGCAATATCAGCGATACGGAATTCGAACCCATTACCGAGCAGGTCGGTTCCCGCGCTCGAGAGGCCCTCATGACCCTGGCAGAACAACTCAAAGAAAAAGGTCGCGCTGAAGGCGAAGCGCGAGGTGAAGCGCGAGGACGTGCGGAGACGCTGGTCGAGCAGCTGGAGTCGAAGTTCGGGCCGTTGCCTGCGGAGACAGTCGCCATGGTCCGCGCCGCGCGGATTGCCCAGGTGCGGCAGTGGGCGGCGCGGGTGCTCACCGCCGACACCATCGACGCAGTATTCCAATAGAGGGTGCCACCCGTCAGGGTCGACATCGGCGCTACTACGGAGGGGCGCCAGGCTGCCGGCGCAATGATCCCAGGCGGCCACGATTGCCTGTTGGCAGCGCTCGGTGTATCTGCCGTACCCGGAAGCAGGAGAAAAATCAGGATGGAAGAAACCTTCGACGCTGATGCCGACGCTGCGGAGAACCTCGATGCCCGTGCCGCGGTCGTCGTCCCAGGAGAGTTCGTCGTCTACAACACGGAGGACGGCCGCACTGAAGTGCAGCTCCGCACGGTCGATGGCACGGTGTGGCTGACGCAGCGTGAGATGTCGGATCTGTTCGACAAGAGTGTGCCGACCATAAACGAGCACATCAAGACCATTTATGCCGACGGGGAGTGTGTGACGGAGGCAACTATTCGGAAATTCCGAATAGTTCGGTCGGAAGGTGAGCGCGAGGTCGAGCGCGAGATCGATCGGCATAGGTAGTCAGGTGGCGGCGACAATCACGGCCCGCACGGGCTGCCATATCCCCGGGCCTGGCTGGAAGGCACTGCTGACGTCGACGACCAAGCCACCTTCACCCGCACCTCGATAGCTCCCGACCGCACGAAACTGCGGTGGTTTCGGTCCGAGTCCGGCGACGAACCCAGATTCAGTCATCTCGATACTGATGTTGGGCCGACTCGAGACGGAACCGGACGGTATCTCGACGGAGCCCACGGGTGCAGCGCGTACCTCGTCCCGGCGGGAAGACCCACGCATACCCGGCTACAACCTCGCCGCCACCGTGGCTGGCCCCAGGAAATGTGGTGTATACCAAATGATTTCACGAGGATTGAAGCTGCTCACTGGGCTTGTGGTAAGCACCTTCTGCATTACCGCCTGCGCTGACCCTTACGAGAAGAATTCCCCCACCGACACCACGATAGGGGCCGAGACGCTGAAAATCAGACCAGCACTTGAAGACGAGGTCAACGCACTCGAACAGGGGATGGTCGAAATCGGCACGGCGGTCACGACTCTCGATCCCACAGTGCAGTGGCAGTGGAACCGTGAACTCGGCGCTGTCGGATGTTCGAAGCCTTTCGATAAGACCGACGGCTTGCGAGCGTTGCTTCCGCACTACTACTCGCCCAGTCCCATCTCCGACGACGTTTGGCCGCAGGCTGTCGAAGCGACCCGAATCGTCGCGGCGCGATTCGGTGCCACAGAGATGCAGGTGTTTCAGGACAAGCCAGGTAATCATGACGTCCGCTTCTACGCGGAGGACGGCACCGTGATCGGTATCGGCTCTCAGGTGGCGGCGTCGATTACAGCGCACTCGGGTTGCCGCGTTCCAGGTCCCGGCTGGAATACACTGCTGACACCGACTTCCGCGCCGCCGTCCCCCGTACCTCGATAGCCCGCTGGATTGCCGGTGTGACCGAGAACTAGGCTGAATCCCAACTCAGACAGGGCGATCCGGACGAGTATCCCGATCACACGTTGAACGCCGCAAGGCCGATCCCGATCGACACGACAGAGGTCAAGACGCCGATGAGCATGCCGACTCCCACCTGACGGGCGGCTCCAGCACGAGGCACAAGCAGGACAGCGGTCACGACCTCAACTGGCAGGACAATGAGGTAGAGCACCCACAGGTACGGAATCACCACTACCGGAACGATATTCAGGAACAGAACCGTGCCGGCGGCAGTGAACGATGGGCTGCCGACCCATATCCTGTCCAGATTCGAGGGCCCAGGGAGCTCAGCCGACTCGGCCATCAGACCCACCCTCCCCGGTACAGCAGTCCCGCCAATAGTCCAGCCGTCGCCACTATCGCGGAGGCGACCACCACGCCGCGTGACGCCCCGCGAGCAGCACTCGACGCCGAACCTCTCAGCACCGCCGCGATTGCGAGCCCGATCCCGACCGGTATCAGGAATGCGACGGCGGGCAGTCGAAGGTAATCAGGATCGCGAAACCTCAAAATGACTGCGAGAACGGCGAGTTCGACAACGCAGGCAGCGGACACGCTGGCCGTCGCGGCAATCCAATACGACGAGCCCCATTTTCCTTGCGGCATCAGATCGTTCCTTCCGGGAGTGGAACGCGTGGAGGATTCGCTGTCGGTCCGAATGGTGTCGACTGCTTCGCCGGTCCGGGCACGTCGTAGGTGTTGTTCCATTCGTGGAAGGGGCGAAATGCCAGTTCTCCGAGCCCGATCTCGTGGTGGAGAGGCAGGTTCACACTCGGTCCCCAGGAGCGTCCGGTTACCGCGGGATCGGTCACGACTGTCCGGGTGTTGCCTTGCGGGTCATCTTGATACACCTCCAGCGAGGGGTAGTCCGTACGTACGCCGTGCACCTCGACGCCGCTCTCGCTCGGAATGAAAACCAGATCCCCATTGACGGTGACCGGATGGTCATCGAACTTGGTATCGAGTGGCGGATCCGCGGTCCAGTCCGGCGCGAATGGATTTCCGGCGTCGTACTTGATCCGCACCGAACCACTGTCGGTCTGCCAGACCTCGCCGACGGGAGCGGAAACCTGCACCTCTCCCGCGCTGCCGTCGGCGTTCTGCCGAACGGACGGGTTCTGCCGCATGACGACAATCCCGTTCTCGTAGTCGATGTAGGTGGTGACTTTGGCGTGCTCGGGATCGAACTGTGGGTCGGCTGTGCGATTGTCACCCAGGTCTCTCCGCGGTGGGGGCCAACTGGTGACGTCCCGCTGCTCGATGTACTGCGCGGCCCGCACAACGCCCTGTCCACGCACGGGCTCGATCTTGACCACCTGGATCGCCGGGGCCACGCCCTGAAATTTCGGCGTGTAGCTGTGTGGATTCAGGACGTGTGCCGTTTGCCAGTCGGTTGGCGTTGTCGGTGGTCGGCCGAACAGCTCTTTGAACGCGACCGCAGCCGCCTGGGTTCGTTCCTCGCTGTATCCGTCGGGACCCAGATCGGGCTGACGCTGATAGACGGCATCGCCGGGGTCCGCGGTGCCATTGATGGTGGGGGCGTCGATCCCATCGCCGAAATGATTTCCGGCCCAGCGGATTTGCCATGCCGCTTCACGAATGAGTCGGTCGACCTGATGAGCGGCATTGCGCAGTTCCGTGAGGGCCTTGGCGATCAGGTTCTGGTGGTCCTGGGCGGCGCGGCGCAGATCGGCGTGCTGGTCGGCCGGGACGGTATCGGCGATGGTAAATGTGATCGACCAGTTGTCCTCGACCTTCATGGCCGTACCCGCACCCGCGGCGTCCGGGGCTTCGGCATCAGCGACCTTCCGCAGCAGGTTGTCGCGCTCCCAATACAGGCGGTCGGCCGCTTCGCCGAGAACGGTCACCAGGTCGTTGGTCTCTTCCCAGATCTTGCGTGCCTGCCGGTGGTCTTCGATGACGCGGTCATAGGCGGCGTCATGGGCGCGCCCGACCCAGGCGGTGCCGACGTCAGCGAGGTGTTTCGGCAATCGGTCGACCTGGTGTGAGAAGGTGCTGTTCCCGGTGGTCAGTGTGGTTGCCAGGCTGGCGAGCTGGCTGGTTCTCCAGGCCGTGACGTGGGCTCGGGTGAGATTCCAGCCGCTCACCGCGGCCCCGGTGGGGTTTGAAAGTCGAACTCATCGAGTCGGGCGGCGAAGCTCGTATCGGTGGCAGTCAAATCCGCGGCCGTCTGGCGGATGGCGGACGAGACCTGGCCGACTCGCCAGGAAACCCGCAGCCACGCACCTTCGACATACTCGGTGGCCAGCGCGCATGCGGAATCGATCGGCGTGCCTGGCAATGCGCCAGCGACCTGCTTGGCAGCCGTGCGGACATCGATATCATCGACCTGTTTTGCCACGTCGTCGGCGGTGGTCGATAACGCATTCAGCCGGTCTATATCTACTTGTAGGAGCGCCACAGAGATCCCCTAGCAAACGAGTGGAGTTCGTTAGGACAATAACCTGCGACGTTGCCATCCTGCCGACGCGGCTTGCGGGTAGACGAGTTGCGGGCGGTCTGTGAAGCCCAGTTCCGAGGATGTCGGCCGTACGCTGTCGAAGGGACCTCGATCACCGCCCACTCAGGATGAAGGCTTCCTGGTCCCCGCTGGAATGCGCCCTTGACACCGCCACCTACGCCTTCGTCCGTGCCTCGATAGCCGCCCGAACGCCACCGGCGCTATCCGATGGGCACGGATCGTGAGTAGGGCTGCGCCAGGAATATGGCAGAAGGTCAGGCTGGATTTCCATCAGTTTGTCGACACATGGCCCGGCGTTGATGTTCGACGGTCCTATGTGGGATGCGTTCGTGGACGGCATCCGGGCGGGGCAGTTCGACCGCTGAGCCGGAGTCGGATTCGAGAATCTTGAATCCTCGCGTCACTGTCAGGGCCAGGCTTGACGACCTGATGCGACCCGCCACCCAACTGCTGCTCACCGACTTTCACGCGCAGCTGGAAGGGTAGCTAGTGCAGTTTGGGCCAGCCGGGGTAAGCGGGCAAGGTCTGGGGCGGATTGTCGGTGGTGACGGTTTCACCCTCAGCCGGGGCGTCCGGATCTAGGGTCGCCACCCAAGGTGCGCAACGTTCGCTGCGATAGTCATCAGGCGCAGCGAGGTCGATCGTCCAGCTTTGGAATAGGTTGTCTTCGGGTGCCTGCCATTCCGCTGGACCTGACGTGCGCGGTGTGGGCGTGGCTACTGGCGTAGTGGCCGGTGTCGTTCCCGAGGGGGCCTCAGATTGCAACGGGGTGTTACTGATGAAGGTGATGGTTTTTGAGTTCCCGAGGCGACCGGTGCGGGAGGTGTTGTATATGCCGTCGCGCTGGTAAGCGAAGGCTTTGAACAGCTCGCAGGTCCGCGCGGTGAATCCGGTGCTGGTTGGTGTGACATCAAGGATGTGCTTGTAAAGCGTGCCGTACGCAGTCGTGTCGCGGGTCGACCTTCGGAAGTAAAGGTCTCTAGTGGTCGGGTCAGTCACGGCGTCGTTGAATCCTGGATAGGAGTCTTCCGGTCCGGCGAGTATGGCGACCTCGAGCGCTTCAGCGGCGGCGCGGACGAGAGTCGAATTCGAATCGAACAGATCGACGCCTGGTTCGGCGGACCAAATGACAGTAGCGTTGCGAACCTCTTCGGGCGGGCGATAGGCCGGTGTGCCGGTGTCTGCTGGGGGAGCGGACGGGCTTGTGGTGCAAGCGGCCGTGAGTAACAGGATCGCCGAGGCCCATGCGGTGCGGAGACAGGTACGGTTCATTGGCCGCGGTACCTCCTCAGTGATGTTGGACTTTGTGATGTCGCTATGACGGCAGTCTGGTGATGAGCTGTTTTGCCGCTACCTTCCACTCATCGTCGGTTGGTGCGGGCATTGGGGCGGCTTGGTCGTCGGGGCCGGTCTGAAATTCACCGAAACGGCAAGCGTGTCAGTGAATATCACTGCGCCCGAGGTGTGGTCGCCGCGCTCCCAGGTGTGCATATATCGGGCAACTCCGGGGATCTCGCGGGAACCGGTCGCGTCTCGGTAATGCGCTCCCTTGTAGGTGGTGCCGCGGTACGTTTCGAGTCGTGCGGAATCCACCGCAGCCGAACCGGTGATGCTATTCGCTCGGCAACCTTCATAACATCACCCCAGAGCTCACCGTGTAGCCGGAAGGTGGTTAGTGCAGTTTGGGCCAGCCGGGGTATGCGGGCAGGGCCTGGGGCGGGGAATCAGTGGTGACGGTTTCGGTTTCGGCTGGGGCGTTCGGTTCGAGGGTCGCGATCCAAGGGGCGCAGCGCTCGCTGCGGTAATCGTCGGCAGAGCCGGGTTCGATGGTCCAACCCTCGAACAGGTTGTCCTCCGGTGCCTCCCACTCAGCTGGGCCGGAGGTACGCGGTGACGGGGTCGTCGACGCCGGAGTGGATGTCGTCGTCGCGCGCGGGATCTCTGTGTGCGACGAGGCGATATTACTGAACGTGATGGATAGAGCATTGCCGCGGCGCCCACTTTGGGGGATCTTATAGCCGTGTTCGCTCTCATAGGCGAATTCCTTGAAGAGTGTGCAAGTGAGTGCGGTGAATCCTCCGTTGGTGGGGATGATGTCGAAGATGTGTTTGTACAAGGTGCCGTATGCGGTTGCGCGACTCCCGCTTCTGAAATAGATGTCCCGTGTGGTCGGGTCGGTCACGGCTTGGTCGAAGCCCGGATATGATTTCTCGGGTCCTGCCAGGACAGCGACCTCGAGTGCCTCGGCGGCAGCGCGGACGAGAGTCGAGTGCGAGTCGAACAGGTTGACATCAGATTCAGCAGACCAGACGACGGTCGCATTGCGGACCTGTTCAGGTGGGCGATATGCCGGAGTGCCGGCGCTGTCTGGCGGGTTGGAGGTGCTCGTTGTGCAGCCAGCTGTGAGCAGCAAGATTGCCGAGGCCAAAGTGGCGCGAAGGCGGTTACGGTTCATTAGTCGCGTCGCCTCCACTGGTTACTGCGATCAGCGTTAGTGCTGTCATTTTTCAGGACGTCTTCGAGGGCGACCTGGTTGTTGGTGTTGCCTCGGTAAAGAATGTCACGATTGTTGATCGTAGCTGTTTCGGTGACGGCATCCGTGTAGTCGGTCTTGTCAGTAACGCCACCGTCTTTGATGATCTGCGGCAACGCTTTGAATGCCTCATTGATTACTGGAGTTCGATCAGGATCTGCGGAGATGACTGCCACGTATGTTTTGAGGGTTCCGTCTGGATTGCGAAATTCTGCTGGGACGGTTGATGGGTCGATGTGACCGCCGTTGACGAGTCCTTGCATCATGGCGTACATCCGGTTGTTGGCATCGCCGATCTCTCCGGGGTTGTACTTGCTGTAATCAGTTCCATCGCTGGTGATTTCGAGTTCATTGAACGGGTTGACAAAGGTGCCGTCAACGGAAGTGATGTCGTTCTTGAAGAACTCGGTAACCGCTGCCGCAGCGGCGTATTCGGGACCGAATCCGCCAAGGAGGATCTGCCCAGCGGTGTAGGCGGCGGCGTACTTCTGTTGTTTCGCGGTATCGGCATCCGCAGCGTTGAGCTGGCGGTCGGCGATTTCAGCCTCGATGCCAGCGTTGACGAGCCAGCGCAGGTCGCCGGATTGGGTACCAAGCAGATGATCCTGGTCACCATTGGCGTAACGGTCAGCGAAGATGCCGTCGATGCGTTCGGCCTCGGCGAGTGCGGCGCTGTTGATGATGGTTGCGGCGTCGGGGTCGGTGTCGAGGATGCTGAACACTCGGGTGGCTTCGATAGGTCCGCCGAGATCACCGAATCCGACGGTGTTCTTCAGATCATCGTTGGCATCGACCATGTCGAGCGTGTACGGCGCGAGCGCGGCGGCCAGCGCCTTGGTGGCGGTGGGATTGACCTCACCGAGGGATTGGCCGTCGTGGCCAGGGAGATCCAGCCAGGACTCGTAGAGGTTCTGACCATTGAGCCCGGACTCGGTGGTCGACAGCAACTGTGCCAATCCGTAGGCGGCTTCACCGGCTTGGCGGGCGTCTTCGACTTGCACGAGATTGCTCGGGTCGGTAATCCGCGCGTCCTCGTTGATCCAGGTGAACATCTCCGAGAGGCTTTCACCGTCATCGCTCCACCCGTGCGTCAACAACGGCACCAGTAACTCATCGCGGTGGTAGCCGTCGCCATACTCCTGGCCCGGCGTGCCCTTGCCGAACAGTTCCTCGGACCCGTTCCCGGTGAGGAGCGCGTAATTGGCTTCGTCGCTGCGGGTTCCGGCACCGACCAGATCCTGGATCATCTGCTCAGCAGGGCCGTCATGGGTGCCGCCGGAGGACCACTTGTCGGCAAGGACGGCTTGGTGCGCGCCTTGGCGTGTCAGTTCCATACCGAACCGCTGCCCAGGCTCCGAGCCTTCCCCAGCGGCGTTCATCAGACTCGCGAATCGCTTCAGATCGCGGTCGTACTCCTCGGTCGCGCCACTGTTATTTCCGAACAACCCGCCGCTGCGGTAGTCGTCGGGCACCTCGCGGGTGTTCCCGTCCGGCAGGTCTAGACCTGGCCGGGTACCGACCAATTCCTGAACTTCGGGGTGCAGTCGATCGTATCCGCCGCGCATCGAGACGGCGCCGGTTCCGTTCGAGTTGCGAACGACGACCTTCTCGTTGGACAGGATCATGAGCCCATCGGCCAGATCCTCACGCAGCTGCGTCGCCTGCGGAGACCCGTTGTTCTTCAACTGTTCTGAGAACGAGAGAAGACCATCGCGCCCGGCAGTCGCATAGAACTCGTCGAGATAGGCCATCGCGGTCACCGGGACGGTGACTTCCTGACCGTTGGCGAGCGCGGCGAGCTGTTCCGGCGTCAGGCCGGCTTCGGCGAGACGCGCGGCGATCCGCTGGATCTGGGCCTCGGTGGCAGTGCCGTCCGCGATTGCTTCGCCGTCTTCACGGCCGGTGTCGTAACCCAACTCGGTATCGCGGACCAGACCGCCCTCGGGCAACGCGGAATTGATCCCGTCACCGAAGTAAGTGCCGCGATCACGCGCCTCCTGGGAAGCGGTGGTGACCTTCTGAGCTTCCTCGAACGCCGCGTCCCGCAACGACATCAACGCCGTGCCAATCGCATCCTGATGAAGTTTGCAGGCGTCGCGGATCTGCTTCTTCTGCTCGTCAGTCACGCCGTCGGGTGTCGTCGCCGAGACGAGCCACGAATCGCTGACTGTGACTTTCTCACCCGCTATCGCGCCAGCTGGATCTTCGGCGTCGGCGACCTTGTTGAGCAGGGTTTCTCGCTCGTTGTGCAACCGGGTATCGGCGGCCCGCAGCGCGGTGACGATGTCGTCCACCTCGTCACCGACTTTGAGGCTTTCCCGATGCTCCTCGCCGATCCTGTTATAGGCGGCGTCGTATGCCTTGCCCGCCCAGCTGCCATTGAGATTGGCGAAATGGGTGGACATCGAACCCGACTTCTCGTCATAGGTCTTGGCTGCCGTCTCGATCGCCCCGGCCAGGTCCGACAGCGCGCTGGTTTGCCATGCGGTGACGTTCGCTCGAGTCAGATTCCACGCTTGGGCCATCAGCCGTTATCCGCGGCCCGGAAGTCGAAGCCCGCCATCAGGTCCACGAACTCACCCTCGCTGACTTTCTCGGCCGTGTTGTAGGAGTTGGCGGCTTGCGCGATCGTGGTCCCGACCCGCCCGATCCGCTCCGCCACGCGATACCAGCCATGCTCGATGTTCTCGGTGGCCAGATCGCACGTGTCCCCGAACACCGTTCCGGGCAACGCGGCACCGACGGGCACGGCTGACGAGCGCACATCGATTCCATCGATCGCGGTCTTGATTCCGTCGAGTGTCGTGGCCAATGCCCGGAGTTGGTCGATATCAGCCTGCACCAACATGGCGCTCCCCCTTGAAAAAGTGCGCGTTCTTCACCAGTTGATCTTTGGTCGTCGATCCTACGACAAATTCCCGCGAGTCTGGCGTCCGAGTCCGAGGGTGACGCAGCTGCACCCCCGTCGTGCCCGATCGCGGCATCGTCTCGGTGAACCGTCACCACGGGGGAGCGGAGATGCTTCCGCGGGTGCGCTCGTCCTGCCAGTCCTCGTATTCGATCGCGGCGTTGTATTCCGGCTTCGCATCCGAATCAGGTGGCGCGTTCTCGGCCCATCGAGGAGGATCGATGATGCTCCAGTTCTGTTCGGCCTGCCAGTCTTCGTACGTCACGGCGGCATCGTGAACTTGTCTGGCAGTCGGATCGACTGTGGTGCTTTCGCTTTCGGGATGTAGTGGGGAACTCTCTTCGCTCTCCGCCTGTCTCATGGCCTCGGCGAACTCCGCCGGGAGCCCGGCATACGGATCATCTGACACTGTCGTCTCCTTCTCGCCCCGCCTGGCTCGAACAGCACCCCAGTCCGAAACTAGCTCATTGCTCAACCGTGACGACGTTCGACTCCGCGGGCATAGATTCTCAGCAGAACATCGCGCCCGGTAAGTTCACCAGCTGGCAGGTCGGACATAGTGTCAATCCTTGAATCACTTCGACTATCCAAAGGAACGGCGAGCTGGTTTCCACGCCCCAGTCCACAATCGAAGGTAGCTGCAAGTTTGCAATCTTTGGTGGCAAGCGCGGCTGCCACCGTGCGCAACCAGATCTTCCTGTCGAGGTGCTGCCACCAGCTGTTCACCGCTGACCGTGAAAGACTGGCCGTGTGTCGGTCTTGGATCCAATAATGCGTCGATTCGCTCACCAGTTGGGGCACCCGACCGGTGTCGCCGGGTCATTAGTCGGACGACTGCTCGATCGTGCGAACCGCGGCCCGGTGACAGGCTCGGTGGAAGCGCTCGGAGTCGAATCCGGTACCGCAGTGGCGGATATCGGTTTCGGAGGCGGATTAGGTCTTCGGCAACTCATCGATAAGGTTGGACCGCAAGGCGCCACCCATGGCATCGATATCTCGACACAGGCGATGTCCGACGCGCGCCGTCGGTTTCGACGCGAGATAGCCGAACGTCGCCTCCATTTGACCCAAGCTCCGATGGATCGAATCCCACTGCCGGGCAACAGCCTTGATAGGGCGATGACCGTGAACACGCTCTACTACGTCCCGGATGAGGATTTGCGACCGTCAATTGACGAGCTGGCGCGGGTATTGCGGCCGTCGGGACGGTTGGTGGTGGGCCTCGGTGATCCAGACTTCATGGCAACCTTGCCATTCAGCGCCGGACTGCGGCTGCGACCTCTCGATGAGGTCGTTACCGCGATCGTGGCAGCGGGTTTGGTGGTCGTCGATCACCGTCGAGTGGGCACGAGCGACCGCGCGTTTCATGTGTTTGCCGCAGAGCCGAGCAAAGGGTAAGCCGTCGACCACTAAACGCTTGTGTTGGCGTATCACCTAGGGGCAGTTGAACTCTCCAGACTGCAGTACGGCAACGAAGTGGTCCCATTCGGCGGGCCCGAACACGAGCGCCGGACCGCTAGGGTCCTTCGAGTCCCGCACTCCGATCATGCCGCCAGTCAGGTGTGCCGCCTCGACACACGCCTCACCCCCTCCGCTGCGGCTGCTCTTGAACCAGCGTGCACCCGACAGATCAATGTTCACGCTTCGAACTCCTTCGCTACCCGCCTGAGCAGATGCTTGCTATCTGCCACGCCCAACGCTACCCGGCCGATCGTCTCGTGCATCTCCACGTATCGGCTCACCACATCGGTGCGTTCGTAGTACAGCCTGGAGCCGTAGGACTCGACGTACACCGTGGTGGGCTCAATAGGGGTGCCCGTGATCGGATCGGTTGCGAATCTCAGGATTACAAATGGTCCAGGCGCAATTCCAAGCGGGAACCCAGCTGAAAATGGAACGAGCCGGACTCGGACATTCGACGGAGTGTCAGCCAGCCGCCACAGCTGCGCGGCCATGATCTTCCGGCTCCCGACAAGTCGTCTGATCACAGCTTCATCGATCAACAAATCTACCTCGACAGGAGCGAGTCTCCGCTTGATGGAGCTCTGCCGCTGCATCCTCACCTGAATGCGTTGTTCCAGCTCCATCGGTGTCTCGGAGCTGAAGTAAAGTCGATCGAGTTCTCTTGCGTAGTCGGCTGTTTGGACTACACCCGGTACCTGGTCTGACTGGTACATCGTGATGTGCGCAGCGGCCGACTCCAGGCTGACGTATGTTTCGAAGTCATTCGGAATCAGATCCTCATATCGATGCCACCAGACCTTCTCGTCCACCGGCCGGCTTCGCTCATCAGCCTGCGTGGCGAGAGCTTTGAGTGCGTCCATCTTGGCTTCAGCGTTGTAGAGCCGACACAGGGCCTCGATATCCAAGAGGCGAATCCGAGGGCTCTCACCCTTTTCCAGCCGTTGCAGGGTCCCGGCCCCGCGCTCGATGAGCCGAGCGGCATCCGCGATCGATATCCCCGCAGCCTGACGTAGTTCACGAAGCTGCCTCCCGAGCTGTCGTCGGGGGATCGTTGTCGGGTTCTTGCCGCTCATTAGCACTGCTCCCGAATTTGGATGGCACCCATATCGATTCGTGGACTGAACTTTCGAGCCTCTGGGTGTGAGTGTGCGCGCTGGGTGGATGACATGCTTGAGAAACGGATGAATGTGTCTGGATGGTCCAAATTTGCTGGCAGTCCGGCTTTCCCAGGCATCTACTGCTGGTGTGCCCGATGGCCGGAGTGCTCGCCGCATCCGTCGTCTCTGATCGGCAAGCCGACGTGGAACACCAGGACAACACCGGTCATCGGCGTCCCCGGCCGTGCGCAACCGCGTGGAAGTTTAGGAGCCGCAACGATGTACAACCTTCCGCCTACCGACCACATGCCCCTGCCTGTGATGACCGTCGAGGAGGCCCACCGGGTCATGCAAGATCACATCGACTGCCTGATCACGCTGTGTCCCCGTAAGCGTCAAGCAAAGGCTCGGCTAGTCGAAGAGGCCCGCTTGATCCCCGCTGGAGCAACATCTGTGGAGGTCCGATCATGAAGCTCAACCCAGCCTTCTGTCGGATGCCTGAGCGACCGATCACGAATGTTTCCGTCGCTCATAAGGAATTTCAGAAGCACCGGGACTGCGACGCTGGTCGGTGCCAAATGGGCGCATACGTCCGCAACCTTCTGCTGCAGTGGAGACATGGGCTCGGTCCGGTGGGTATGTGCCCGGTCTGTCAGGGTCCTGAAATAGGCGGGGAGCCAAAATGATCGGTCAGTTGACATTCTTGGCGATCGGCATGATCGCAGGAGGCTCGGTCCGGTGGATGCCAACGGCGGTTACCGCATGGCTGAAAAGGTCAAGAACGCCGGGGTGTAGCCCAGGGTGTTCAGTTGCCGAGATCCAAGCTCGTATCGAAGCTGAGCATCGCAGCTTGCGCAATGCAATGTCTTTGAACTGTTGAGGCGCAGGTCGCTGCAGCCGTTGTCCAGTGGCTCAGGCCTCGCGTGGCGGGGAGAACACCACCCCTCCTCGTCCGGACCGTCGAAGGTGAGCTCAGCCCCGCGCGTGCGGGGAAGACACGACGGCGGGCAAGCCACAGCGCGAACCGACCGGGCTCATCCCCGCGCGTGCGGGGAGCACGAGCCGCGCAGGGTCGCGGCGAGCAGCTCATCGGGCTCATCCCTGCGCGCGTGCGGCGAGCACACCTACTTCAACGGCGAGTACGTGGAATGGGAGGGCTCATCCCCGCGCGTGCGGGGAGCACACTTCCAGGTGGAGGTGCGGGGTCACGCCGCCGGGCTCATCCCCGCGCGTGCGGGGAGCACCCCGTGATCTGCAGTCGTCCGGTGATGTCGCAGGGCTCATCCCCGCGCGTGCGGGGAGCACAGTTCCGCTGGTGTCGACAATCCAGTCGGGGTGGGCTCATCCCCGCGCGTGCGGGGAGCACACCGACCGGGATTTGCGGCGTGCGGATCTGGCGGGCTCATCCCCGCGCGTGCGGGGAGCACACCAACCAAGTACAAGACAACCTAGTCGCGGCGGGCTCATCCCCGCGCGTGCGGGGAGCACTTTTCTTCGGTGACCCATCCGGAGGATTTCCAGGGCTCATCCCCGCGCGTGCGGGGAGCACACTTCATGACCAGCGTGTTCTCTCACGATAGCGCCAATTCTCATTCACTTTCGTCGAGCTCGGCGGTGCTACTGCGACGCCGCGCGGCCTTCCGGTATCTACTAACTTTGCTCCACCCGGCGCGCGGGCCGGTGGGTTTCGTACGACCCGTGTGAGGGCGGCGCATGAGGTGGAGGCCGTCGATATCGACAGGCTCCCATTCGTGGCGGTGCACTTTGAAGGCGAGGCCCTGTTCGGAACGGGTCGAGTAGATCATGATGGCGCGGCCGTCTTTCGACAGTTCGACGACGCGTTGCCAGGCGAGGTCGCGGACCCGCGCGGTCAGAACGCCGACGAACACACCTGGGCTGATTTCGAGGAGCCAGCGGGTCAGGTGACCTCGCAGACCTGCTGGGCAGGCGCTGAGGACGAGTACTACCACGGGACTTCCTCGTCGTCGTAGGAGATTCCGCCGGCGACGTTGCCTGCGCGGTCCCACAGTTCGACGACGTCGGTGTCCCAGGTGTCGGATGCGTCCGGCTCGTCTGGCAACAGGAGGGCGTGAATGTCTTTGCAGCAGCGGCCGAGTAGCCCGCCGGCGTGCACGGCGTCACGGACTGCGCGTCGTGCAGCGGCGCCGATGTCTTCGGGGCCTTCGGCTGCGACGTCGAATGCGACGGGAATGGCGAATTCGGCCTTGTACAGGTCGGCCAGGTCGAAGACGAACGACCGTTCGTGGCCGGTGTGGACGAACCCGAGACCGGGCGCGCAGCCGAGCGCGACGATCACGGCGTGGGCGATCCCGTACAGACAGGTGGTGGCTGCTGATAGGGCTTGGTTGACCGGGTCACTGGCACCGAAGTTGTTCGGGTCGTAATCTCTCCTGCGCCAGTCGATTCCGGTTCGTTCGGCGTGCTGGCGATAGATGCGTCGAACTCGGGCTCCTTCTCGGCCACGGAGTTGTTGCATTGTCAGGCCGGAGGTGTCCTCGTCGGGGAAACGCATCGCGTACATGGTTCGGGCGACGCGTAGTCGCGTGGCCTGATTGGAGACCGCGGCCGCCTGCGCCTCCAACAGTCGAGAACTGCGGGCCAGTGAGCGGCCGTGAGCGTAGTAACGCACTCCTCGTTCGCCGACCCACACTGCGGTGGAACCGCTTTCGGCGAGCAGCATCATGGCCTGATGGGTGACGCGCGTGCCTGGTCCAAGGATCAGCGCGCCCAATGTGGCTGCCGGGATGTGTACGACGCCGCGTTCGTCGGTGGCAGTAATGGCGTTGGCGTCGCGGTGCACGACAGCGCGTTCGAGGTAGATGAAGGTCAGCCGGTCTTGGGCGCGTACCAGTTCGCCGATGCGGACCGGCCGCACACCGGGTATGTCGTTCATCGGTTCGGCGCCAACGTCAGCAGGCCGCAGCCATAGCCCTTCGCTCGGCCGATCCCGTTGATCAGGGCGTTGCGCAGGAGGCCGGGATCGGTGATCGTGAGCACCCCCTCGAATGTGGCGACCGACAGGACCACCTTCCTGTCGGCTCGGTCGAACGTGAGCGTCTCGCGGCTGATGATGCGCACGTCGTCTTCGCGTTGGTGAGCCGGTCCGGCTGCCGTAACGGCGAAACCGGCACCAATCGCTTTGCGGCGCAACCACTCCAGTTGCTCTTCCTGGTTCAGCCCCGCCACTTTTCCGCGCTGTGTCTTGGTACCGGCTCCGTCGTCGACGATTCGCTGTTCCGGCGGGATGAACGTGCTCCGGGCGGGGTTGGCTGTCAGTCGGAAGTGCCAGCGTTGACCGTCTGCCAGGTTGTCGAGCAGTTGACCGTATTTTCGGGTCGTCCACGCTCCGGTTGTCGGCCAGCCCACTTGTTCGATGACATGGGTGAAGTCCGGTTCGACGGGGCTCACCACGTAGAGGTGAATGTCATTGGCGGTCTTGTCGATTCGCCACAGCACTCTGCCTTCGGCGTCTGGATGGTCCAACACCCCAGGAGGGAAGGACTTCATCACCGCGCCGTGCAGCACATGTGGTGAGGACAGGAACCTCCTGCTACCGCGGCGGGCAGGGTTCAGTGGGACCCGCGAGAGATACATCAGTCGCCCCCAAAGGCTGCGAACGGATCATGGGCGAGGTCGCGACCCTCGGGATTGTGAACCTCGATGTGATCGGTGATCACGGTGCGCCACCCGTATTCGCGCCGCGCCGGGTTGAAATCGAGCGGCACGTCACGGACTTGCTCGGTGAGGGCGTCGACGGTGTCGTCTTCTGCGTGATCGCGGAAGATCGGTAGATGTACGACCGTGGGTTGCTTCTTGCGATACCAGGTGGCGGCCTGCCAAGTAGTGGGGTCTTTCAACGCCTGCGGCAGGGGCTCGTCCCGGATCTGGTCCAGTACGAGCGATTCGGTCACCGGACAGGAACGCCGACCGAGGTAGAGCGGAAACTCCGGGCGCACCAACGTGTCTCGGATACCTTCGAGCAGGCTCGTCTCGCCTTCGATGCCAGCGACGAATTTCGCGTCCGCCAGGTAGTACCGCTGCGACAGCGGGTATTGGGTGCGACCGTCCAGGCTGAGCGCCACCTGGAAATCCCGAATCAGCCTGCCGGGCTGGTCGATACGCACCCCGAATCGCAGATCCCGCAATGTGTCCTCGATCGGGTCGGTCCGGCGCCGACCCTTCGCTGAGGAGATCAGGCCGATGATTCCGCTCTTGGACGGATACTGTTGGGTCTCTCGTCGCGCGAACCGACTCGACACACCCCACGATTGCAGGGGCGCGGCAAGTTTCAGCAGCAGGACACTCACGGCCGTCCACCGAGTGCCGCCTCGACCTTCGATCCGACCCGGGCGACCACCTCCACGAATGGCATCGGATCGCCGAGTGCCGTCAGTTCCTGCGCCCCGTCGCCGATCGCGACCACGAAATTCTCGGTGGAGCCGTCCCCATAACCCTTCTCGACCGCCTGCAGGGTCGTGGCGAGAGCTTTGGCGGCGGCGGTGGCGCGAGCGGCACCCGCTGCGTTGACCGGTTCTTCGAACGCGCCCACCAGGTTCACGGGCTGATCGGTACGCACGCTGACCAGAACGGCTTCTGGGAGTGTGCGGTTAGCGAAGGTGTTCTGCTTGCCGGTCGGCATGCTTTTGACGAAGGCGGTCAGAAACACCTCGATCGCGCGGAGAGTTGCGGTGTCGTCACCGAGGTTGTCGCGCAACGCTTTCACGCTGACAGTGGCGTACCGGTAGAGGGTGGAAGAATTGAATTCCACGTAGCCGAGCATCCCAGCGCCGGAGTTGTTGTCCGGAGCCCGGTCGTCGACTGCGGTGTAGTAGTCGAACTCGTTGTTCACCGCATGCACGCTGATCGCGTGTGCCACCTGCGCGGCAGCGTCCACGTTGAGATCGGCTGCGTCGGCCACCATACGCCCGAACAAGGCGACATCGACACTGTTCGCGGAGTGCGCGGCGGCGCGGGCCGCGGACTTGTCGATCGCGGTGTCGGTGCCCGCCGCCGCGATGGCCAGGACTGCCAGGCGGTCGATCTGTGAGGCGCTCAGGAACAGCAGGTACTTCGCCTGTTCGGCTTCCTCAGGTGCTGATTCACCCTTCTTGGCGCGTTTCGGCTTCTCCAGCTCGATCCCGGCGGCTTTCAGTGCCTGCGCGGCAAGCGATTCCGGTTCGGTGATCTCCGGGTTCAGTTCGGTGATGCGCGCGGCGATCAGCTCGACGACGCGTTTGGTCCGTACACCCAAGGAGGTTGGATCGAGCAATTCCCGAAACATCTGCCGGGTGGCGCGTTTCCACGCCTGACTCGACACTCTCGCTCGTGGAACTCCACCGTATACAGCGCTTTTCGGGCTTCCAGTGTCGTCACGGTTGATGTTGCTCGGTGGCACTGTTTGCAGGATGTGCACGTCGACGAACAATCGGGTCACTGGTCTACGCCTTTCACTGGGGTGGTGTCCGCGTCGCCGGGGTCGGTGCCGTCGGGCTTGGTCAGGTGGTAGTCGCGCCCCCAGCGCAGCAGAACCTGATCGGTGGAGGTGCCGTGATCGAGCTGGCGCAGATCACGCGCCAAGCTCGCGTAGTCGAGCGCGATGGTGTGGGCCCGCAATTGGCTGATCAGCCCGCGTAGCAGGACCAGTCGGGCCTCGTGGCGATCGCTGGCGCCCAGAGCCTGAAATCGTCGGTGGACCGCATCTTCCGATGTTCGATAGCCGAGAGTGCGGAGCGCGCCACCGAAAGTCGCGCCGCGCTGGTGCATGGGCTCGGACTTGGATTGCTGGTGCCAGGCATGCAGGGTGATCGCGTCGTGGGCGGCTTGCTCCCATGCTGTCGGCGCACCGTCGCGCTCTGCGAAGGAAAAGCTCGACTGGTCCGACAGGATCTCGGGAAGCTTGTCGAAGGTCAGGTCCCAGAGGTCCATCAGGCTCCCGGCGGGGTGTCCGACGCCGCGCCGCAGGCGTGCGATGGCCGCGACCGCGTCGGCGTCGTTGCGCTTATAGCTCGATTGCAGGCGCGATACTCGTTGGGTGACATGCTCCGCTAGTGCTCGGTCCATCTCGCGATAGTCCTTCTTCACCGTGTTCACGCGATGTTCCTTCCTCGCTCGGTGCCGCCCAGGTAGGCGGCCGGGAGCAGTTTCTTCAGACGGCCGTAGAACCAGATCGAGGCGAGGCTGGCGTCGAGATACCGTTCACCGACCACGCGTCCGAGGTGCGCGGGTCGTCCTGCCGATTCGATCAGGTCGGTGCCGATGGTTTCGATGACCTGCCGGACTTGCCGCTGCCAGTGTTGGCCGTAGGTTTCGGTATTGCCTTCCGGGAGGAGCGCGGCGAGCCACTGCCGGTACGGGTGTTCCAGAGCGAAGAATCCATGTTCGCGGGCACGACGTCGCGCACCGTCCGGCACACCTCCGGCGGCTAGTGCAAGGTTCGCGGCCAATGCCCCCAAGGTGTCGACAGCGCTGTCGGAGACCTGTACTGCATCGATGGCGGTGACGCGCAGGTCCGGGTTGCTGGCCAGCAGTGCCGCTCGGAACCCGAGGGTGTCGTCGACGATGTCGCCGACGACCGATTGGTTGTTGACGTACTGCATCCCGATCGCGTGCAACCGCATCGGATGCGCTTCGTTCAGTACGCCTTCGTCGATGAGGTAGCAGGCCCACTCCAGTAACGCGGGCGCGATCGGCCTGCCCTCGGTGCTGCCGGTATTGCCGATTTGGCGGACCAGCGAGGTGAACCCTCGCCATAGCCCACGTTCGGGATCGTGAGTTATCGGGTAGTGCCGGGTCTCGCGGGCCTTCTTGGATTGGATCTCGCTGTATCGCCAGCCCGTCATCGGCTCGAGGTGCTGCCAGTTGAATGGCTCGAGCGCGTCACCGTTGCACAACACCACACCGGTGACTTCGGTTTGGTTGTGTACCAGTCGGATTCGTCGGCTCTGCCAGGTGCACAGGTCCGCAGGACCGGCCGGTCGTCGGCCCTCGACTGCTCCTGGGCCGGTGGGGTCGCGTTCCCAGGCGGGCCGGTCGTCGATGCTGAACCGTTCGCTGTTGATATCGCGCAGCACCAGGTTCAGCAGCAATGTTTCCCGCAGGGTCGTACCTTCCAGGAACACGCCGCCGAGGTTGCCGGTCCAAGCCACACCGATCGGATATCCCTTGCCGCCCTTGACCCGACGGTCCCCAACCGCGCCGGTCTTGATCCCGGACGGATCGAACGCCTGCGCGTGCACCAGCCATCGTGCTGCTTCGGCGAAACCGATACGGTCGATACTCGCACCGGCGCGTGTCGTGAAGTACTTCTCCCCGTTGGGTACATCGGCGATCAACCGGTCGAGCGAGCTGACCGCGTCCTTATCCGACCGCAACCCGGCGACCTGAAAGAACGGAGCATCTGGATCGAACAGCCGGAAACGCCCAGCATGCTTGCCGAGATAGTCGTCGATCTCCGCGATGGGCAAAGTGTCGCTGGTCCACAGACCACTCCAGATCTCATAGGTCGGTTCCGTCCGCTCGTGGATGCTGCGCCGCAGCACCGCCAGCAGCAGTCGCAAGATCGCGAACACCTGTGTGGGCACTTCGCCTGTGAGAGTCGATATTTCGTCTGCGCGGTGCAGGGCTCCCCGCAGAGTCAGCGTGCAGGGTTTGCCTGCGGTGTCCAAGGCCAGGATCCAGGGATCGTCGACAAGGTCGAAGTCGGTGCCGGGGGCGGTCATTGAGGTGTCTCCATCCGCTCGATCCGCAATCCGAGAACGGTGTCGTAGTGCAGCCGGTGTCCGGCGACGATCGCCGACCCACTGGTGTCGAGCTCGAGGACGAGTTCACCGGCGAGCCAATGCGACTGCTGCCAGCCCGGGTACCAGTTCTTCTCCAGCGTGTCGAGCACAGCGTCCATCCGGCCGTACCGGGTCAGCGCAGCGGGCAGGCGGATCGTGCAGCCCGCCAGTGCTTTTGCCAATCGCGACGGCGGCGGCCCTTCGGTGGGGACGAGTCGACCGCCGTAGTCGGCCACCTCGTCGAGCACATACACGTCATCACCGTCGCGACGCACCACGATCGCCTCGATCGTGTCCTCGCCATCGCGGACTTGGGCTTGACCACCCGCACCATCGACATCCGGCGCCGCGGCGGTCAGCCAGCCCCGCAGGCTCGCCGACTCCCCGAACGGACGCCCGAGCAGGTAGGTACCGGCAGAAACCCGCTGCTCGGACTCGAATGCCGCCCATGTCCGCTCTGCGGCCTCTACCTCCGACTCCCACCCCTCGGGCGCTACGAAGGATTCCGCGTAGCCGTCGGCGACCAATGCCGGCACATCGCCGGGGATCTGGATCTGTCCGCCTGATCTGCGGTCGAGCACGGCTGCTGCCCGCAGTAGCCGTGCCGCCTGATACACCGCCACCGACCCGACGACCGGGACGGGCACCGCACCCGACCAGTCGGCTCCCCGGATCAGGCACCGAGCGGACACGACTCGGGCCGGGCGGGAGTCCCGAAGATGTCGATGCAGGCGACCGACGCGTTGCAGGAGAAGGTCGATCGGGGCCAGATCTGTGATCAACAGGTCGACATCGATATCGAGTGACTGCTCGATAACCTGGGTACCGACGACAATAAAACGTTTCGGCCGGTCCGCCTTGCCCGGCGGACCCAGCAGCGCGCGCAGTCGCTTCTCCCGCTCGGCACGGTGCGGAGCGACGAATCGTGAATGCAGAAGCAGCAATTCGTCGTTGGAATCGAATCTGCCGCTGCTACGGAGCGCTTCGAACAGCTCCTGTGCCCGTGCGACCGTGTTGCACACGATGCCGACGACCCCACCCTCGGGCAGCGCATCCTCCAGCACCGATAAAACGTCGGCAATCTCGTCACCGAGATGCTCGATCCGCACATCGGTCGCCCGCCCCGAAGGCGCGATAGGTTCGGCGTCGACGCTGGACGGCCATACGGTCACGCAGGGGTAGATGTCACGTACTGCTATGTCGTCCATGCCCGCTTCGGTGCCGTTCACGCCACGTTGGTACGCCTGAAGCAGCGAAAGCCGTTGCGCAGGAGGTAATGTCGCTGACATCAACACCACCGGCACCCGGTAGGCGCCCAGCCATTCCAGGCAACGCTCGAGATAGGTCGACATATAGCTGTCAGCGGCGTGGACCTCGTCGATAACGACTACCTTGTTGGCCAGCGCCAAGTGCCGCAGCATGACGTGCCGGGTCTTCAAGCTCGCGCGCAGCACCTGGTCGATTGTGCCGACCACGATGTTGGCGAGCGGGCCTTTCTTCCCGACGTACCAACTGTGCGCGATGACGTCTTGGTGACCGCAGTCGATGCCGATCGAGGCGAATCCCTTGCGCCGCAACTGGTTGAATGTGTCGTTCAAGGCCGCTTTGCCATGCGCCAAGAACATGCTGCCCGCGGTGTCGGGCAGGTTCTCCGCCCACTCGTGTACCCGGTCGAACATGGCGTTCGACGTCGCCATAGTCGGCAATGCCACGAATACCCCGCCCACCCCGAACCTGCGAGCCAGTACTTCCGCGGCGAGCAACGCGGCCTCGGTCTTACCCTCTCCCATCGGCGCTTCAACAATCATTAGCCCTGGTTCGTCGAGCGACTCCGCCAACCGCACGCATTCCGCCTGCAACGGACGGATTTTCGTGTCCGCCGCGAGATCGAAACGCTTTCGGAACAGGTCCTCACCGTCGGTGTCCGGCGACGGCCGCCAGGGTGCTGGCAGTCCCAACAGCTTCCATGCCTCCACCGCCACTTTCTCCGAATCCCGGTCGCTGTCGAGCGGGAACAGATCTTGGTTGCTGGCAATCCAATCGGTCACGATCGCCGCTGCGGTTAGCAGCACCTGCACCGGGACCGGCAACGGAGCCCGGCTCCACTCCTGCAAACGCTCCCGTGCGCCAACAAATTCGGTGACATGGTCGAGCAATTCCTCCCGAGAACGGTCCCACGCACCGTCACCGAGTAGCCCTTTACGACGAGGCGCGTCACGAGACTCCTGCCGCGTCGGCGGCACTCCGTGGTGACTGGCCACAACAATGGAATACGTCCGCGCAACCGGCTGACTCCACCCGTGCTGCTCCAAGAATCGATCCACCGCAACCTGACCAGCAAGGCCGTGCGGCAACGCCTTTCGATTCGCCGGCACACCAGAGAACGTCAGCCCCTTCGCATGCATTCTGTCCGCTAAATCCGGTACCTGACAGGCAAAAGCCCGGCTGATTTTGCCGATGTCGTGCACCCCAGCCAACCACCGCAGCAATAGCCGCCCGTCTTCGAGCCCTCGAGGTAGAGCAGCCGAAACCAACTGCTGAGTCCTCTTAGGTAACCATTGATCCCATAGCAGCCCAGCTACGGCGACGGAGTCGAGTAGATGCCGCGCCACAGACAGGCTCCCGCCCTCACGGTCGCTCTTAGCCCACGCGGAACGCGTTGCAGGAGAAAGCATTTAACCTACATCTCGAATATTAAGATCGTAAGTATCATTGGCTTCGGCAGCATATCGAGCCCCACCGACAGGTTCGCCAATCCGATCCGACCCCTCGAAGGCATTGCACGAACTACCGCAGGATCGAACCCAAAGACCCACCACTAGCCGGTGCATCTCCGATATGGGTCTGCGCGTTACTCCGGTCCTGGTGCCCGACTCGACTGAGCGCGGCTTCCCCATCCTTGCTGGCCGCTAAACAGTCCCATCACGAGGATGAAAACATCTGATGCCGTTCCCCAGTCATCCAGGAGACCGACCGCCAGCGCAACCAATGCGCTCACGCCCAGCCCGAAGATCGGTGGAATCGCCTTGGGCGCCGGCTGGCCCGACCCGTCATCGGCAGCATTCCTCACAGGCGGAGTCGAATTCACGAGCAGTGCTCCAATCGTCATCAAAGAACGCAAGTGTCGCCTCGGCGCCAATCATTGAGGCGGTAATCCATAAGGGGCGCATCCGGTTTCATTCGGGCCTGGGTGCGCCCAGGCCACTATATATCTCAGCAGACGTGGAGCTGTTGATGATTGGCGATTTTCAGAGAGCGTCGATGATAGCCGTCAGGTAACAGGGAGTCGGGGCGGCCAGTCGGTATGGAGACCATTTTCGATCCACAGGGATGACACACTTACTGGAATACCAGTTGCCAAGCTCTTGCCCACGGGCTGTGAAGTGACTCAGTCGCAGTTCCGAGTCGCTGTGTGTCATCCCGAACGACCGCTACCTGCCACTTGGGTTGGGACGCGGTGCCAGCCCAATCCCCGCCGCATGCGGGGAACTCGATAGCGCGCTCGGCGGTGCCGACGTCGAGCTCGGCTCATCCCGGCATGGTGCCGGGAGCACTGTTGTCCCAACGCCGAAACGCTAGCAGAGGGAGAAGGCGTGACCGTTGCCCACTCGCAACGAAGGGTCCAACACCGGTAGCCGATAGTGACACCACCACCGAGTCGTTGTGCAGACTTGCCACCGATACAGACGACGCAATCCGGGCAACGGTGTGCAGGATGGAGAAGTGCCAGCAGACACTGAGAAGCCGTTCACTTCGGCAACAACTACGCCATGAACGATGGAATGTGAATGAAAACAGTATGTTCGAGCAGGAAGACACTGTTCAGGAAGTGTGCTCCCCGCACGCGCGGGGCTGAGCCCGCCATCCTGATCTGGTCGGCGGATGCGGTGATGTGCTCCCCGCACGCGCGGGGCTGAGCCCTTCCCGGACGCCAGTGAGCAAGTGGAGATGTTGTGCTCCCCGCACACGTGGGGAGCATGTCGGAAGGCGAGACCTGAACGGGCGCAGTGGCGGCTCATCCCCGATGCGCGGGGAGCACCTGAGCATTCCGTCCAGCCCATCGTGCCCGATGGGCTCATCCCCGCATGCGCGGGGAGCACAGTACGACTTGCCCCCGAAGAAGCTGGGTGCCGGGCTCATCCCCGCATGCGCGGGGAGCACTCAGCTACAGCACGTGCCCACGTCGTCAGGGTGGGCTCATCCCCGCATGCGCGGGGAGCACCGGATCATCTCGAGGTCGGTGCCACACTGTCGAGGCTCATCCCCGCATGCGCGGGGAGCACTTTACGGAGGTTCTATGAGTAAACGCATCGTGGGGCTCATCCCCGCATGCGCGGGGAGCACCGGGCCTGCCCAAGGAATAACCAGACCCCCAGGGGCTCATCCCCGCATGCGCGGGGAGCACGGGACGGTCAGCTGGATCGTCTGCACGCTCGAGGGCTCATCCCCGCATGCGCGGGGAGCACGGGGCTCTTTTCGCGTTTCAGGGTCAATCTGCGGGCTCATCCCCGCATGCGCGGGGAGCACCGCTGCACGAATAGGCCCACCCGCAGATGGTTGGGCTCATCCCCGCATGCGCGGGGAGCACGCGCCACATCCTGGGCAGCTGACCAGTGTGGGGGGCTCATCCCCGCATGCGCGGGGAGCACACTTCTTCACCTGCATGTTTCCTGCGAATCTCCCGGTTTTTCATTCACTTTCATCACTCACATCATCTCTGTCGGCACGATTAGCGTGCTGATCTGGTTGACCATAGTGTCGCAGGTAGACGGCCAGAAATCTGAGGCAACGCCATAACCCCGGGACCACTCAGGTCAGTCGCTGCGCACGCTCGAACGCTGTGCCGCCGTGGTAGAGGGCGTTCAGCCTGCGGTGCGGGTTGGATTGACGCGCATGGTGATTGGGGACATATGCACGTTGTGTGAATTCGCTTCTGGCGCTGGATGCTCCAGTGGCGCATGGTTCCGGTCATTAGCCGTACGAGTAATGTCATCACCGCGGCCCGCCGGGCACCGAACACCGCTTCGTTGCTGCCCCTACCCGCATGTTGACTTCCGCATGCGTCTGTAGGGGTGGCGAGTGGCTCTTGTGCGGCATAGTGCCGAGTACCTGTTCGCCGAGGCGACTGCCGGTCGCCTCACTAAACTGATGGTCGATCAGGCTTTGTTCAAGTGGGGCGTGAAGAAGGTCGGTGGGTCGGAGCAGAATTCCTGGACCAACAGCCTGGTGGTTTTTCTCGGCGACCTCGTCCAGGCGGGGCTCGGCGATGTCGAGGTGCTGCTGGAACACAAACTGCCGCATAGCCCTATGCGGGTGGACGCCGTGTTGTGTGGCGTTCATCCGGGTACCGGTGCGCCGAGTTACGTTCTGGTGGAGTTGAAACAGTGGTCCAAGGTCGAACTGTGCGGCGAGGGTTTGGTCACGGTTCCCGGGATGGCCAAGAAGCATCTGCACCCGGTCGATCAGGTGCGGCAATACTGTGTGTACCTGATGGATTCGACGCCCGCGCTCGCCGAGCGGCCGGGACTCGTGCACGGTGTCGCGTATCTCCATAATGCCCGTTCCAGTGACATTGCCTCGCTCGAGCAGTACACGCCGAGCGAATACGGGCGCATGTTCACCATGGCCGACAAGGCCGCCTTCGCGGAGCACCTGCGCGCGCTGCTCGACGTCAACGGTGGCCGTGCTCTTGCTCTGAAAGCCGCCGACGATTTCCTCCAGTTCGAGCATGCCCCTTCCAAACCGCTACTCGACCTGGCGGCCAAGGAGATTCAAGACCGGGAACAGTTCGTGTTGTTGGACCAGCAGTGGGTCGCTTACAAGCTGGTGATGCAGGCCGTGGACCGCGCACGTGACGGGCGGACCCAGACGATCGTGATCGTGATCGGCGGGCCAGGCTCAGGCAAGAGCGTGATCGCGCTCAGCCTTCTCGGTGAGCTGTCCAGGCAAGGTCGCCGGGTACACCACGCCACAGGCTCGAGTGCGTTCACGAAGACGATGCGGAAGGTCGCCGGACGCCGAGATAAGCGCGTACAGACCATGTTCAAGTATTTCAACAACTACATGAGCTCGCGACGTGGCGAACTGGATGTATTGATCTGCGACGAGGCGCACCGCGTCCGCGAAACCAGTGCCAACCGCTATACCTCCGCACAACTTCGCTCGGAGGCTCGCCCACAGATCAACGAGTTGATCGATGTAGCAGCGGTTCCGGTGTTCCTGCTGGATGAGAACCAGGTTGTGCGGCCCGGCGAGATGGGTTCGCTCGAGGAGATCAGGTCGGCTGCTGAGGCCATCGGCTGCGAGGTCGAGGTCGTCTACTTGGATGGCCAGTTCCGCTGCGGTGGTTCGGAACTGTTCGATGTGTGGGTGGAGAGACTGCTTGGTTTGAACGCTGAGGGACCGATCGCGTGGAGCACACTTGTCCGCGACAGTGACGATGAATTCCGTGTCGCCAGCGCCGCATCGCCACAGGCGCTCGAAGCATGGCTATTGCACCAGAGCGCCGAACGTGGAGGCACCGCTCGCATCGCGGCTGGATACTGCTGGACCTGGAGTGACCCCGTCACGGTCGGAGACAGCAAGCGGCTGGTCGCCGATGTGACGATCGGCGACTGGGAACGTCCCTGGAACGCGAAACCGGAGAAGCGAGTCCCCGATGCGCCAGAGTCCTACTACTGGGCCTCCGACGACCGCGGATTCGGTCAGGTCGGTTGCATCTACACAGCGCAGGGCTTCGAATATGACTGGGCGGGAGTAATTTTCGGACCAGACTTCGTTCGCAGAGGTGATCGGTGGGTGGCGGTGAGGTCGCGGTCCCATGATCCGGCAGTACGAAAGGCTGAGGACTCCGAGTTCGAAGCGTTGATCCGGAACACGTACAAGGTGCTGCTCACTCGCGGCATGCAGGGGACGTGCGTCTACTCGACGGACCCAGAGACGCAGGCGTTCCTGGAGGAGATGGCAGCACCAGATCGTGTGGCCGGGTGAGGTTGAGTACCCGTGCGCTGAGCTGAGGCCGAGCGGGGTGCGCAGCTCGCGTCGACTCTAGGATCCTGCCGTGCGGACGTTGGCTCCGGCATGGGAAGGGTGCGCGGGCCGGTTACCACGTCGTCGAGCACGGCTGATACACAGGCCCTATGACAGTCGAAAGATTGCAGGAAATGGTGTCCGAGTTCGCCCGCCGTCGCGACTGGGAGCAGTTCCATACGCCGAAGAACCTGGTAATGGCCTTGACCGGGGAGGTGGGCGAGCTTTCTGAGATCTTTCAATGGCTGACGCCAGAGGAGAGCCTTGCTATCCGGCACAGCGACGCAGGACGTTCGAAGGTAGACGAGGAACTCGCTGACGTTTTCCTCTACCTTGTGCGCCTTGCCGATGTCCTGGACGTCGATCTCGTCGCTGTGGCAGAGGCCAAGGTGAGGTTGAACGAACGGCGCTACCCTGCGGACAAGGCTCGTGGGCGTGCTGTGAAATATTCGGAGCTCGACAGCGGCGACGCCACCGTTGGATGAGGCGCTGCCCCCGGGCTGGAACTCAGCGCGAACGAAGTCCTTGTACCGCAGGAAACATGCACTCTCCCAGGCAGTTCGGTCACCTCGGGTTCGGCCTCCGCTAATCTGAACCTCGCGGCCCGCCGGGCACCGATGCACCGCATCGACCGCTGCCCCCACCCGCACGTCGATTTCGCGTGCGTCAGTGGGGATGACAAGTGGCTCTCGTGCAAGGAAGTGCTGAGGATCTGTGGACTGCGGCAGAGTCCGGCGAACTGGCGAAACTGATGTCGGCGCAGGCTCTGCTGCAGTGGGAGCAGAAAGTCGGAACGAGTGAACTGGCCTCGTGGAAGCACAGCCTGCTGGAGTTTCTGCACGACCTGGTCGGCGGCGGACTCGGCGACATCGAGGTGCTGCTCGAGCAGCAACTTCCGAACAGCCCGAAGCGCATGGACGCTGTCCTGTGCGGTGTTCATCCGCAAACCGGAGCGCTCAGCTATGTGGTGGTGGAGCTGAAGCAATGGTCCCGGGTCGAAGCAGCAACTGAAAAGCTGGTGTCGATCAGGGGGTACGCGGACGCGATCCTGCATCCGGTCGAGCAGGTTCGGTGGTACTGCCAATATTTGGTCGATATGACACCGGACCTTGTCGGATTGCCGAATTCCGTGCATGGCATCGCCTACTTGCACAACGCCTTATCCGCTGACGTCGAGGTGCTGAACCAGTGTGAGGAAACCGGCTTCGGGCGGTTGTTCACCGGAGACAGTAAGTCGGAGATGCTCGAATATCTACGGACGCTACTGGATCCATCAGGTGGACGTGGACTTGCCCATGATGCGGCGAACCGGCTCCTCAATTTCAGGCACGCGCCGACGAAGCCGTTGCTCCAGCTGGCTGCCGCGGAAATCCGAGGCCGTCAACAGTTCATGCTGTTGGACGAACAACGGGTGGCCTACGAGCTGGTCATGGGGGCGGTGGAGCGTGCACGCACGAAACGAACCAAAACGGTCGTCGTTGTGCTGGGCGGTCCAGGTTCCGGGAAGAGCGTTATCGCGCTCAGCCTGCTCGGCGATCTGGCCTGTCGCGGGCTGACGATTAATCATGCCACTGGTTCGCGTGCCTTCACTAAAACGATGCGGAAGGTGGCGGCTGCCGGAAGTGCGCGTGCCGAATCGATCTTCAAGTATTTCTACGACTACAAGAAGTCTGCGCCGGGCGAGCTCGATGTGCTGATTTGTGATGAGGCACATCGGATTCGCAATGACAGCGACTACTGGCGACCAGGTCCAGACGAGCCCTGGAAGCGTCGCCGCCAGATCGATCAACTGATCGACGTGGCCTGGGTTCCGATCTTCCTGCTCGATGAGCAGCAGCTGGTGCGCCCGCGCGAGATGGGCTCGCTTGCCGAGATCAAAGCAGCCGCTCAGGCCGCTGGATGCAAGGTGCGGGTTGTGCGGCTCGATGGTCAGTTCCGTTGTGGTGGTTCGGATCTCTACGAGGTGTGGGTCCGACGGCTGCTTCAACTCGACCCGCGACCTCCAGTCAGCTGGAGTCAGCTCACGGCTGACGTCGATGACGGCTTCGTTGTCTCCAACGCGAGCTCGCCCGCCGCGCTGGAAGCCTGGACGAACCATAAGCACGAACACGAGTCCGGGTCGGCGCGGATGGCGGCCGGATTCTGTTGGGAGTGGAGCGATCCTGTCGGTCGAGGAGATCAGAAGCGCCTTGTCGGTGATGTGCGAATCGATGACTGGAGCCGACCGTGGAATGCGAAGCCTGATAAGCACGTCCCGGGAGTGCCGGACGCCGACTACTGGGCCTCCGATGAGCGGGGAGTCGGCCAGGTTGGTTGCATCTATACCGCACAGGGATTCGAATATGATTGGGCTGGAGTAATTTTCGGTCCCGATCTCGTTCGGCGAAGTAATAGGTGGGTAGCCCGGCGGGAACCATCCTGGGATTCCCAGGTCAAAGAGGCCGCAGAGTCGGACTACGGCGCTCTGATTCGGAACACCTACAAGGTGCTGCTGACCCGTGGAATGAAGGGCACCTGTGTCTACTCGACGGATTCGGAGACACAGGAGTTCTTGGAGGAGATGGCTCGGTAGTGCCGACAGAGCGCCAGGGCCTCACGGCTCCCCATCAGCGTTTGCTCGGTCCGTCGAGATGGCGTGCCGCGCATGACCACAAGGGCCATACATCTTCGCCACGAGGCCCGACTCCCGCCTCTACCCTCACCGCGTATAGCCGATGATCGTCGTTTCCGAGCGTGTGGGATCCCGTGGGGCGCAAATGGCCAGCAGCGCGGAGGGTACCGGCAGGAGTGTGATGGAGTCGCAGCGTTCACGTCCGTGTCCGATCGGCTGCATCCCGACGAAGCGACCGTCAGTGCGATCCCATGCGCCCACCTGTGGTCCTTCGACCGTGCGAGACGGGTCGAGCAGGACCGTCAGCAACTCGTCGCGCAGGAACACCACTCGTTTCGGCATCGCAGACCAGAGGTCCATCTCCTGGATCGGCAGTACGAGGGTGTCGCTGTCGGCGGCGATCACGTCCGCGTAGCCGTCGCCGTAGCGAGCGCCGTACGTTCCGACCGCAACTTCCGATCCTTCCGGGTCCGCTCCGAAGGGGGTGCCGGGCTGTCGGATTGGCGCTGTGACGAGGTGGCTCGGGTGGTCGACCAGTAGGTGCCAGGGTCCGGATTCCCGGGTTTTCCAGTCGATGACCAGGGTGTTCTCGAGTCGCTCCATGTCGGGATAGGAGCGGAGTGGATTGGAGGTTCTTTCGTGTTCGAGCGGCCCGCGTGCGATATCGCGGGTGCCGATGGCCGCCCCGGTGCCGGTGTCGAGGGCCTGGATCTGGATCCACGATTGGTCGTCGCGTTCGCAGTGCAGCAGGCGGTAGACGGCGTTGGCGGTGTGCGCGTCGTCGCTGTGCGGGTTCCATCTGTTGCGGTCGAAGCCGGGGCATTCCCCGCCATCGATGTCGCTGATCCACTCGCGTGTTCCGGTGCGGGCGTCGTAGCGAGCGATCCGGGTCTCGCTGGCCAGTATCAGCAGGCCCGGTAGAGAGCCGTTGCGGTGATGGCTGGACGTCGACCAGTCGATGGCCGAATTGTCGCGGGTGAACTCGGATTCGGTCCACAAGAGCTCACCGGTGATCGCGTCGAAGGCGCGGTAACCGATCCCGCGCCAGACCGCGAGTACGACTGTGCCGTTGTCGAGGGAGCGAAGCGAATTCGCGGCGTAGGGCAGGCGGAGTTCGCCGTCGCGCGGGAGTCGACGGTAGTGCCAGCGTTCACGGCCGGTGTTGCCGTCATAGGCGGTGAGGCCGTCGCGAGTTCCGATCACGAATCCGGTTCCGGCGCGGACAATGTTGGGCGCCACCTGGGTGGACGAAGTGATGAAGCGGTCGGGGTCCTTCTCGGTGGGCGGTATGACGACTCGGTAGCGCTCGGGGCCCAGCCGGTCGGGAGTGGGCAGGGGGTCGGCAGCGGTGGCGGTGGCGTGGTCGAGGTTGACGCTGTCGTCGCCCGCGCGGACCGCGGCGAACCCGACGGCGGTCGAGAGTCCCAGTCCCACCACCACCGCTGTGGCCACCGGCCGATACCCGACCAGCGCCGCGTTCGTCATCCTCGGGAGCAGGCCCAGTACGAGCAGAGCGCCAGCGGCGACGAGCACGAACGCCGCCACGGCGGTCGGTAGACGGGAGAAGTACGGGTAGTCACTGCGGATGTCGGCGAATATGGTCGGTATGCGGGCGTCGAAGGCGATGAACGCCAACGCCATCACGGTGACGACAACCGTGCCGGTGGCGAAGTTCTCGAACTTACCTTCGGGGTCGGTGGTCCCCGTGGATCTGCGGCCACGCCAGAACGCGACGGCGGTCAGCACGAGCAGCAGTCCACCCGCGACCACGACTATGCCCCCGACCTCTTCTAGCCGCCACGTCACTCCGCCGTTGCGGAGATGACTATCGCTCAGCGGCACGGTCGTCGCGATGAACAGGCTGTACAGCCCCAACGCCACCGCACCGACCAGCAATCCGAATCCCAAGCTGGCCAAGGCAATTCGTAAGCGGGCTGTGGAGCTCCCGTGCGTTGTCGGAGCCGTCAGCGTCATCAGAGATTCCCCCTCGATCTTCACCGCATGACCGCGATCCGGTCCGCCGCACGTCGCTATCGGAAATGCGCGGCTGACAGATTACCGCGCGAATCGGATCGTGATCTTCTTCCGGCTGGGCCTAATCGGACGATTGAATGCGGGTCAGCCGCGGCCACTCGCGCCAGCATCGGCAGGCGGCGGCTCCACAGTGCATCTCCACAGTGCATCCAGCCGTCGCACACCTCGTCCGGAGCCCAAATTGTGCGTTCGGAGACCGGATGTCGGCATCGATCACACGCCTTGGGCGGAGTCCACTGGGGGCTGGTGGGCTCGCTCATATCCGGCAATCATTCTCCTCCGGCACCACCTATATTCGATCGTCCCGACCAGGTCCGTGGCCTTGCGATGAAGTACCGACTAGTCGCCCTGCTGCGGATCGTAGTTTCTCGGGCATTCGCTGAATTCCTCTCTGCCACAAGCCCTCTGCTGTGCATACTGAACCTGCGGTGACAACTGCGAGGGTCGAATCAAAGGGGGTCTACGCAGTGAACGGTGACGACATATGGCAGGTGGCGGTGCTGACCGGATCGGGCAGCCTTGTCACCGAACGGTTGACCCGGGAGTTGCGAGCGCATCTCGAATCGGGAGGCGCGCAGGTCCGGCATCAGACCGCCGCGGTGCTGGATGCGGGGCACAAGGGTGGCATCGGTGAGGAACTGGTCCTGCTGGTGGCAGCGGGGGCATCGGCCGGATCTCTCCGACTGGTGGCGACGATGGTTCGGGAATGGTGCGCGCTCAATCGGCAACGGCGCGTGGAAATGCGGTTGGACGGCCGCTCATTGGTGATCGAGGGCAATCCGAAGGATCAGCTCGCGATCGTCGAGGAGTTCTTCGACAGCGCGGACGGCAAGTCCGGCACCGCCGAGACGGAGGAATCGTGAGCAGGCTGCCGCGGCAGCGCGCGCTGCTCATCGGCAACGAGGTCTACGATCACGCCGACTTTCCGGCGCTACCTTCGGTGCGCAGGGATCTGGAGTTGATGGAGGCAGCGCTGTCCGATCGACGTATCGGGGCGTTCGAGGTGGAATCTCTGATCAATCTCACGGCGGATCAGATGCGGGAGAAGGTTGAGGCCTTCCTCGGTGGCAGCCGCGAGGACGAGCTGACGCTGTTCTACTTCTCCGGGCACGGCGACCGCGCAATCGCCGACAGTGGCGAGTTCCATTTCATGGCAACCAATAGCGATCCGAACCGGATGGCGCACACCGCCGTGCGAGCCGGATTCGTGAATGACCTGTTGGAAGCATGTCTGGCTCCGCAGAAGGTCGTCATCATCGACAGCTGCCGTAGCGGTGGATTTTCGGTTGGGATGCGCACTTCTGATGCTCAACCGGCGTCCAAGGGCGTCGCCGCGGCCACCGCGGGCTCGAAGGCAGCTGCGGTATTGGCCAGCCGAGGCGTCTATGTCGTGTCGTCCTCGCGGGCAGGAGAGCGGTCGTTCGCGGGTCGCGGCGCCGAGGAGCCGTCGGTGTTCACCGGCGTCCTGGTGGATGCGCTGTGTACAGGTGAGGCGGCGCGCGGGCGTCGGGAGGTTTCTGTCAAGGATCTGTTCGAGCACGTCAACGACAGGCTGCGCCGCAGTGACTCCGGACAGGTCCCGGTCATCTCGGCGTCCGGAGTGGACGATCGGATGATTCTCGCGACGTCACCGCTGTCGCCGATTGCGCTCGCGTCTATCGTCGAACCAGTCTCGGGTACCGAGTTGGCCCCAGCGCCTACCAAATCCGGTGCACCACAATGGGATCAAGTGATCGACTACTATCGCCACTGCCTCCAGTCCGAGGGTGATTCGTGGTTGTCGGTTGACGATATCGACGAAACCTACATCTGTTTGCAGGGCAAGGAGCGGCTGCTGGTCGGAGCGATGGATTCCGACCATTCGATGGAGGTTCCGCCGGAGGCAAAGGATTTCGTCGTCGGCGTCACTGGAGCGCACGAACAGCTCTGGGCCGGGTATCCCGCCGTCGTCGTCACAAACCGGCTGCGGCGCAACCAGCGTGGCAATCGCATACGTCCTACGTTCGCACCGTTGCTTATTCGTAGGGTCGAGCTGGTCCAATCCGCAGGGGAGACCAGGCTAGCCCCTGCTGGACCGCCAATTCCACATCCAGCGATTCTCCAGGAGTTCATGACCGCCGACGAGGCGGCCGCGTTCGTCCAGAGCTATCAACCGACCTGGCATGCCGGTGAGTACGCTCGGATGGGTTACGACCTGATGCAGTTGCTCCGCAACGATTTTGAGATCGGATCGGTCGACGACCCGGAACCGGATGACCTCAAGCCTTCCATAGACGTGGATACCTCCAACGACGGCGCGCGCAATGTCGCGGTGCTGTTCCGTATGCCATCCGTCGAATCCGGCCCGAACAAGCAGCTGCTCAAAGACCTCGTCGAGATTGCCGGCCGGGTGCCCGAGATCGCCTCGACGGCGCTTGCCGCGCTCGCACCCGATCATGCGAGCCGTCCTGGCGCCAACGGTGACATCTCGTCGGTCCGGTTGGTGACTCCACTGCACTGCAACGAATCTCAGGAAGCGGTGATCCGGTCTGCGATGGTCCAGCCACTCACCGTCGCCACCGGACCACCGGGCACGGGGAAGAGCCAGCTGGTGGCGAACCTCGTGGCGACCGCAATCGCCAACGAGCAGACGGTGCTGGTCGCTTCCACGAACAACAAAGCCGTGGACGAGGTGTGGCAACGCTGCGAGGGACTCTTGCCGGGCACCGTTGTCCGGACCGGTAATCGTGAGGCTCAGAGGGAAACTCAGACCGGGCTGACTAATCTGACACGGCTGGAGTCGCCGCGGACGAACTTGCAGACCGCGCTATTGAATATCGATGCCGCGCTAGCGGCACGCGACGACCATCGAGTGACACTGGCCCGCGTAGCGGACATTGAGCTCCGGTTGCTGGACTCGGCCCAACGGCGCAGCGCGCACGGGGAACGGCTGTCGCTGGACGACGGGCAGATTCTCGCATTGTTCCGGGCCCACGATCCAGCCTGGGTAGTCCGGAAAGCCAAAGCTGTCAACCGTATTCCATTAATCGCAGCATGGCGTTCCCGGCGATTGCTGCGCCGATTGGGGGTTCCCGTCGGCGCAGCGGCGACGCTCGCTCAGTCCACCTCACTGCTCGAGCTTGCCGCAGCGGAAATCGATTGGCGAGCAGCTCAGAACGAGAACGATGCGCGATCGGCTGACCATCAACTGGTTGAGGTGATGGATGCTGCCGAAGCGGCAGTGCAATCTGCGTCGATGACGTTGCTGGACACATCCGTCCGCGCCGCCGCCAGTGCGGGACGTCGTCAATTGGATGCGCTACTGAACCACCGGCCCGACAGCAGCGATTGGGGTCCCAAGACCGCCGCACTGCGCGGCGCGCGGGCCTGGGCGGTCACCGCTCTGTCGGCTCGCGCCTTCCCACCGAAACCAGGCTTGTTCGACCTGGTGGTGATCGACGAGGCGAGCCAGTGCTCGATACCGGCCGTCCTGCCGCTGCTGTTTCGAGCCAGACGAGCCCTGATCATCGGTGACCCCATGCAGCTCAACCATATTGCGCTCGTCGACGCGCAAGGTGACGCCGCCGCTCAGCACATCGCGCAAATCTCGGCGACCTGGCTGGACCGCCACGACATGTCGTATCCGCGGCACTCGGCGTTCCACGCGGCCGCCCGCGCTTATGGCGACAGCATGCTGCTTGACGAACACTTTCGATGCCATCCACGGATCGCGGAGGTCGCCAACCGACTGTTCTACAACGGACGTCTGACCGTGATGACGGATGTGCGGGCACGGCCTGGCGGTGATGGTGTAGCGCTGAGATGGCATGACGTACTCGGCGCCGCCGAACGAGCCCGCAAAGGATCGTGGCACAACGCCGATGAGGTGCGGGCGGTTGTGGAACTGATCGGCGTTCTGTTCGAATCCGGAGAGCTCTCGGACACCACGACTATCGGCGTCGTGACACCGTTCAGACCTCAAGCGCAGGCCATCGAGGAGCTGGTGGGCGGGGACGATCGCATCAAAGTCGGTACCGTGCACACGTTTCAGGGTGGCGAACGAGACGTGATGATCTTCTCTCTCGTCGCAACGCCCGATATGCCGAGAGGATCGATCGATTGGATCGATAAGCAGCCCAACCTGTGGAATGTCGCCATTACCCGGGCACGATCGCAGCTGCACATCGTCGGCGACGGCCGCGTCTGGGACGAACGTCGAATCGGGCAGGAACTCAGGGCCGCCGCCGACGGTGGCGACTTCGCGACCGGGGAATCCAGCGAGCTCTTGATGCGGTTGCACCGCTGGCTCACCGACCGAACGCGTACTGATATTGAGTACGGAACCCGCGTCTTCGGCCACCACACCGATGCCTTGGAAAAGCACCATGACGGAGCTGATCAGGCATACATCCTCGACTCCGGGTCGGTCGACGACGATCCCAGCCGTCATCTCCGATTGATGTTGCAGCGCACTCGTCTACGACACGATCCGGAACGTGGGGTGTATGCATCCAGAATTCCGGCTTGGACGTTGTTCGCGCCGCCGTCGGCATAGCTGCTGTTCGTCGGCATAGGCACGCTGGGCACCGATTCAATGGCAGGCGGTAGGTGGCATCGGGCACAGAGACCTCCGGTGCCACCTGTATTCGATCGCCGGCGCGTCCCGCCTGCTGCCCTACCGGTGAGTCCAGGACGGGCGTACGCGGTCATTCGTTTGTCCGGCCGGGATACCAGGCAGCTACAGCCTGCCGAGCAGTTCGGTCTTCTTGCGCTGGAACTCGTCCTCGGACAGTACGCCGGCGTCGCGCAGTTCGCCGAGGCTCCGCAGCGTGGTGAGGATGTTCTCGGCGGTCACCAATGGCTCCCCGGCTATGGCCGGTGTGGCGGTGGATCCCTGCGGGGCGGGCTCGGCGGCGCGGAGCCTGGCCAACTCGACACGGACGGCGGCCGCGAACGGCAGCGTTGTGTCGATGTCTTGGGTCCATTCGCCGAAGATCATTGTGGTGGAACGAGAGTCGCGCCGCCGCACCCGTAGGGAGCTGGTTCCCCACCCCGAGAAGGTCCAGTCCACCCCTTCCAAGGCGACCAGGTCGAAGGTCTTATCAGGCTTGCCGCTCTCGCTCCGGCCGAACGTGATTGTCCTGCCGTCGAAGGACACGTGTCCGTCTTCACCCTCGAAGGTCAATGGAGGGGGCGGCCCGAACACGAGGTACTCGGGCGATGGGCGATCGGCATCCGGATTGAGGGCGATCCTGTCTCGCAAGTAGCCGGCGTAGTACCCTGCCAGCTCCTGTTTGTCGCGGGCGACCACGAGCCGGTACGGTTCGGCCTTCTCCGGCAGCTGCCCGGCAGCGGCGTCGGTGAACGGGCACGCTCCAGGGCGGAGCTTGAGGCGCAGTACACCCTCCTTGCGGCCCGCGTTGAATGTCACTCCTGCCAACGCCCGCTCCGGGACTACCAGCTCGCCGAGTCGACGAAGCAGCTTGTGTGCGGGTCGCTTCGGGAGATACTGCATCCGGATCGCGTCAGCCCCGAACGCCCACGACCCATTCGTGCCGACCAGTTCCAGATCCACGCAATCCCCTGCTCATACCGACGTTATCGCGTCCTCGACGGTACCGGAACCCGATTCGCCGAAGCCTTGCGCAACGTGGCAGCCATGTCTTGACATAAAGGGGAGCCATGAGGGGTGTGTTCGCGAGTTGGGAACTCGGGCCGCCCGGGCCTGCGTCGGCGCGATCCGAGTGATCAGCGGAATCGTCGTGTGCTCGAGTCGCTTCGATCATGCTCGGTTGCCGGTGGGTCGAATGCCTGGGCGACCGCGAGGCTGTCTTCGTAGACGTGATGGCGGGTGATGAGGCCGTTGTCGACAGTGAGGTGCAGGGCGAATCGGGATCGGTAGGCGTGGCCGGTGGATCGGGCTGTTTGGCGGATTTCCCCCAGCACCACCGCGTCTGGGCCGTCGACCAGAATGTGTTCGATCACGGTGCCGACCTCCTCGGGCACGTGGCAGCGGACGATCTCGCGATAGTGCTCGGCCGCGTCGGCGCGCGTAGAGCGGTGCCGAATCCACGGCGTTGCGGCGCGGCCGTGCTCATGTTCGGGCCAATTCAGCTTCCAGTCGCTGACGGGGGCGTAGAGGGCGGCGACAGTGTCCGGGGCACCCGCGCCGATTCGACGGAGCAGCTCCTCGACGAGGACGCGGGTGGGGTTTGCCGCGATGTTGTTCATATCGGCCACAATGCACGAGGGGGTCACGAGCGTCGATTACCCGCAAGGTAATGCCGCTCGTCCCGATCTTCCGCCCGCCGTGCGGCCTGAGCCCGCAGGGATTGTCGTGGGTTCACTGGACACTTCTAGCGGCCGGCCACGCGCACCGCGACGTCAGTCTCCAACGATGCCAACGGATCTTGGCTGCGCCGTCCGACGCCAGAGTTCTTCGGCAGCCGCCGTCAGGGTGCACTGGTGGAGCCCAGGCGCGCCATCGTCGAATAGCGGTTGGCTGTCGGGCCCATGGTCTACGGTGTCCCGTGCAGGCCGTCCGCGAACACACACCGGAGCGTGATGAGCACCCCAGCGCAAGCTGTTCTCGAACTCGTGTTTGTACTGAATAAGGTTGACGAACGGTTCGTTGTCTGGAATGCGAATATTGATCAGTACAAGGGGATTTCGCAGCTATCGGGGGCGTGGGTGTTCGAGCCGGGGTGGAGTGGTGCGGTGGCTTCGTCGGTCGGTGGATACCGGGTGGTCGGACGTGAAGGGGTAGTGGTTGAGCAGGGTGAGCCCTCCGCCCAGCCGTTGCCATTGATGGTGCGGTGAGTATGGCGGGACTGTCGTTCGCCGCTATCGATGTCGAGACCGCGAATGCCTCGCGGGGGAGTATTTGCGCTGTGGGGATTTCGGTGGTGCTGGACGGCGTGCGGGTGGCTACGCGGTCCTGGTTGTGTCGTCCGCCTGCCTCCGTGGATTTCTTTGCGTACCACAATGTTCGGGTGCACGGGATCTCGGCGCACATGGTTGCCTATGAGCCGGAGTTCGCGGAGCGGTGGCCGGGGGTGGTGGAGGTTGTCGCGGATCTTCCTTTGGTTGCGCATAATGCCGGGTTCGATAGTGGAGCTGTTCGGGAGGCTTGCGGGCTCAGCGGGATCGATTCTCCCAGTTGGGAGTTCAGCTGCAGCTTGGCGCTGGCTCGGCGACACCTCGATCTCGATAGCTACCGGTTGCCGCATGTAGCGGAGGCGTTGGGTGTCGAGTTGATTTCGCATCACAATGCCGCTGCCGATGCTCAGGCGGCGGCGGACATTGTGGTGGCTTTGGCACGGCGGGCCGGGGTGGGGTCGTTGGCGGAGCTCGAGCGGATGGGGGAGATGCGGGTTGGGCGGGCGCCTCGGCGGGCGAAGCGGGAAGCGGCTGTGCCTCGGGAGCGGCGGGCCTACTTCGGGCGCGAGGAATTGGTTATGCCGGAGGTTTTCGGGACTGATCCGGGGCATCCGCTGTATGGGCAGATCGTGGTGTTCACGGGGGATCTCGCGGGGATGAGTCGGCAGCAGGCGTGGGATGCGATTGCCGCCTGCGGGGCTGTGCCTGCGAAGAATGTGACTCGGCGGACTACCTGTTTGGTTGTCGGGGACGGGTTTTCGGGGGATGACGCTGGGATGTTCACTACGACCAAGGCGCGCCGGGTGGTGGAGTTGCGGGCTAAGGGGCATCGGATCGATGTTTTGGACGAGGGGCGGCTGGTTTCGTACCTCGGATCGACGGTTACATCGGTGGGCTCGGCGCGTCAGCGGGACTCGGAGGGCTCTCCGCAGTATCAATCGATGTCATGAAGTATGCCGACGAAGAATTTCAGGAGTACGTCGCCGACCAGCTCGCTGTGCTGCCTGCGGTGGAAGCGGTCGCGCTCGGTGGTTCCCGCGCTCAGGGGACCCATGCGCCGGATAGCGACTGGGACTTCGGTGTCTACTACCGCGGTGATTTCGATCCCGCCGATCTGCGGGCGATTGGCTGGGAAGGGCAGGTTTTCGGCGTCGGTGAGTGGGGCGCGGGGGTCTTCAACGGTGGTGCGTGGTTGAGCATCGACGGTCGCAAGGTCGATCTGCTCTACCGCGATCTCGATGTCGTCGAGCATGAGCTGGCGGAGGCTGAGGCGGGGCGGTTCCATTGGGAGCCGTTGATGTTTCATTTGGCGGGCATCCCTAGTTATCTTGTCGTCGCCGAGCTGGCTGTGAACAAGGTGCTGCGCGGTGAGCTGCCAAGCCCGAGCTTTCCTGAGCCGCTGCGAGAGTCGGCTCCGCGGCAATGGCGCGAACGAGCGAGTATGACCCTCGAGTACGCCAAGAGCGCTTGTGCCCCGCGCAACCAAGTCACCGAAGTCGCGGGAGCCATTGCCACAGCCGCGATATATACGGCGCACGCCATTCTGGCGGGACGCGGGGAGTGGGTTTTGAATGAGAAGCGGATGCTTGCCCGCGCTGGGCTGCGGAAGGTGGACCAGATCGTGGCCGGGCTGCGGTCCGATCCGGAATCGCTGACGCAATCGATTACCGAGGTGGAACGGATGTTCAGCGAAATCTGAACGGCTCGATAGCGAACTGTCATCACTATCGACGCTGGTCGGGCGGTTTTGGTTCCGCTGAGCCGGAGGTCGACCTCGGGCCGATAAGCTGCACTGGTGACCGACGAGAAGCTGCTGCAGGGACCTATCCACGCCGTTCATGTCGAGCTCGGCGCTACCTTCGCACCGTTCGGGGGGTGGGAGATGCCGGTTTCTTATGCGGGGACCGTGGGGGAGCACACTGCTGTTCGGACTGCTGTCGGCCTCTTCGACGTCAGCCACCTGGGTAAGGCGACCATCAAGGGCTCCGGGGCGGCTGCCTTCGTGAACTCGGCGCTGAGTAACGACCTCGGTCGGATTCGGCCCGGTAAGGCGCAGTACACGCTGTGCTGCACGCCTGATGGTGGCGTGATCGATGACCTGATTGCCTACTACGTCTCTGATGACGAGATCTTCCTCGTGCCCAATGCCGCTAATACCGCGGCCGTGGTCGCTGAGTTGCAGAAGGTCGCGCCGGAGGGGCTGAGCATTGCCGATGAGCATCGTGAGTATGCGGTGTTCGCCGTGCAGGGGCCGAAGTCGGCTGAGGTGCTGACGGCGCTCGGGCTGCCTACGGACATGGAGTACATGGCCTACACCGATGCTGAGTGGGATGGGCGGCCGGTTCGGGTGTGCCGTACCGGCTACACGGGTGAGCACGGGTATGAGCTGCTCCCGCGTTGGGCTGATGCCGAGGCGGTGTTCCGCGCCCTGGTCGCGCAGGTGCAGGCCGCCGGTGGTCAGGCCGCTGGACTCGGCGCGCGTGACACCCTGCGCACCGAGATGGGTTACCCGTTGCACGGGCATGAGCTGTCGGTGGAAATCTCCCCGCTTCAGGCGCGCACCGGTTGGGCGGTCGGTTGGAAGAAGCCCGAGTTCTGGGGCAAGGACGCTCTCGTCAAGGAGAAGGCCGAGGGGCCGCGGCGGATTCTGTTGGGGCTGAAGGCGCTTGATCGTGGTGTGTTGCGGCAGGGGCAGGCTGTGATGCGGGGTGACGAGCAGGTGGGGGAGACCACCTCCGGGACCTTCTCGCCCACCCTCAAGGTCGGTATCGCGCTCGCCCTCCTCGACACCGCCGCCGGAATCGAACCGGGTGCCGAGGTCGAGGTCGATGTGCGTGGTCGTCGGCTGCGGTGTGAGGTCGTGAAGCCGCCGTTCGTTGCGCCGAATACCGCCTGATCAACCGGGCTGAGCGGTCGCACATCGCCGGACGTATGCGGATCTTCGCGGACCGGGTCGACGTGCGACCGCTCACGGATTTGTCTGTCGCTTCAGGTATCCGCGAGACTCATGATCGTGTCGCGTATAGACGAGGTCAGTCAGGGTCGGTTGGCTTGGACCACAGTGGATCTCATCGACATCGAGGACTCCACGGCGCTGCCGCTGCGTAATGCCCTGGAACAGTTCGGTATTCAGGTCAACTATGTGGCGATCGGTCAGCCACGGCACCTGGTTGCGGTGCTCGGTGGTGAGCGGCCCGTGGCCCCGTATGTGATCGTGTGCTGCCACGGTGTGGACGATTCGATCGTGCTGCCGGAACTCGGTGGCGAGTTGGCCGCGCAGCAGCCGTTCAATGGCAAGCTGGGGCCCGCAGAAGTGCGTCAGCATCTTCGATTCCAGGGCAGTGCCGTGCTGTCGCTCGGATGCGATACCGGCAATGCGGAACTTGCCCGGGCATTCCTCGATAGCGGTGCCAACCACTACATCGCGCCGACCGACTCGCCGTACGGGCACGCCAGTCTGTTCGCCGCGCTGTATTTGTTCTACGAGCTCACCCAGGAGCGGTCGCTAGAGGAAGCTGTCCGGCGATTGAGCGGCCATGACGACGAGTTGGCTATGTGGCGGATGTACTCCGCGCAGCCGATTCGACAGAGTGGGGTGGGTGGCAGCCACCAGCTCCGAACCGGCGAATTAAACTCCGGGTTATGACTGTTGCCGCGCAATTCACCCGTACCCCGCACCCGGCCCCGACCTCGGCGGAGCGGCGACAGGAGATTCTCGCGGCACCTGGTTTCGGACGGTTTTTCAGCGATCACATGGTGTCGATCGACTATGTCGGTGGCGAATGGGTCAATGCGGAGGTACTGCCGTACAGCCCCCTGTCGATGGATCCGTCGACCATGGTGTTCCACTACGGGCAGGCGATCTTCGAGGGGTTGAAGGCGTACCGGCAGGCCGACGGGAGTATCGCTACCTTCCGGGTGGATGCCAATGCGGCGCGGTTCCAGCGGTCGGCCAAGCGGATGGCTATGGCGCAACTGCCGGAGGAGTTGTTCATCGAGTCGATTCGGCAGCTGCTCGCGGTGGATGGGGAGTGGGTGCCGCCCGCAGGGGGTGAGGAGTCGCTGTATTTGCGGCCGTTCATGTTCGCCACCGAGGCGGGGCTGGGTGTGAAGCCCGCCGATGGGTACAAGTACCTGCTGCTCGGGTCGCCTGCGGGCGCGTACTTCGCGGGTGGGTTGCAGCCGGTGCGGGTGTGGCTGTCCACGGAGTTCGTGCGGGCCGCGCCGGGTGGAACCGGGGAGGCGAAGGTGGCGGGGAACTACGCTGCCTCGCTGTTGGCGCAGCAGGAGGCCGCGGCGCAGGGGTGCGATCAGGTGGTGTGGCTGGACGCCTGCGAGCGCACGTACGTCGAGGAGATGGGGACCAACAACCTGTTCTTCGTGTTCGGCAGTGGGTCGGATGCGCGGCTCGTGACGCCGGAGCTGTCCGGATCGCTGCTGCCGGGGATTACCCGCGACTCACTGATCACCCTCGCCGCCGATTCGGGATACAAGGTCGAAGAGCGCAAGATCTCCGTGGCGGAATGGCGCACCGGCGTCGAATCCGGTGCGATCACTGAGGTTTTCGGGTGCGGGACCGCGGCCGTGGTTATTCCGGTCGGGACGGTGCAGTCGGCCGAGGGTGAGTTCACCATTGGCGACGGGCAGCCCGGCGAGGTCACCATGGCATTGCGGGAGACGCTCACCGGAATTCAGCGGGGCACCTTCGCGGATAGCCACGGATGGATGCGGACGCTGGCCTGAGCGCTGAATCGGACTGAGCGGTCACACATCTCGGTCGACGTCGCGATGTGTGACCGGTCAGGTCGTTGCGGGAGCTTTCCGTCATTCCGGGGAGTGTTGGCTGGAGTCCACCAGACTCAGCTCATGAGTGGGGTGTGGATCCCGGCCAAAAGCATGCCGGGATGACGGGGGCGTCTCTGTCTGGATGACGAGGCTCAGCCATGATGGCGGCGAGCTTCAGTCATTCTGGAGGCGAACGCTAGCCCTGTTCGGCGGAGGTAGCCGACCCGGTCGTATTCGACGCCGATCCGGTCGGGAATCCACTCGACCCGGTCGGAAACTCGGTGGTGGTCTTCAGTTTCCACGTCCCGCAGCCCACGGTGTAGAACGCGACGTCACCGGACTTGATCTCCACTGTCGCCTTGCCGTTCAGCGCGCCGCCGGTTTCGAGCATGGCGCTCAGCTCCGGTGTCTTCGCGTTCAGCCGCGCCCACGCGCACGCCTTGACCGCGGTGGTCGTGGTGTAGACGCCGGGCTTGATATCCACGCCGACCTGGAAGGTGCCGTCGGAGCCGATAATGCCGGTGGCGGTGGCCTGTGCCGGTGCGGCCGTGGCCAGGACTGCCGCGGCGGCGAGGGCTGCGCCGTTGAGCCACAGGGTTTTACGCATAGTTACTGGGTCCTTCCCCGACGGGTTGTGGACGCGCCGAGGTGGAGCGACCCCCAACCCAAGTTGTGAAACGAAAGCGTTTCGCAAACTAGCGGATGTGGGGCCTCGGGGTGGGCTTTTCGCGAAATCCGGGCCGCGACCTGCTCGGCATCGGCACGTACGTTGGAAGGGGTGAGTTATGAATACGTGGTGCTGCCGGAGGGGGTTGTCGCGGCGGCGGGGGATGTGCCCTCGTATGTGCGTGCGCAGCAGGGCATTCCGGTCACCGCCAATATGCTGTTCGTCGTTCATGTGCTGCGGATGTGGAATGACGAACTGCCGGTGATCCATCGGCATGCCGTGCTGCATATCGAAGCGGCGGGGAATGCCGTGCGTGTCACTCCGGCCGACAGTTTCGACCGGCGAAGAACCCGGAGTATGGCGGTTGACAGTGCGGCGGCGGTTATTCGGCGCGTGTTGGAGACCGCGACCCGGGGGCTCGGGTACGAAATCTACGATGCCGAACGGCAACTGCTGTGGGTGCCGTGATCAGCCGGGCATGAACATCTGCCACTCGTCCAGGGTCTTCGGGCGCATGACGTAGTTCTTGTCGCGGACGGTGGACAGGGTCGCGCTGGGCTCCTCGGAATACCAGTGGCCGGGGTACACCACCGGATCACCTTTCAGGCCGGCGAGATACCGGAGGCTGTGGAACATCGCCTCGGAATCGCCACCCGGGAAATCGGTGCGGCCGCAACCGTCCACGAAGAGGGTGTCGCCCGCGATGAGGCGGTCCTCGAACAGGAAGCACTGGCTGCCCGGCGTATGCCCGGGGGTGTGCAGCAGTTCGATCTCGAAGCCGCCGACCGCCACCTTGTCGCCGTGCTCGTGTCCGGTCAGCTCACTCGGCGCGATATCGGTGACCTGCGCGACCCACGACAGCTCCTCCTTGTTGACGTGCACCGGCACATCGACGTTCTCCAAGAGTTCCTTGACCCCGCGCAGCGTGAAACCGAGCATGGTGCCGCCGACATGATCGGGATGGTGATGGGTGGCCAGTACACCGCTCAACCGCATGCCGTCGGCCTCGGCGATCTCCACCAGATCGCTCGCCGCGTACGCCGGATCGACGACCACGCACTCGCCGGAATCGCGATCGCCGATCAGGTACGCGAAATTGCGCATCTGGGTGGCGATCGGGTCGCCCACGGCCCAATCTCGCCCGGCGAGCAGTTGACGGAAGTACAAACGGTCGGATGCCATACACCACACCCTAGGGCGCGACGGTGGGGTGTAAACACCGACTCCTACCAGCCGATCCTTATGCGAGGTGCCAGGTATGGACGATGAACCGGTGGCGGGATGCTCTCGCGCATCGCCGCCACCTGTTCGTAGTGATCGTTTGTCCAGGTCGTGGGAGTGGTGGCTCGCCAGAACCACGTGTGTTCGACGCGATGTCCTTCAGGCGGATTGGAGTGCGGTCGGAAGTACCGCACGTTGCGTGACCGAAGGCCCGGTCATCCCGGCTCGCGTCGTAGCCGTGATCCACACGGAGGCTCGGACCTTCGGGCGTGGATTCCGGCCAAAAGCACGCCGGAATGACGAGGGGCTCAGCGGCCGGTGTTCTTGGCCAGCCGGAACGATGAGGGGGTTCGTCGCTGGTGCTCTTGGCCAGCCCGGAATAGCGAAGGGGTTACCCGGCGCTGCTCTTGGCTTGCCGCCTAGTCGTCGAGGACCTCGTGCAGTTTCGCTGCGAAAGCGTCCGGGTCGCCGGTCATGCCGTACTCGCCGCCGAGGAAGCCGTCATGGCCGCCGGGGAATACTACCGGCTGCAGGCCGAGGCGTTCGGCGACGGCTTCGGCCGAGCGGCGGGCCAGTTCGCCTTCCGCTTCGACGCCGATGCCCACGACAATGCGGGTCGGTGCCGCGCGCAGGGCGTTGAAGTCGAGGTTGTAGTGGGTGCAGGTGACGAGGTTCTGGGCGAGCAGTACGTCATCGCGGTTGCCGTCGTCTTCGGTGGGCAGGCCGAAGGTGGCGGGGTCGGCGGGCGGCTGGTTCGTGAAGAAGTCGGCGGGGATCTCGCCTTTATGGGAGACGATGGCGATGAACTTCGCCATGCCCGGGCCGATACCGTCGCGCTCGTAGGTCTCTCGGATATCCATGACCGCTGCGAGGGCGTTCTCCCGGTCGGGGAGGTTTTGCGCGGCGGGGGGTTCGTGTGCGACCAGGGTGCGGACCTGTTCGGGGTGCGCGGTTACCAGGGCGAGGCCATTGACCGCGCCGCCGCTGCTGGCGAAGATATCGACCGGTCCGCCGATTTCGGTGATGAGGCGGCTGAGGTCTTCGGCGTGCAGCTCGGGTGTCGATTCGCGCGCCTTATCGGTCCGGATGCTGCGCTCCACCCCGCGCGGGTCGTAGGTGACCACTGTGCGATCGCTGAAATGCCCGGACAGGGTGCCGAAACCCCCAGCGTCCATGGGGGATCCGATCAGCAACAGGATCGGCTTATCGGACGCCTCGGCCTCGCGCACATCATAGGTGAGGGTGGCGCCGGGCACCTCGAGCGTGTGGGTTTTCGGGTCGGTCATGGTCGCTCCTTCCGCGATGTCTATTGGGTAGACGGGTGGGCGTACCGAAAATCATCGGCCGGATTCGACACCATTTCGGCAGGCGCGCCGGGTCGGGCGTCGGCGATGGCGCGAATCCAATTGGCGAAGAACAGCGTCGAATCCGCGGACCAATCCGCGGACACCTCGGTGTAGTCCGACGGCAGCGGGAAGTCGTCGAGCAGTGCCGGATCGAAGCTGGTGCGCAGGCCGACCGCCTGGTCGAGCAGTCGGTCCTCGGTATCGCGGGAGAAGTAGCGCTGCGGGATATCGGGGAACGGACGCCGAGCGTCGGTGAGCCACCGGCGCAGATCGCGGCGGTATTCACGGGCCATGGTGTCGGACAGGTATTCCGGGTGGCCCTGGATGAAGACGCGGCGCAGGCCGTCGGGGCCGGTGGCGAGATGCCATTCGGCGTCGGCGGAATCGAGCAGGACGGTGACGTCGGCGGCGCGGAGGTCGGCGGAAGTCATGACGTTCCAGCGGGAATGGGGTACGCGGACGGGGGTGCTGAGTCCGGAGACCAGGGTGTGGGCGGTGTCCTCGGTCGGATACGGGCCGTGCATGACATGCGGTTCGGTGAGGTCGTACTCCTCGGCCCGGCCGTAGTCATCGGCGTACAGCGCGGGCGTGTGCACCCAGTGGTCGAATACCCCGTGCTCCCGTCGCGGCAGTCGGTGCCGACGCAGCCCGTACTCCAAATGCAGTGCGGCATGGGCGGAATGGCAGGAGAACAGCAGTGAGGTCGCGTCGGAGCATTCGCGCATGATGCGGTCGATGATCGCGAGGCACGGTTCGTCGGCGATATCGGGCACGGTCGGTTCGCTGCCGCTGATGATCAGCGCATCCATCTCGGCCAATGCCGCCCAGTCGACGGCCTCGACCGGTCCGAGCGGGTCGATGCCGAAAACGCTTATCTCCACGTCATATTCGGGGTCGATGCGCGCCGTGTCGGTGTACGGCATCTCGAGGTACATCACGAACTCGCGTGACAGCGAGCGGTCCGACCGGTGCGGTGCGATCGCGATCGGCTCGATGGCGACCGAGAAGTCCGCGACTCCTGAGCCCTTCCTGCTTTGTTCCGGATGGCGCGCTGAGCTTGCGCCTGCGGAGTCGGGTTCGGGATGACTCGTGGTGGTTGCGCCCACGGGGTTGTGCGGGTGGCTTGCGAAGCCTGCGCCCGCGTAGTTGTGTTTCGGGCGGCTCGTAGTGCTTGCGCCTGCGTGGTTGCTGTCCGGACTGCCCACGGCACTTGCGCCCGCGCGGGCGCTTTCCGGAGGATCCGCGATGGTTGTGCTCGTCTGGTTGCCCAGCCGGGGGTCAGGGAGAATCGCACCCCACCCGGTGTCCTGCTGCGGCAGCGCTTCGCCCCCGAAGCCCGTGGCGCGCACCCCCAGTCGCGCCGCCGCGCCGAGTACCGCCTCCGCGAATACCCGCCGCGTCATACTCTCCGGTCGCTGCGAAATCAGATCCACAATTCCGATTCGCACGCATGACGGCGTGGCGCCAGTTGACGCAAACACTGTCCTCAATCCCTCGGGTAGGAGCGCGATCGTCGTTGATCGCGAAGATCAAGCTAGTGCCGCGTCGAGAAAGGTCGGCGCGAAACTCGCCGGAAGAACGGGGCAGGTTTTCGCGGCGATCTCTCCGGGCGCGGCACTGGGGCCGGTGATCGAGCACACGGCGAAAGGCCCCGCACGTTGATCACTCGGATCAGTGTGCGGGACCGAGAAGTCCAGCGGGGGTCAGGGAGGTGTCAGCGAAGAATCTGTTCGATTTCCGCCGCGGCCTCCGAACCGTAGGCGGCGCGCAGACGTTTCAGCGCCACATCGTGATCGAGGGTCCATTCCTGGGTGCCAACGGTTTCCAGGATGAGCACGGCAATGAGCGAACCCAGCTGCGCCGAACGCTCCAGGCTCAGCCCGCCGGTGTGGGCGGTGAGGAAGCCCGCGCGGAAGCCGTCGCCGACGCCGGTGGGATCGACCCGGGAGGTATCGGGGACCACATCGACATGGAGTTCGGTGCCGTCCTTGTCGACGATCAGCGCGCCCTTCGCGCCGAGCGTGGTGACGCGAATGCCGACGCGCTCGCCGATCTCCGCGGCGGTGAGGCCGGTCTTCTGCACCAGCAGGCCCCACTCGTACTCATTGGTGAAAAGGTATGCGGCACCGTCGATCAGGCGCAGCGCCTGCTCGCCGTCGAGGCGGGCCAGCTGCTGGGAGGGATCGGCGGCGAAGGGGATACCGGCGGCGCGCGCCTGCTCGGTGTGCAGCAGCATGGCGTCGGGATCGTTCGCGCCGACCAGGACGAGGTCGAGATCGAGATCGTGCGACTGCGCCAGGTCGCCGATGGAGATTTCGCGGGCCTCGCTCATGGCACCCGGGTAGAAGGACGCGATCTGCGCCATCGCCTCATCGGTGGTGCAGACGAAGCGTGCGGTATGCGCTGTGCTGGAGACCTTTACGGCGGAACAGTCCACGCCATGGGATTCCAGCCACTGCCGGTACTCGGCGAAATCGGCGCCGACCGCGCCGACCAGCAGCGGGGTGCGACCCAGTAGACCCATCGCATAGGTGATATTGCCCGCGACACCGCCGCGGCGCATGACCAGGTCGTCGACGAGGAAGCTCAACGACACCTGCTGCAACTGGTCGGCCAACAGCACATCGGAGAACTTGCCCGGGAAGCGCATGAGGTGATCGGTCGCGATGGAGGCGGACACGGCGATGGTCACGTGCGGAATCCTTCGGTGGTGGTTTGCGCTGTGACGACAGACGCGGGGCGGCGGTGGGGAGCGGCCGAAAAGTGGCCGCGCACACTAAAACTACACTGTCCGAGACGGACTGCTCCAGGGTTGGGCGGTCGAGTGCTGCATGTGGGGTGTTATCCCGGGCGGGCATTTGGCCGAGACCCGTTGGCTATCAGCGGTGGATTCCGGCCAAAAGCACGCCGGAATGACGGGGGTGAGTCAGGTCCGGGGTGACGGGGGTGGGTCAGGCCAGGATGACGGGGGTAGGTCACGCCGGGATGACGGGGTAGGTCACGCCGGGAGGGCGAGGGCGAGAACAGGCGGATGCCTGGGTGAGTATGGCGGAGGGAGGCCGTGGGGCTGAGTCCCTCTTGTCCTGGTCCGGCGCGGACATGAGACAGCGCGGAACCTGTCGAAGGTTCCGCGCTGGTCGGTCTACCTCAGTTGAAGCTGTCGCCGCAGGCGCAGGAGCCGGTGGCGTTCGGGTTGTCGATGGTGAAGCCCTGCTTCTCGATGGTGTCGACGAAGTCGATCGAGGCACCCTGGATGTAGGGGGCGCTCATGCGATCGACCGCGAGCTTGACGCCGCCGAACTCGACGACCAGGTCGCCATCGAGGGAGCGATCATCGAAAAAGAGCTGGTAGCGCAGGCCGGCACAACCACCCGGCTGCACAGCGATGCGCAGCGCGAGGTCATCGCGGCCTTCCTGGTCGAGCAGCGCCTTCGCCTTGAGGGCGGCGGCGTCGGTCAGAGTCGCACCGTGAGTAGTGGTGGTCTCGTTCGCAGTCATGAACTCTCCTATGGGACCTGTGTTCAATCCGTGAACAGCGCACGGCTCGACAGCTGTCAACGCCGCTTCCCCGGCGGCTTATTCCATATCCTACGCGGGACCTCGGTTCTGGATACCGCCTCCCCGCGCGCCGCTCGGCGATTGCTGCCCCGAGACCGTGTTCGAGGTGCTCGTCACCGCTGGTCGTGGGCGCTGCGCACACCGGCGATTGCGGGGTCTGAACGGGTCTATGCCCGTCATGACCGGGGGATGTGGCCGCGATGCCGGTTGACCCGGCCGAGATTATTCGCCATTCGGTCGGTGACCGACGCCATCTGAAACGGACCACGTTGTCCACGCGCGGGCGCGATCGAATAGCCTGGTCGGCGTGAAGTTCCTGCGCCGCGGCGAGTCCAGCAACACCGACGACACCACCACTACCAATGGTGCGGCCGTCGATCAGACCGTGACCCTCGGTAAAGGGCGTCCGACCCCGAAGCGTCGCGATGCCGAGGGCCGGCGTCGCGGGCCGGTCGCGCCCGCGCCGATGACCTCCAAGGAAGCGCGTGCCCGCCGCAAGGCCACGCGCGGCAGCAAGGAGGATCGCAAGGTCGCCGCCGCGCAGCGCAAGGCCGACAATGCCGACCGCCGGGCGCGCATGCTCGCCGGTGAGGAGCAGTTCCTGCTGCCGCGCGACCGCGGACCGGTCAAGGGCTATGTCCGCGATGTGGTCGACGCGCGGCGCAATCTGCTCGGACTGTTCATGCCGCTGGCGCTGGTGTTGATTCTCACCATGTTCCTATCGCCGGTGCTACAGGCGTACGTGACGATGGCGATGCTGGTGATGATGGTGTTCATGGTCGCCGAGGGCTTCCTGCTCGGGCGGATCGTGAACCGGCGGGTGCGGGAGCGGTTCCCGGATGCCACCGAATCGCCCATGTCGCTCGGGTGGTACTCGTTCGTGCGCGCCTCGCAGCTGCGCCGGATGCGTGCGCCCAAGCCGCGGGTGCAGGCGGGCGACAGCGTTTAGCCGCAATAGTTTTCGCATCGGCCCCGCATCTGAGCAGTGCTCGGGTGCGGGGCTTTCGCGTATGTCAGGGGCCCTGCGCGGACTCGTCATCCCGGCAACGGTTATCGAGGTTGACGCCGCGGTGTCGGCATACCCCCGTCATCCCGGCGTGCTTTTGGCC
>NZ_BDCE01000027.1 GCF_001613345.1 Nocardia uniformis NBRC 13702 | reverse complement strand
GGGTGCGCGCCGGAATGACGAGGGTGCGCGCCAGTGTGGTGAGGGGTGCGGGTTGGTGTGGGGAGGGGTGCGGGTTGGTGTGGGGAGGGGTGCGGGTCGGTGTGGGGAGGGGTGCGGGTCGGAATGGTGAGGGGTGCGGGTCGGAATGGTGAGGGGTGCATGCTGGAGTGACGAGGGTGCGCATGCTGGAGTAGGTGAGAGGTGCACGCCTGGGTTGGAGAGGGTGTGCACGCCGGAGTGACGAGAGGTGCACGCCGGGATGGAAGGGTGTGCATGCCGGAATGGCGAGGGGGTGAAGGCGTTTCGATGCTCAGCCGTGTTCGCGCATGCTGGTGATGGCGAGCACCTCGGCGTTGATGCGCTGGCTGTCGCGGTCGGTGACATTGCTGGAACCCGCCAGGGTCCATGAGGATTCGCGGTGGAAGGGGACGGCTCGGCCGGCCGCGGCGAACAGGGCGAAGATTCGGGTGAGCATGGTGGTCGTCTCGGTGGTCGTCTCGGCGGTCGCGGTGGTTTCGCGGGTGGTGAAGGTGCTGGCGAGGGTGGTCATGGCTTAGGCCTCCTGGTCGGTGGTGGAAGTTGTGGTGCCGCCCGCCATCGCGCCGTAGGTCAGCATTCCGAGGAGCGTCATGGCGGTTCCGGCTCCGGCGATTGCGGTGAGTGCGTGCATGGCAGTAACTTTGCTCTCAAGGAGTTGCTGCCAACAGTGGCTGTTCTGACATTGTCCGCAAATATTCGGCCAGATAGGCTGGGGTCATGCTGTCGAAGGTCGCCGTGGTGCTCAATACGCGCCTTGCCATGTTCGAATTCGGGGTCGTCTGCGAGGTATTCGGGCTGGACCGGACCATGGACGGGCTGCCCGCCTTCGACTTCAAGGTGTGCGGACTGGAACCGGGCAAGCCGCTGCGCAGCAGTACACCCGGAATCACGGTTACCCCGGAGTACGGGCTCGAGGAGCTGCGGGACGCGGACCTCGTCTGCATTCCGGCCTATCCGTTCGTGGAATCGCAGGCGATCGACCCGCGGATCCTCGAGGCGGTGCGGGACGCGTCCGAACACGGGGCCACCGTGCTGACCGTGTGTTCCGGGGCATTCCTCGCGGGGGAGGCCGGGCTCCTGGACGACCGCAAATGCACCACGCACTGGAAATACGTCGACGCGCTCGCACAGCGGTATCCGAAGGCGACCGTCGATCCCGACGTGCTGTTCGTGGACGCGGGCAACCTCATCACCAGCGCCGGAACGGCCGCTGGGATCGACGCCTGCCTGCACCTGGTGCGCCGCGAATTGGGCAGCGCCGCGGCCAATGCCATCGCACGGCGCATGGTGGTGCCACCGCAGCGCGACGGCGGACAGCGGCAGTTCATCGAACGCCCTGTGCCCGAATGCACTTCGGACAGTCTCAGCGAAACCCTCGTGTGGCTGAGCGAGCATCTGGAACTGCCACACACCGTGGAAGACCTCGCCGCGCGGGCGACCATGTCCACCCGCACCTTCGCCCGCCGGTTCGCCGCCGAAACCGGCACCACACCCGTGAAATGGCTGACCAGCCAGCGGATTCTGCTGGCCAAGCACCTGCTCGAGGACACCGAACTGGACTTGGAGTCGATCGCGCACCGCTGCGGCTTCGGGTCGGGAGCGCTACTGCGACACCACTTTCAGCGATCGGTGGGGATCGCGCCGACGGAGTATCGGCGGCGGTTCGGAGCGCGGGTGGACGACGCGGCGATGTAGGCCGCGATGGCCGAATACGCTGCTGCGTAACCAGATGCGTCGGCAGCTCGCTTCGCGAGGAAGCTTCGTGTGGTGCCAGCGAGGTAGCGGTGGATACCGAGATCGAGCGCGCGATGTCGGCGCACCTCCCGTCATCCCGGCATGCTTTGGCCGGGATCCACTGATGTTGCCTGCTGGCCCAGTCATTCCGGTGTGGTGAGCCGGGATCCGCGGCTTATCAAGGGTGGATTCCGGCTAAAAGCATGCCGGAATGACGGGGAATGACGAGAGGTTCGGGCGGCAGCACGCGTTCAAGTTCGGGAGGCCAGCCCTCGTTCCGGGAACTGGGGTGGGTGGGCACCCCGACACCTGTACTGCAGGGTTGGATTCCGGCCGCAAACACGCCGGGATGACGAAGGCGGCCAGGCGGCATCGCGATGCCAGTAGGGATGCAGTGCAGCCGGAAGGTGTGATGGCACGCCTCTATTCGTCGGCATGCCTACCGTGTGATCGCGGGGTGCCGTAATTCGTCGCGCGCGGTTACTGTGCGGGGGATGAGCATCGAATTCTTGCTGACGACGCTGGTCATCGTCGCGACGCCCGGAACCGGGGTGCTGTTCACACTCGCGGCGGGCTTGGCTCGGGGGACGCGGGCGAGTGTAATTGCCGCCTTCGGGTGCACATTGGGGATCGTGCCGCACATGATCGCGGCCGTGACCGGTGTGGCGGCGGTTATGAATACCAGTGCGGTCGCCTTCCAGACATTGAAGTATCTGGGCGTCGCCTATCTGCTGTATATGGCGTGGAATACCTTGCGGGACAAGGGGGCGCTGACCGTGCCCGAGGAGACCGGTGAGCGGCCGTCCGTGGGTCGCGTGATCCTGACCGCCGTTCTGGCGAACGTACTCAATCCGAAGCTGACGATTTTCTTCTTCGCCTTCCTCCCGCAGTTCGTGCCCGCCGGGGAGCCGAATGCGGTGGCGCGCATGCTCGTACTGAGCGGGGTGTTCATGCTGGCCACGTTCGCGGTGTTCGCGGTGTACGGGGCCGCCGCCGCGGCGGTACGCAACCACATCATTTCCCGGCCCGCCGTGGTGCTGTGGATGCGTCGGGTGTTCGGGGCGTCCTTCGTCGCGCTGGCGGGGCGGTTGGCTGTGCAGAACCAGTAGACGACCCGGGGCGCTCAGTCGCAGGCATGTCGGCGTGGTCGGCCTAAACCTGCACTCTTCGTCTTTTCATGCATAGAAATGTCGGGGAAGGACGAAAAGTGCACGTTTAGTACCGCAACGGCATTCCCGTCATTCCGGCGCGCTTTGGCCGGAATCCGCACGAGCTGGAGCGGCGCTTCACGGTGTGGGTCCCGGCCAAAACATGCCGGTATGACGATAAAGTCGTCGAGTGGCGTTGCGGTGTCAGGCCGGGATCGTGCCCATCCGATTTTCGCGATCTCAGGCTTTCGTGTTCGCGCGGGTTGGGCGGGGCTGACCCGGGTGGTGGTTGATACCGTGCTGACGTGTCGCACACTGCTCAAACAACCGATCGGCCGCTCCGCACACTGGTGCTCGGCGGTGCCCGGTCCGGAAAATCGGCCTTCGCGGAACGCCTCGTTGCTTCGGGGCCGGTGCGGTACATCGCGACGGCCGTCGTCGACCCGGCCGATACCGACTTCGCCGAACGGATCGCGGCGCATCGAGCGCGACGATCCGCGGCGTGGACGGTGGTCGAGGGCGACCCGGTGGCGGGGCTCGGGCAGGCCACGCCCGCGACGCTGATCGATGACATCGGCACCTGGCTCACCGCGCGGATCGACGCGCGCAAGGCATGGGAGCAGCCGCGCGGGACGGTAGGTCCCGATATCGAGGCGCTCGTGGCGGCCGTGGGCGCGTACCCGGAGCGGTTGGTGATCGTGAGCCCCGAGGTGGGTATGGGGGTTATCCCGGCGACCCGCTCCGGGCGGCTGTTCCGCGATGAGATCGGCACGCTCAACCAGCGGCTGGCCGAGGTGTGCGATGAGGCGGTTCTCGTCGTTGCCGGGCAGCCGGTGCGGGTGAAACCGGAGCACGTGGCCGTGGTGAGTGAGCAGGCCGCCGACGCGCTGACGGTCGGAGCTACCGAGTGGACGGCTGGCGGGGTAGCGGGCGTGGGTTCGGTCGGCGCGGTGGGCACGGCGAGCGGTGCAGGGCGGGCAAGTTCTGCACCGACCGCCGCCCGGCCCGGTGCGGCGGGCGACAGTGTGAATATCGGTGCGGCTCACGATGGCACCGGTGTCGCGGGGAATAGGGCGGCGACCGATGGTGCGGATGCGGGCGCGCAGGAGGTGGCGACTCGACCCGAGGCGCGCGACGGCGGGGTGGAACAGTTTGGTGGACAGGCTGATTCCGGTGTTGCTGTGGGCGGCAGTGCGGCGGAAGGTGTCGCCGGAACTCGACCCGATACGGGGAACATTGGTGTGGCGCAGACAGACTCTGGCGTTGCGACGACCACTGGTAGTGAGGCCGGGTCCGGTAGCGCTATGTCGCTGAGCGGGTCTGAAGGTGCTGCGGACGCGGTGGAGTCCGGCAATGCGGGCGTGAAAGCCGCGGCGTTGGTGTCCGGTGGTGCGGGTGCGAATGCTGCGGCCGGTGGTGCGGATTCGGTTTCCGAAGATGATGGGGGCGCGCAGCGGGCGGTGGGGCTTTCGAAGGGTCCGGCTGTGCAGGTCGGATTCGGGCCCGTGGTCGCGCCGGATGCGGCGGTACGGGCGGCGGCCGAGGCTCGGCAGGCGGAATTGACCAAACCGCTCGGGGCGCTCGGGCGGTTGGAGCGGCTGGGCAATTGGGTCGCGGCATGTCAGGGGGTGTGTCCGCCGAAGCAGTTCGAGCGGGCTCGGGTGGTGGTGTTCGCGGGGGATCACGGGGTGGCGCGGCACGGGGTGTCGGCGTATCCGAGTGAGGTGACCGCGCAGATGGTCGCCAACTTCCTGCACGGGGGTGCCGCGGTGAACGCGCTGGCGCGGCTGGCGGATGCCACCGTGCGCGTGGTGGATGTGGCGGTCGAGGGGGATACCTCGGCGGAGATCTCCAACTTCAAGGTGCGGCGTTCCAGCGGGTCCATCGATCGTGAGGACGCCCTCACCGATGACGAGACCCGCACCGCCCTATCCGCCGGATCCGCCCTCGCCGACGAGGAAATCGATTCCGGCGCAGACCTTCTCATTGTCGGAGATATGGGGATCGGCAATACCACCCCCGCGACCGTGCTGATCGCCGCCATCACCGATACCGAACCGGTTATCGCCGTCGGCCGTGGCACCGGTATCGACGATGCCGGATGGATGCGCAAAACCGCCGCCGTCCGCGACGCCATGTGGCGGGCCCGACCGGTGGTCAAGGATTCGCACGCACTCCTGCGCGTCGCGGGCGGAGCGGATTTCGCGGCCATGGCGGGCTTCCTGGCCCGGGCCGCCGCCCGCCGCACCCCCGTCATCCTCGACGGCGTCGTGGTCAGCGCCGCCGCCCTGATCGCCGAACAGCTGGCCCCCGGCGCCAGCGCCTGGTGGGTGGCGGGCCATCGTTCCAGCGAACCGTCGCACACCATCGCCCTCGACCGCCTCCACCTGGAACCCCTCCTCGATATGAATATGCGTCTCGGCGAGGGCTCCGGCGCGCTGACCGCCCTCCCGGTCCTCCGTGCCGCCGTCGCCACCCTCACCGATATGGCCACCTTCGCCGAAGCCGGTGTCAGCACAGCGGATTCGACCGAGGACAGTGCGTAACCACCCGCCCGCACCCCACCCCGCGCCCGACCCCTCGGACGCCGGATCCTCGCGTACCTTCAGCAAGCGCCGCCCACTGCGCAATCCGGGCGACGCACCCGACACCCGCGCGAACCCGGCTGTAGTCGATGCGCGGCACGCTCGGTCGATCCGCGAGGGGGAACTGCTGGCGGCGGTGACTCACACAACGCCGCTGCGGGTTTCCCGTGGTCACTCGACCGGACCGGGCGTAGTCACCAGGTGCCGTCACATCCGCCCGCCGTGCCACCTCGGCTCGGCGGCCGTGCGCGCCGCGCTGGCACGGTGCTGTGGCCGATGGCCTACCGGCTTTCGGCACGGGCCACAGCGCCTCCCACACGACATCGCCTCGGCTCGCGACCAGGATCCGGTGGCGAGAGCTACTTGGACGATGCCGCCAGCAGTTCCCGGTGAGCATCCGACCAGATCTGGGCGGCGCGCCGTGGGGAAATCGCGCGGCGCGGTGTCGGTTGGCGAGCAGGAACCGGCAGCTGCGGCCACTTGCGCCATGCCGCCGCGGGTTTCCCGTGGTCAGCTGCCCACGAGTGAGGTGGGGTCTCGGTGAACGGGGTCCGATTGGCGGTGTCGTGGTTGACCGTGCTGCCGGTGCGAGGGCCGGAGACTGTGGATCGGACCGCCGGGGGGCGGGCTATCGGGTGGGCACCAGTGGTGGGGCTGCTGATTGGAACAGGTGCGGCCGGGATGATGTGGCTGCTCGGCGCGGCGGGGGCCACCGCGCTATTGGCAGGATTCGTGGGTGTGGCGGCGATGGCGTTGATCACACGCGGCATGCATGTGGATGGGCTTGCCGACACCATGGATGGGCTCGGCAGTTACGGGCCGCCGGAGCGGGCGCGCGAGATCATGAAAAGTGGTGGGGCCGGGCCGTTCGGGGTGGCGGCGGTGGTGTTTGCCATTGGGATTCAGGCGGTTTCGTTCGCGGCCTTGGCGGAGGCAGGACGCTGGGCGGCCGTGGTGGTCGCGGTCATGGTGGGGCGGGTGGCGGTGGTGTTCGCGTGTCGGCGGGGGATCAGGGCCGCGCCGGGGGCTGGATTCGGGGCACTCGTGGCGGGGACACAGCTGCCGGTCGTTGCCCTGGGGTGGGCTGGGATTGCCATTGCCGCAGCGGTATTCGCCACCGACGACTGGTGGCTGGGGCCGGTCGCGGTTTGCGTAGCACTGGGCGGGGCGGCGTTGCTGGTGCGCCATTGCGTGCGGCGCTTCGGTGGACTCAATGGCGATGTACTGGGTGCGGCAGTTGAGTTGTCCGTCAGCATCGCCGCCGCTGTTTTGACACTTCGGTCGTGACTTCGGCTGCCGTCGAGCCCTAGAGCGTTCGTGCGGTACTCGACTGCACGCATCAACCAGGGGAGGCTGGGCTTCGGCGCGACCCGGGGGCGCTCACGCGCCATCTTTGCTGCCCACATGCGGCGGCCTTCCCGCAGCAGTCGGTCGAACTCGGTGCGGACCTCGACCGGCAACGACGGCCATGCGGCTCGAACCGCACACTGGCCGCAGATTTCGGAGTAGTGGGAGCGCAGCGTGAACCGCGCTACCCCGCACTCGGTGCAGGCAGACGACACGTACTGCTCGGAATGAGTTGCGCGCAGCACCGTCTCGCCATGCCCAGATAATTCGCTTGCGGGGCCGAACGTCTCGTTTCTAGGGTGGGTCGCATGACATGCCATGCGCCCTTCTTCATTCGTCTGCGCAGCGCTCGGGCTCTGGCCCGCTAGCGGACGCGGAGACTTCATTCGGCGTCCGCAGGCGCGCCCAGGGCCCTTCGAGATTCATTCGACTCGAGGACCCGAAAGGGCAAGTGCTGTGGCGCAAGATTTTGCATACCGGAACTACTCGCATACCCAGGGCAAGGTCAAGAACGGCGGTAAGGGGCGGTCGCCGCGTGATCAGGCCAGGCGTGAGCTTTCGCAGAACTTTCTAGTGGATTCGGCTGCCGTGGAAATGATGGTGGCGGCGGCTGATCCGAGTGGACTGGTGCTCGAACCCGGCGCGGGGGAGGGCGTGCTCACCCGGGCGCTGGCCCGCGGTGGGGCGCGGGTCACCGCCTATGAGATCGACCCGCTGCTGGCCGCCAAATTGGCGGCGCGGACGCGGAGCGAGAGCGGAATACAGGTTGTCCGAGGTGATTTCACCAAGGCGAAGGCACCACGGGAGCCGTTCGCGGTCGTCGGGAACATTCCGTTCTCGGTGACGGCGAAGATTGTCGACTGGTGCCTGGCCGCACCCACGCTCACCTCGGCGACCCTGCTCACCCAGCGGGAGTACGCGCGCAAGCGTTCCGGCGACTACGGGCGGTGGAGCCTGGTGACCGTGGCGAGTTGGCCGTGGTTCGACTGGGAGCTGTGCGGGCAGGTGCACCGGAGCAGCTTCCGGCCCGTCCCCTCGGTCGACTCGGCGATCCTGCGGATCCGACGCCGACCGGAACCGCTTGTGCGGGACCGCGATTCCTACACCGAACTGATCCGGACAGGCTTCTCCGGTGTGGGTGGCTCGGTGCGCGCTTCACTGCGCACCCGCTACGACGGCGTGGACGAGGCCCTGGCCGTCGCGGGCATCGACCGCGACACCGTGGTCGGCTACGTCCACCCGGATCAGTGGGTGAAGCTGTACCGGCAAATCATCGCATAATCCGATGTGGTGCCGCCGCTGCCGTGCGGCGGCACCACACCGGACCAGCGGCCGCCGAGAACGCCTGTAAAACTAGCTGTGAACTGCACGTTTGTGTAATTGCACCGTTTATCCGTTAAAGTTTCCGAGCAACACCAGTCGGGGTGGCGGAATGGCAGACGCGCTAGCTTGAGGTGCTAGTGTCCTTAGGGACGTGGGGGTTCAAGTCCCCCTCTCGACACAGTGAAGAAGAGCTCCTCCTGAATTCAGGGGGAGCTCTTCTTTCGTCATACCGAGTGTGTCTATGCCCCGGGAGCCGACGGGCTCGTCGATGCCAGACTGATCGGGGCATCGTCGTGGGTGCGGTATTCCAGGCAGGCGCTGACGAAGTCGTCAACGGCCAGATTCGGGTCCTCGGTGCGGCACACGACGGCCACCTGCGTGGGACCGACACCGTCCACCGGGCGGTACCGCACCCCCGGGTGTCCGTAGAAGTGCTGTGCGGCAGCGGGAGTCAGGCTCACCCCGTATCCGTTGGCGATCATGGCCAGGAACTCGTCGGGAGTGTGGGCGACGGCGGAGATCTGTACCGGGGTGTTGTCGCGTGCGTCGACAGCGAGCCAGTGGTCGCGCCAGGAGTCCGAGACGGCGGGTAGCGCGATGAACGGTTCCTGCCATATCTGCCGGAACGCGATCCGCTTCTCCCTGGTGAGCAGGTGTGCGGCAGGTAATGCGACGCACCGGTCCTCGCTCCGCAGCACATTGACCCGATAGTGCTCCTGGCCGGGGAAAGGTACTCGAAGCACCCCGATATCGACCTGCCCGGCGGCCAGCCCCGCGGTGGGGTCGGAGAAGTCGGCCTGCCGCATATCTATTCGCCAACCCGGCCGTTGCCGCCGGAACGCGGCGACGATACTCGGCAGGTTCTGGTCGACCATCGTGCCGGCCAGAAAGCCCAGCCGCAGCACACCGGAGACCCCGCTGGCGGTCCGGCGGGCTCGTTCCATGGCCTCGAGCAGGCCTCCGTGGGCCGGGCGCAGATCGTCCACCAGCTGTCTGCCCAGTGGCGTCAGTGCGATGCTGCGTGGATTGGAACGGTCGACAAGCCGCCCGCCGATCCGGCGTTCCTGGCTTTTGACCGATTGGCTGATCCGTGCCTGCGAGAGGTGCAATCGCCGTGCGGTCCGGCCGAAATGCAGCTCTTCGGCCAGGGTCAGCAGGATCTCGATATCGCGCAGCTCCATGGCCGGTCCCATTCCGTCTCGGCCGGATCTCGTCCGGGGCACCCCCGAAGCCGAATGTGCCACACCGCAACTCGCCGAGCAACCGGAGCAGGGGTGCCCGCCGGGGCGCGATCGCGAAGTCGCCCCGGCGGCCGCTCGCGCTATCCCCGGCGCGGAGCGCCCTTGTGCTCCGCGCCGATGACGACGCCGATCAGCGCCGCGTCCTCGTCGCCGTCGTTTCGCCAGGCGTGTACGACGCCATTGAGCACCAGCCAATCACCGGGCCGCAGGCGGATCTCGGCGTCCTCCAGGACGCACACCGACTCGCCGGATACCTGCATCATGCAATCCATCGAGGCCGTCGCGTGCAGCCCGGTGAAGCCCGCGGGAGCGCCGTACGTGCCCGGCGGATTGGGGTCATCGACGAGCGCCACCGAAGCGGCCATCTGCTCGCGCGCACTCGCCGCGGCCCGGACCGGGTCCGTGGTGTCGGCCCAGTCGTCGGGATTGAAATGGGGCGGAAACACGATCCGGATAATGTGGAAGCCGCCGGGTTGCGGGATGAGCGGCCCCGCGAATTCGGGCCGACCACCCGCGTCCGGAAATGTCAGGGGGCCATCGGCCCCCCAGATGGAGTCGGGGCCGCGACCGCCGGGCGGGACCTCACCGTCGCTGACGACAATCGCCTTACCGGTGCTGTCGTGGCCGGTTACCACGCGCCTGATGCCCATACCTTCAGATCACCTTCCGGAAGAAGTCGCGGATATCTCCCAGGAGTAGGTCGGGGACCTCGTAGGCGGCCCAGTGCCCGCCGCTGTCGTACTCGTTCCACTGCACGATGTTCGAGTGGTCGCGCTCGGCGAACGCGCGCGGCGGTTTGAAGTCGTAGCCGAAGGACGCCAAGCCGATCGGCACGGTGGTCGGTTCGGCGGAGTGTGCGCCGTGGGCGTTCTCGAAGTACAGGCGGGCCGACGAGGCCGAGGTATTGGTGAACCAGTAGATCGCGACATTGGTGATCACGTCATCGGGTGTCAGCGACGTCGCGAACAACTGCCCACTCCAGGCGAGCTGCCCGGCGGGGGAGTCCGACAGCGCGTGTGCGAGCGTGCTCGGCTGCGCGCTCTGACTGAAATCGTGGATGGAGTGCTTCAGGAACTTCTGCCCGAATTGCACGCCCATGAGTTCCTGCTCATTGAGCCCGTCCATCTCGCCCGGATCGCCCTTGGGGAAGGAGAAGATCTGATCGACGTGCACACCGATGACATTGTCCGGGGCGAGCCGCCCCATCTCGGGCGCGACGAGGGCGCCCGCGTCATTGCCGTGCACGCCGTAGCGGTCGTACCCCAGGCGGCTCATCAGCTCGTTGAATACCGCGGCGATTCGCTCCGACGTCCAGCCCGCCCGGTCGGTCGGCCCGGAGAAAGCGAATCCCGGATAGGAGGGGATCACCACGTGAAAGGCATCGGCGGGATCACCGCCGTGCGCACGCGGATCGGTCAATTCGGCGACAAGACCGAGAAATTCGGTGAACGAGCTGGGCCAGCCGTGGGTGAGCATCAGGGGGGTCGCATCGGGCTCAGGGGAGCGCACGTGGACGAAGTGAACGTGCTGGCCGTCGATCTCGGTGGTGAACTGCGCGAAGCCGTTCAAACGTTCCTCGTGCGCCCGCCAATCGAATGCGTCGCGCCAATGATCCAGGAGCGGGCGCACATACGAGAGGGGGACGCCGTATTCCCAGCCGGGCGGCACCGGAAGACCGATATCCACGGTACCGGCGAACGCCTCGGTGGGCAGTTCGGCGAGGAATCGGGTGTGGGCCAGCCGGTAGGCCAGATCGTCCAGGTCGTCCTGCGGGATCGCGATACGGAAGGGAGTGATCTCGGACAAGGGCCCTCCAAGGCAGTGAGATGCGGACAGGCACAGAATTCCGGGAAACGGATTCCCGAACAACACCGAAATCGACTGCCGGGGATCACTTCTGCTTATCGACCGGCGGTGGATTTCGGTGTGTTCGCGGTCCGAGCTCTGTGGTCGTCACCCCGGTTGCCGTCGCTCGATCCGGCGTGCTGCAGCGGCGCGGTGCCGTCCTCCCGGCCGTCGGAATGGTGCTGTTCCTCGGGGACCCTGAGCTGGGGACCGCGTTGCGGTCCGAAACGGACCGGCGAGTTCTGCGATGGTAGGGGAATGGCATATAAACAGCTCGGAAAGATCTCTGCCGTCGCGGCGGTCGCGGTCGCGGCCCTGGTGGGCGCGAGCGCCCCGGCGGCGGCATCGAACTATGAGCGGGTCAGTTTGCCGATGACGGTGACCGGAGCGCACGGGCTCGGTTGCGCGGGGGATGTCTGGGCCGAGGGCAATGTGTATCCGGACGGGGATGTGGCGGGGACCGTCGACCTGCAGCTGAAGGGATGGCTGAAGGTGCTCGGGGTGCCCGCGCCGTGGTGCTCGGTCACCGCGACCGTCGATTGGCGAAATCTCACCACCGGTGCGACGGGCTCGGGATCGGTCTTTCTCGGCAGTGGCAATGGTTTCCCGTTCTTCTGGGTAGCCCCGCAAATCGGCAATGTGCGACTGGTGACCGGTGCCGGTGACGTGACCTTCACGCTGCGCACCGATCTGCCGCACAGTGAGAGCGTCACGACCTTCCGGGTGTACTGAGCCGCGACGGCTCGTCGCCGGGTAGCTGGGGGTCGGAGAGCGTGCTGTGGCCCGCCGTGGCGAGCACCGCACCGCGCTCTTCGATCAACCACTTGCCGCAGACGCAGCGCAGATAGCGAATAGTGCCGTGGGTGGATACCGGCGTCGGGGTGGGCCAGGAGCAGGTGGGGCACGTTGCGGTCATGACCCCACCCTGATGTAATGGGCTAGTGCATTTCAACCCTTACGGTGGCGCGGCGGCCGAACTGGCTGTTCGACTGGTGAACGCGGCGCCGGATCAGGATCTCGGCCGGCTGCTCGCCGAATCCGATTACAAGCCGCTCAGCCGGATCGACGCCCGCCAGGACGCCGAGCTCCGCCGCTGGATACGGGAACTCGATGCGGTGTTCAGCAACCCGTCCGTCGATATGCTCAATGCGCTGCTGGCCAAAACCACCAGCCGCCCCTACATTTCGACCCACGACGGCAGGGCCCCGCACCTGCACTACTCCGAGCTGACGGCCCCGGCCGACGAGCGGGTGAAGGCGTATACCGCCTTCGGTCTCGCCACGCTGTTCTGTGAAGACTCCACGCGGATCGGCCGCTGTGCCCGGGAAGGTTGCCCCACCGTCTTTGTCGACACTTCCCGAAACGGCAAGCGCCGCTTCTGCTCCACCAAGTGCTCGACCCGTGTCCACGTAGCCCAGCATCGCCAGCGTCGGCCCTCCTGAGCTCGGCCGTCGAGGACTGCCGAGATTGAAGGCGCGGTGTCGGCACGGCTCTCGGCATGCTCGGGTGGGATCCACTACCGCGGAGGTGTGGATTCCGGCCAAAAGCACGCCGGAATGACGAAGGCGGCCGGGCGGTGTTTGCGACCTCAACCCCCGGTTGGCCGTCGTCCGCGCGGCTCGTTTCTGCTTCGAAGATGATTCGGTCGACCCGGGGTCTGCGCCGGGATTCTCGAATAGTCGAACACTATTCTCTACCCGATGAGAATTATCTGCGGTGTTATAGCGATCATTCGGCATAATATTCATACTCACTCCTATGCGGCATCGGCCGCCCACGCCGTGTGAAACGACGCTCAGGAGTGCTGACAATGAAGATCGGGATCCCCCGTGAGGTGAAGAACCACGAGTACCGGGTCGCCTGTACACCGGCGGGTGTGCACGAACTGGTTTCCCGTGGACACGAGGTCTACATCGAAGCCGGTGCCGGTATCGGATCCACCTTCGAAGACGCCGCCTACGGCTTCGCCGGGGCGCGGGTGCTGGACACCGCCGATGAGGTGTGGGGTGTGGCGGATCTGATCCTCAAGGTGAAAGAGCCGGTGGCCGAGGAGTATTCGCGCATGCGGGCGGGGCAGCTGCTGTTCACGTATCTGCATCTGGCCGCCTCCAAGGAGTGCACCGACGCGCTGCTGACCTCCGGTGTCACCTCCATCGCCTACGAAACCGTCACCGCCCGTGACGGTTCGCTGCCGCTGCTGGCCCCGATGAGCGAGGTCGCCGGACGGCTGGCCCCGCAGGCCGGTTCCTACCACCTCATGCGCAGCGGCGGCGGCCGTGGCGTGCTGATGGGCGGCGTACCGGGCGTGCGGGCCGCGAATGTGGTGGTGCTCGGCGCGGGTGTGTCGGGGCGCAATGCGATTGCCGTGGCGCACGGTATGCGGGCCGAGGTCACGGTGCTGGATCTCAATATCGCCCGGCTGCGCGAGATCGACGACCTCTACCAGGGGCAGGTGCGGACCGTGATGTCCAACCGCCTGGAGGTGGAGAACCTGGTGCGCGAGGCGGATCTGGTGATCGGCGCGGTCCTGGTCCCGGGCGCCAAGGCCCCGAAGCTGGTGTCGAATGCGCTGGTGGCTCAGATGAAGCCGGGTTCGGTACTGGTCGATATCGCCATCGATCAGGGCGGCTGCTTCGAGGATTCGCGCCCCACCACCCACGCCGATCCGGCCTACCGGGTGCACGATTCGATCTTCTACTGCGTGGCGAATATGCCCGGCGCGGTACCGCATACCTCCACCGTCGCGCTCACCAATGCCACGCTGCCGTACGTCGTCGCCCTGGCGGACAAGGGCTGGCGCGCCGCGACAACGGCGGATGCCGGGCTGGCCGCGGGGCTGAGTACTCATGACGGAGTGCTGCTGTCGGAATCGGTCGCCGAGGCCCACGGCTACGCCGCACGGACCCTGGCGGCCTGATCAGGACGCGCGATGGGGTCCACCCGGGCGCACATGTTCGAAGATGAGGATCGTTTCGGTGGAGGCGACCGCCGGATGCGCGCTCAGGTTCTCCAGGACGAATCTGCGCAGCGCATCGGAATTCGCGGTGGCGGTGTGAATGAGGTAATCGTCGGCACCGGCGATGAAGTAGACGCTCTCCACCTCCGGTAGCGCCGCCATCTGCGCACCGAACTCGGCCAGATGGCTGCGTGCCCCGGCGTGTACCCGGACGGCGATCATGGCTTGCAGATCGCGTCCCAGGGCCGCGGGATCGATATCGGCGTGGAAACCGCGGATGACGCCGCGCTCGACCAGTGCACGCACCCGGCCCAAACAGGTGGACGGTGCGATTCCGGCGGCCGTGGCCAACGCGTTATTGGTGATTCGCCCGTCCCGCGCCAGCTCGTCGAGCAGTATCCGGTCGATCTCGTCGATCGGGGCAGGCGAGCGGGGCGGAGTCGGGACGGGCGAAGGAACTTTCTTCACAACCGCAATCTACCGAAGATCATTCACTGCGATGACTGGCATTCAGAACGTCGGGCACCAGATTCCGGCGCTGGGCGGACTTGCGGGGGCCCGGTCGGGGACCGGGATCGGTCGTTCGGGAACTGCGGGAGCGCCGCCAGCGGGATTGCCCGGCGAGCCGGCCCCCGGGGCGGCGGGTGCGTTGGGCCCCGAGTCACCGGAAGCCCAGGCTGCGGCTGGGTTCAATGTAACTACGGCGGCGCAGATGAACGCACCGACGAACAGTCCGATGTGCTTCTTCTCCGTCATGTTTGTGACGATACAACCGGGGTAAGCTAATACCCGGCAATTGACGTCCGCCGCGAATGTCGCCGTCAACCGCGGCAGTCCTTCCGAACCGCGGCTACCGCCTTGCGGGCGGCCACCAATACCGGATCCCAGACCGGTGAGAACGGCGGGGCGTAGCCGAGATCGAGGGCGACCATCTGCTCCACGGTCATCCGGGTGGTCAGCGCGACGGCGGCGATATCGATGCGCTTACCGGCACCCTCGCGCCCGACGATCTGCACGCCGAGCAGTCGGCCGGTGCGGCGTTCGGCGATCATTTTCACCGTCATGAGCGATGTGCCGGGGAAATAGCCCGAGCGGCTGGTGGATTCGATGACAACGGTGACGAACTGCAAGCCCACGGCGCGGGCTTCCTTCTCTCGCAAGCCAGTTCGGGCGACCTCCAAATCGCACACCTTGCTGACGGCGGTCCCGACCACACCGGGGAACGTGGCGTAATCGCCGCCGACGCCGGAACCGATGATCTGGCCGTGCTTATTGGCGTGGGTGCCGAGCGGAATATGGCGTTCGGAACCCGAGACCAGGTCGAGCACCTCCACGCAATCACCTCCGGCCCAAATGTTCTCGTGGCCACGCACCCGCATGGCCAGATCGGTGAGCAGGCCGCCGTACGCGCCCAGGGGTAGACCGGCGGCGCGTGCGAGATCGGTGGCGGGGCGGACGCCGATACCGAAAACGACGACATCGGCCGGGTATTCGTCGTCGGCAGTAGCGACGGCGCGGACCCGGCCCGCGTCATCGGTGCGGACTGCCGTTACCTCGGTACCGCCGATGACTCGAATGCCCATGCCCTCCATGGCCTTCCGAATCAACACACCCATATCGGGATCGAGGGTGGCCATTGGCTCCGCCCCACGGTTGATCATGGTGACGTCGTAGCCGCGAGTGATCAACGCCTCCGCCATTTCGACGCCGATATAGCCCGCGCCCACCACGACGGCGCGTCTGCCCTCGATCGACTCGAGGGTGTCGATGAGGGCCTGCCCATCGTCGAGGGTCTGTACGCCGTGGACCCCGGCCGCGTCGATACCGGGCAGCGGTGGCCGGATCGGGGTCGCGCCGGTGGCGATCACGAGTTTGTCGTACCCGGTCCACGATTGCGCCCCCGTCTCCAGATCGCGCGCCCGCACCCGACGACCGGGAACGTCGATCTCGACCACCTCGGTGCGCAGGCGCAGGTCGATACCGCGCGCCCGGTGCTCCTCGGGGGTGCGGGCGATGAGGTCGTCCCGGTCGTCGACATCGCCGCCCACCCAGTAGGGGATACCGCACGCCGAGTACGAGGTGAAGTGTCCCCGCTCGAACACCACGATCTCGAGTTCCTCGGCCTGCCGCAGTCTGCGGGCCTGCGAGGCCGCCGACATTCCGGCCGCATCCCCGCCGATGACCACCATGCGTTCACTCATGCGGGTTACGTTACGAGGCAGCGCGCGGGTGCGGGCGGATGTCGGGCGCGCACCTGAATATCAGCGACCTCGCCGGACATCTCCCACGGCACCACGGCGACTCCGGCGGCTCCGGATCGGTGGCCTAGCTATCCGGTGGCCCCCGCCCGGATAGTTTGTGCACGAACTATTAGTGCGATAAGGTTCCCTCGTGGAACAGCGCGATGGGGTGGTGGACGATCCGCTGCGGTTGGACCGGCAGGTGTGTTTCGCGCTGGCCATTGCGAATCGCTCGGTGCTGGCGGTGTACCGGCCACTGCTGGAGCCGCTGGGGCTGACCCATCCGCAGTATCTGGTGATGCTGGCGCTGTGGGGGGAGTCGCCGATGTCGGTCAAGGCCATTGCCGAGGCCATCGAATTGGACTCGCCGACGCTGTCTCCGCTATTGAAGCGGTTGGAGGCGGCCGGACTCATTACCCGCCGCCGTGATCAGCGCGATGAGCGCACGCTGCTGATCGACTTGACCGCCGCGGGGCGGGCGCTGCGGCGGGACGCGGAGCGGATTCCACCCGCCGTGGTGGCACGGCTCGGGGTGAGCCTGGCCGATCTGGAAGAGTTGCGCGATGTGCTCGCGCGCGTCAATCGGGCCGCTCGGCGGGCCGCGGAGAAGGAGAGCGAATGAGTGGCCAGACACCCAATCCGATGCAGCGGGTGCGCTATATCTGCGGGGCGCGGTTGCCGTCGTCGATGCTCGACTGGGTGCGCAACGACCTGACCGGGCCGGGGGCCGCGCGCCGCTACCTGCTGCGCTTTCTGGTCCCCGTGATTCCGCTGCTGTGCGTATTCCTCTTGATACCGGGTCCGCTGTGGGTCGGATTGTCGATGATGGCGCTGCTGTATCTACCGCTCATCTTCTTCACCATCGCGCTCATGTACGTCTACCGGCGGCACCGGCTGATTCAGCACGGCTTGGATCCGGAACTCGCCGATATCAGGGAACGGCAGCGCGCCGCCGTCGAACGGGCCGCGTACGAGGAGCGTCACGGCCGCGGCTGACTGGTCATCGGAAGGTGAGCGCGCCCGCGATCACGCCCCAGAGTCGTTCGGTCGCTTCGTCGATCGACGGGCGCGGATCGCGGCGTAGGAGATCGGCGATGCCGAAGCGGAGTGCTCCGATAATGCAGGAACCCGCCAGCTCCGCGTCTATCTGGGCGTCGATATCGCCATCGAGCTGGCCCTGGCGGATATTGCGGCCCGCCGCGGCCATGAGCCGAGCCAGTGCACCGGCTTCCAATTCCGCGACCTCCGGCTCCACGGCAATGCGGTGGAGCAGGAGCCCGGCCAGGGGGTCGCCGAAATGGTAGGCGACGAAATTGCGGGTGCGGGCGCGTTCTCGCGCACTCCAGTGCTGCGCGTCGGGCAGGGTGTCATCGGCAATGGCCGCCACCAGTCCGGCGTGGAATTGCTCGTACACGGCAACCAGCAGACCGGCTTTGGAGCCGAAGTGGTGATAGAGCGCGCCGGTACTGAGCCCGGAGCGGCGTTTGAGCGAGTGCAGATCGACCGTGCCATTGCCCTCGAGCAGTTCGGCGCGGGCCGCGTCGAGTAACTGTTGACGTCCTACCGGTGCGCGTGCCACAGTCGAACAATAACAGAACCGAGTTATGTTATGGATCGGAGGGCGTCATGAGCGCCGAGGTGTCATCGGTTGTCGATCTGGTCGGCGACCTCGCCGGGAAGTACCGCCGCACCGAAAGCAGTGGAAATACGGTGGATCCGGCCATCGCGGACGCGGATCTGGCCGCTCTCCACCGCGACGGCTACGTGGTGCTGGAGAACCTGCTGAGCCCCGACGAACTGCGCGCGATCCGCACCGATGTCGAACCCCTGCTCGACCGGACCGGCCGCAACAACTTCGAAGGCCATGCGACGCAACGGATCTACAGCGTCCTCAATAAGACGCGCAGCTGTGACCGCGTGGTCGAGCACCCGCGCGTGCTGGCGCTGCTGGATCGCCTGCTCATGCCCAACTATCTGCTGTCCATGCTGCAGGTGATCAATATTCGGCCGGGCGAGTCCGCGCAGATGCTGCATACCGATGACGGCTTCTATCCGCTACCGCGTCCGCGCCAGGCGCTCAGTGCCGCAACCATTTGGGCCATAGACGATTTCACCGCCGACAATGGTGCCACCGAAATTGTCCCGGGCAGTCAGGAATGGGGCAATCGGCTGCCGATCGATACGGAAGAGCGCATCCCGGTGGTTATGCCCGCGGGTTCCTGCGTGTTCTTCCTCGGTACCCTCTGGCACGGCGGTGGCGCGAACCGGTCGCCGAACCCTCGCCTCGCGCTCACCGCCCAGTACTGCGAACCCTGGCTGCGCCCGCAGGAAGCGTTCACCCTGTCCACGCCGCACGAGATCGTCCGCACCGTCAGTGAGGACATTCGCCGCATGCTGGGTTACAGCATCCACCCGCCGTTCATCGGTCAGGTGAATGGCATGCACCCCAAGCGGCTGTTGGAAACCGGCGAAGGTGATTACCGGGGTTGAAGGGCGGTTTCGGTACGGCACCCGTCATCCCGGCATGTTCTT